>CAYONT010000006.1:13542-19645 GCA_964405405.1 uncultured Comamonadaceae bacterium | reverse complement strand
TGAACCAGCCCTGAACCAGCGAGAAACGGGCGCTGCGGAGGGAGCCGGTGGTGCTGTACATTTGGCCCATGCAAGCCCCGCCTTCTGAAAACCCCGCCCAGGCCGCCGCTTCCTTCGGCTCAGCCCACCTGCTGCAGTTCATTTTCGCCAAGCGCAAGTGGCTGGGCATCATTGGAGCCGCTGCGGCCCTGCTGTCTGCCGGTGCCTCACTCATCATCGAGGAGCAGTTTCAGTCCACGGTGGTCCTCTTTGCAACCCCGCAGCACTCCATCGGCGAGCAGTTTTTCGAAGAATTGAAGCAGAAAGACTTGCTGGAGTACGGCGAGACCGAAGATGCGGAGCGGTTGTTGCAGATCCTCAATTCAGACCAAATCCGGTCCCGAATCATCCGCAAGTACGACCTGTGGAAGCACTATCAGATCGACTCGGCGGGGAAAGGGGCGCGGGCGGATTTGGCCAAGCAATACGACAGCCAAGTAGACGCCAACTTGACCAAATTCGGTTCCATTGAGATCCGCGTGCTGGACAAGGACCCCCAGGTGGCGGCGGACATCGCGAACGACATCGCCTTTCTCGCGGACTCCCTCGCCAACCGGCTGCGCAACGACCGAGCGAAGGAAGCCCTGCGATACGCCTCCGCCTCCTACCAACAAGTCAAGGACGAAATCCGCGACATGGAGACCGAGCTGGCCGCCCTGCATGCCTTGGGGATTTATGACTTCGAGACGCAGATCGGCGGCCTCAATGAGCAGTACGCCACCGCCATGGCCGTCGGCGCCAAGAACAACGCGGAACTCATCCGGCAGCAGATGGTCGAACTCTCGAAGAACGCCACCGAGTTCAACAAACTGACGAACCTCATCGAAGGCGCGTACGAGCGGGAGAAGATCCTGAAACGCCGGTACGAGCTCATGAAATTGGACGCCGAAACGCAAATCGCATCCGCATTCGTGGTAGACCGGGCCGCTCCTGCCGATAAGAAGGCTTACCCCATTCGGTGGCTCATCGTGGCGGTTTCGGTTGCCTCCTCCCTCCTCTTTGCGCTGCTGGCCCTGCTGGCTGCGGACCAACTCAAGCCAGCCCGGGCCGGCGCATGAACCCACGGGCCACTGTCCTGGGGGACCGCTGGCCGGTCCTCGCTGGGCTCGGATTTGCCGCCCTGCTGGCCGCCGCCCTTGCCTTCGAGGCGTACGCTGTGGCGGCGGTACCGGCGGTCTTGGCGGTCATCGCCTTGGGCATTTGGCGCATGCCGGTCTACATGGGCCTGCTGCTTTTCGCCGTTCCCCTGAGCATCAACCTCGAACAGATGGAAATCGGCGGGTTGGGCCTGTATCTGCCCACCGAACCCATGCTCGCAGGCATCCTTGTGCTCTTCCTGTTCCGCAGTTTCTCCGGGTTTCCCGTGGATGCCTCCCTGATGCGCCACCCCCTTTCCCGGTGGATCACAGCGGGGCTGCTGTGGATGGGGCTCACCGTGCTCATGAGCCACCTACCCCTCGTTTCCCTGAAGGCCTGGTTGGTGCGGATTTGGTTCGTCGTCGGCTTCTTTTGGGTCCTGGGACACCTCATCCGCCACCGCCAAATTTCGCCCCGGAACATGGTCCTGCTGTACGCCGTGCCCCTGGCCATCGTGGTCATTTACACCCTCATCCGCCACGCGGGATATGGGTTCGACAAGGATTCGGGACACTGGGTGATGACCCCATTCTACAAGGACCATACGTCCTACGGGGCGGTTTTGGCGCTCTTCATTCCGCCTGTTTTTGCCTTGTTGGTTTCTCGAGGCCAAACCCCCATCAGCAGAGCGCTCATCGCCATCCTGTTTGCCATCCTCCTCATCGGGCTCGTGCTCTCCTACACCCGAGCAGCTTGGATCTCGCTCGCCGGTGCCGCGGTCCTCTGGCTCCTGATGTGGTTGGGGTTGCGTCTGAAGACCCTGTTGGTGCTGGGCGTTCTCCTTGGAACCGGATTGTTTCTCAGCAAGGATGCCCTGCTCATCCAATTGCAACGGAACGAGCAGGACAGTTCGGACGATTTGGCCGAACACGTGGAATCCATCTCAAACGTTTCTTCCGACGCCTCCAATCTGGAACGGCTCAACCGATGGCAGTGCGCTTGGGCCCTGTTCTTGGAGCGGCCTTTGCAAGGTTGGGGACCGGGCACCTACCAATTCGTCTACGCCCCCTTCCAGCGTTCCACGGACCGCACCATCATCAGCACCAACCAAGGGGACGGCGGCAACGCGCACAGCGAGTACCTCGGCCCCTTGGCAGAGCAGGGGATTCCGGGGCTGGTTTTTTTCTTGGGGTTGTTGGGATTCACCCTCCACCTCGGGTTCCGATTGCAGCGCATCCTGCCCCCCGGCGACGACCGCAACCTGGCGCTCGCCCTGTTCCTCGGGCTCATGACCTACTTCGTGCACGGCGTGTTGAACAACTACCTCGACACGGACAAGGCCAGCGCTCCCTTCTGGGGATTTATGGCCATGATGGTGGTATGGGATTTGGCCTACAGCCGCCAGCCGCAACGGCCTGCAGCACCCACCCATCCGGTGACGGCCCGCATCACTTGAACCGGAGGGTCAACAGGGCAGTGTCGTCGAAGGCGGGCTCACTGCCGCGAAAGGCCTGAACCTGGTCCACCAGGGCTTGCTGGATGTCAGCGACTTCCATGCCCCGGTGGCGGCTGAGTACCTGCTCCATTCGGTGCACCCCGAACGGCACCCCTTCCGCATTCTCCTGCTCCACCAAGCCGTCCGTGAAGCAAGTCAACACCCCGCCCTTGGGCAAGGCACACTGTCCCACCTCGATGTTCGGAATCTGGTCGAACATCCCCAGACCCACTGAGCCTTCGGTCAACTGGCGGCAGACGCCGTCAGGATTCAGCAGGACCGGCGGGTTGTGACCACAGTTCACGTACTGCATGATTCGGGTGCTGCGGCGATACACAGCAGCGAAGAGCGTGATGTACTTTTCCCCTTGGGCGAGCTCCATGACCCGTTCGTTCATCAACCGCACTGCGCGGGCCAAATCATCCGGCTCATACTGAAAGATCGCCCGCAGGTGGGCCTGAAAATTCGACATCAGGAAGGCGGCCGAAACGCCCTTGCCGCTTACGTCCGCCATGCAGACGATGATGCGGTCGTCATCCACGGCAAAGAAGTCGTAGTAGTCGCCCCCCACTTCCCGGTGGGGCTTGTAGTACGCCACCACATCCACGTCCCGGTCCTGGGGCCAGCGGGTCCGAACGAGTTGAGCCTGCATCTCCGCCGCCAGTTCCAACTCCCGGCGCGTTGCTTCCTGGGCCAGCAGGGCCTCCCCCATGCGCCGGTTGATGAGGGCCACCATCAGCACGTTCGTCAGGGTTTGGATGAAATGCAGGTGTTTGACCACGGGGCTGACCCCCCGCGAGGCCTCCTGATCCCCCACGAGCAAATACGCAAGCACCTCATCTTCTTGCACCACAGGCACCACCACGTCAAAACCCTCGGCCCCCGTCCCCGCCTGGACCACCACCCGACCGGGTTGTTGGAAAAACGCCTCGGTCTCGACCACCGGCAATTGTCCCGCCACACCTTGGGAGAGCAGGCAACGCCAACCTCCGGCCTCTTTTGCAAACAGTACGAGCCGATCGATGCCGAGAAACTCGTTGAGGCTCTCGCGAAAGTGGTCGAGCAATTCTGCCTCCGCAGCACGGGCGTTGATGGCACGGGTCACCGCCAACAGGGCCTTCAGTTTGAAGTCCTGCTGTTCGATGCGCCGCTCCAGACGCTCTAAGCTCGGATTCATGGCCCGGCTTTACTTCTTGACCCGCTCGACGTATTCCTTCGTCCGGGTATCGACCTTGATCCGGTCCCCCGTATCCACGAACAAAGGGACGCGCACCTCCACCCCCGTGTCGGTGGTGGCAGGCTTCAAGGTATTGGTCGCCGTGTCCCCCTTGATGCCAGGTTCCGTGTAAACGATCTCCGTTTCGATGTACTGGGGCAGTTCGCAGTTGAGCACACGCTCCTCCTCTGCATGGAACTGCAACTGGCACACCACGCCATCCTGCAGGAAATCAGGCGCTGAAATCACTTCCCGGTCCACCGCAATTTGCTCGTATGTCTCGAGGTTCATGAAATGATACCCCGACTCATCGTTGAACAGATACTGATACTCGCGGGTCTCGATGCGTACGATGTCGATTTTCACGCCCGAGTTGAAGGTGTGATCCACCACCCGCCCTGTGGCGAGGTTGCGCAGTTTCGTCCGCACGAAAGCGGCTCCTTTCCCCGGCTTTACGTGCAGGAATTCAATGATTTGCCACAAACCGTGGTTGTGGTTGATGCACAGACCGTTTTTGATGTCGGCTGTCGTTGCCATGTTCCTTGGATTTTGCCTGCGAAGATAGGGTCAGAGGGCGAATGCTGCGTGCAGTTGCCAGGCATGTCGGACCGGACCCAGGGTCTCGGTATCTCCACTTCCTTGGGTCCTTGCGCCCAAGCGATCGGACCGGTACAGACTCCAAGCCACTTCGCCCCTCCGCCCCAGAGCCCTTCGCAAACACACCCCCCACCGGGTTCCTGCGCCCGACAGCACTGAAGATGTCCACCGTGCCGCCTCGGGCTGTAGCCGGAACCAGAGCACCCCGGGTTCCAAGCGATGCACCACCCAAACGACATCCACGTCCCACGAACCACCCGTGGGATGCCAGCCCCCGACGGCCCCTCCTCCCCAGGACCCCCGCAGCCCGGGGCCGGAGGGCGCTGCCTGGATCCAGCTCCGGAACCGGAGGCCCTCCGGATGCTCCCAATGGGCTTCCGCCCGGACCTCACGGGCAAGGCGGTGGGCCGGGTCCCCTCGGAGGAGCAACCGGCATTCCAAGGGGCCGGACGGGGTTCGGAGGTTGCGGCGCCATTCGCCTTCCCAGCTAGAGCCGGTGGGTTCCCAGGTGGCCCGAATCCATAGGCGGCCCCGGTTTTTCCCGGGATGGCGCCACAACATCCCGGCGACGGCTTCCGGGCCGGGGGCCGGCACGGCGGCGTCGCCCCAGCCGGTGCCCGGATGCGTGCCTTCGCCGGCCGATAGGCCCACGAAGGCATCGCGGGCAGGACCGTCGGAGAAGATGGCGCCGGCCCGGGTGCGCCAGCCGCCGGGGAAGGCGGCTGCCTCGCCGCCCCAGCGCAGGGAGGCCCAGTTTCCGGTGGCAAAGCAGGAGGCGAGGCCGGTCCAGGGGGTCACGGGACCCGGCGGCAGGCCTGCCCGGCCCAACTCGGCCGCCAGGCCCCAGCGAAAACCACCAGGAGCCTGGTGGGCGACGGCGGCGGCCAAACGGGGGACGCGGGTCGTGGCCCGGCTGCGCTGGGCCTCGGTCCGGTGGAGTCCATCCCGGTACCAGGTCGCTGGCTCGCCCTCCTCCCATCGGAGCGCCAGCCGGGCCAGCGAGCCGGTGACGGCCCACTGCCACGGACCCTCCTCCCGCCAGGCGGCGAAACCCCGGCGGACCGGCAGGGCGTCTCCGGCCGAAAGGGGCACCACCCAGCGCGTCATGGCATGCACCACCGTCGGATCGCGGACCCCGTCGTACGCGCTCGAACTCCAACCTACCAGCCCCTGGCCCCAGCGGATCACGTGGTCCCCCAGCAGTCCCCGGATGGGGCCCCGCTGCATGGTTACATGGCCCGCCACGTGGTCCACACCCCGCTCCCCTGCACCGCGATCGCAGCGAAGTGCCCAAGCACCGCTTCTCCCCAGCCGCACCGATTGGCCCCAACCCGGCCCCACCCACTCCCCTGTTCGGACCCCGGCCTGCTGCGGAGACACCCCACCTGCCAACAGGGCCGCACGAAACCGAGCGCCCGAACCTGCTCCCGTTCTTGCCTCACTGGATGCTGTGCACCAACGAATCCACTGTGGCTCTTGTTCCAACATTTGGGCTGATTCTCGAGACAAACCCGCCACTGCATGGGCCTCGCCCGGCAACCTGGGCAGTCCCGTGGCCTCCAGATGCGCCAGCAACGCGACGCCCTCCCCCTCGCTCAACCGCCCCGACTCCACCCACTGGGCCACCACCCCTTCAAAACGCGGCTGGAAACCGTCCTCCTGCGCCACCAGGGGCGCCA
>CAYONT010000006.1:0-13442 GCA_964405405.1 uncultured Comamonadaceae bacterium | reverse complement strand
GGGCAAACATCCGACGAGGACTGCCCCAACCCCTGTCACCTTCACCGGGAACGGGATGGCAGGATCCAACCCCAACGGCTCCGGACCACCTGCCCGCGAAAGGCTGTTCCCAAGGAGCCCGAGAATCTAGAAACACCAGCCCCGGGTTGCCACGCCATCCCCAACAGGACACTGCGCGGCCCACCCCAGGATTCCAAGAGCAACCAGCAGGGCCCATGGCCCAGCCGGCGCGCCACCAACAAGAAACCATTTCCCTGCCCCGACCATCCGCCCGCCAGATGAAAATCCGCTTCCACCCGGTTTAGACAAACACCCCCATCCCACCCCTGCTGTGCTTGGGAATCTCCCAGACGCCAGGGCCATATCGCCCGCGTCCAGACCCGACAACGTGCAGGCCCCACTGGAAAATCCAATGCAGCCGTACCCGAAGCAAAACCCTGCGCCTGCCCCGCGGCAGGCCAAACCCCAACCCCTCCGCCCATCTGCGTCCGAAAATGCACCCCGGAAAACAGCGTCCAATCCCGGCCCACCTCTCCAGCCGAAGCATCCCATTCCCCCCAATGGTCCCAACGCAAAACCCCATGCCAACGCGCGGAATCTTGGAAACCCAAAGACCAAGGCAACCAGACGACCACCGCGCTGCGGTCAACCCCCCCTCCGATCCAATCAGCCGTGATTCCGGGCCCGGTGGGGACCGCTTCCAGACCCAGGCCTTGGTCCACGGAAAGTCCCCCGGCCATCCACGCTCCTTGCGCTTGGCAGAACGGGGCGCACAGCATCCATCCCGCCGTCAGGGCCGCCGTCAGGGCCGCCGTCAGGGCTGTTCTTGTCGCCCGGCCCATTCCCCACCACCTTCCTTTCATGCCGCAAAGGAATCCCCTGCTCCCGCCCCCACAAAATCGTTTTCACGCCCGAGGGGTTCTGCTTCGTCACTGTCCGGGAGCAGGCGGCGGATCCCGCCAGATGCAACCGGGGATGTGCCGTTCCTCCGGTGTGGCATAAGACCAGTCCTGCATCACCCCGCTGGGGCCATCGAGCAACACCACCTGCTGCAGCACCCCGGCATCGAGGTCGATGCGCAACCGACTGCAGGTGGCACGGCTGAGCAGGTGGTCCTCCGGGCCTTCGGAGGCCACGACGTAAATCACTTCGCCATTGCCCTCGGCCAGCAGGGTGTGGAGGTTGCGCGCAGCGAAGTACCCGGTGATGCGCCGCCCGGCGACCTGATGAAACGCAGAGTCGAGCACCGGCGTCATCGCGAAGGCGTGCCCCCGGGCGCGGAGCTCGCCCGAACCGTTGGCATCCTGGAAGACATCGATGGAGTCTGCTTGGATGGTTTGGCCTTCAAACCACAACGCCGGTTCCTGGCGCATCTCGAGCCGCTCATCCTCGGTGAACCAGTGCAAGGTATCGCATGCGCCCACCCGATCCCCTTGCCAAAAAGCCACCGCCGGGAAGGCAACAAGCCGGTCCGGGAACCGGAACAGGGTGTCGCACCGCAGGAGGGTGCTGTCTTCGGCTGAGCGGTGGTGCATTTCGACCCGATCTGCCCCGCCGGTCATGCGCATGGTCTCTGCGGAATCTGCGCCAAGCCAAACCCGCAAATGCCCGCCCGTCAATCGGTTCTCACCCAAGGTATCGGTCAGGACCACCTGGCCCGCAGCGGTGCGCCAGCTCCCGGGGCCGGGCTGTTCCAGTCCGCCCTCCCACGCAACGGTATCCGCTGTGAGCCAATCGGCGCCCTGCCGCACCTCGACGGGCGCGGCGCGGGTCCCGGTCAACCAACCCGATTCCCCCTCATCGTTCAGCCGCCCCCGGGCGCAACGCATCTCGAAGGTACCGTCCCGGCGCAGCACGCGGGTGGGACCCAGAAACGCCATCCCCGACCGCGCGCGATCGATGTGAAGGGAGTCCGAGCGGATGACCTCGCCGGGCGTCTCCAAAACCACGTTGCCCCCCAGCTGCAGGCGCTTCGACCCCAGCTCGTACCGTCCGTTGCGGGCCGTGATCCGCTCGGTGCCCGTCTCGATGGTCCCACCGCCTGCAAACCGGGCCACCCGATCGACCAGGTGGTACTCGAGGCGCGGAGCCCGGACCGAGGACGCCCCATCTCCGAGCACCACCTGCCGCCCCGAAGCCGCCAACCGGTCCGTCCCCGGGTCCATCAACACCTCATCCGCCCGCAGGGAGAACCCCTCCGGATCCGTCACCCAGACCCCCCCCATGGCCTGAAACCGGCCATCATCAAAGCGCCAGGCGCTGTCGCAACGCAACGTTGACGACCGGTAACCCAACACCACATCGCCCACCAAACGCTGGACCCCAGCCATCGAGGCGCTCCGGAGGATGGCCTCCGCCCGCTCGATGCGCACCCGGGGTCGGCCCGTGGTGTCGGGTTCGGGTCCGAAGGCCCATCCGCTCGCGCGGACCCCGTCACCCATCCAAAGCAGGAACAACAAGCACATGAGGCGCATGGGGGCGCAATTTCGACCCAAAAAAGGCCCCGTCGGGAGAAGTTGGGATTTTTTTGGGTCCACTGCCCCTCGTTCGAAATAGCGGGTTCCGTAGTACCTTGGCTCCCCGAATTTTGCGGGTGTGGTGAAATTGGTATACACGCCAGACTTAGGATCTGGTGCCGCAAGGCGTGGGGGTTCGAGTCCCTTCACCCGCACAAAATTCCTCCCGCGAGAGCGGGAGGTTTGGCCTGAAAAATAAAAAAGCAAGTGGTTCGAGATGAACATTGAAAGAGCAAATGTGGAGGACTTGGTGGCCCGGATCACCATCCAAATGACCCCTGAGGACTACCGCGAGCGGGTGGAAAAGGTGTTGGGACAGTACCAGCGCCAGGCGCAACTGCCCGGGTTTCGGAAAGGGAAGGTGCCCATGCCCCTGATTCGGCGGCAATATGCGACCCCCGTGTTGGCGGAGGAGATCAACAAGATGATCCAGGAAGAACTGGAGGGTTACATCAAGACGAATGCGCTCAACATCCTCGGGAATCCCATCCCCAGCGAGGACATGAAGGACGAGGGAAATTGGGAGAAGCCCGAGAACTTCACCTTCCACTTTGACATCGGTTTGGCCCCGGACATCCACTTGGAGGCAGCCGGGCAACGGACGTTCACGCGGTACCGGGTGCAGGCAACAGACGAAGCCATCGCGCACCGCATCGAGCGGCTGACCCAGCAGGAAGGGACCTTCCAGCCCACTGAAGTCGCGGGGGAGGGAGACGTGGTGACGGCCTGGAGCCGGGCCGTGGACGACGCCGGTGAACCCCTCAGCGAGGCCGAACCCGCCGAAGTCAAGGTCTTCCTCCGGAACATCACGGACGAAACCCTGCGCAGCAGCTTCATCGGGGCGAAGGACGGGGAACACCGCCAGGTAGACGCCCACGCGCTGACCCACACAGGCCACGAAGAGCTCGGCCGGATTCTCGGACTGAGCCACGACGAGGTCCACGCATTGGAAGGCAAAATTGCCTTCGAGGTCATCCGGGTCGAGCGCCTCGTGCCCGCCCCCATCGACCAAGCGCTTTGGGACAAGCTCTTCGGCGAAGGGGTCATCAACAGCGAAGCCGCCTTCCGGGAGCGCGTGGCCCAGGACATCGCCAAAGGCCTGGAGCGCGAAGAAGAAGCCCTGTTCCGGCGTGCCTTTGTTGCCGACCTGCTGGACCACCTGCAAATCCCGTTGCCCGATCGGTTCATGAAGCGTTGGATCATGCTCACCAACGACAAGCCTATCACCGATGAGCAACTGGAAGCAGAGTACCCCATCTACGCGAAGGATGTCCGTTGGGACCTGCTGAAGCGCATCGTGATGGACGAAATCCAGGAGCCCATTCGCATGGAGGACCTCGTGGCGGAAGGCAAGAAGTTGCTCGTTCAGCAGTACAGCTACCTGGGCTTGACCGGGGAGGAGGACTGGCTGCAGCCCTCGGTGGAGTCCTTGTTAGAAAAGCGCGAGGAGCGCGAGCGGATCATTGAGTTGCTCGTGGACCGACGCGTGGTCGAAGCCCTTTGCCAGAAGTTTTCTGTCGTAGACCAAACCCTCCCCATGCCCGAATTCCAAGAGCGTTACGTGGCGGCCCACCGCCGCAACTGACCCGGCCCAACCCATTTGCAAATCCCAGACCGGCTCTCGTGGAATCGTTTCCCGGTGGGCCGCTCTTGTCCTTAATTTTGCCTCATGACAAACCGAAAGGAATTCCTGCATTACGCGGTCAAACACCACGGAATGAGCAGCCATGGCGTTGAGCACTACATCTCATCGGTCTATGGTCCCGAGAACATGACCCGAACGGTCATCGAAGAGCGGCCCATGCCTTTCCGGGAGGTCGACGTGTTTTCCCGGTTGATGGTCGATCGCATCATTTTCCTTGGAACAGGCATCGACGACTACATCGCGAACATCATCCAAGCGCAGTTGCTGTTTCTGGAGTCAGCTGATCCCAGCAAGGACATCCAGATTTACATCAACTCGCCGGGCGGGTCGGTGTATGCCGGATTGGGCATCTACGACACGATGCAGTACATCAAACCCGAGGTGGCCACAATCTGCACCGGGATGGCTGCCTCCATGGGAGCGGTCTTGTTGTGTGCAGGGGCCGCGGGCAAACGCACGGGACTCAAGCACAGCCGGGTGATGATCCACCAGCCCTTGGGCGGGGCCAGCGGTCAGGCTTCGGACATCGAAATCACGGCCCGGGAGATCCAGAAACTGAAGAAGGAGCTGTACGAAATCATCGCCCACCACAGCGGGAAGACGTACGACCAGGTTTGGAGCGACTCGGACCGGGACTACTGGATGATCGCGTCAGAGGCGAAGGAGTACGGCATGATCGACGAGGTCCTCGAACGCAAACACGGCTAATCGGATGCAATCCCCGGGCCCTGCGGGTCCGGGGGCATCCCAGCATTTCGACCATGGCAAAAGCCCGCGTTAGCTGCTCCTTTTGTGGCCGCACCAAGGAGGAGGCGAACATCCTCATCGCCGGGGTCACCGGCCACATCTGCGATTCCTGCGTGGAACAGGCCCGGCGCATCATCCACGAGGAGAATCCCCTTCAACCGAGCGTGCCGAAGCTCGACCTGCGCCGGCCAGCCGAAATCAAGGCACACCTGGACGAGTATGTCATCGGCCAAGAATCAGCGAAACGCGCCCTGAGCGTAGCGGTCTACAACCACTACAAACGGCTCCTGCACCCCGCCGGGAAGGACGAGGTGGAAATCGACAAGTCGAACGTCATCATGCTGGGCGAAACCGGCACCGGCAAAACCCTGCTGGCCAAGACCATCGCCCGGATGCTCGACGTCCCCTTTTGCATCGCAGATGCCACTGTATTGACGGAGGCCGGTTATGTCGGAGAAGACGTTGAGAGCGTCCTTTCCCGCTTGCTTCAGGCATCGGACTACAAGGTCGAACAAGCAGAACGTGGCATCGTCTTCATCGATGAAATCGACAAGATTGCCCGAAAAAGTGACAACCCCTCCATCACGCGCGATGTCAGCGGGGAAGGGGTTCAGCAAGCGCTCCTGAAACTGCTCGAAGGAGCCGAGGTCCATGTCCCCCCGCAAGGTGGAAGGAAGCATCCGGAGCAAAAGTTGATCACGATCAACACCCGCCACATCCTCTTCATATGCGGGGGTGCCTTCTCAGGCATCGAACGTATCATTGAGCGGCGGGTGAAGCGTTCGTCCATCGGTTACACCACCCGGGAAGTCACCATTGAACCGGGAGACATGTTGTCCCATGTTTCGCCTGCTGACTTGCGTTCGTTCGGGCTGATTCCAGAACTCATCGGTCGTTTTCCGGTCATCACCCACCTATCCCCCTTGGATGCGTCTGCCCTGCGTCGCATCCTGACCGAGCCCCGCAATGCCCTCATCAAGCAGTACATCCGGTTGTTCGAAATCGATGGCATCGCGCTCCGATTCGAAGCGTCAGCGCTGGACTATATGGTGGAAAAAGCCTTGGAATTCCAGTTGGGTGCGCGCGGCCTCCGGAGCATTTGCGAGGCCATCCTCAACCCGGCCATGTTCGAATTGCCCGGCACAAAAACCAAGGAACTCAAGGTAGATCGGGCTTATGCGGAAAAGCGCATGCTCGATGCCGACCCCCAAGCCCTGCGGGTCGCCTAACTCCCCCCCGGCATGGCAGGCAAGGATACCCCGCTGATGCAGCAGTACAGCCGGATCAAGAAGCAGTATCCGGATGCCATCCTGTTGTTTCGGGTGGGCGACTTTTACGAGACCTTCGGAGAGGATGCCATCCGGGCGGCAGCGGCATTGGAAATTGTCCTGACGAAAAGGGGAAACGGCAGCGCCTCCGAAATCGAACTCGCGGGCTTTCCGCACCATGCCCTGGACAATTACCTGCCCAAACTCGTTCGGGCAGGCAACCGGGTGGCGGTCTGCGACCAGTTGGAGGATCCGCGGCTCGCCAAGGGCATTGTCAAGCGGGGCATCACCGAGCTGGTGACCCCGGGGGCCACGTTTCACGACCAAGTGCTTCAGGCCCGAACGAACAATTACCTGGCCGCCTTCCATGCGGGCAAGCAAGAAACCGGAGTGGCCTTCTTGGACCTGTCTACCGGGGATTTCCATGCGGGCCAGGGTCCAGCGGCCCTCGTGGAGCGTTGGATGCGGGCCTTCTCGCCGTCCGAGGTGCTGTATGAACGCAACGTCAGCGCATCGGTTCCCGGGTTTCCGGGGGAGAAATGCCACCGAACCCGGATGGATGACTGGGTGTTCAAAGCCCCGTTCGGGCAGGAAAAACTGCAGAAGCACTTTGGGACGCAGTCGTTGAAGGGGTTTGGCCTGGAAGACTGGCCGGAAGCGGTGACAGCGGCAGGGGCCATCCTCCAATACCTTGAACTCACCCACCACCACGAGGTGGGGCACATCCGGCAACTTCGGCGGCTCACGGCGGAGGGCCACCTTTGGCTCGATCGGTTCACGGTGCGCAACCTGGAACTCATCCAACCGATGCAACCGGATGGCAAGGCGCTCCTGTCCGTGCTCGACGCGACGGCTTCCCCGATGGGCGGGCGGATGCTCCGGCGGTGGATGAGCATGCCCCTGACCGACATCGGCGGCATCGAACAGCGGCAAGCAGCGGTGCAGGCCTTCGTGGAGCAACCCGAGATCCGGGAGACGGTGCGCAACCTGCTGAGCGGGGTGGGCGATCTCGAACGGCTGGCGTCCAAGGCCAGCAGCCTGCGCATCCTGCCCCGGGAACTTGCGCAAATCCGGAAGGGACTCCATGCGTTGCACGCCATTGCGGCAGCGACGGAGGGAGAACCCGCCTGGATTCCCTTCTTGGAGGGGCTGGTCCCCTGCGATGCGCTGCTCGCGCAGTTGGACCGGGAGTTGGCAGATGAGCCCGCCTTGACGGTGGCGCGCGGCCCGGTCATCCGAGCCGGGGTATTCCCTGAGCTGGACCGCTTGCGGGACCTGCGCCAGAATGCCCACGCGGCGCTGGACGCCATCGTCCAAGCTGAATCGCTCCGAACCGGCATCCCTTCCCTGAAAATCGACTCCAACCAAGTCTTCGGTTACTACCTCGAAGTCCGACATGCCCACAAGGACAAAGTGCCAACCGATTGGATCCGGAAGCAAACCCTAACCCAAGCGGAGCGCTACATCACCCCGGAACTCAAAGACCTGGAAGTCCGGATTTTGGAAGCGCAATCCAGCAGCGAGCAACAGGAGCAACGCCACCTGGATGCATTGATCGCTGCGGTGGCCCGCGAAATTGCCGCTCTCCAAGAGAACGCCGCTGGGCTCGCGCGGATCGACGTTTTGGCCAGCTTCGCCACCGTGGCCGAGGAGAACCAATACGTGAAGCCCACTTGGCAGGAGGAGTTCGCGTTGGAAATCCGCGGGGGACGGCATCCCGTCATTGAACGGGTTTTGCCTGCAGACCAGCCCTATGTCGCGAACGACCTCACCTTGGATCCGCAGTCTGCCCAATTGTTGATGATCACCGGGCCCAACATGTCCGGAAAGTCCGCCTTGCTTCGTCAGACGGCCCTCATCTGCCTCATGGGCCAGTGTGGCTCCTTTGTGCCCGCGACCTCGGCACATTTGAGTCCTTGTGACCGGATCTTCAGCCGGGTCGGCGCTGCAGACAACCTCGCCACAGGCGAGTCCACGTTCATGGTTGAGATGAACGAGACGGCCTCGATTGTGAACAATTTGACCCGCCGAAGCTTGGTCATCCTCGATGAAATCGGTCGCGGCACCAGCACGTACGATGGTGTGAGCATCGCGTGGGCGCTGGCGGAGTACCTGCACGAGCACCCCCACCTGAGGCCGCTGACCCTTTTCGCAACCCACTACCATGAACTCAACGACATGGCCGGCCGGTTTCCTCGGATCCGGAATTACAACGTTCAGGTCCGCGAGGTGGGGGGACAGGTGGTGTTCCTGCGGAAGCTGGTGGAGGGAGGGAGCAACCACAGCTTCGGCATCCACGTGGCCCGGCTGGCGGGCCTGCCCGACAGCATCGTAGCGCGGGCGCAGAGCCTCCTGGCCCAGCTGGAACAGCGGTCTGCCGCGCCCTCAGCACCGGGGGAGACGGAGATGGCGCCACAACAGGAGGAGCAGGGCGTCCCGGTCGGTGCCGGCATGCAACTCAGCTTCTTCCAACTCGACGACCCCGTATTGCTGCAAATCCGGGACCAGGTGCTGGGGCTCGACATCGACCACCTCACCCCCGTGGAGGCCCTGATGCGACTGCACGAAATCCGAAAAGTCCTCAGCGGCAGAGGCTGAGCCCAGCCCCCACCTGAGCCTTGTCCCTGCCAGGGCATGGAATCACCGGGGTCGGCACGACTTCGGATAACCGAGAAAGGACTTCTCCACCGAACGGAAGAGCGAATTGGCATCCAAGTGGTCTGAAGCCTGGGCAAAATCTTGTACCCGTCCGTCCTTGAACCGGATCATGATGCCACCCGGTTGATAAGGCTTGCTGCCCACCCGGTCGTGGATGACGAAATACCGGGCCTCTTCAGGTGACAATTCCAGCACCGATTGCACCCGTTCCAGCACTGCCGCGCGCTCCGCTTCGGTGAACGGGTGCGCGCGCAGTTCGATGTGAAACAGCTGGCGACTGACGATGGCGCGGGACAGGGTGGACAGCACCCGATCGGGATGGTGTTGCCAAGCCTTGAGCGCCGCCAGAACATCGCTGTCATCCAGTTCGCTGAAGCGCTCCAAGATCTCCGGATCCGCGAGGAACCGCGCCTGGTCCAGCCGTTCGTACAGAAACACTTGCAGGGCGGGCGTTGCAAAGACTGTGGTGCCTTGCAAGGCCAAATCCCGCGCACGCTGCAAACACCGGGTCAGCATGTACTCCGCAGCCAGCACGGTGTGGTGCAAGTACACCTGCCAGTACATCAGCCGGCGCGCCACAACGAATTTCTCGATAGAGTAAATGCCCTTCTCCTCAACCACCAGCCGCCCGTCCACCACGTTGAGCATCTTGATGATGCGGTCAGCGCCCACCTTGCCCTCTGCTACACCGGAGTAAAAACTGTCCCGGCTGAGGTAATCGAGGCGGTCCATGTCCAGTTCTGAGGAAACGAGCTGGTGCAGAAACGCCTTGGGATGGTGGTTGTTGAAGATCTGGATGGCCAAATCCAGTTCCCCATGAAACGCTTCGTTGATCCGGGTCATCATCAGCGCGGAGATGGCCTCGTGGCCCACCCCCTGCACCAGGCTGTGCTCGAGGGCGTGGCTGAAGGGGCCATGCCCGATGTCGTGCAGCAAGATGGCCGCGCAGACGCCCCGTGCCTCGGCCTCCGTGATTTCGACCCCACGCTCCCGCAGGGCATCCACTGCCTCCTGCATCAGATGCATCGCCCCGACGGCATGATGGAACCGGTTGTGCACCGCTCCAGGGTACACCAGGTGCGACAAACCCAACTGGCTGATCCGGCGCAACCGCTGGACGAAGGGATGGTCCATGAGGTCCAGCAGGAGCGGATGCTTCAGCGAGATGAACCCGTAGACCGGGTCGTTTAGGATTTTGTGTTTGTTTGTCACTTTCCAGGATGTCGGGTAGCCCGCAAGTCCCGTTAACTTGGGACGGGATAGCGTCTGCAAGATAGCAGGCTACCCGCCCAACTGAATGCCATGAACACACCCCGCGCCGCACACATCCTCTGGGCCGACGACGAAATCGATCTCCTGAAGCCACACATCTTGTTTTTGGAGGCCAAGGGGTTCCGCATGACGGCGGTGAACAGTGGTCGAGATGCGCTGGAGGCGTTGGGCCAGGAGGTATTTGATTTGGTCTTCCTGGACGAACAAATGCCCGGATTGGGCGGCATCGAAACGCTGCAGGAAATCAAACAACGGCGCCCGCACCTCCCGGTGGTGATGATCACCAAGAGCGAGGAGGAGCACATCATGGAGGAGGCAATCGGCTCAAAAATAGCGGATTACCTCATCAAGCCCGTCCACCCCAGCCAAATCCTCCTCTCCGTCAAGCGCATCCTCGAAGGGAAGCGGCTTATGAGCGAGCAGGCGATGTCCGCCTACCAGCGGGAGTTCCAAAGCATCACGATGCAGCTCATGGGACGCATGGACATGGCACAGTGGTTTGAGCTCTACGAGCGGCTCATCCGTTGGAAACTGGAGCTGGCGCAGCAGGAGGACACCGGGATGCAGGACGTCCTGGAGAGCCAGTTCTCGGATGCCGACCGGCAGTTTGCGCGGTTTGTGCAACAGCGTTACGGGGCGTGGATGCAGTCCCCGGATGCCGAGACGCCTACGCTCTCCCACCGGTTGCTCCCCGAGCGGCTGCCCCGAACGCTCGAGGAGGCCGGAGACCGTCCTGTTTACCTCGTGGTCATCGACAACCTGCGGATGGACCAGTGGAAGATCATCGAGCCCCTGCTCCTCGAGCGGTTCCGGGTGGTCCGGGAACAGCCCTACCTCTCCATCCTGCCCACCGCCACCCACTACGCCCGCAACGCGCTCTTCGCCGGCCACGCCCCCGCCGACATCGCCCGGCTGTACCCGGACCTCTGGGTCAACGAGGACCACGAGGGCAGCCGCAACGCCCACGAGCACACCCTCTTCGACCGGCTCCTCCAGCGCCTCGGCGTCACCGGCAAGCACAGTTACCACAAGGTGGCCCAGCAACAAGCCGGGCGCAAGCTGGTCGAGCAGTTCCACACCACCCGGGAGAACCGGGTCACCGCCATCGTTTACAACTTCGTGGACATGCTCTCGCACGCACGTTCTGAGATGGCGGTCATCAAGGAGTTGGCCGACGACGACGCTGCCTACCGGTCCTTGACCCTCACTTGGTTCGAGCACAGTTCCTTGCGGGAGTTGTTAGACCAAATGGCCCAGCAAAAGGCCCGGGTCATCATCACCACCGACCACGGCACCATCCGGGTCGAACGTCCGGTGTCCATCCAAGGGGAACGCAGCACAAACCCCAACCCTCGGTACAAGGTGGGGCGCAAACTGGGGTACGACCCCAAAGATGTATTCGAAGTGACCGACCCAGAGAAGATGGGGCTGCCCAGGCCCCAAATGAGCGCATCGTATGTGTTCACCCGGGAGCGGGACTTCTTCGTGTACCCGAACAACCACAATGCCTTTGTACAGATGTACCGGGACACTTTCCAACACGGGGGGATTTCGCTCGAGGAGATGGTGGTGCCTTGGGTGGAATTGGATGCGCGATGAGGGATTGGGAGGAGGTTTGGCGTGCCGTCAACGTGCCGTTGGAGCGGGTGGACGCAGTGGCAGTGGACCTGGGGGAACGGCTTCCGCGGGAGGGCGTGGTCGCTTTGGAAGGTGGCATGGGCCTAGGCAAAACGACCTGGGTCCGGGCGATTTGCCGTTCTTGGGGCATTCCGGAGGGAGTGGCGAGTCCGACTTTTGGTTTGGCCCACACCCACCGAACGGCAGATGGGCGGACGGTGCACCACCTGGACCTGTACCGGCTTCGGGACGAAGGAGAAGCTTGGGACCTGGGGCTCGAGATGTACTTCGAGGCCCCGGCGCTCTCCCTCGTCGAGTGGCCTGAGCGGGCAGGGCCGCTGCTTCCACCCGACCATTGGGTGCTCCGGATCGCGGGCTCGCCCGCCGGACCGGACCACCGGACGCTGACCTTGTTCCGACCCCGAGACTGAGCGGCCCAACCGACGAACTTGGGGTGCTGAGTTTGGCCCAGGATGCGTTACTTTGGGGTCATGGACGGTACACGATCAGGCATCAAGTCGCTGGCCCGCGAAGCGTCGCTCCTCCCGCAGGAAGAGCTGCTGTTAGCGCCCCAGCGTGGGAAGGAGTTGGTCATCGGCATCCCCAAGGAGGACAGCCTCCAGGAGAAGCGGGTGGCCCTGGTGCCCGAGGCGGTGGCCCTGCTCGTCGCACGCGGTCACCAGGTCCTCGTTGAGACGGGGGCAGGCGAACAGGCACATTACGCCGATGCAGACTACAGCGAAGCGGGCGCGCGCATCGTCTACGACCGGCGCCAGGCTTTCCAAACCAGCACGGTCATCAAGGTCGAACCTCCCTCGCTCGAGGAGGTGGCCCTAATGGGACAGCGTCAAACCCTCGTGAGCGCGCTGCAACTGAGTGTCCAGCAGGATGGCCTCCTGGCGGCCCTAGCTGCCAAGAAAACCACGGCCATCGCGTGGGACTTCATCCAGCACGACAACGGCATCTACCCGCTCATCCGTGCCATGGGGGAGATCGCAGGCAACACAGCCGTCCTCGTGGCGGGGGAACTGCTGGCCGGTCCCGATGGCCGGGGCACCATGTTCGGCGGGGTCTCTGGGGTGCGCCCTTCCGAGGTGGTCATCATCGGGGCAGGTACCGTGGCGGAGTTCGCCACCCGCGCCGCCCTCGGCCTCGGGGCCTCCGTGAAGCTCTTCGACAACAGCCCACACCGGCTCATCCGGCTGCAAAACGCCATCGGCCAGCGGCTTTGGACTTCCACCCTCCAGCCCTCCGTCCTCCAGGATGCGCTCCGCACAGCCGATGTCGCCATCGGAGCCATCCGCGGCAGCGGCCAGCGGTCCCCCATGGTCATCTCGGAGCCCATGGTGGCCGGCATGCGCAGGGGCTCCGTCATCGTCGATGTGACCATCGACCGAGGTGGCTGCTTCGAAACCAGCCGGGTCACCTCCCACGAACGCCCCACCTTCCTTGAAATGGGAGTCATCCACTACTGCGTCCCCAACATCCCCTCCCGGGTCAGCCGAACCGCCTCCAAGGCGCTCAGCAACATCCTGGCGCCTTTGTTGATCGAGTTTGGCCTGGACGGTGGCGTCGAGTCTTCTGCCCGCCAAAACCGGGTCACGCGCTCCGGGATCTACATGTTCAACGGCACCCTCACCCATGCAGGCATCGCGGCAGAACTGGGCATGCCGCACAAGGACCTCGAGTTGCTGCTCGCTGCGCTCTAATTGCGCGGCT
>CAYONT010000005.1:79217-97808 GCA_964405405.1 uncultured Comamonadaceae bacterium | reverse complement strand
CCGTCTCGGTTTGCCACCAAGTGTCCACCACCGGACAGCGTCCTTTGCCCACCCGGGAGTGGTACCAATGCCATGCTTCCTCATTGATGGGCTCCCCGACCGAGCCCAACACCTTGAGCGAAGGCATTTCCCAGGCAAGCGGGAGGGCGTCTCCCTCAGCCATCAATGCCCGGATGGCCGTTGGCGCAGTGTAGAACTGTTGAACCTGGTGTTTCTCAATGATCTCCCAGCAACGTCCCGGATGGGGATGCGTAGGTACCCCTTCGAAGAGCAAGGTCGTGGCCCCCATCAGCAAGGGACCGTAAGTGGTGTAACTGTGGCCTGTGACCCACCCTACATCCGCGGTGCACCAGAACACATCACCCAATGCTCCTTGAAATACATTCCGGAAAGTGTAGGCTACGTAAACCATGTAACCCGCCGTGGTGTGTACAACACCCTTGGGTTTTCCCGTGGATCCGGATGTATACAGAATAAACAGCATGGCCTCAGCGGACACAGGGACGGCAGGATACGAACGTGGCATCTCATGGACCACCTCCTCCCAGGTCCAATCCCGTCCCTCCATCCGATTCCAGGCTGCCACGCCAGTTTCCAATACAATGACCTGTTCGACCACAGCGGCCCCAGTTTGCTGAAGCACTTGGTCCAGTGCTTCGTCCACCACCGATTTCAATGGCATTCGTTTGGGACCTCGCCGCAAACCATCTGCGGTAATCACAAACCGAGCATGGGCATCCACCACCCGGTCTGCCAAGGACTGCGCACTGAAGCCAGCAAACACAACCGCATGCACCGCTCCCAACCGCGCACAAGCCAGCATGGCCACCACCACTTCAGGCACCATCGGCATGTAAATCACCACGCGGTCCCCCGTTTTCAACCCCTGAGCGTGCAATCCCGCCGCGAAAGCGCAGACCTCACCATAGAGCGCGTCGTACGTCCAAGTGCAAGCAGATTCCCCCGGGTCATTGGGTTCCCAAATCAAAGCACGATCTCCCCCCCTTCCCGCAGCCAAATGACGGTCCAAACAGTTCTCCGTGATGTTGAGCATCCCGTCTTCAAACCAGCGCACTTGGGCTGTGTCAAAGTCCCATTCACAAACCCGCTCAAAAGGTTGGTGCCATTGAAATCCACGGGCCATGGCCCCCCAAAAATCATCCGGATCCCTGCGGGCCCAGGCCACAGCGGATTCGTATTCCTCCCACGATCGAATGTGCATCATCATAGCCACCCAAGGTAGCGCAACTTCCTTGACCGCATAGAAACTGACGGCAAGACTGACTACCTTCAGCAGCAGAACGGACCGTGAGCTCAGCCTCGGACCACGCGAACCTCAGTCGCAGTGGGGCCTTTCGGGCCCTTCTCCACCCCAAACGTCACCCGCTGCCCTTCGCGAATCTCCTCCTTCAATTGGGATACGTGCACGAAGATTCGATCCCGAGAACCTGCCACATCGATGAAGCCAAATCCCTTGGAATCGTTGAAAAAACTCACGGTACCCGTTCGAGGGGCATCCGGGGCTTCTTCAACCTTCTTGGGCGTGGAGATTTGGATGTCCTCTGGGTTGATTTCCACGCGCTTGCTGGGATCAGGTGGTTCGGATGTAATCCTGCCAAACTCGTCCACGTAAGCGATCATGTCATCCGAATCCAGCGTGCGCTTGTTCGCCTTGTTTTCTACTTTGCGTGCCGCCTTTTCCTGGCGCTTTTTTTCTTTCGCGAGTTCGCGCTCACGTTTTCCGAAGGATTGGGCTGATTTGGCCAAAAGAAGTGGGGTTTAAGTGGGAAAGGTACGGCTTGTGCAGGCGATTGGGCGAGAGAACGTTTGAAAAGATGGAAAATCAATGGGTGAAGAGGACCTGGGTCGACCAGCGGTGGCCTTCGGCGGACCGGACTTCGAGGAGGTAGAGGCCGGCGGACAGACCGAGGGAGGTGAGGTCGACCGATTGGTGGGTCCAGCGACCGCCTTGGGCATGGTGGACCGGCCGGCCGTCCGTGGAGCGGAGGGTCCAAGACACGGCCTCGGCGGTGGCGGGACAGGTCCAGTGGAGGAGGCCGTGGGTCGGATTGGGGGACACCCGGAGCGAAGTCGCTGTGGGGGACGACGCCGGACCGGGGGAACCGGGGGAACCGGGACC
Source organism: uncultured Comamonadaceae bacterium (assembly GCA_964405405.1). GTDB lineage: Bacteria > Bacteroidota > Bacteroidia > Flavobacteriales_D > Sanyastnellaceae > CAMCYM01. Next base: position 95,668 of record CAYONT010000005.1, on the reverse strand, counting down.
GTCAATTCCGGTGGGTCCACAGCCGATTTCGTGGGGCAGCCCCGGAGATCCCATTGGGCAACTGGCGAACCAGCTTCCCGGTGCGCAAGGGTGTCCCGTCCCATCGTAAACCAATGCGGCACCCGCACCGGCTGCTTCGGCGGGCCAAGGCGATTGCGTTCCGTAGTCAAACGCGAGCCGCAACCGGCCCGTCGCATCGTATAACTGCAAACGGTCCCCCGTCGAGGACCAGCCGAAGTCCAATGGTCCCGCCCAGACGGCAACCCCAGGATAAACCGAACCAAAAGCCGACACATCCCGGACCACCACCCCATGGTCCCCAGGAGCCAACACCGAGCCGGACGGGAACACAAAGGCATTCCCACCTCCATCGCGCAACGTCCAGCCTGTCAAATCTGCGCCGGGCGCACCCAGCGGAACCTGGAACTCCACCCAGTCACCCGAGCCTCCTGTCCCTGGCGCATCGTACATCAACTCTGACACCCAGACCGGGCGGCTACAAGGCGTCGGCCCTGTGCCCGGACTTCCGCCCTCGCACTCAAGGTACCAATGAGCAGGTCCATAATTCGTGGATGACCAAAGGTGACCTCGGCTGTGCCCACAACCATCCGAGCACCCCAATCCCACATCCCCATCCGAGTATGAAAAAGTGAGCATCACAGACCCATTGGGGCGCAAGACTTGGACCTCATCGCCTGCATTGGACCAACCGAACCCCGCAGGACCCCAGACGCCAGCGACATCAGGATGCACCGAAGCAAACGCCATGGGATCCTCTGCCAGGATCCACCTTCCCCCTGGCGGAACCGTCGCCCCGGTTGGGAAGGTGTAACCGTGCAAAGGATTCGCATCCGTGATGCGCCATCCCGTCAAATCCAAAGGCACCGTCAAATTGTTGCGCAGCTCCAGCCAATCCCCTGAATCCGTGAAGTCATCGGGGTGAAACATCAATTCCGTGACCGACAAGGGATGGGGGCCCGCCGGCTCCCCTTCAAACACAGCTTCAAAAACCAAATCCGCATTGAAATACAGCTCCAAAGCTTGGGCCGTGGTACCCGCAGCCACCTGGTCGTTCCCCGTCCAATGCGAGAAGACATAACCGGGAGAGGGCAAGGCCGTGACCCGAACCGGCACCCCACGGAAGTATACCCCCGACCAAGGATAGTCCATTTCATCCGGTGCGATGGTACTGATCTGGATGCGTCCAGCACCCGCAGGCACCACATCCAAAGTGATGTCCACCTGACCCGCCAGTCCGAAGTGATTTTGCACGACCATCCGTGCACCATCGACCCGCTGCTCCGCCCAGTCCAGACGCCCTTCCAGCGCCCCATTCAGCGCGTCCCCATTCGTATTCCAACGCAACCGATGCCGCTCAAAAGCCGGAGCCACCTCATCCCGCATGGCATGCGCCATGGCGGCAACCGCATCCGCTTGGAACACCGTGTTGATCAAGTCCGCATACCGGTTGATGAACCGGTGGCGAAATGCAGGATTCTGCTTCAGTTGGGCAAAGATTTGGTCCGTCAACAAGCCATCATCCCCCGCTGCCACGATGTAATCGTCTGTGGGACTGTTGCCCGCCAATCCCATCCCGAAATCCAAGTCCATCAACATGAAGCGCCACTTCCCGCCCGGTCGACGATCAAACCAAAGTTTCGTGTTGTTCTGATAACCCCAACTCCAATCGCCGTTGCACCAGTACGTCTGGGCGATGATGTAGTCGATGTAGTTTTCTAGATCCAGGTGGCTCTCGGCCAGGTCCAAGAACCCGGCAGCAGCGGGATTCGCAGTGGTCAAAGCGGCATGGGTCTCCAAAAAATCATCGTAGGTCCCCGACAACACATTCACCCCCATGTAGTTCATGCTCAGCAGGGTAACATCCTCCGCATCGATGGGATGGTTGGTGGTGATGTAGTGCACGTCCATGTTCTCGCGGATCTCCATGAATCCCCAATACTCCCCGTTGAGGAACACCACCGCTGGCGCGTACGCCATGTAATCCACGTGGGTCGTACGCAGCACGCGCTGCAGCAGGGCGTCATGGAATCGATACTGGTCGTAATCATTGCCGCCATTCCGGAGGTTGAAGCCCTTGAGACGCGTGATGTACCCCTTGTCCGCCAGCATGGGGTAGGCCAAATCCTCCATCCCCCAGGCACCTTTTGCCTGAACACGGAGGCTTTTCTGCTCCCGGGAACGGCTCCATCCACCATGAATTTTGACGCCTACCGGACCCGAAAGTTGACGCACTCCGTCGGCATCGAAGTACTCGACAAAGGCCGGGCGTTCCCAGTTCTCCCAAAAGTTCGCCCCCCAGAAAGGCACCCCCGTGTCGTAGTCCGGTGGTCCGAAGACGTGGATTCCGGTTTCCGGATGCCACAGGTGGTCCGGATCACAAGACAGGCTCACCACCGGCAACCCCAAGCCCTCTTCAGCCACCAAGTAGGTCTGCTTTTGAACGCGGGACGGCAGTCCGTCGGGAACAAAGGTCCGGGCCGACACCACCGCGGTCCCGGCGACGGCGAGGGGCCCCGTGTACAAAATCGATGCCTCGGTCGGAACGCTGCCATCCACCGTGTACCGGATGACCGAATTCGGCACAGCTTCGGGCACCGAGAGCTCAAGGTACACCCCGGTCTCGTAAGCTCCTCCGGGCAGGCTGAAGGCCGGCTCCGGGGCGTAACCCGCCGCGCAGGGTCCCGTGTTGGCTCCTCCGGGGGTGGGCTGGGTGCCGACGCACCAGCCGGGCATCCCGTCGCTGCTGCGGCGGTAGACATGGTCCGTATCGAGAACCGGCAACACCACCTCGTCCACAACTTCTCCATCCGGGTTGCGCAGGGTCAACGTTTCCCCCGAGGACAGTCCGAAGTCCGTGTGGGAAGGAGTGGCCGGTGGTTCAGCCCCCGGCGGAGCGAGTGTGGTTTGGACTGCAGCAGAACCCATCCCGAGGGCCAGCCGCACATTCCCTGTCAAATCGGACGAATTCAACTCCACGTTGTGTACCTGCCAACCAAGCACATTCTCCCCAGCCAACAGCACCGACTGCAAGAGTTGGGCATCGAGCTCCCATTCTTCCGGGGTTCCCCCTTGATACCCCACGGCCTCGTGCCCCCCACTCGCCGGCGTCTGAAACCCCGGCAAGTCACCCGGAACCCCAACCATCGCCCGGGCCAATTCCACCCCATTCAACCAGCACACAATCCCATCATCATAGTCCATCATCAACCGGCCCAAGACGATGTCCGCCGGATCCGTCAAGTTGAACGCGACCCGCACGTAGACCGACAGCGCCGGCTGGGGTACTGTGGTCCCGTCGTCGCCATCCGCAAACCCCATCCCCGTCGGTCCCACCCCCCAACCCGTGGCCGAAAATCCCGGCAGGCGCCAGGCCCCAGATGGCTCCGACGTCGGAACCAGGTACTGTCCCAACGACCCCGGTGCCACCGGCCACTCCACGTGGTGCACCCCCCCTTCGGTCCCCCACCGGTCCTCCCCCGAAGCGAAGACCACCCGGTGCGCTCCCGGCCCCAACCAGCTCGGCGGCAATGCCCAACCCGTCCCTCCGTCCGACACCGTCCAACCCGCCAACGAAACCGGCTCTGTCCCGGGGTTGTAGAGCTCGAACCAATCCCCGTAATCCCCGGTTTCGTCCGCCCACGAAGACGCGTTGACCTGCTGAACCTCGTTGATCAGGATTTGGCCTTGCACCTCCCCCCTCACCCCTATTCCGACCAACGCAATCAGCACCGCGCCGCCACCGAATCGCATTCCCCTTTGAATCATGGCCTTCCTGTTCCAGTCCATTGCATGCGGCGTGTCACCCGACCCGCCGGTCCCTCCCAAACTCCAACATACCAACCCGCTGGCCAATCGCCCCGAACCAAACGGCCCGATCGAACTACCTCGCCTCCCCAACTCCCCACAACCCTTCCATCCACTGCGTAAAGCACCAGGGTCCACCCCACGGCCTCCCCTTCCCAAGTCCAATGGAGGGTCTCCGATGCAGGGTTGGGAAACACATTTCCAATGAGACCCAATGGGGCGGCAGGGCCTTCGAGTGAACCTATGGCCAATCCGGAGCAAGCCTCGACCGCAACCCACAGGGTATCGGCGTGCCAACATCCCGTGGGCAGGGTCACGGTCAGGGCGAGGCCATGAAGTCCCACTTCCCAATCTGACCCGCCTTCCCAAGACGCACCCGTCGAACCATCTCCCCACATGTAGGTCCCACCCACGGGAGCTTCCAACGAAAGGAGGGTGCCCTCGCAATGGGGTACCGTGTCTTGCCAATCGAAATAGGGCAAGGCATCCGAACCGACATGCACCCCTTGAACGATGCTACAACCCAATGCATCCGTGGCCGTCAAAAGGTGCAGTCCGGGGCCGATGTCCACCGCCATCCCACCCACCGTGGTCCCTCCCTCCGGGTGGTTCCAAAGCAACGCATAGGGCGGCGTTCCCCCCGTCAATGTGCTCTCGATGGCGCCCGATTGCGGACCATCGCAGGGCAAAGTCACCGCATTTTCAAAAACAAAAGGTGTGGGTCCGGGCACAACAAAGGTTGCTTCCAACATAGCGCCACAAGCGTCAGATGCCTGTAGGTGATAGGATCCCGGAAAAACGTGAGGCAAAAACTGTTCATTCGAAACGAATCCGTTGGGCCCCGTCCAAGCGGCGTCGTAGTTGACGCCCCAACCCGGAATGATGGGCAGAATGCCCCCCTCTGCTGGCAAACCGATGCCCCCCGGACAAACAGCAGAAGTCACTTGCGCTGCAATGGCATCTGGCGGCTCAACAGCCACCACCGTCAGGATGATCGGGCCCGCCTCTGCGCCGTGTCCGTCCACTTGAATCCAGCATGAGGTTCCCGCAGGAAGACAACCCACCGTACACCTCGCTGCTTGGGCGTGGGCTCCGAATCCCGCCGCACAAACCGCTTCCCCTGCGTAATGGAGCCCTTCGAATGGCGAGGTCCCCGTCTCATAAATCGGGTGGCCCTGGGCGTCCAACAAAGAAAAAGATGCTTCTTCAGGCCATCCCCCTGGCGTCCAATACAACGCAACCACATCACCCGGATTCACCTCGAGGGCCCACTGGGCTTCGTGACCCGTCTCAAAGGTGAGCACTTGCGACACCCCATTGACCACCCATGTCACAAGGCATCCATTCCAACCGTCTCCATAGGTGTCGTAACCCAAGAGCGTGTAGGTGCAACCTCCGCCGGGTTCCGAGCAATCCGCAACGTAAGCGTCGTAAAGGAGGCTGCACGCCTCGTTCCATCCGCTGGAACAACAAGCCGGGATGGAATCGATGACCCGGTTGTAGGCCCACGAAGCCACATCCACGCAACCCGGAGGCGCCACACAATCGGGTGCGAAACACCCCCCAAAGGCATCATCGTTCGCAGAAACCAGCACAAAGTCCTCCATCGAAGCACAGTCTTCTCCTGTCCATACTGCCAATTGGGTATCCACCTGGGTGCCATGGTGACACGTCGAAAACTGGTAGTGTCCTTCATCGGGTACCACCCAATGTGCCCAAACCGTCCGGGTGGCTCCTTCGTCACACCAGATGCCCTGCGCTTGACATGTGGCGCCGACGGGGGGCTGGATTTCACCCAATTGGACGGCGCAATTCCGGTTGTCCAACCCGATGGCTTGCCCTTTGCCCGCAAGGACTTCCGCCGCATTGCAGGGGCTATCATGGGCCGGCAGCGCCGATTCTCCTGCCGTGAATGTCCAAACATTGCCTGCCCCCGACCCCACAAACAACCCTGTCAAACTCCCTGACTCAAACAACTCAAATACCAATCCCCCATCTCCCCAATCGTCCACAAAATGAAGATCATAGGCCTGACCCTCCACCAGACAAACTGCAGGCGGCTCGACCAAGGCATTCGAAGGGTATCCGCTGCCGTCCGCATTTTGCTCTCCCGCCCCGGAGCATCCTACTGTGTTTGCGTTGCTCCCCCATGCCAAGGTTCCTACACCGCATGGATTGCCAGCCGGTGTAAGCTCCCAATAGGTCTCATATCCCCAAGAATCTGTGTAAATCTTGAGCGTCAAAGCAACCTCTCCCGTTCCGCATTGGGCCCAAGTCCCTACCCAAGCTACGAGCAGAAACAGCAGAAATCCGCTGTTTGGAAACCACTTCTTCATCGCTGTGAATGTACGCGAATGGGTTGGTTTTTTGGGTTTTCGAGTGGTTTGGTGCATCTTTTGGGCCCCAATCCTGATGCCATGAACTGGTTGAAGCCTGTTTCCTTGTCCCAATCCGGATTCCGAAATCGACCCTACATGTTGCTCATGGGCTGGTTTTTTGGAAACATCGCCTTCGGGCAATCAACCAACTTCAACTACTCGGGGCAGGTGCAGCAGTACACCGTTCCGCCCTGTGTCAACCAGATCCAGGTGCAGTTGCGCGGTGCGAAGGGAGGCGGATTTGCGGGAGGCAATGGGGCCACAGTGAATGCCACCTTGAACGTAACGCCCGGTCAAGTTTTGGAAATCCGGGTTGGCGGCCTGGGGGCATGTCCCGGAGCGGGTTACAATGGCGGCGGCGTGGGCAAGGCCGCCAACGTCGCTGCGAACGCCAGTTGCGGCGGCGGTGGTGCATCGGATATCCGGGTGGCCCCTTATGGTCTAGCAAATCGCCTGGTTGTGGCAGCCGGAGGAGGGGGAATGGGCGGTGGAAACACCGACGCGATCGGAGGAGCGGGGGGATGTGCCACGGGAACCGCTGGGACGAGTCCATTTGGAGTGGGTGGAGGGGCCGCAACCCAATTCAATGGAGGGGCCGGTGGTCCATCTTGGAATGGCAATGGACAAGCTGGCGGGGTGGGGGCTTCTGGGGTGGGCGGAACAGGGGGAACAGACCTTTGCTTCAACTTGGGGCCAGGAGGCGGCGGCGGCGGAGGTTTTTGGGGTGGAGGCGGCGGGGGAAGTGACTGCTTTGGAAGCGGTTCTTTGGGGGGCGGGGGCGGGGGCGGGGGTTCGAGTTTGACCCCAGCAGGTGGTACCTGCATCGGAGGCAACGTAACAGGCAACGGATTGGTCACCATCACGCCCATCGGGGGTCTGGCATTGAACGTAACACCAGCAAATCCCTTCTTCTGCCCAGGCGGGTCCGTGAACTTGAACATTTCTGGAGCTGACACTTATGTTTGGAGCGGCGGGGAGGGATTGAGCGCTTACACGGGGAATACCGTAGTGGCACAACCCGGAAGCACCACCACGTATACCGTGGTTGGAACCACCGCGGAGTGCACCGATTCCACCACCGTAACGGTCACCGTAGGCAACACGCCCGTGATCCACATCACCCCCCCCAACCCCAGCCTGTGTAGCGGGGATCCCATTACGCTTACCGCTTCAGGAGCAGCCACATACAGTTGGAGCCCATCGACAGGGTTGAACGTCTCTGCTGGACCCGTGGTGGTTGCCAATCCCGGCCAAGCAACGACCTACACGGTCACTGGAACTGCCCAAGGGTGCAGCGCACAAGCCACCGTCACGGTTGCGTTTGAGGTGGAGGTCGAAACGACGGCATACCTGTGCCCGGGCGGAACCTACAACCTCCCCGATGGAACCACAACCGATGCTGCAGGAACCTATGTCGCCAACTTTGTAACGGCCTTGGGTTGCGACAGCACCATCACCACCGAACTCGTTCCTGCCCAAACCTACAACCTCACAGCAAGCACCACGCTTTGTGCCGGTTCAGTGTACACCCTGCCGGATGGAACCGAAGTGGATGTTTCGGGAACTTATCCAGTCGTCCTGCAGGCCTTTACAGGCTGCGACAGCTTGGTTACCACCGTGGTGGACATCCTGCCTGTGCTGCAATCGACGCAGAGCATTGCCCTTTGCGCCGGAGAAACGACTGTACTGCCCGATGGAACCACCACGGAAACAGCGGGTGTTTATGCCATCGCCATCCCCTCCTCCATCGGATGCGACAGCACGGTGGTCACCACGGTGGTCGTCAACGAGAACTACAACCAAGTCCTGCAGGAGACGACCTGTGCCAACATTCCCTATTTGCTACCTGACGGCACCGTGGCGCCAGGACCCGGCACCTACCCCTTCGCATTGACATCCACAGCGGGATGTGACAGCAATGTGGTCATTGCGTTGGACGTTGCACCTGCGTATCAGCTGACCTTGAATCCTGAGATCTGCGCAGGATCCAGCTACTTGCTCCCCAACGGACAATCGGTTCAGGCAAGCGGGGTCTATCCGATTCCCTTGGTCACTTCCGCAGGATGCGACAGCGTCATCACGGTGCAGTTGGTGGTGAATCCCCTACCGCAGCTCAACCTGGGGATGGCCGATGCCTATTGCTTTGATCAAACCGTCGTCCCCTTGTCCCCTTCACCCGCTGGCGGTACCATCACCGGGCCTACGGTTCAAGGATTCAACTTGGTGCACAACGGGGTGGAACCGGGGAACTACAATGTACAGTACAGCTACACCGATGCGAATGGTTGCAGCGCCACATCGAACGCATCCTACGTATACACCCCAGCCATCGTCCCGGACTTTGTGGGGGCTGCACGTTGCAGCGAGTTGCGTTTGGAGAATTTGACCACCGGTGGTGCAGGGGATTTGGCCTACATCTGGCGCGCAAATGGGACCATTTTCTCAGAATTCCCCTCCCCCACTTTCGGATTCCCGACCGATGGATTCTACGAAATCGTGCTCACCGCAGAGGATGTTTACGGCTGCACAAATTCCGTTACCAAGGTTTTCGATCTCGAGGAATCCCTGGATTTGACTGGATTTCAGATTCCCAACGTCATCACGCCGAACGACGACAACTGGAACGATGTGCTGCGTTTGCCCTATGCTGCGGAGGAATGTTTGCGTTATGAACTCCTGGTCTTTAACCGATGGGGAGGGCAGGTGTATCGACAGACCCACCAGACGGCACCCTTTGCAGGGCTCGACGAACAAGGTATGCCCTTGGCGGACGGTCTTTACTACTACACCTTTGAAACGGTAGATTTTGCCTGTGGCTCGCGCCCCGAATTGAAGAACTGGTGTACCGGAACCTTACAGATTCTGCGATGAGGCTGCCCGGGCCATCCTTCAGTACCGAAAATATCTGCTTACGTTCCTGCGGGTTTTCGTTGGTATCCTTCTGGGGCATTTGGGTGTTCCTTGCCCCAGCAACGGCGCAAACCCCGTTGCCTCCGAACTACACGGTGACCACCTTGGGGCCTGAGGCCTACCCTGCTGAGATGTTTTTCAACACCGCCGGCCCCCCCATCAAACCGGTGAACATCGTCGCATCGGACGGAACCTTGTTGTATTCAGAGCACTGGCCCTTGGAGGGATTCGATTGGAAGGTGAATCGGGATGGCAACATCACCTACTTTCACAGGGGCATCCTAGCGTGGATCACCCGAACCCCTTCGCTGGAATTGCTGGACACCACGTTTTGTGTCGGCGGATACTACGCTGACCTGCACGACTTCATGCGGCTTGCGAACGGCCACAAAGTGCTCTTGGCATACGAGAGCGTGCCCTATGCCATGGACACTGTCGTTCCGGGAGGAAACCCCAATGCAACCATTGTAGAAGCGTTGGTCATTCAAGAATTGAATGCCAATGGGGAACTCATCTTCTAATGGCGGGCCATCGAACACATGTCCCCGGGTGAAGTACCCCACCAGGACCTCACCGCGGCGGAAGTGCCTTTGAACCATGGCAATTCCATTGATATTGATGCAGATGGCCATTTTGTGATATCCTCCCGCGTGCTGGATGAAATCACCAAGATTCACCGCACCACAGGACAAATCCTCTGGCGCTGGGGCGGTCCATCGGGCGACTTTGCCTTCGTTGGAGGACACCCTTTCACCCACCAGCACAGCGTTCGATGTTTGGGAGACAACCGGTACCTGGTCTTTGACAACGGCAACTTCAGCTCGGAGTTCACTGGCCTACCGCCCTACTCGCGTGCTGTGGAATATGAGCTGGATACTGAGAACATGGTGGCGCAGGAGGTTTGGTCTTACACCCATCCTGAAAACGTATATGGCCTGGCCATGGGGAGTGTTCAGCGCTTGCCCAATGGCAACACGCTCATCCATTGGGGTACTTTGACTTCCACGTCCGATTGGGGCGCCATAGTGACCGAGGTTACACTGGATGGCACAGTGGCGTTTGAGATGCGCTTCATTGACTCCGAGCACCTGTACCGGTGCGAAAAGCACGAATGGTTGGCAAACAACGGCATCGTAGGCTGCACAGATCCCGAGGCTTGCAATTTCCAGGCCCTCGCCTCCGTGCCCCCGGCGCCCGATGGCCCGCCCGAGCTCCTATGCACTTTTCCGGAACCTGGCTATGACTGCAGCGGAACTTGCTTGGAAGATTCCGATGGAGATGCCGTGTGCGATCCGTTTGACAACTGCCCCGACGTTCCCAATGCAGGCCAAAACGATTCCGACGCGGATGGACTCGGCGATGCCTGTGATTCCGAAGACAACACCGCTATCCCATCCGTACCCCTCGCCGGCCTACCCTCGCCGGTCTCGCACGCAATCACCCCGGACGGAAGGCGCATCGACCCCAGTGACATGGGGTCCACACACCGGGGCCTCCTGCTCTATGTTCACGCCGATGGCACGGTGCGGAAACTGTGGTTGCCCTGACCCATCGGTCCGGCCCGCCCCCTACTCCCCGATGTCCTCGTTCCAAAGCCCGGGCTCCGTTTCGATGAAAGTCCTCATCATCTCGATGCACTCGGCATCGCCCAAATCGACCACCTCCACGCCATGCGACTCCATGAATGCGCGTGCGCCCGGGAAGTTCACGGATTCCCCCACCACCACCTTCGGTATCTTGAACTGAACAATGGTACCGGCACACATATAGCACGGCATCAGGGTCGAATAAATGACGGCGTTTCGATAACTGCCCACCCGTCCCGCGTTGTTCAAACAGTCCATCTCACCATGCAGAATGGGGTTGTTCTCTTGGACCCGCTTGTTGTGCCCTTGGGCCACCAGCACCCCATTGACTACCAGAGCACTGCCGATGGGAATCCCCCCTTCTGCCCGGCCCTTCCGGGCCTCGGCGATGGCCACCTCCATGAATGCGTCCTTTTCCATGCACCCAATATACCCCAATGTGCCAGACGGTCTTCCCCATGCCATGAAGATCAATCGGGTCCAAAATGCGCCGCAATGATGTTCTCCTTTTCAGACTGAACATGAGCCAGAAAAGCCTGCGTTACCGGGGAAGGGGAACGGGCCTGAAGATGAATCAACGTCCACGTCGACAGGATGGGAAATCCCGCAACCGGTACGATTTGAAGGCGGCCGGCACGCAATTCATGGCGAATTCCCACCAGCGGCATGACCGAACATCCCAATCCCGCAAGCACCGCTTGCTTCACCGCCTCGCTGCTGGTCAGCACCATCTTGGGAACCAGATGAAGACCATGCGATTTGAACCACGCCTCCAACACATGCCTTGTCCCTGACCCAGGTTCACGAAAAATCAGTGGCAATCCCTCTAACTGTTGTGGCGACAAAGGTGAAGACCCGAGGGCCGCCTCCGGTGGAACAAAATCAGGATGTGCAACGAGGTACAATTGGTTCTCAAACAAGGGCACGGAGTCTACCCGCAGATGGTCTGGCAGCACTGAGACAAGACCCAAATCCGTTGCATTTTTCTCCAAGCTCTCCAAAACCTGCGCCCGGTTGGTCACATCCAACACCAATTCCACCCCTGGATGCAACCGCATGAAACCCGCCACAAAAACCGGTGCTACATACTTCCCAGTGGACACAGCAGCTAGCCTGAGCTTGCCGGTCAGCCTGCCTTCATGTGCATGCATCTTGAAGTGAATGGCGTGCACCTCTTGTAAAATCACCTCAGCAGAACGTGCGATCTCCAAACCAAATTCGGTCACATGGATGCGCCGCTGCACCACCTCGAGCAACGGGAGGTCAAACTGCCGTTGAAAGTTCTTCAACTGAATGGAAACCGCTGGCTGACTGAGGTGCAATTCCTCAGCCGCTCGGGTCACACTGCGGGTGGCGACCACGCGGTGGAAGATGCGCAACTGGTTCAAAGTGTAATGCATGGGCGTGGAAAGGGATGGGTTATTTGGAATGCAAATGAATGGGATAAAAAAGTTGAATGATTGTTTATGAATTGTGCAGGCCAAATTTGCATCCACAATCCCAACATCCCACCCCATGACCCGAATCACAATTGCAAAAGGTGACGGTATCGGACCGGAAATCATGGATGCAACCCTTGCCATCCTCCACGCCGCAGGGGCGCGCATTGCGATCGATGAAATCCAAATCGGCGAGCAAGTTTACCTGTCCGGGAACACCTCCGGCATCGCGAAGGAAGCTTGGGATGTCATCCGCCGCAACAAGATTTTTCTCAAGGCCCCCATCACCACACCCCAAGGTGGCGGCTACAAGAGCCTCAACGTAACCACCCGCAAGTTCTTGGGACTTTACGCGAACATCCGGCCGTGCGTAAGTCTGCATCCCTTCGTAGATACCAAACATCCCCAAATGGATGTGGTGATCGTCCGCGAAAACGAAGAGGACCTTTACGCAGGCATCGAGCACCAACAGACCGATGAAGTCATCCAATGTCTGAAGCTCATCAGCCGGCCGGGATGTGAGCGCATCGTCCGCTATGCCTTTGCCTATGCCCGCCAAATGGGACGCAAGAAGGTCACTTGCTTTACCAAGGACAACATCATGAAACAAACCGATGGATTGTTCCATCAGGTATTCGATGAGGTGGCCAAGGACTTTCCCGACATCGAGGCTGAGCATTGGATCGTGGACATCGGTGCGGCCAAACTCGCCGACACACCCGAAGCGTTTGACGTCATTGTTACCCTCAATCTTTACGGGGACATACTCAGCGATGTGGCCGCCCAAATCGCTGGCTCCGTGGGCTTGGCGGGTTCTGCCAACATCGGAACAGAGTGTGCCATGTTCGAAGCCATCCACGGCTCTGCACCCCGCCGGGCAGGACAGGACATGGCAAACCCGTCCGGTCTGCTCCAGGGAGCCGTCATGATGCTCAACCACATCGGCCAGAGCGATGTGGCCGAACGGATCCAGAACGCTTGGCTCCGTACGATGGAGTTGGGCATCCACACCTACGATGTGTACAAACCCGGTGTCAGCACGAAACAAGTGGGCACCCGCGCTTTTGCTGAGGCCGTCATCGGCCAATTGGGGCAAGTCCCCACCCAACTGCCAGCCGTCCGCTACCAAACTTCCGCCGCCCTTCAGTTGCCAGCCTATGAACGCAAACCCCCTGCCCGGAAAGAGCTCATAGGGGTGGATTTGTTCGTGCATTGGGGCGGGAAGGATGCAACGGATTTGGCCCGGAAACTGGAAGCGATTGCCCTCCAAGATGCCCCATTGAGCATGATCACGAACCGTGGAATCAAGGTCTATCCCGATGGTTTTCCAGAGACTTTTTGCACCGACCATTGGCGTTGTCGTTTCCTTCCGCGCCAGGGCAAAACCTTGCCCAAATCCGCCATTCCCCAACTGCTGCAAGCTGCTGAAGCAGGGGGCATTGACGTCATCAAGACGGAAAACCTGTACCATTTCGATGGAAAACCTGCCTTTTCACTTGGTCAAGGTCAATGAACACGCCTCCCACTCCCTGTCTGACCCTGACCCTCGCGGACGGAACGTATGCACGCACAGAGTCGATTCGTTTGTTGCGGGGTTGGGTGGAAGCCCACGTCCGGTTCCTGGAATCCCAAGTCAATGCTGAGGATTCGCCGGAGGACGTGACCATGCGGGAACGTCAGATCGCTAGGGTACAACATGAGTTTTCTGCCGCAATGAGCGTGATCGCATCCATGAACGATGGATGTGTGATCCGTGCAAACCTCGAGATTGCTGATCCGTGATGTCCCATCCACCGAACCTCAGCGAGGCCCGGATGGCACTGCACTTCGGCGGGAGGGATTTGGTCATCGCTACCCGGCATGGCAAAGAGGCGATTCTAGGACCGCTTTTCGAGGAAGCACTGGGGGTCAGGGTCAGGGTGCCGGAAGGTTTTGACAGCGACGTCTTCGGCACATTCACAGGGGAGATTGCCCGCCCAGGCGATCCGATCCAAACCGCTCGGGCCAAGTGCCTCGCAGCCATGGATGCCATGGGTTGTGACTTGGGCATCGCGAGCGAGGGCGCCTTCGGACCACACCCCCGCTTGCCCTTCGTCGCCAGCGACACCGAATTGCTCCTGCTGGTAGATCGCAGGCTGGGTCTCGAGGTCTCCGCTTGGGCGATTTCGTCCCAAACCAATTTCAAGGTTCAGACGGTTTCAAGATGGACAGAACTGGCGGATTTGGCCTTGGAAATCGGCTTCCCAGAACATGCATTGATCCTGAGAGACGCGGGGCACCTCCCCCATGCCTGGGTCAAGGGAATCCGCGACTGGGCACAGCTGGAGGATGCTTTCCGCCGGCTTGCGCACAGCGGGAACGGGGTTCACGTAGAAACGGACATGCGCGCCTGTTTCAACCCCATGCGTCAAGCGGTGATTCGGCAGGCTGGGGAACAGTTGGTGGCCAAACTGAGCGTGGTATGTCCGGGTTGCGGCATACCGGGCTTTGATGTGATTCGCCGGGAGGGTGGTCTTCCCTGTTCGGCTTGTGGCTTGCCCACCCACGCCACCCTGGGATTGCACTACCGCTGTGCGTGTTGCCAGTTTCAACTGGAACTCAAACACCCGGATGGAATCACACGAGCCGATCCGGGCATGTGTGACCACTGCAATCCCTGAAGGGAAACAGGTAGGGGGACAGCGAGGCCGTTACAGGGTTTGCAAAACGATTGCTCAGGGTTTACTTTCATAGGATGAATCGAATTATCCTGTTTCGAACTTGGATCCTGACTGGAGCGTGGTGCCTGTTCTTAGCGATCGCATCCCTCCCTGTTTCGGCGCAAGGTCCCCGGACCGGGGTCATCGCCCCTCCTGACCTTTGGATCCGGGCGGATGTTCAGCGAGGTTGGGGCGAAGCCCAGGTCTTTACCACATGCTCTGAAGGAGCTACCTTGACCGAATCCATGGAGACCTTGCCACCGGAACCTGATGGCTCGTATACCGTGGTACGTTCATTTCGAGCTGTTTGCGGCTGCTCGGGTGAAGTAGCCATCGATCGCCAATCCATCCGGGTGCTGCCCGACCTGGCCCTGCCGACCTCCTTGCCCGCTTCGGGCTGTGCCCCGTCTTGGCAGGTCACACCCGGAGAAACATCCGTGGTTCTGGGCGAACCGCGTATGCAAGCTGCGGAAGCCATCGACCCAGGCACCGGTGCTCCCGTCCGGGTGCAGGAAACCAACTACATGCTGTGGCGCGATGCCTGTGGATTGGGGAGTGAATGGGTCGTTTGGGAGGCATGGAGCGCATGTGGAGCCAGTTCTCGTCAGGCCTTTGTTTTGAACACATTGGCCCCTCTAACCCACGTACCGTCCTCCGCTATGACCCACGTGGAATCCGCCGTTCCCCTGACCGATTTCGATGCTGAATCTTGGGGCATCGGGCCTCTTGACGCCCCTTTCGGTGGCTGGTATGGCCTCCGGGCCGTCGAAGTGTACCGAAATTGGGCAAGCCACGCCAGTTCCACGAACGGCGGGCGTTTTGAACATGTAGCCGTCGGTTGCGGCAGCACCACCCTGTTGGGCACTGAAACGGTTCAAGTCACTGGGAACCACCCACCTCGGTTGCGGTTCGAGCCTGAAGTAGAAATCGGTTGTGGACTGCCCCGATCGGAGTGGCCGGAGGTCCGTGCCCGTGACCGTCCGCTTCCGGGCTTCGGTGCAACCGCCGATTGGCTCACTTTGCCCGTGGAAGAGGAAGTGGATACCCTGTTGGGGGAGTGTCCAGGCCGGTTTGTCATCCGACGTCAACTGCGTGCGGTAGATGCTGATGGAGCGGAGGCTTTGGCAGTCCAAACCCTGCACATCCACGACGACGTTCCCCCGGTCTTTTTCAACAGTCCCTCGGAGTGGGTCGTGCCTACCGCCGATTGGCCGCCTCAAGGTGCCACCGCTTTCGCCCAAGATGATTGCGCTGGTGACGTCACCCTGGTCTGGGCAGACAGTACCGACTGTGTATCAGGCCGCATCCACCGCATTTCCACCGCCACCGATGGTTGCGGAAACGCAGGCACGTTGCGCCAAGTTCTCATCCCTTCCACAGTTTTCGAAACACCGGCAGCTATTCTGGCGGTCGGTTGCACCGACCCCTTTGCGCTCAACTATACGGGGGAGGATTGTTTTCTCACCGCCCACTGCCTGTATGCTGGAGAGCCGGATTGCGTGGGCGATCTGGATGAAAACGGCACCGTTTCCACAGGCGACTTGTTGATGCTCCTTGGCATCTTCGGCACGTTGTGCGCTGCACCCTGATCGAACAAACGGGTGGAGCCGGGGG
>CAYONT010000005.1:71796-79117 GCA_964405405.1 uncultured Comamonadaceae bacterium | reverse complement strand
GTGGAGCCGGGGGGAGTCGAACCCCCGTCCAAACAAGGACGAACCGAGCTTTCTACACGTTTATCCCTGGTATGTTTTTCGTCCGGGGGCTGGCCCAAGGCGGCCCACCCGACGGCTTAGTCCTGAAAATTCGCTCCGGGCGTCGGACACACCCTTTGCTAGTCCCATTTGCCTGATACCCCATTGCCCCGATGAAAGGGTCCGTACACCGCGACGGGATAGCTCGTCTCCGCACCTGGTGCGAAGATTGGGCTCATCGACTGAGTCGATTAAGCTGCGAGCGCGTAGGAAGTGTTGTCATTTCTGACTTGGAAGTTCAAGATTAACGAGCTGGTCTCCCAAGTGCTCGACGTGCTTACGCGATCTGTCTGCTTGCTGTCAAATCCAAAATCGGCCCCATAAACAAAGAACGCAGCCCCTTGGGGCCGACAAAGATAGAGCAACAACCAAGCCAATCATTGCTGAAGCAACACCGCGCTCAGAGTAGCTCCCCTGACTGGGCCAATTGTACCCGTCCTTGGGCCGCATAATCCGCGAGATATGCATATGGCGCATGGAGTTTTCCCTCCAACGTGGTCTCACTGGCGGCTGACAATATGTCATCTCGATCTCCCCGAATCAGCAGCGGGAGTACATGCTCCATCAAGTCTCGACCGAACCCTTCCGATGCATCCCGAGGCAACTCACAAGGCAGATTGTCCACCGCCATCACCGTTATGCCCGCCGGGTCATCTGCAGCACATTCCTGTTCCGTTCGGGGGTCGTAACCGTAAAAAGGATCCTCGATGGTTGAAGCACGCAACGTACAAGCTACCGGACCATCGATGTCACAGCTGATGTCCGCTACCACCTGAACATTCCACCGGGGGCTCCGCATGTCCGCACGGGTGAACAAAAACGGGGACCCCTCTGCCCAAAAATGCCCTGCTACGAACAGGTCCGCCCGTTCAGCGAAACGCATAAAATCAGAACGGTAGCTCGTCGGATCCGCCACAAAATCCGGCATATTGAACGCCCTTCCCTCCCGATGTACATTGTAGTCCTCCACTTGCAGGTGGACATATACTGGTTCCGGGTAGTCCATGCGCAGGAAATCATCGATGTGGACACATCGAATCTTGAGGTGGTCGAGCACCTCCTTCGCCCCGAGCCCCACACGGCCCCAACCGGTGAGCACAATTTTGAAATCGTCCGGTAGGTTCGCATGCTTCGAAAGCAGCGATAGCATTTCCTTCAGGTCCTTGCATTCGTAGGCTGGGGGCAAAGAAAAGCGCCCCGAACGCATGCCATAAGCTCGGAAACCATTGTAGGTGCCTACCAAACCCGCCCACCGACCGAAGCCGATGATGCGCTTGCCGCTGGGGCGACGGAGCACCTCATAATCGATCAACCGAATGCGGCGGTCCAGCACGGCAGCGAGCAGCCGGGCATTGTAAGGTTGCAACTTGAAGGTATGGCTGAAAAACAGATACGTCTTGTCTGGGAGCAAATCGCCAACATTGACCTCTTTCACACCGAGCAGCACATCTCGGTCGCTCAAGTCCTCTTGCAGGACCACGCCCGCGTCGCGGTATTCCGTGTCCGGGATGCGCCGCACCGGGCTCGGTTGGACCACCAAATCCACCTCGGGATAACGTTGAACCAACTCCACACATTGGGCAGGCGTCAGCGGAACGCGTGCATCCGGTGGCACCTTGCCTTCTCGCAGGATGCCGATTTTCAACCGATTGTTTGAATTGTAGGCCAAACCTTCCTCCATTTCCGCCCCAATTTACGGCAGGCAGCGCCCAATGCAGCGCTCGCCCTCCCCTACCCGCTCAGCTTCCTTGCGACTGAAAGACATAGGTCAGGGTTCCCTGGGCGCGGCCCGCGCCCGGGGCAGCCCGGTTGAACCGGGATGCCTTGGCACTGCGCAACGCTTCACGTTCGACGCACGCGAGGTCGGCTGTGGGGGCGGTTTGGCCTCCGGCAAGCACGGCCTCGACCACCTTGCCCGCAGCATCCACGGTGATGTCCACGACCACCTTCCCCCCCTCGCGACATCGGTAACTGGGCACCTCCAAGAACACCGCCTCCCGGCCCGGCAACACGAAACGCACAGTCACCTCACCGGCATACTGCTTGTCCCAACCGGAGTAAGACTCCAAGGGCTCCCGTTGTTGCTTCGCCCCCGATTGGGTTCGGTCCGTATTCGCCGGCGTCCGAGACAGGGCTGCCTCCAGCTCCTTTCGGGCCTCCGCACGAACCGAACGCTCCAGATCCGCCAACTCCTTCGCGGAAGGCATCCGACCCGACTGCACCACCTCCTCCGTCGTGGCCATCGAGCCATCGGCCCGGCGGTTCGCTACCCGGGCCTCAATCCGGGCCTCGATTTGTTCTTCCAAACTCGGGAGGGCCTCAGGAACAAAGTCTGCGAGCTCGATCTCCAAGGCTGCAACTTGGGCTTCCGGCCCGGACATGGGTCGCCAAGCCAGATAAGCAAGAATCAAGGCATGCACAGCGAGAGCTGCAGCAGCTGCCTGCAACGCCCGCAACCGCTTGCGAGACACTGCCTCAACAGGTTGGAGACCCGTCCCTGTTTTGGGCATCAATCCGGAATCACTGTCGTTTCCCGCTGCCACCGGTCCGCTGTGATGCTGCGGTCATCTTCGAAGTAATACACTCCGGTCTTCGTCACCACCTTGCGGAAACGCTTCACCTGATTGCCACGTCGCACCGTACGTTCAATCACCAAACCATTGGGGATGTCGTAAGATTGTTCTTGGATGCCAGGCGGGACGTCTGCATCCTCCTCCTGCAGGCGGAAGTCATCGGGACTGGGCGGCGAACCCGCATCCAAGTCCAGGCGTGCACCAAGCTCATCCCATCCGCGGGTGGCTGCCTCGTGTTGCCGGGAAGCTGCTAGATTTTCTTGGGCCAAACGCAGTCGTTCGGCCTCCGCCAAATAGGCCGCCAATCGGTCCTCGGTCCCTTCCCCCAAGGTGCGGTAAGCCGCATCGTAGGCGCGTGCCTGCTCCCGGGCCATGGCGCGTCGCTCCCTGGCACTGCGGTCCCAGTCACCGTCCAATTCCCGAAACATCCGCGCCTCCCGATCCGGACGTTCACGCCGTGCGCGATGGTCCTGTCCATGGTCCTCTCCCGTGGCAGCCAACAGCCGGTGTTGGCGATCGACCTCCCCTTGTTGAGCCACCAACCGCCCCGCCGCCCGATCCGCCACAGCCGCGTCATTTGCTTGGGCACGCACGGAACGATCTGCAGCATCGGCTTGACGCCGACCTGCCGCAGCCTCTCCCCCCAACTGCACCGCATCCATCTCGGTAGACCGCGCTGCTATGTCCTCCCTCCGTCCCTGAACCCGTTCCTGCGCCTCCCCTGCCCGTTGGTTGCGCAAGGCCAAATCCCCCTCCCTCCGTTTCTGTACTCCCACCAACCGGCTCCTTTCCTCAGACTCCAGGGCCTCCTGGTAATAGCGTTCCGCCTCATCCGGCCCCTCACCCTGGCGGGAGGCCGCCACTTGGCGAGCGCGGTTGCGGGCGGCCTCCTCGGCGGCCATGCGCTCGGCGCGTCGAGCCTCCTCTGCCGCCTCGGCCTCCAGCCTCCGCCGCTCCTTGTCCGCCGCCTCGGCCGCAACACGGTCCGCAGCCGCCTGCGCCGCAGCGGCGGCCTCGGCTGCCCGCTGGGCCTCCGCATCCGCTCGACTCCGGGCCGCATCCTGCTCCGCGGCAGCCGCCGCTAGCCGCTCCTGCTCTTTGGCAATCCGCTCCAAACGGGTGCCCGGGTACCGCTCCTCGGGAAGCACCCCTTGTGCGCGGCGGTAGGCCTCAGCGGCCGCGTCCCAGCGTTGCGCCCCAAAGGCCTCGTCGCCCGCTCGGATGGCTGCGTCGTATTGCGCCCGACGTTCCGCCTCGGACGCGGCAGCGGCCTGCGCAGCCGCCTCCCGGTCCGCCCGTGCACCCGCTTCGGCGATGCGCTGCTCGCAGGCTGCGATCCGCTCTTGCGGGTAGCGCTCAGCAGGAAGCAGCCCCGCTGCTTCTCGGTACTGCACCAGCGCATCCGAGAAAGCAGAGGCCTTGAAATTCTTGTCCGCCAATTTGATCAACTCCTCGTAGCGGGCTGCGCGTTCCGCCAAAGCCGCAGTTGCCGCTGCCGCGTCCTGGATGGCCGCCTGACACGCCGCAGCTTGATCGCGCGGGTAACGTTCCCCCGGCTTGAGCTCGGCGGCCTCGTTGTAGAGTTTGAGGGCCTGTTGGAATTGGCCTTCGCGGAAAGCGCGGTCCGCGCTGGCCACCACCCCGTCGTACTTTGCATTCGCCCCCATCTCAGCCTCCCGAGCAGCCACCCGTGCGAGCCCATCCTGGGGTTCCCGGGCGGTGGGACGCATGGCAGCGGCATCCTGAAACGCTGTCCGCGCCCCGGACAATTCATCCTTCGCCAGCGCCTGATTGCCCCGGGTGAGCATGTCCTGGAACCGTTTTTCTTCAGCAGCAGCGGCAGCAGCGGCATCGGCCCTCGCCTTGGCATCGTCCCGCTTGGCCAAACCGACTGCATCACTCGGGAAGATGGCCAGGGCTGCGTTGTAAGCATCCAGTGCGGGTGTCCATTGGGATTTCGCCATGGCTTGGTCACCCCGGAGAATGAGGGCGTCGAAATCCTTGCGCATCTGGGCGAGTTGGGCCTTCATTTGCTCCAACCGAACGAGCTCCTGTTGCACCCGGTTCTTCATGCGTTCGGTGTGGGCGTAATCAAAGGCCACGGTGTTCTTCTGGCTGTCAAAGGCAGCAATGCCATAGGGAGTGTCCAAAATGCTCGTGTCAAAGCCATCCACCAAAGCGAACAGGGTCATGTCCATGTCCAGGGTGAATCCTCCTCTGTGGTCTTCGGGAGGAACATCTTTCCCGTTGATGCGGATCTTCTTGCTCCCATAACCCGGCAAAACGAAAGTAAAAACGTAGTCGTGTCGCAAGGGCAGCTCGAAGGAATACATCGCCCGACTGTCCATGAGGTACTGGTCGAAAGGCTTTCCGTCTTGCGTCACAATGACTTCGACACCGGGGAGTTTCTTGTTCGTCTTTTCGTCCTTCAGCATGCCGCCCACGCGCAACAAGTCCTGCGCATGGGACGAGGTCAACCCGCCCCAAGCGAGCAGGAAACCACCGAGCAGCATCCGGTAAATCCGGGCATTGATGGATATTTGTTGCAGCAGGTGCATGGTGAGCGGTTGTCCTTCCACAGAACGTAAAAGTATGCATTTTAGTTATTGGGAAGTCCGTGGAACGTTGGAGGCGAACGATGTGGTCGTGGTGGGCGCGGGCATCGTAGGACTCACGGCGGCCACGGCTTGGAAACGGGCCATGCCCCGGGCATCTGTCTTGGTGGTGGACAGCGATGCCTTCTCGGGCGGGGGGACGACCCGGAATGCGGGGTTCGCCTGCTTTGGGAGCCCTTCGGAGTTGGCCGCGGACCGGGAAGTTCTTGGGGATGCACGTGCTCTGGAACTGGTGCGCATGCGGGTCGAGGGGTTGGAGATGCTGCGGAACCGTTTCGGGGACGAGGCGCTGGGGTACGTGGGGTGCGGGAGCCACGAGCTTTTGGGGGTGGAGGGTGGGCCCGGGTCGGGGTCCGGAGGGGAGGACGGGTGGACCGCGGCGCGGTTGGACGAACTCAACGACTGGATTGCCCCTGTCACGGGCTCGGGCCGGGCTTTTGAATGGCGTGAGCCGCGGGACGTGGCGCGGCGGCTCGGGTTGGATGCCGATCGGGTCGGAGGGTTGATTGCCATCCCGGGGGAAGGAGCGCTGGAGACGGACCGACTCACCGCCGCGCTCGAGGGGGAGGCCCGGGCGGCCGGGGTCAAGATCGTGCGGGGGATCCGGGTCGCTTGGGTGGAGCCCGGGGCAGCCGGGGTCCGCTGGCACGCGCACCGCTCCGGAACGCCGGCATCGGAGGGAACCACCTGCACAGCAGGGATCCTGCTCGTTGCGAACAACGCCTTCGCGGGCCAGCTCCTGGGCGAATCCGGCCTGCAGGTTCCCGATGTGGCCCCCATCGCCAACCGCGTGCTGGTGACCCATCCGATTCCCGGTTGGACCACGGAGGGCACCTTTCATGCGGAGAGCGGATACCTCTATGCACGGGCCATAGGCAACCGGTTGCTCGTGGGCGGTGGACGAAATTGGGTGCCCGACAGCCGGGACCACGATGCGCGCTTGCTGGAATGGGCGGGGCGGGTTTGGCCTGGCGTGCGTTCTGCCACCCCTGCTTACGCTTGGAACGGCACCCTGGGCATCGGGGCAGCCCGGGAACCCATCCTCACCACATGGGCACCGGGGATCCATGTGGCCGTTCGACTCGGCGGCATGGGCGTCGCCATCGGAACGGCGCTGGGCGAATCCCTTGTAGGCCATGCCCTCTCCCATCCTTGAACCCGAAAACGAAACCCCCGGGGGAGCGATGCCGTATGCAGGCCATCGGAAACCCTCAGGGCCATGCGAATTCACAGAAACTCCTTTGTCACCTCGGCTCCCCCATGGGGCCCATCTGGAACCGAAGGCCATGCTGTACTCGCCGGCCGTGGATCGGGCATCCGGGCCCTGCACGAAGCCTTGGCTGTGCCGCAGGTCCCTGTGCCTCTTTCTCGGCACCGAGGACTTCACTGGGTGCGCTTTTGGATGACCAGCGTCCTGCTCACCACCCTCTGGGGTTGGGCAGCAGGCCAAACTCCTGTGCTTCCCGGTGAAGTCCGGCCTGGTGGGTTGCAATGGGAGTGCTTTGCCGGCCCCACGGGCTTCACAGGAGCCAACAACCGAGAAGATGGATACCGGGTCGGCAGTGCCGGCGCTTGGCAAACCGCACTGCAAATCAATTACTTCCCTGCCAAGCGCTGGGGCCTCGGATTCCAGCGCAGCGCAGGAGAACTCGCGCTCAATTCCGCCGAATTCCAATTGCTTCGGCAGGCCCACCGGTCCGATGCCCTGCTGGTCCGATTCCAGCCCGCCGAGCACGCTTCTCGGCGTTTACAGCCTTGGTTTTCGATCGGTTGGGCGCGCGTAAGCCAAACCCTCCTCCAAGAACAGCGTCTCGCCGATGGCACCGAAGTTCACCGTTGGTCAAATGGCCTCACCTACGACCGCCCAGAGGATGCTCCCCTGGCTGTTTTCGAGGCCCAGGAGGTTACCCCCGATTACAACTTCGAGTCTCGGACACCGGCGACCACCTCTTGGGCCTTGCCTGTTGAAGTGGGCGCGCACCTGTTTTTGGGCCGGCGCCTGATGGCCACCGGTCGGATGGGGGTTCTATCAGGGCTGGAAACCCGGCTCGATCC
>CAYONT010000005.1:1762-71696 GCA_964405405.1 uncultured Comamonadaceae bacterium | reverse complement strand
CTCGGGACGCCGGGATTCCGGGTCCAACTCCCACAAAACGCCATGGTGATAAAACCAGATGTTTTGTCAATATGGATAGATGAAGGTAAATTTTTTGAGGAAAAAAATTCGTTTGAAAAAACAGAATTCGTATCTTCACGATATCGGAATGAGTCCGAAGCACGATTTTTCCTGCAGCAGGTCCGCTTGGCCGGATTTCCCTCCGCCTTCGTGGTGGGGGACATCGATGGACAGTGGGCCGACTTGGGCGACGTACGGTCCTTGGTTCGAGCACGAGAGCTCGGTACTGACACCGTCACGTTTACGCAATGATCTCCCCCCGGGGAATCCTGTCCGGTTTTACCCGGTGCGTAACAGGATCAAACGGGTCAGCGCAAGCTGGCCCGTTTTTTTTTCGGGCCAAGGGAATGGGGCAGGTCAAGGGGCGGCAGCGAGGGACGCCAGCGTTTGGGCGACCCGAACACCATCCATGGCTGCGGACAAGATGCCGCCCGCGTAGCCCGGGCCTTCGCCGCATGGAAAGAGACCGGCGACCTGAGGGTGCTGGAGGTCCTTGGGGGAACGGGGAATGCGGACCGGGCTGCTCGTGCGGCTTTCCGGGGCCACGAGGACCGCGTCGGGATGGAGGTAGGCCGGCATCCGGCGGCCGAAGGTGCGCAGCCCTTCGGCGAGCGGAGCGGCCACGCAGGTCGGGAGGACGTCCCAGAGGGAGACCGAAGTCAAACCGGGGAGATAGCTGCAAACCGGGAGGTCACGGCTCGGGCGACGGGCCAAGAAGTCGAGCAGCCGCTGGGCGGGCGCACGTTGGGTCCCTCCAGCCGCTTGAAAACAGCGCTGCTCCACGGACGATTGGAAGTCACAACCGCCCAGCGGACCCGAGAACCCCAGGGGCTCCCAGTCTTCCGGCCCGAGCTGCACCACAATGCCCGAATTGGCAAACGGATTGTTCCGCTTCGATGGAGACCATCCGTTCGTCACCACCTCGCCAGGAGCCGTGGCACAGGGTGCAATGATCCCGCCTGGGCACATACAAAACGAGTGCACTCCATGCCCGAGGGCTTGACAAGTCCAGCTGTAACTCGCCGGAGGAAGCACATCCCCACGGGGCTCACCATGGTATTGCTCCCGGTCGATGAGGGCCTGTGGGTGCTCGATTCGCACACCGAGGGCGAAGGGTTTGGCCTCCAGCAGCCAACCGCGGTCGTGCAAGCCACGAAACACATCGCGCGCACTGTGTCCGGTAGCGAGAATGACACGATCTGTCGCAAGCAGTTTGCGTGTTTTCGAGGCCAAATCCAGCACCCAAACGCCCGACACAACTTCCTGCCTGCCCTCGGCATCTTCCGGGCAAGGTCGGGTCTCCCAACCCACCAGCCGCGTACGGAAATGAATCCGCGCCCCACACCGAATCAAGGTAGCGCGCATGGCCTCGATGATGCCGGGCAACTTGTTCGTGCCGATGTGCGGATGGGCATCGACCAAAATATCGGGGTCCGCTCCATGGTCGACGAGCAGTTGCAGGGCTCCGCGCAGGTCGCCCCGCTTGGAGGATCGGGTGTACAACTTCCCGTCAGAATAGGTGCCTGCACCGCCTTCGCCGAAACAGTAATTGGAATCAGGATCCACCTCGTGATCCCGGATGAGCCGCACCAAGTCCCGGCGCCGTTCCCGCACGGGGGCTCCCCGCTCGATGATCACGGGACGCATCCCCTGGCGGCAAAGATGAAGGGCCGCATACAGCCCTGCGGGCCCGGCGCCCACAATGACCACCTCCGGCGCATCATCAGAAACCGGGGCCAGCTTCGCCCAATCGACCCCGGCTCCCCCGGACCCCGGCTCCCCCCACTGCAAGGTGACCTGGGCCACGACCGGCCGGCGCCTCGCATCCCAACTGCGGCGCACCACACGCCAATCCCCCAACGCCCCAACATCCACCCCTCGGGCATCGGCCAACGCCCGGGCCAGCTGCTCCCGATCCCGCAACCAAGCGGGCGGAACCCGGAGCACCACCTCGTTTCGGTCAGGGAATTCGTGTTTCACCCCGCGAAGATAAATGCGCAACCCCGCCCCCGGGGAGCCTCGGGTTGGGGACTGGGGATGTAAATTTGGCCTACCATGCAGGACACCTTTCCGCACAACCCGCTCCGCTTCGATCGGCGCGCGTTGACCGATGACCAAATCCGGGACCTATTCGCCGCGCTGCTCCTTCCCCGTATGATCGAAGAAAAGATGCTCAGCCAGCTCCGGCAGGGCAAGATTTCCAAGTGGTTCAGCGGCATGGGACAGGAGGCCATCTCCGTGGGTGCTGCTCGCGCCATGGAACCCGAGGAGTTCATCCTCCCCATGCACCGAAACCTCGGGGTTTTCACGGCGCGCGGCATCACTTGTGGCCGGCTCTTTTCTCAGTTCCAAGGGAAGGACCACGGTTTCACCCAGGGCCGGGATCGCTCTTTTCACTTCGGCTCGATGGAGCACCGGATCGTGGGCATGATTTCCCACCTCGGCCCGCAGCTGGGCATCGCCGACGGCATCGCCTTGGCGAGCAAGTTGGACCAGTCCGGAAGGGCTACCTTGGTTTTCACGGGAGATGGTGGTGCCAGCGAGGGCGATTTCCATGAGGCTGTGAATGTGGCCGCGGTTTGGGATTTGCCGGTCATTCTTTGCATCGAGAACAATGCATGGGGACTCTCTACGCCGTCCTCCGAGCAATTCCGTTGTGCCCATTTTACCGACAAGGCCATCGGTTACGGCATCCCAGCCGCAGACGCCATCCAAGTGGACGGCAACGATGTCTTGGCCGTATACCATGCCGTCTCAGATGCCGCGGCTTCCATCCGGCAGAATCCGAGGCCCATCTTGATCGAATTCAAAACGTTCCGCATGCGCGGACACGAGGAAGCATCGGGGACCAAGTACTATCCAGAAGGCCTGATCGACCACTGGAGCCAGGTGGATCCGGTAGAACGATTCGAAGCATGGGGAAGACAGATGGGGTTGTGGGACGATGCCTTCGTCGATTCCCTGCGGTCCCGATTGAAGGCTGAGATTGAGGCCGGGTTGCGCGAGGCCGCTGCCCAGCCCCCGGTTACCCCATCCATCGAAAAGGAATTGGCAGACCGGTATGCCCCGGTACCCGCCCTCACCCTGCCCTCCCTCCCTGACCCCCAATCCACGGCCGCCGGACAAGCAGGTGCACGTGAGCTCCGCCTGATTGACGCGGTTTCCGAAGGCCTGGCGGAATCCTTGGAAGCCCATTCGGGGCTGGTGCTCATGGGGCAGGACATTGCGGAGTATGGGGGAGTGTTCAAGGTGACCGATGGCTTTGTCGACCGATTCGGAAAGGACCGGATTCGAAATACCCCGTTGTGCGAGTCAGCCATCGTCGGGGCTGCTTTGGGCTTGTCCATCGCAGGCCGGAAGGCCATGGTGGAAATGCAGTTCAGCGACTTTGTGACCTGTGGCTTCAACCAGATAGTGAACAATCTGGCCAAAATCCATTGGCGCTGGGGAGCGACTGCCGACGTGGTGGTGCGGATGCCGACCGGCGGCGGGGTTACCGCGGGACCATTCCACTCCCAAAGCACTGAAGCTTGGTTCTTCCATGTCCCGGGCTTGAAGATTGCCTACCCTTCCACCCCCGCAGATGCGAAAGGCCTCCTGCGCATGGCCTTCGAGGACCCGAATCCCGTCCTTTTCTTTGAACACAAGTTCCTGTATCGTTCGCTGTCAGGCCCCGTCCCCGAAGGCCCCTACACGGTCCCCTTCGGCCAAGCAAGGAAGGTGAGCATCGGGAAAGATGCTACGATCATCACATACGGCTTGGGGGTTTCATGGGCCTTGGAGGCGGCAGCCCGCCATCCGGAGTGGGATCTCGAAATCATCGACCTCAGGACCTTGCTACCGTGGGATGAAAACATGGTTTTTGAAAGCGTTCGACGCACCAGCAGAGCCCTTGTGCTTCATGAGGACACGCTCACCGGTGGCATCGGCGCAGAAATCAGTGCGCGGATCCATGAAACCTGTTGGCGGGAACTTGACGCACCGGTCGCGCGATGCGGTTCCTTGGACACTGCCTTTCCTTTTGCCGCCGGGCTCGAGACCCAATTCCTGGCCTCCTCGCGCTTGGATTCCGCCATCCAATCTTTGCTGGAAGTGTGACTACTTGTTTGCTACCTGTAACAAAACCCAATTTTTTCATTTTGGGTGCAGCCAAATCAGGAACCACCACGTTGCATGCCGTTCTCAGCAAACACCCAGATATTTACCTAAGTACGGAAAAGGAGCCCACCTTTTTCTGTGAGCAATTCCAAGTGGTCAAGAACCCCATTGACTACTTTCGATTGTTTGATGCCGGTGCCAACGTGAAGTGGGTTGGAGAAGCCTCCCACGCCTACCTTTCCAACCCAGAATCCGCACGGGTATTACATGCCTTGTTTCCAGACGCACGATTCATCGTGATTCTGCGCAACCCGGCAGATCGGGCTTATGCCCTCTACAGCCACATGAGGCGCTACAGATTGGAGAAAATCCGGACTTTTGAAGCCGCATTGCGCGCGGAGCCGGGCCGCATGGCATCTCCAAACTTCCGCAAGCAAAAAACCGCTTCTTACCAGAACTTCTTCTACTTTCACTCGGGAAAATATGGAGAGCAGGTAGAACGGTACTTTCATTTTTTTTCACCCGAACAATTCTTGTTTCTTCGGTTCGATGACCTCAAAAACCATCCCGTCCGGGTTTTTGAATCGGTAGCTTCCTTTCTCGACATACCGGCCATTGATTTCGGAAAGCTCCCCATTGAGAACAAAGGGTACGCCATTCGTTCGTGGGGTATGGAGAAAATCATTCGGCTACCCGCCATCTCCAAAGGGCCCCACCACAAATGGGGATTGTACAAGGGATTGTTGTTTATCAACCACAAACCGTTGATTCCCATCCGGTCAGCGACGCGTGAGAAGCTCATGGAACGTTACCAATCGGACCTCGAATTGCTTCATCGGTTGACGGGCATCGCTCTGGATTGACCATCCTGCATGCACTCGAAACGGGTGCATCAGATCGACACACATTCCTTATATTGACGGCGGAAGCAACCGTCGATCATGACCGAACAAGCCCTTCACATCCGACAGGCAGTGCATGTCTTGCTCAACGACGTTGTGTTCGATGCCTTCCAACTTGCCTTGGATCTCCCCCACTTCGAAGCTGAGGCGAACACCATCGTCCGGGAAGCCAGCCACGCCATTTCCACTTTGATCCAACGTCTGGACGAGTTGGAAACGAGCAAGATGCGGGCAACGGAGCGAAGCGCTGAACTCCTTGCCATCAGTGACCATGCCCAACAAAGGAGTTTGGAACTGCTGGGAACTTTACAGGCGCTTCGGGGGCTCGGCTGACGACTTGGGCGGGTTCAACGGGCCCGGGCCCGAAATTGCTGAGGATTTTGAATGGCCTCCTCTACCATCTTGATGTCCTTCTTCAACATGCCCTTTCGATCCAAGCGCTTGCATTCTGCGAGCAGTGCCCGGGCCTGAGGGGTTTTGCGACGGGCTTGGGCCACCACCGCTAGGTTGAGCTTGACCGCTGCCTTGTCGTGGTCTTGCTTCAGGCCCCAATCCAGTGCCTGCTTGAGCCACCGCTCTGCATCGTTCATGTTTTTCTCCATGAGCATGCTCCCTTTGAGAAAAGCATAGTACGCGCGGCGACGTTTCCAGAGATGCTCAGGCCGGACCCGGTCCAACCACTTGCGTGCCTCGTCCAATCGCTGTTGGCGCAAGTAGACAAAAACCATCAACAGCCGCAAGCTTTGCAGGCTGGCTAGGACCGCCAGCGTCGTTACCAACACCATCCCCGTTCCACTGCCCCAGTAGCCTTTTGAGAAAAGGTAGATGGCGTAGGCCAAACTGCCCACAGCGAAAGCAATTTTGATGATGCGCGTGTCCATATTGGAGGGATTTTGAGGCTAAATTCGGCCGACAAAAATACCCACGAATCCATCCGGTTGGAGACCGGGAAGCAACGATGAGCGAGATAGTGAAGCTCCGGGTGATCCTGGATGTTGAAGCAGACGTGTTCCGCGATGTGGAAATCGCCCGCGATGCTCCTTTGTTGGCATTGCATGAGGCCATCCTCGCGGCATTCGGTTGGGCGGGCGATGAAATGGCTTCGTTCTATCGGAGCAACGAATCTTGGGAACGGGGTGCTGAAATCCCCTTGCTCGCCATGCCAGGCATGGAAATGCTGGGCGGTTGGGACGAAGATGCAGAGGAAGACGATGACCCCATGGGCTTCTACGAGGAGACCGGACAACGTACAGTTACGGGTGACCATGCCCGTGAATCCATGGCGGAGTCGATGGAATCGGTTTCGGTACAAGCGGTTTTCGGCTCCCCTGAAGCCCGTGCTGTGTACGTCTACGATTTCCTTCGGATGTGGTGTTTTTTTGTGGAGCCTGTGTCCTGGGAGGCCGCTGAACCTGATGCGACCTACCCGCGATGTGTATTTACATTCGGAGAAGCACCGGACGCTGCCAGCCGGGAGATCGAAGGTTGGGGAGACTGGGAGGCGGAAGCCACCGAGGGGGACGGAGCGGGAAGCATCGAATCCACGGGAGATCCAGAACTGGATGCCTATTTGAATGATGCGGACGACGAGTGGGGAGATGATGGACCGGAGTTCACAGACTTGGAAGGTCTGGATGAGCATTACTGAGCACCGCCAATGACCGATTGGAAGGGAGTGGTCTGGGTGGTTTTGGGGCCAACCGGGGTGGGAAAGACTGCGCTGGGGATCGAACTGGCCCAGCAGCTCGAAACGGAGATTCTGGGTTGCGATGCCCGCCAGTTTTACCGAGGGATGGAAATTGGTTCGGCCGCTCCCACAGCAGCGGAGCAGTCGCAGGTTCGGCATCACTTCGTGGGCCACTTGAAAGTCACCGAAGATTGCAGCGCGGGCGAATATGCGGCCGAAGCAAGGCCTTTATTGGAGGGGCTGCTCTCTGCCCGGCAACACGCCGTGGTGGTTGGGGGCAGCGGGTTGTATTTGAAAGCCTTGCTGGACGGGTTGGACCCGGTTCCCAAGGATGCTGCAGTTCGGGCGGAGTTAAATGCTCGGTTCGGCGCTGA
This sequence comes from uncultured Comamonadaceae bacterium, assembly GCA_964405405.1. Taxonomy (GTDB): domain Bacteria; phylum Bacteroidota; class Bacteroidia; order Flavobacteriales_D; family Sanyastnellaceae; genus CAMCYM01. The sequence continues at coordinate 64,575 of CAYONT010000005.1, read as the reverse complement.
GGGATTGGCTCCGTTGCTGACCCAACTCGACAAAATGGATCCCACAGCGGGTGCGCGCATCGACCGATCGAACCCACATCGCGTCATTCGGGCTTTGGAAGCCACCTTGGCCGGTGGCAGACCTTATTCCACTTACCTCACAGGAGCCCCCTCAACGCGGGCATTCGACGTGGTGTACATCGGGTTGCAAGCCGATCCAGAAAGGCTGGCCGAGCGCATCCACCAGCGGACCACCGCCATGCTGGCCGCAGGTTGGGAGGCTGAGGCAAGAGCCCTCCTCCCCTACCGCGACCGCAATGCCTTACGGACCGTGGGGTACCGGGAGTGGTTTGCCTGCTTCGACGGCGTTTTGGGGGAAACGGATTTGGCTTCAGAAATCGAATTGAGAACCCGGCAATACGCGAAGCGACAGATGACTTGGTTCCGGAGGATACCGGAGGTCCAGTGGTTCGATGCTGCCGAGACCCAAACGGTGCTGGAATGGGTCGAAATGCATCCGAAGCGCAACAATCCCCGCCCGGAAGCGGTTTAACTGCCATGGCCGCTCCTGCTTCCCATTCGGGGTCTTCTCGCCCCCCGACTTCCGCCTCCCAATCGGTTCGACATCGGTTCCGGGGGCAGGCATTGGGCGGTTTTGACGCCCAGGTCGTGAAGGACTTGGAGTTTGACGTCATCCGGGCGTGGCTAGCCGGGCATGCCCAGTGCCCAACCGCCCAAGCGCGGGCTGCACAGTTGGTTCCATCTCGGGACCCCCAAACGGTTCGCATCCAGTTGGAAACGGCATGGGAGTTCACCCGCATTCGGCAAGAGGGCCATGCTTTCCCGGGCATCACTTTCGAGGAATTGGACCGGGAAATTCAGTTGTTGGGCATCCGGGACAGCGTGCTGGAGGAAGCCGGGTTCATGCGCATCCTGCAGGCATCGCGCTTGGTGAACGAAGTCCTCCGCGCCCTGCACGCAAAACAGGCCACCTTTCCTCGGATGGCGCGCATGTTGCAACAACCGGAGTTGGTGGAATCCGAAGAGCTGATTCGCCCCATCGAGGCCGTGTTCGATGCAAAAGGCGAAGTGAGGACCGAGGCTTCGCCTTTGCTGGGGAAGATCCGCGGGGAAATGGTCCAAGTGCGCCGCAACCAAGCCCGGGCTTTTCAGCGCGCCTTGAAGGAATGTGGGGACCGGGGCTTCCTGGCTGACATCCGGGAAAGTGTCGTCAACGACCGCCGTGCACTGGCCATCGCTGCAACCCACAAGCGCAAAGTGGAAGGCCTGATCCTCGGACAATCAAAGAACGGCAGCATCGCCTTCATCGAGCCCGCTGCCACCGTTCCGCTCAACAACGAACTCGAGTTGTTGCGCGACGATGAGCGCCGGGAAATCCGCCGCATCTTGCTGGATTTGACCCGCAACATCCGGCGTTTTTTGCCCTGGATTCAAGCCTACCAGCGCCTCCTGACCGAGTTGGATTGGCTGCAGGCCAAATCCCGCCTCGCCAGCGAACTGCACGCCACCCTTCCTGGAATCCGCAACCAGCCGGGATTCCATCTCATCGAAGCCTACCATCCGCTGTTGCGGCGTCAGAACGAATCGCTGGGCCGAAGGACCGAGCCCCAAACCCTCGAGTTGTCCCGCCGTCAGCGGATGCTCGTGATCTCGGGCCCCAACGCAGGCGGAAAGTCCATCTCCCTGAAAACCGTTGGGTTGCTCCAGCTCATGTGGCAATCTGGCCTCCTCATCCCGGTGCAATCCGGAAGCGAGGTCGGCATCTTTGATGCCGTCCTTACCGACATCGGTGACAACCAAAGCATCGAGAACCAGCTCAGTACCTACAGTTACCGGCTCAAACGGATGAAGGCGTTTCTGGAAGTCTCGGGGCCGGCGACCCTACTCTTGTTGGACGAGTTTGGCACAGGTTCGGACCCTGAACTCGGCGGCGCTTTGGCCGAAGTCTTTTTCGAAGAACTATACGACCGGGGCGGCTTTGGGGTCATCACCACGCATTACGCGAACATCAAGACCCGCGCGGCGGAATTGCCCGAAGCCCTCAACGGTTCCATGCGCTTCGACCGGGAGTCCCTGGAACCGCGCTACCGCCTCGACATCGGACAACCCGGCAGCTCCTTCACCTTCGAAGTGGCCGAGACAAACGGCATTCCTGCGGGCCTCATCAGCCGGGCAAAGGCCAAACTCGATCCCCGCAAGGTCCAACTGGACGAATTGCTGAGCGACTTGCAGCGCGAAAAGGCCCGAAGTGCCAAGGTCACCGACCGAAATCTGAAACGGGAACTGGAATTGGAGCAGACTTTGGCGCGTTTGGCCTCCGAAAAAAAGGGGCTAGAAAGCAAGGTCCAAACACAGCAAGAGATTGCCCAAGAGCAAAACCTTGCCCTCGTGCGGGGTCGAAAAATGCAGCAGTTCATCGACCAATACAAGGAATCTGGGGACAACAAGGCGCTTTTTGAAACGGTGCGGAAGTACCTCGCTGTGGAGCGCACCCGCGAACAGGAAGCCTTGGCGCTGGCGAAGGCCCGGTCCGCGCAAGGAGCGGCCGCCGCCGCGAAACGCCGCCCCAAACACCACGTGGAGCGCATCCAAGTCGGATCCCTGGTTCGGCTGCGGACAGGCAAGGAACGCGGCGAAGTGCTGGAAATCGCCAAGGAGGTGGCGACCGTGCGCTTCGGTTCGTTCCGGATGAAGGTCGAGTTGAACAAACTCAGCTGGTTGGCCCACTGACCCCTCCAGGGTGCTGGCCCCACCCAATCAATGCCCAGTCACCTGCAATTGCTGGGTTGCCGTGACCCCGCTGGTGGTCTCCACGGTGACCCAGTAGGTGCCCCGCACCAGGTCCCCCACCGCCAACGGTGCCAACACCTCGCCCCCCCCCCAGCGTCGCACGAACCGCCCTTGCCCATCATACAACCGGACCTCCATCAATTCCACCCCCGTCGGCACCTGCAGCGCCACCCAATCCCCGGCCGGATTGGGGTAGATTGACCATCCCTCGGTCGCCAACAACTCCGACTCCACCCCCACCACGTCACAACCGGCGATGCCCGAACAAGCCACCCCATCCACGATCCGGCTTCCGTCCATGATCTTCTCCCCGGTCCCCGCAGGATCCAGGAAGTTGAACAACTTCTCGCTGGTCGGAATGGGGTTGTTCCCATTCCAGTGGTAGCTCATTTTGCCGTAATAATCCGGTGCCGTGGGCGCTGTGCACAAGGAACTGCCCCCCGTGAGCGTGCCGATCACCCGTCCGGAAGGATTGAACAAGGGAGACCCCGACGACCCTCCTTCAGTCACCCCGTGGTTCGTCTCCGTGGCCGCCCAGGTCACCCGCCAATGGGCCCCCGGTGCATAGGCCGAACTGCTCACGGTTTGGTTGACATACGTCGAAATCTTCTTCCGGTCGCCGGAAGGATGGTGGATGCCCACCCCGTTGGGCGAAGGGGTTCCATTCGCATCCCAGCCCGCCAAAAAAGGGGTCCAACTGTCAAGGATTTCATCCTCTACCTCCATCAGCAAGAAATCCGAACCACTGATGTTTCCGTTGTTCATATCGTTCGAGGACGTGATGAAAAACACCCCGGTCCGGTCGTGGGAGTTCAGGGATTGGGTACCCTCACATTCCGTGTACTCGTAATTGTAGCGAACCTTCATCAACGCCCAATCGCTTTCCGACATATCATCGGCGCAGTGAAAAGAACTCAGCAACAGCTGCCGGCAATCGCGCGCCGTGTTGTTTACCATGACCCCAGAGCAGAGGAAAATGCTTCCACCCATGGAGATGCGCAAACGCACCACCGCATCCCGTTGACATTCCCAGCCTTGACCCTCCGGGCAGTTGACGTCCACCTGACAGGCATCGGATCCGCGGTCATTGCTCAGCAGTCCGAAACCACCGCTCGCAAATGGTTCAGGGAAATGTACATCGCGAAAGAAGCACCCCATTCCTCGGATGTGCAAGCGGGGACGGCCCACCACGCCCCGGGGCTGGGCATACACCATGCGGACCACTCCCCCCGGGATTTCGCCACTGACCCACTTCCCATGTTCGTTGTTTTCCCGGTGGTCGATGGGGCCTTCCACAAACACGGCCGGGAAAGCGCCTTCCGGCGTCTCGAACCGCAAGGTGGCGCCCACCGGCAAATGCAGGGCATCGAAATAGACGCAGGTTGCCATCGCATCCGGCATCTCCAGCCGCAGCACCCATTCCCGATCGCCGTTCTGAGCCACCTGCACCTGTGCGTGGTCAAAAAAATCCAGCGGAGCGTCTACAATCACCCCCTGCATGTGCTTGCCCGTCGTCTGTTCGTGCAAATCCGCTTGCTTCCAGGCTTGGGCCAAATCTGGCAAAGGCACATGAAAAACCGGTTCCAGATTGCCTTGCGCACGTCCCGCGTGTGAGGTACACAATACCGCGCCCCAAAAGGAAAATGTCACCAGCCAGCGACCACGCTGTGCCCAACATCCAGAGAATCCGATCATGATTGCAGGTTGTGGCGTGCAATTTAACGCGGTTTTCACCGTTCTGTTGGGGAAAATTGTGCTGAAAGTCGGTCCTGCGGTGGGCGGGGTGCTGGTAAATTTGGCCTTCAACAATGACAAACGGATGAAGCGAAGCGTGCTGGTAAGGGGTCGACATGGGATCGGTGCGCTGGGCTTGGTGTTCCTGCTGGTGAGCGCAGGGCATGCGCAGGGAGACGCCCAGGCGCAAAAGTTCAGTACACTCCTGAATTACATCAACCGCCTGTATGTCGAAGAAACCGACACGGAAGCGTTGGTCGAAGCGGCGATTGTGGCCATGTTGGAAGAGATGGACCCGCACTCCGTGTACATCCCCGCGGAGGAATTGAAGGAGGCGGACGAGCCACTGAACGGGAACTTTGAGGGGGTAGGCATCCAGTTTAACATCTTCAAGGACACCATCCTGGTGGTGAATCCCATTCCCGGCGGGCCTTCGGAGAAACTGGGCATCATGGCGGGAGATCGCATCATCCGGGTGGATGGTGAGGTGGTGGCAGGAATCGGCGTGACCAACAACGACGTACAGAAGTTGCTCAAGGGCCCCAAAGGAACCGTGGTCCGGGTGTCCATCCAGCGGGGCAAAGACACGGAGTTGCTGGAGTACGAGATTGTTCGCGACCAGATTCCGATTTACTCCATCGATGCCGCCTACATGGTCAATGGCCGGACGGGGTATATCAAGATCAACCGGTTTGCGAAGACGACCATGGAGGAGCTGCATGCCGCCCTCGACACGCTCAAGGCCCAGGGTATGAAGGACTTGATTCTGGACCTGCAGGGCAACGGCGGCGGCATGTTGCGCACAGCAGAGGAAATGGTGGATGAGTTTCTCTCCGGCGAGAAGTTGATGGTCTACACCGAAGGACGCAGCTTTCCGAAAGAGGAGAAAAACGCATCGGTTCGGGGACGCTTCGAAAAAGGTCGGTTGGTGGTGCTGATCGATGAGGGATCTGCTTCAGCGTCGGAAATCGTCTCGGGGGCCATCCAAGATTGGGACCGGGGACTGATCGTCGGCCGCAGGAGCTTCGGGAAGGGTTTGGTTCAGCGCCCAGTTTACCTGCCCGACGGTTCAGCGGTGCGTCTGACCGTTCAGAAGTACTACACACCCTCTGGACGCTGCATCCAGAAACCCTATGAAGAAGGGGTGGATGCATACCGCATGGAGCGGTTTGACCGATATTCTCAGGGAGAGTTGTTCTCCCTTGACAGTCTGGAGATGCCCGATTCGCTCCGGTTTTTCACACGGATTCAGAACCGGCCCGTTTATGGTGGGGGGGGGATTTTGCCTGATGTCTTTGTCCCTGTGGATACCACCGACAACTCGGAATACTTCAGCCGGATCCTGCGGAAGGGCCTAGACAACCGTTGGGCGTTGAGTTATGTGGACAGTCTGCGGACCACCTTGCTCGAACGCCATCCCACTCCGGCTGCTTTCTTGTTGGATTTTCAATTGACCCAAGCCGAATTGGACCGGTTCATTGCTTTCGTTGAATCAGAGGAAGTCCCATTTGTTGCCGAGGATTGGGCGCGGTCGAGGGACGCCATCTCCCTTCGGTTGAAGGCGATGATCGGCCGAAACATCCACACCCCTGAGGTGTTTTATCAGGCGATTGCTCCTTTGAATGAGGCCCTGCAGCGCGCCATCGAAGTACTGCAAGACGGGACTTTCGAGCGGATGAATTTGGCCCACAAGACGTTTTGAATCTTAACTTTGCTCACCCATAATCGGATGAATCCATGAACTTCAAACTGATGCACTTTGCTGCGGTGGCTGCAGCCATTGCCTTGAGCGCTTGCTCACAATCTGAGTCTGGCGCAGATGCGGCTTCGGCCGGCGACGCCGCCGCCTCCACTGAGCAGGAACTTCCTGTAAACACTTCGCCCTCTCCCCAGGGCGCAATGGACCCCGCGCGCACTGCAGCCGGAACGCCTGCGGGCCCCACAACCACCATGGCTTTTGATTCCAACACACACGACTTCGGCACCATCAACGAGGGCGATGAGGTAACACACGTGTTCAAATTCACCAACACGGGCTCGGAACCACTCATCATCTCCAACTGCAATGGTTCATGCGGTTGCACGGTTCCCAAGTGTCCCAAAGAGCCCATCGCTCCAGGTGGAACGGGTTCCATCGAAGTGAAGTTCAATTCCAAGGGCAAGACGAATGCTCAGCGGAAGCAGGTTACCATCGACGCAAACACCAGCCCACCCCAGACGATTTTGTCCATCACCGCACAGGTGACACCGGCGGCGGGCAAGTAAGCCTCACAGGCTCATGCCATAAAAAGCCCCGGCTTCGCCGGGGCTTTTTTTGACTCTTTCGTTTTCTCTTCGTCCCCTCTCATCTCCATGCAACCACGTCACCTCCTCCTTTTCGTCTCGGTCACCTGCGGTCTACTCGGGGTGGCTCAAGATGCGCTCGCCCAATACCAACCCAAATCTGTGGGTTTGCGCGGCGGTGTTTTCACCGGCATCACGGGCAAGTATTTTGTATTTGATGACAGCGAGGCCATTGAGGGCATCGTTTCCTTTGATTCCGAAGGGCTATTGATCACGGGCTTGTACGAGTTTCACAGGTACGATTTTGCAACAGAATCCCTCCGGTGGTACTATGGCGCCGGGGCGACTGCGCGCTTGGGAGGCACCGACGAAATGGGCGGATCGCTCCAATTGGGTGTGGATGGCATCATCGGCATCGAATACCTGCTGGGCAGCAGTCCCCTCAGCCTAGGTCTCGATTGGAAGCCGCGGTTGATTTTCATCGGAAACAGCGACTTCAACAGCGACGACGGAGCCATCTCCCTGCGCTATCAATTCTGAGCAACCTGCGGGTGGCGGGAATGCCTTCAGCCTACCACGTGGGGCGCCACGATGGATGCGAGTTGCGCTTGGGAGTGCCACCCGGATCCACGCCAAACCAATTTGCCTGACTTGAAGAGCAACAAGGTGGGAACCCCACGGATTTGAAAGGCTTGCCCAAGCGAGGGGTTGCGGTCGATGTTCACCTTCAGGACCTTGGCCTTGTCACCGATCGACTTGGCATAGGCATCGATCTCGGGCATCATGGCCTGGCAAGGACCACACCAATCAGCGAAGACGTCTACCAACACTGGGGTTTCCCCCTGAATCAGGTCATTGAAATTCTGTTCCATGGTTGATTACTGCAAGCGGGCGATGCTACCGTAGCCGCCGAGGTTGAACACATGGGCAAAGCCTTTGCTGCGCAAGAAAGAAGTGGCCGCACCACTGCGCGCACCACTCCGGCAGTAGAGATAGTAATTCTGCTTGGGATCCAGTTCCGAAACGCGCTGTTGGAACTCACCGGACATCCAGTCCAGTTGTTTGGCTCCGGGCCACATGCCCTCAGCGGTTTCACCGGAAGTCCGGCAATCGATAACAACGCCGCCCTCCGATTGGAGCTTGGCTTGGAAAGCGGCTGGGGTCAGGTCTGTACTCGGTCCGAAAAACATGGTTTCTACGTTTTGTTGTTGGGTGCAAAGTTGGGGGTCAGACGGCGGGCTGTCCGTGCCCCAAGTCACACAGGTTGATGTAAATTTGGCCCTCCATGTCCTCGATTCAAGAAGAAATTGCGCAGCGGCGCACGTTTGCCATCATTTCCCACCCGGACGCGGGCAAGACGACCCTGACAGAGAAGTTCTTGCTTTTCGGGGGCGCCATCCAGACCGCAGGGGCGGTCAAGAGCAACAAAATCACCAAGACCGCCGCTTCCGACTTCATGGAAATTGAGCGCCAGCGGGGGATTTCGGTTGCCACGTCGGTGATGGCCTTCCACTACCGGAATCGGCTCATCAACCTGCTGGATACCCCTGGACACAAGGATTTTGCTGAGGACACCTACCGCACCCTGACGGCGGTGGACAGTGTCATCTTGGTGGTGGACTGTGTGAAAGGAGTGGAGGCCCAGACCGAGCGGTTGATGGAAGTCTGCCGGATGCGCAAGACGCCCGTGATTGTTTTCATCAACAAGTTGGATCTAGAAGGGCAGGATCCCTTTGATTTGTTGGATGAATTGGAGGCCAAACTCGGCATCCAAGTCAGACCGCTCAGTTGGCCCATTTCTGGGGGACACACCTTCAAAGGGGTCTACAACTTGTACGGGGAAACCGTTCGCCTTTTCAACCCGGACAAAACCAAGATCTCCAAGGAGGTGGTCGAGTTGAAAGACTTGGCAGACCCCGAACTCGATGCGCTGGTGGGCGATCGGCATGCGGCCAAACTCCGAGAAGACCTCGACTTGATTTCGGGGGTTTATGAGGAATGGCACCCCCAACCCTACTTGGAAGGCGATTTGGCACCCGTGTTCTTCGGCAGTGCCGCGAACAACTTCGGCATCCAGGAACTGCTGGACACCTTCATCGAAATCGCCCCCGACCCCCGACCCCGGGCAGCCGACCTGCGCGATGTCCGACCGGACGAGCCCACGTTCAGTGGCTTCATCTTTAAAATTCACGCCAACATCGATCCACGCCACCGAGACCGCATCGCTTTCTTGCGGGTGTGCAGCGGGACCTTTCGGCGCAACACCTTCTACCACCACGTCCGGCTACAGAAAAGGCTCAAATTCGCCAACCCGGCCACCTTTCTCGCCCAGGACAAGAGTGTGGTGGAGGAAGCGTGGGCAGGTGACGTCATCGGGTTGTATGACACGGGGCATTTCAAAATCGGAGACACCCTGACCGAAGGCGAGGACTTCCAATTCCGGGGCATTCCCAGTTTTTCACCGGAAATCTTCAAAGAACTGGTAAACAAGGATCCGATGAAGAGCAAGCAGCTCGAGAAGGGCATCGAACAGCTCACGGACGAAGGAGTGGCTCAACTGTTTGTCCGGGAGTTGGGCAACCGCAAAATTGTTGGAACGGTCGGCGAACTCCAGTTTGAAGTAATTCAGTACCGCTTGGAGCACGAGTACGGAGCGAAATGTGAATTCCAGCCCAAGAACTACCACAAAGCTTGCTGGATCCTCAGCGACAACACCGCGAAGCTCAACGAATTCAAACGCATCAAAGCTTCCGACATGGTGGTCGACAAGGACGGGAATGATGTGTATTTAGCTCCTTCCAAGTTCTTGTTGGACATGGAAATAGCCAACTTTCCTGAAATTGATTTCCACACGACCAGCGAATTCAAAACCGCAAGACTTGATTGAGGTCCGAGGCCCTAACTTGCCGAACATGAAGGAAACCATCCGCAGTTGGGGCCGGTTCGCCGGAGTTTGTTGGGGCCTCTTGGGGGCCTGGGGGGCCGAGGCCGCAGCGCATGGGGAGGGATGGGATGCAGATAGCCTGGGACTTGCGCCGGTGGTGCAGGTGACGGGGGTTGTGGTGACGGGAGACTCCTTGATGCCCATTCCCTTCGCCACGGTTTACAGGGAACGGGATCAGCGGGGTACCATCGCTGATGGACGGGGCTTCTTCAGCATCCCCGCCTTGGGAGGAGATACATTGCGTTTCACTGCTGTAGGCTTCGAGGCGCAGTGGTTTGTGGTTCCATCGGAGGGGACAGAAGGCCGGCTCAACTTGGTGCTTCCCATGGGACGTGCCACGGTGGCTCTGGATGCCGCAGTGGTCTACCCCTGGCCCACCCGAGAGAAATTTCGGACGGAGTTTTTGGCCTTGGATCTGGCCCCTGATGCCTTTGCCATCGGTGAAGATCGTCTGGCGGTTTTGCGGTCCCAAGACCAACTCATGGACATTGAAGGGGACAGCTACGCGACGTATACGCAAGCGATGCGGCAGGCAGCGGTGCAGAGTGGTTACCTCGGGCAATTGCCTCCCATCAGCATCCTCAACCCCGCTGCTTGGGTGCAGTTCATCGAGGCCTTGCGAAACGGCAGCTTCCGCCCATGAAGGGGAGTGGCCTTTTTCATCGGGGTGTGTTGGTTTTCAGCTGGATGCTGATCCACTTCGGTGGGCTGGGTGACCATACATTGCTCGCCCAGCTGTGCAGCTGGGAAGGACGGGTCACGGACCGTTCGGGGGCGACCCTACCGGGCGCCAGCGTGATCGTGGTGCGGTCTGGGCAAAATCAACCGGTCGCTGCCGCGATGACGGACGAGACGGGCGCCTACTCCCTGCAGCTGCCCGCCGGCCCGACTTATTCCGCCCGATTCACCTTTGTGGGACATGCCCCAGAGGTAAGGACTTGGACATGCGATGCCGGTGAGCAGCGGCGTATGGAGGTGCGGCTCGAAGCGGGAGTGGCCTTGGGCAATGCCGAAGTAATTGGGGAAGGCAGTGCGGGATCCAACCTGCGCCGAATCGACCCGCGTGTGGCTTCTCGCATTCCTTCTCCCCGGGGCACCATCGAGGACTTGCTCATCCAAGCTCCCGTGAATTTCAACAGTGAACTGAGCAGCTCCTACAACGTTCGGGGAGGCAGCTTCGATGAGAATCTGATCACCGTCAACGACATCGAAGTATACCGGCCTTTCCTGGTCCGCGCTGGGCAGCAGGAGGGCCTCTCCTTCCCCAATCCGGACATGGTCTCGTCCATCCGTTTCTCTGCCGGCGGTTTCGAAGCCCGGTATGGGGACAAGCTGTCCTCCGTATTGGACATCCGCTACCGGCGCCCCACCGAACGGCACACCCGAATCACCGCCAGCTTGTTGGGATTGCAATTGCAGCATGACGGGGTGGCCCCTGCGCGCAACGCTGCCCCTCCCCGTTGGATGTTGAACATGGGGTTCCGTTACCGGGACAACAGCTACGTCTTGGGTTCGTTGGACGAAAGTGGGGAGTATCAGCCCCGTTACGTGGACCTGCAAACCTATGCGGTTTGGGATCCTGACGGTTGGGGGCCCTGGGAAGTGGAATTTCTGGGCATGTATGGGGCAAACCGCTACCGGTTCTTGCCCGCCACACGCCAAACCGACGTCGGCAACATCACCGAAGCACTGCGTTTGACCATCTACTTCGAAGGACAGGAAGTCACGGGATACCAGACAGGCTTCGGTGCCATCTCCCTGAACCGGTCCACCGAAACCGATCGCATTCGGTTCTTTGCTTCCGGCTTTGCCACCGAAGAGCGCGAGACCTTTGACATCCTCGGAGCCTACCGGTTGGATGAATTGGACCGGGATTTGGGTTCGGACGCGTTGGGGGATGTGCTGGTGAACCGGGGCATCGGGGCCTACCTCGACCACGCGCGCAACCAGCTGCGGGCCCAGGTGGGACAGGCTGGCGTCAAAGGCACCCAAGTGCGGTCTGACCACACCTGGGAATGGGGCGCCTCTTTCACCCATGAGCGGTTCCAGGACGCCTTGTCGGAGTGGCAGCTGGTGGACTCCGCGGGATTCAATTCCCCACATCCGCAAGATTCCATCGGATACCTACCCGGCGAACGACCCGAGCAGGCCATCGTGCTGCAAGACGTCATTCGTGCCAATAACGAGCTGGAAACGAATCGTGTACAAGCCTATCTACAAGACACTTGGACGCGGGAAACCGAGCGTGGTACCTGGGTCATCAACCTCGGGGCCAGGATGCATTACTGGGCGTACGGCGCACAGCTTGTGGGAGGGCCAAGGGGCCAGGTTCGTTACCAGCCCGTCCCGGCAACCGGCGCACCGCGAAATGAGTGGCGGTTGTCTGGCGGCACCTACTGGCAACCCCCTTTCTACCGAGAAATGCGGGGATTGGATGGCCAAATCAATCCCGAAGTTCGTTCCCAAAAAAGCGTGCACACCGTCCTGGGTTGGGACCGAACCTTCACCCGGGACGATCGCCCTTTCAAGATGACCACGGAGCTGTATTTCAAAGATCTCCGACGGCTCATCCCATATGAAGTCGAGAATGTGCGGCAGCGCTACTTCGCAACGAACAACGCCCGGGGCTATGCGGCTGGCGCGGACTTCATGCTCAATGGCGAATTCATTCCAGGCGTGGAAAGTTGGTTGCGCCTGTCCGCACTCCAAACCATGGAAGACTTGTCCGACGACGGCTACTGGTCCTACCTCAACGCCGCGGGACAGGTCATCATTTCAGGTTTCACCTTGGACAATGTGGCGGTGGACAGCAACTGGGTCGAGCCCGGCTGGATTCCCAGACCCACCGACCAGCGTTTCAATGCCAGCCTGCTTTTCCAAGATGAAATGCCGCGAAATCCTGACTACAAGGTCCTGGTGAGTTTGTACTTCGGCACCGGACTACCCTTCGGTCCGCCCGGATTCGAACGCCACTTGGACATCCTGCGCACCCCGCCTTACCGAAGGGTGGACATCGGTTTTTCCCGCGATCTGTTCACTGGGAAAAGGGACGACGAAGCGCCGAGACGGGCCACTGGCTTCGTCGCATTGGAAATCTTCAACATCCTGGGCATCCGGAATACCATCAACCACACCTGGATTGAGGACGTGAACGGTCGGCTCTACGCCATCTCCAATTACTTGACAGACCGGCGAATCAATCTGAAATTGGGCATCGAATTCTGACCTATGCCGCTCATTGGGTCCTTTCGCCTCCATCGCTTCCTGATGACCTGTCTGCTGGCGGGGCTGGGGGATGCCATGCTCTGGGGTCAGAACTACTTTCTGAACGGGACCGCCGTGGACAGCGGAACCGATTGCTACCAGCTCACGACGACCCAAGGGAACCAGAATGGAGCGGTTTGGTATGCAAACACCTTGGACCTGACCCAACCCTTTGACATTCAGTTCCTCATCAATTTGGGTTCCCAAGATCCCAATGGCGCCGACGGCATCATGTTCGTCCTACAACTGGAGGGGACCAACGCACTGGGGCAGAGTGGCGGGGGCCTGGGGTTTCTGGGGTTCAATACCGGGTTTGGCGTAGAGTTCGATACATGGCAGAACGGGGAATATGGTGATCCTGTGTATGACCACATCGGCTATGTGTCCGATGGCACCGTGAGCCACTTGGGGCCGACCGCCTTTGGGGGGCCGGTGCAGATGTCTGCGACGTCGGTGAATACGGAGGATGGCCAGTCCCACGTAGGCCGGGTGCAGTGGGATCCGGTCAACCAAATCTTGAGCACGTCCTTCGATTGTGTGCTGCGGTTGGTGGCCCAGGTGGACCTGATAGGCCAAATCTTCAACGGCACTTCGGATGTCTACTGGGGGTTCACAGGTTCCACCGGGGGGTCTTTCAACAACCAGACGGTGTGCCTGCAGGCGAACAGCCTGGTGACGCCGCCGACGGTCCAGCTGTGCACGGGGGCTTCGGCGGAACTGAATGTGGTCGGGAGTCCCACCGGGGTCTACACGTGGGACCCGCCCGACTTCCTGTCGGACGCCACGGTGAGCAACCCGGTTTGCACGCCGACGTCGTCGGTGACTTACACGGTAACCTATACGGACCTGTGCGGCCAGCCGGTGTCGTACACGGTGGCCGTGGAGGTGGCGGACCTGGTTCTGGAGGTGGAGCCGGAGGCGCCGTGGACGTTGAGCTGCGACCAGCCGTTCATCGCTTGGGAGGCTACATCGAATTTTGCGGGGACGGATTGGGTGTGGTCGGCGCCGGGGGTTCCTGGATGGACCGGCGCGGGGGGGACGGGGGCCGAGGCCATGGTCGATGCACCCGGAACCTACATCTTGACGGGCACAGCGGCCGGAGGCGATTGCACGGCCCAATTGGAACTGCCTGTGGCCATCGACACGCTGCATTTTCCGGTCAATCTGGTCGCTGCCGAAGGCCAAATCGACTGCAACACCGCTGAAATTGCACTGACGGCCGAGGCCCCCGGTGGGGGGGTACTATCTTGGGAGGTCGGTGCCGGGGGCGCCTGGTTGGAACCGGGTCCCACCGGCAACGTGGGTACGGCTGTGGCAGCCGGTATCTACAGCGTCTCCTGTGAGAATCCGACCAACGGCTGCGTGACCACGGACCAAGTGGTGATCGAATCGGATTTCACCCTGCCCGAAGTAGAGGCCGGATCGGCCGATTCGCTCACCTGCCGAGAACCCACCCAACCCATCGAAGGGGCGTACATCCTGCCCGGTGGCTACACGCCTTGGCTCACGTGGACCCGCCTAGAAGGCAGCGGGGGATTGCAGAATTCCGAAGGGCTCTCCCCTACCGCCCTGCTGCCCGGCACCTACATCCTAGAGGTCATGTTCGCAGAAAATGGATGCGTGGGGCGGGACACAGTTTGGGTTGTCGAAGACCCGGGAGCCAGGTTGGATTTGGAGGATTTGGCCTTGCCCAATGTACTGACGCCCAACGGCGACGGACAGAATGAGGTGCTGAAGCCCTGGCTGCCACAGGACCCCGATTTCGATGTGCTTTCGGTGATGGATCGCTGGGAGCTGCGTGTATACAACCGCTGGGGGAACCTGGTTTACGCTGGATCCGGGCTGCCCATCGCTTGGGACGGGACCCTGGACCACGGTGAGAGGGTCGCTGGGGGCAGTTACTGGGCAGTTTCTGATTACATACTGCGCTGTGGGGGCCTGCAGACAGGCACGTTGCGCAGTCCGCTGCAAGTGCTCTACAAAGCCCCCTGATCTGCGGCTTCCAGCCGGGCGACCCATTCCGAGACACTGACGATGGGGATGTTCCATTTCTGGCAGCGTGCCCACTTGGATGGTCCCATCAGCGGACCTGCTACGACCACATCCACATTTCCCGCCACGGAAGACACCGCCCGCATGCCGTGGGACATGCCCAACTCCCGAAGTCGGTGCTTTTCCGTTTCACTCAGGCCTGAGAGGACAAACCGGCCTCCGCGGCGTGGCCCCTCGTAGGGCGCCGGGCTGGTCCACTCCACCAGGGCCTGACCGTATACTTCGACCACCGGAGGCCCCGTCACCGTGGGCATTTCAGGCGGTACACAATGCACAGGCACCGGCCGCCATCCCGCACGCCGGTCGAGTTCGGCCCAATCGCCCACCCCCCAGTCCGCTGCCGCAGCAAGGACCACCTGCCCCGCCGCCCGGGCATCGCTCTCCGGGTTGTGGTGGTCCAAAGGCACACCCAGGTTGGCCGCAATGGTCTTCAAACCATGCGACCGGGCTTCTGGCCAAACCCGTTTCGCCAAGACCAGCGAACAAAACACGCCCGCACCCAAATCCCATCCCAGTCCGTGGTGCCCCAGGGCCCCGCCCAGAAATCGACATTCCGCCTCTGCCGCATTGTGCGCCACCAGGCGACATGCCTCCAAATCGGGCAACAACGAATTCCACAATTCGACAAACGGTGGCGCCTCCAGTGCCTCCTCCAATCCATAGGGCAAATTCAAGTACTGCCATGCACCCCACGCGGGTACAATGGGCCGAACCAGGCTCCGAAATCGCTGCACTTCCTTCCCGTCCTCAAACCAAACCACACCGATTTCGCAGATGTTTCCGGGAGTGGAATTGGCCCACTCCAAATCGATGCAGGCCATGCGTCCCTTCATCCCTCCTCCATGGATGTGGTTCCACCCAAGCCCAACCGCGCCTGAAGTTCCGTGTAATCCCAAACCGGAACCCCCAGTTCCCGGGCTTTGGCCAGTTTCGACCCTGCAGCCTCTCCCGCCACCAAAGCCGTCGTCTTCGCCGTCACGGAGGAAGCCACCTTCCCCCCTTCCGCCCGGATTTGGTCCGCCAATGTTTCTCGCGGCACGGGGTGCGTGCCGGTTATGACGAAAATCCCTCCAGCCAGCCGCGCGCTGCCCCGGACATTCCCTCCCTCTTCCACCGGCATTTCCCACTGGCAGCCCGCGGCGGCCATCCGCTCGATGAGCCGGGATGTCGCCTCATCCGAAGCCCAAGCCCGAACCGACTCCGCGATCTCCTCCCCGATGCCATGCACCGCCCGAAGTTCCTCGAGTGATGCCGCCCGAAGCGCCTCCACCCCACGAAAATGCTCCGCCAACCAGACCGAAACCTCGGCTCCCACATGGCGAATGCCAAGGGAAAACAAGACCTGCGGGAACGTCCTCTTGGGGACCTGAGCAAGCGAGGCGGTCAGCAGCGCCATCACCCCTGGGGTGAACTGCATCTTCCTCCTCGGACTCAAGCGCCCCGCCAACACCTCCCAAGCTGCGATGTCCTCAGCAGGCATCCCCCAACCTTCCTCCTCCCAATTCCAAGCCGCCGGCCCCAGCAAAAACCCGTCTGCCCAATCCATCTCCGCAGCCCGACGCCGCCAACCATCCGCCTGTGGCTGTCCCTCCACCAACCCCGAAAACACCTCCCGCCAGTCCATGGGCTCCTGGGCCACAACCGCCTTGATCACCAGTCCGTCAAACCAAGTACCTGGGGTTCGGAAGGGTGGCGCCGTCCATCCTCCCCCCGCTTGGTGCAAGCCATGCACCCACTTCGCCACGTCGATGCGTTTGACGGCACTGTGGTTGGCATTCACCGGCCTGCGCCCATTCCGACCTCGGTGTACAAAATTCGCGACCGCATGGATCGTTTGAATCCAATCTTCCGAAGCCGTGGGCCAATCCCCCGGCTCCTTGAATGCCACCACCCGGGCCAACCAGCTTGCATCCTGAAAGTACCGTGGCAAGTCCAAGATGTCAGCTCCATCGCGAAACCCCGCTTCCTCCACCAACAAATCGATCCACTCCGGTCCCAGGCCTTCGATGTTCATGGCCTTCCTGCTGACGAAATGCGCCAACCGCCCCTTCACCTGGGGCGGACAACCGGCCGCGTTCGGGCAATAATGTTGCGCCTCCTCCTCCCTCCGGACCAAAGCCCAACCGCACTCCGGACAGTGCGTTGCGTAGTGAAATGGAGGCAATCCCTCGGGACGCAGTTCCGATGCCACCCCCACCACCTTCGGGATGATCTCCCCACCCTTTTCGACTTGCACCCAGTCGCCAGGCCGAATGTCTAGCACCTCGATCTGATTCGCATTGTGCAACGATGCGCGCTTGACCGTGGTCCCACCGATGTGGACAGGTTCCAGCTCTGCCACAGGCGTGATGGCCCCCGTCCGGCCCACTTGGTACGAAATGGCGTGCAATCGGGTCGTCACACGCTCAGTCTCGAACTTGTAGGCGATGGCCCAGCGGGGCGATTTCGCCGTAAAACCCAGTTCCCGTTGGTCTGCATACGCGTCCACCTTCACGACCACACCGTCAATGGCATAGGCCAAACCCGCCCGCGCCCGGTCCCAATGCGCGATGAAGTCCATGATCCCCTGCACGTCTTCCGCCGTTTCCAAGGTTCGGTCCAAGCGCTGCGGGGTTTTGAATCCCCACTCCCCGGCGCGTTCTACGGCCTCAGCATGGCCCTGTAACCCGTCCACGCCCTCAGGTAGCACGCCGTACAGCATGCAATCCAACCCGCGTTCCGCAGCCACCCGACTGTCCAGGCTCTTCAAGGTGCCGGCCGCGGTGTTCCGGGGATTCGCAAACAAGGACTCCCCTTCCGCTTGCCGGCGCGCATTCAGTGCCTCGAACCCGGCCCACGGAAAAAAAATCTCCCCTCGAATCTCCAAATCATCTGGTGCTCCCGGTTGGAGCACCAACGGGACCGACCGAATGGTCCGGACATTTGCCGTCACATCCTCCCCCACCTCGCCATCACCCCGGGTCACCGCTTGCTCCAACTTCCCCCCCACATAGCGCAGGCTGATGGCCACTCCATCGTATTTCAATTCCAACACAAACCGCGGCGACCTCCCCTCCAACAAGCGCACCACCCGTTCCGCCCACTCTTGCACCTCGCCTGCAGCATACGTATTGGACAGCGAGAGCATGGGATAACGGTGGGGCACCTTCTCAAACCGTTCGGTCAAATCCCCCCCCACCCGCCGGGTTGGCGAAGTTGCATCATCGAGTTCGGGATGCCGGGCCTCCAACGCTTCCAACTCGGACATCCATTGATCGAACGTCCGGTCAGAGATGCTGGGATCCGCCAACACATAGTAGCGGTGGTTGTGTTCATGCAACAACCGCCTGAGTTCAAAAATTCGTTCCCGCTCGGCAAATTCTGGCATGAAACGAAGGTACATTGCAGAACCCAATCCGTTGGGTTTCTCTTCGCCTCATCTCCAACATGCAACGTCACTTTTTCAGCCATTCATCGATTTTTTCAAGTTTTTTTTGGGGGATGGTTGCTGTTGGGGTGCTGGTGATCTTGGGAGGTTGTTCTGCCTTCCCTCTCCGCACCACGGCCACCATTTGGGTGAATTCTCCGGCAGATAGTGTCGCCATCGGCATTGACGATTGGAACGCTTACAATGGCTTCCACTTCCGAAACTTGGGCGAAGGAAGGGTGAGCACCCCTTTGGACCATTACGCTCCCTACTATCTTTTCGAAGCCAGTTGCCCGGGCCATTTTACACAGGTTTTGCCCGTGTTTCCCCATCGGCGCAATTGGCTCAAACCCCTGGATTTGGGGGGAATGGGGGCAGGAATCGGTCTCGCGACGGAAGCGGAGGCCCTCGGCACCCCCTCGCTCCGCGGCTTGGGCATCGGAATCGCAGTTGTAGAGGGACTGGGTTGGTTGCTTCCCAACCGCCGACTCTATGCCGATGTTTATCGGATTCCAGACCTTACTGCCTACCCCCAGAAACCCGATTCCATTTTGGGTTATCGGTGCAACGCTTTCACCTTCGATGTTCCTTCCCACCAATTCCAAACCCATCATTACGAAAACATCACCGATTTCAACCGCCGAAGCAACGGCTGGGAGGAGTTATCCCCGGAGGGCTGGGAGGAATCTGGGCCTGACTTCGAAGCGTTCTCCTCTGAGGAACTCAATGATGTTTTGTACCACGTCGGAATGCAAACCGGAGAGGGCCCCCTCTTTCACAACGACCAAGTCATCTCCCTCTCAGGGAATTTGAAGAGCATCACCGAAATCAGGATTGCAGGGGGCATCATGTGTTACTCCTTGGAAACCCAATGGTGGCGATCCAATCCGTTCAATTTCCCCACGGATACCGTTCTGGTTCGGAACATGGGAACCTGGGGACCGGCTGGTGAGCCCTTCGAACCCGACTATGATTTGCTGTTCAAAACCATTTCGCGGGCGATGGTCCAAGCCACCGTCCACCCCAAGATTCTGAAGACCCCAGAGAAACTGGTCGACATGGAGGCGCGGTGGCGCGCAGAATGGGACACCATTTACATCCCCGAGATCAAGCCCCCCGCTGCAGGCAAGTTCCATGTGGATCAATTGGAGTCTGTAGTGACCGTCGTGGCACCCGATGGCCACGGAAGTGGCTGCATCTTGAGCGAGGACGGACTCATCCTCACGAACTACCACGTCGTCGCTGACACCTCTGACACGTTGCGGGTTCGCTTGCACAATGGAGAAAAACTGGCCGCTGAAGTGGTTCGCTATCACCCTGCATTTGATTTGGCCTTGATTCGCGTTTCAACCCAGGGCCTCAAACCGTTTCACACGCGTTTGCCCAACGATGCCGACCTGGGCGAACCCATCTATTCCATCGGGACACCCTTTCACACCGAGCTGCCTTCAACCCTCAACCGCGGCATCCTGTCCGGTTTTCGCAACGATGGGGTGCGAAAATTGCTGCAGACCGATGTAAGCATCTCGCCGGGGAACAGCGGTGGTGCCTTGGTTCATGCCAGCGGATCCCTCATTGGAATCGTCACTGAGAAAATCACCTTCCCTGGGGTAGAAGGACTGGGATTTGCTGTTGACATTGAGGGACTTCAGCGTGCGCTACAAGTCCAGTTCCGTCCCAAAGAGTGAATGGCCACAGCGGAGCACCCCAACCGGTGGGCTCAGTCTCGCCAGCGCTCCCGCAACACGAACCGGGGCCGTCCCTGTAAATCTTCATGGGGTTCCACGCGACGCCAAGCATCCTCGGTGCCCAAGGCTGCTACTTCGGCCACATAATCCGTGTGACACTCCACAGCCAAAAGTCCACCGGGGTGTAGAAGTCCATGTTCAGCCGCATGGGTCAGCGCCTCGTAATGCATCAACGGCCTATCATCTGGCACGAAAAGGGCCAAGGAGGGTTCGTGGTGGATCACATGGGTGTCCAGCGCCATTCTTTCCTGCTGCGGTATGTAGGGCGGATTTGAAACCACCACATCAAATCCGCCCAAATCAGCCCAGGAATGCAAGAAATCACGGTGCAGCCAATCCACATGCAACCCTTGTACCAAGCCATTTTCTCGGGCCAAATCCAAGGCATCCTCTGAAACATCCAGGCCGGTAACCTGCGCTTGAGGAAAGCGATGGGCCAGCGCCAATGCAAGGCAGCCCGAACCGGTCCCGACATCCAAAATGCGGCAACTTTCAGCACCTGCCCCCGCGCGTTGTTGCAGCCAATTGGAAACCAAAACGACCAACTCCTCTGTCTCCGGCCGGGGGATCAAGGCCCGATGGTCGCAGGCCAAAACCAACCCATCAAATTCCGTGCTACCCAGCACATACTGCGTAGGTTCCCCCCTGCGAATCCGGTGCGCCTGAACCGCCAACACATCCAACTCCGACTCCCGAAACGCATAACCCTGCACCAAACGCTCTCCGCGCGTTGTACCTGAAACTGCGTCCAAACACAAACGGGCAATCTGGCGGGCCTCCCTCCTTTCCCATTGTGGTCCCAGCCGTTCTACCAACCAAGCATGGACCACTTGTTCCTCATTGGTAGGAGGCCAAGGCCCTGTTCCTCGTACAATCGGCTCTCTCATTTTGCAAGCACCGATTTTCAAGCACCCGTCTCCCCCGTCCAACCCCGAACCCAAGCCTCGGCAGAAGCTACATTCGTTGCGAGGGGCACCCCGTGCACATCACACTGGCGAAGCAGCATGTGGATATCGGGTTCGTGGGGGTGCATGCCCATGGGATCTCGGAAGAAGACCACGGCATGCACCGTGCCCTCGGTGATGCGCGCCGCAATCTGTGCATCGCCCCCCAGGGGACCACTCGCCAACCGTTCCACCTCCAACCCCAAGGCCTCAAGCCTTCCACCGGTTGTGCCTGTTGCCATCAAATGAAACTGCTCAAACCACGCCCGATGCCTCAGCACGAAGTCCACTAGGTCCTGCTTCTTGCCATCGTGCGCAATCAGCGCGATGCACATCTGCCCCATTTCAATTTCTCTTCTTGGCCCAAACCCCCCATCCGAAAGGCGGCAGCAGATTCTCGTCTGCAGCTTCAGCGCCTGCCACCGAAATGAAACCCTCGGAAGCCAAATTCATTTGCACCTTACGCGGTTTGTCGGAAAAATTCAAGGCCACACGAACTTCACTTTCCCCCTTCTTTCGGCTGAAGGCATATACATCCTGGGGAAACTCCGTGGGCCATTCCACTGGCCAAGCCCCCCACTCCCCCATCCACATGGCCTCTTCACGACCGATGAGCTCGTGCAGTGAACGGTGGAGCTCCGATGTTCCATATGTGCCCCAGTCCACACTGTCCTTCTCGAAGAACTGCAGACGTTTCGTTTCGCCTGCCTCTTGGCCTGAATAAATCAAGGGCATGCCAAACCAAGTGCCTGCCAAAACCGTCAACACCTCAGCACTCTTGCCCATTCGTTCCGAAGTGGTGCCGTTCCAGGCATTCTCGTCGTGGTTCGTTACAAAAAGCATCCGGTATGCCCCCAATGGGAAGCGTTCCCGCTCTCTTACCAAATAGGACCTTAGAGAATCCAATGGGTAGTTCCCGCGGGCCACCTCGTTGAAGAGGTGGTGCGCATGCCAGCCATAACTCATGTCAAACGCCCTGCGGTGGTGCTCGGGTACTTCAGCCTCCGCCAACATGAATACATCCGGTTTGATCTTCTCCAATTCCACCCGGACTTCTTCCCAAAAATCCACCGGCACCTTCTCCGCAACATCGCATCGAAATCCGTCGATGTCAGCTTCACGCAACCAGAAAGCCATGGCATCCTTCATGGCCATGTACAACCCGTTCTCTCGTCCCTTCGCCCAATCCAACTGCGTGACGTCCCACCAATCAGTCCCCAAGGGGGGCTGCAACTGTCCTAGGGAATCCCGCAGGAAAAACTGAGGATGTTCCCGGGTCCAGCGGCTGTCGAAAGCCGTGTGGTTCGCCACCCAGTCGATGATGACCCGCATGCCCAATCGGTGAGCTTCCTTGACGAGTGCCCGCAAATCCTCCAAGGTCCCCATGTCCGGATTGACCGCAGTGTAGTCTTGTACACTGTAGGGCGATCCCAGACTCGAACTGCCCGGTTCCACGCGGTAATTGTTCTTGTTCTCACCCCCCTTGCGGTTCACCTCACCGATGGGATGAATGGGCATCAACCACAAGATGTCCACCCCAAGATCACGGATGCGGGGAAGGTCAGCTTTCAATGCGGCGAAGGTTCCTTCAGGGGTGTGCTGCCGGACATTGACCTCGTAAATGGTGGCATTCTTCGACCATTCGGGATGAACCAATTCGCCCCAATTGCCAGAGCCCAACTCCTCAGCAACACTGGTGGGCTCGGTGGCGTCTCCACAAGACATCAGGATCATCCACCCGAGTCCCCAAGCCAAGCCATGGATTTGTAACCTTTTCATGTTCCGAAGTTACGCAAGTTTGTAGGTTGGTGTATTTTGTACACCTGTCTCATTCAAAACAGGGTGGGTTGTTCCGGGGGCGGCCCTGGTTTGCGCTTCTTGAACGGGCTGGTGCCTCGCTCTCCTTGGCCCGAGAGCGATGGGTTCGGCACAGCAGGTGCAGGGGGGGCAGCATGTCCTGCGGGCTCCGTGGGCTCCAAAGGCAAGGTCACCGGTTCTGAGGCTTCTTGATGTTGTGAAACCGTTCTCGGGGAAACTCCATCAGGGAATTCGGTCTGCGTCGACGAGGACGCTCCTGAGGTGGCTTTTGCCGCAGCTTCTGCGGCGGCTTCTGCGGCGGCTGCTTCGGCCGCAGCAGCTTCCTTGGCCTCATCCAACGGCTCCAAGGTGACCTCGGTCAGCGGGTAGGTCGAAAGACGATTGCCCAAAGCACGCACCCCCTTCACCATGATAAAGGTCCCCAAATCAACGACCTCATCCTCTCGGTCCCGGGTTTCCTTGAAGCGACGGTTGAAACGAAGTCGGATGTGGGGGTGATAGGCCATGGACACCACACCCAACCGAGATTGCTCGTGTTCGCCGATGAAGCGGAAAGGTTTCAACGTGGGTTCTGGGAGGAAGCGTTTGGCATACCAATCCCCCTTTTCTCCTTCGAAGTAAGCCACCGAGACCACCCGGGTAGGTACAAACTTCTCCAAATGCAGCATGCGCTCATCGAAGTGGGTACTCAGGTCGAAGCCTGTGAAGAGGTACTCGCCCGTCGCCAGCAGAACCAAGATTCGGTCGTCTGCGCGGAAGTCGCCCAGAAAGCGACCGCGTCCGTCGGCGTTCAGTCGGCGAACGGTTTCGTCATACCAGACCTTCCTGGCCCCGAGGGTCGAAACCCCGGCCTCGCTCAATTCGATCTTGCGAACGGGGAACTTGGTGACCAGGTTGCCCGCGGAGGATCGGCCCCGCACCGCGAGCTCGGCGAAATCCAAGTCCAAGCGCAGCTTCTTGAGACGGGGACTCGGGCGGAGGTGTACCGTAACGACCTCGGCCTCGCCGTTCGGGTTCGCACTGAGGTACAGGATGCGCGACTTCGGCGTCCCCTTCGTGATGGGGTACTCTCGGTCCCGCGTGATGGACGTCACATTGAAACGCTTGGCAAAACTGCGACCTGTTTCGCCATCCAGGTAGATGCAATTGTAGACACAACGATCGTCCCCGCGTTTCCAGACCCCAACGTAAAGCAAGTTTTTGCCGAAGAACGACTTCGCAGTCACCTTGCTCACCTGCATCACCCCATCGTGCCGGATAACCACCACATCGTCCAGGTCGCTACAATCTCCAATGAACTCACCTTCACCCCGTTTGAGGCCTATGCCCACAAAACCCTCTTCCTTGTTTGCATAGAGTTTTGCATTGGCGACCGCAACTTCTGCGCGATCGATGGATTCAAAGGCGCGCAACTGGGTTTTTCGCTCCCGGCCCTCTCCGTATTTCTTCTTGAGCATGCGGAACCATTCGACCGCATACTCTGTCAGGTGCTCCAGGTGGTGCTTTACCTGCGCGATGTCGCCCTCCAACCCCAGCATGAACTGATCCGCCTTGAAACCGTCGAAACGGGAGATGCGCTTGATCCGAATCTCCGTCAAGCGCGTCACATCGTCATCCGTCACCGGCCGCAGGAGATGCCCGATGTGCGGCAACAGGCCCGCATGGATGGTCTGCAAAATTTCCTCCCACGTTTCACACTCCTCGATGTCCCGGTAAATCCGGTTCTCGATGAAGATCTTTTCGAGAGAAGCAAAATGCCATTTCTCCTGCAGCTCCCCCAACTCGATCTCCAGCTCTCGTCGGAGCAACTCGCGCGTCGCGTCTGCCGAAATGCGAAGCAACTCGCTGACTCCCAAGAAATGCGGCTTGTCATCCAAGATGACCGTGGAGTTGGGTGACAAGCTCACCTCGCAGTCCGTGAAGGCATACAATGCATCGATGGTCTTGTCCGGAGAAACTTGGTTCGCCAGGTGAATGACCACCTCCACGTGCTCTGCCGTATTGTCCTCGACCTTCCGGATCTTGATTTTCCCTCGGTCGTTTGCCTTCAGAATGCTCTCAATCAACGTTCCGGTGGTCACACCGAATGGCAACTCCCTAACAATCAGGGTTTTGTTGTCCTCCTTCTCAATCTTTGCTCGAACCCGCACCCGTCCGCCACGCAACCCATCGTTGTAATGCTCCACATCCGCCATCCCACCCGTGGGAAAATCGGGGTAGAGCACAAACGATTTGTTCAGCAGGGCTGCAATGCTTGCATCGATGAGCTCGATGAAGTTGTGCGGCAACGTTTTGCAGGCCAAACCCACCGCAATCCCCTCCACCCCTTGCGCCAACAAGAGCGGGAACTTCATGGGCAGTGTTTCGGGCTCTCGGTTCCGGCCGTCGTAGCTCTGCAACCAGTTCGTGGTCTTGGGATTGAAGGCCACCTCCTTGGCAAACTTGCTCAACCGAACCTCAATGTACCGCGGTGCCGCCGCCCGGTCCCCTGTGTGGATGTTCCCCCAGTTCCCCTGGCAATCCAACATGAGATCCTTTTGGCCGATTTGGACCAACGCATCCCCAATGCTGGCATCCCCATGCGGGTGGTACTTCATGGTGTTGCCGATGACGTTCGCCACCTTGTGGAAACGGCCATCGTCCATCTCGTCCAAACTGTGCAAAATGCGGCGCTGCACCGGCTTCAATCCATCCCGTTGGTGTGGAACCGCCCGCTCCAAGATGACATAGGAAGCATAGTCCAAGAAGTAGTCATTGTACATCCCGCGGACCTTGATGACCCGCTCCATGCCTTCCGTATGCTCCGCCCCTTCCGGATCAAAAGCACCGGTGGGCTCTTCTTCGTCCATGTGCTCCATCATTCCACCATGTCCTTTTCAACCCGCAGATTCTCGATGATGAACTGCTGCCGCTCCGGCGAGTTCTTCCCCATGAAAAATTCCAGCAACTCTTGGATGCTCGTTTCCTTTCCGATGACCACCGGGTCCAAACGCATGTCTTCACCGATGAAATGCCGAAACTCATCCGGACTGATTTCGCCCAACCCTTTGAATCGGGTGATTTCTGGCTTGGACCCCAACTTTTCGATGGCCTCTTGCTTCTCCGTCTCGCTGTAGCAGTAAATCGTCTCCTTGCGGTTTCGCACGCGGAACAGGGGCGTTTGGAGCACATACAGATGTCCCCTGCGAACCAATTCCGGGAAAAACTGCAAGAAAAACGTAATCAACAGCAGCCGAATGTGCATGCCATCCACATCCGCATCTGTGGCGATTACGACCCGGTTGTAGCGCAGGTTCTCCAAGCCGTCCTCGATGTCCAGAGCCGCCTGCAACAGGTTGAACTCCTCGTTCTCATACACCACCTTCTTGGTCAGGGAATGGCAATTGAGCGGCTTTCCCTTCAAGCTGAACACCGCTTGGGTTTGCACATCCCGGGCTTTGGTGATGGAACCCGAAGCCGAATCTCCCTCCGTGATGAACAGCGTAGATTCCTCGTTGCGATCGCTTTTCTCTCCCAGATGGAGCCTGCAATCGCGCAGCTTGCGGTTGTGCACGGCGGACTTCTTGGCACGTTCACGGGCCAATTTCTTGATGCCTGCCAACTCTTTCCGCTCCCGTTCTGACTGCAAGATGCGCTGCTGCAATGCCTGCGCCGTCTCGGGATTTCGGTGCAAGTAGTTGTCCAGTTCCCGCTTCAGGAAGTCGAAAACGAAACTCTTGAGCGAGGCACGACCCGGCCCCATCTCCGTCGAACCGAGCTTGGTTTTTGTCTGCGACTCGAAAACCGGCTCCTCCACCCGAACCGCGAGGGCTGCCGTGATGCCGCTGCGCACATCAGACGCATCGAAATCCTTCCCGAAAAATTCCCGAATGACCCGAACATAAGCCTCGCGGAAAGCCCCTTGGTGCGTCCCCCCTTGCGGGGTGTACTGACCGTTCACAAAGCTCTGGTAGTCCTCTCCGTAAGCCTCGGTGTGCGTGATCGCCACCTCGATGTCATCCCCCTTCAAGTGGATGACCGGATACCGTTCAGAACCATCCAATTCCGAAGAAAGCAAGTCCTTGAGCCCCTCCTCACTTTTGAATTTCTCACCGTTCAAATAGAGGGTGAGGCCCGTGTTCAGGTACGCGTAATTCCAGAGCAACTTCTCCACGAATTCCGTTCGGTACCGGTATCCCCGGAACACGCTGGTGTCTGGGCGAAAAGTGATCTGGGTTCCGTTGCGCTCCTCCGTCGCCTCGAGCGGATGGTCTTCGAGGAGATTGCCTTGGTGGAAATCGGCGCGTTTGGCCTGGCCATCGCGGAAACTCTCCACCGTAAACGACTCCGAAAGCGCATTCACCGCCTTGGTACCCACGCCATTGAGACCCACGGACTTCTGGAATGCACGGGAATCGTACTTGCCTCCCGTGTTGATTTTCGACACACAGTCGATCACCTTGCCCAAGGGGATGCCCCGGCCGAAATCCCGGACCTTTACCTCCCCGTCTCGAACGGCGATGCGGATGGCCTTGCCGTGTCCCATCGCGTGCTCGTCGATGCTGTTGTCCACCACCTCTTTGAGCAACACGTAGATCCCGTCGTCGGCGGATTGTCCATCCCCCAACTTTCCGATGTACATCCCAGGGCGCATCCGGATGTGCTCTTTCCAGTCGAGCGATCGGATGTTGTCCTCGGTATACGAATGGGCCGCTTGCTGTTCCAACATATCGCACGCAAATTAGCCCCATTGCGTAGGCCAAACCGTTCCCCAAACGCCTATTTTATCCACAGGCTGCCGCGGGTTTCGCGCATGCAAAGTCCTGTGGGCAAGCCCTAACTTCGCAGCATGGAATCACCCGTTGCCCACCTCGAACCCCAACCGCTGTGGCAAGCGTTTGCCCAGCTGAATGCCATCCCCCGTCCCTCGAAAAAGGAGGAACAAGTGGTGGCGTGGATCCTGTCCGTGACGGCTTCGCTGGGTCTGGAGGCCGAACGCGACGCAGTGGGCAATGTGCTGGTGCGCAAACCCGCCACCCCCGGCATGGAGGACCGCCAGACCGTCGTGCTCCAGTCCCATGTGGACATGGTATGCCAGCAAAACGAGGGGACGGGATTTGACTTCGACAGGGAGGGAATTCGCATGCGGGTGGACGGGGACTGGGTTCGGGCGGAGGGAACCACCCTCGGTGCGGACAATGGCATCGGGGTGGCAGCGATCCTCGCCCTCCTCGCTTCGACCGACATCCCGCACCCCGCGCTCGAAGCCCTGTTCACCATCGACGAAGAAACCGGGATGACGGGGGCGCTGGGCCTGCAAGGCGGTTGGCTGCGGGGGACCATTTTGCTGAACCTCGACACGGAGGATGACGACGAACTGTCCATCGGATGCGCAGGGGGCATCGATGTCACCGCGCGCGGAACCTATACCCCGGAGCCGGTGGCAGACGACGCCCAGCGGGTTGCGCTCGCCGTGTTTGGGGGCAGCGGGGGCCATTCGGGCATGGACATCCACAAAGGCATTGCGAACGCGAACAAAGTGATGAACCGCTTGCTGCTGGTCACGGGGGAGCTGTTTGACTTCCGCGTGGCCACCATCGAAGGCGGTGGGTTGCGCAATGCCCTGCCCCGGGAGTCGCGCGCGGTTTTGGTGCTGGATCCGGCGGACCGGGACGCATGGGAATCGGCGGTTCGGGCGTCCTGGGAGGAGATTGCCGCGGAGTACGCCCGGACGGATGGGGGTTTGGCCTACAGCATCACCGACCTCCCGGCAGAAGCTGCGACGGAGGTCCTGCCTGAGGAGGTGCAAGAGGCCCTGCTGATGGCGATTGCCGCGGTTCCCGTCGGCATCCACCGCATGAGTCCTGCCATGCCGGGTCTGGTCCAAACGTCGAACAACCTCGCGCGTGTTCAGCTGGGCAACGGCGAGGTGGTGCTGCAATGTCTCACGCGCAGCAGTGTCCAATCTGAGAAACACGATTTGGTTCGGACCATCGCTGCGGCGGCTGGGCTCGCCGGCCTTTCGACCGAAACCTCCGGGAGCTACCCGGGTTGGGAACCTCGGCCGGACTCGCCCATTGTCGCCTTGCTGCGCGACATCTACGAGCGGCGTTACCAGGCCTCACCGCGGGTGCAGGCCTGTCATGCCGGACTGGAATGTGGCATCTTGGGCACAAACTATCCGGGCCTGGACATGGTGAGCTTCGGCCCCAACATCCGGGGCGCCCACAGCCCCGATGAATGTGTGCAGGTGTCATCCGTTCAGAAATTCTGGGGCTACCTGCTGGACATCCTGCAACACATCCCTGCGCGCCATGGTTGAGAACCGCCCCCTCATCTTGGTGACGAATGACGACGGCATCACTGCGCCGGGCATCTTGGCCTTGGCCACCGAGATGTCCCGGTTGGGCGAGGTTTGGGTCGTGGCGCCTGACAGCCCGCAATCGGGCATGGGGCACGCGGTTACCATTGGGAACATCCTGCGCATGGAGGAAGTGGACTTTCCGGTGGAAGGCGTGCGGGCTTTTTCCACAAGCGGAACCCCCGTGGACTGCGTCAAGCTGGCGATCTACAAAATCCTGCACCGGAAACCCGATTTGCTGGTGAGCGGAATCAACCACGGAAGCAACAGCTCGATCAACGTCATCTACAGCGGCACCATGAGTGCGGCGGTCGAAGGTGCTGTGGAAGGCATACCCTCGGTCGGATTCAGCCTGCATGACCACGCCCGCGGAGCGGATTTCTCTGCCTCCCGGGACGTCGCACGCCGGGTCGCACGTCAGGTGCTGTCCCAGGGATTGCCCACGGGTACCTGCTTGAATGTCAACATCCCCAAGCTTCCATTGGCGCAGATCGCAGGCATCCGGGTGTGCCGGCAAGCGGCGGGTTATTGGGAGGATGCCTTCATCGAAAGGGAAAACCCCGGCGGGGCCAAGTACTATTGGATGACGGGGCGGTTCAGCACCCCCGACCAAGGGCAAGACACCGACGAATGGGCGCTGGCCCAGGGCTACGTCAGCGTGGTACCCACCCAGTTTGACCTGACAGCTCACCACGCCATCGCGGCGCTCAACACCTGGGATTTCGCATGAAGTCACCTGGATTCCTTGCCTCCCCTGCCATTGGGGTGCTCACCGGCGTCCTGATGGGGCTATTGGGCACTGGCGTGGGCCTATCCATCCTCACCGTTTGGTGGTGCACCGTGAACGACATGCCCTACCGGTTTTTTGTGGAAGATGTGTTCCTCCGGGGGCAAATGTACCAGGACAGCATCCTCACCTTGAGCATTCTGTTCAATGTGTTGGTATTCTACATCTTGCTTCGCTACAATCGGCTGCAATGGGCACGGGGCGTGTTGCTTGTGGTCCTCATCAGCGTGCCCGTGGTGGTTTGGTTGCAGTTCAAAAACCTCGGCTCTTGAAGCGTCTTTTTCTGGTGGCCGGGGAGGCCTCTGGGGATTTGTATGGAGGCCAAATTGCCTCCGCCCTCCACGCCCAAGACCCCGAGTGGGTGATGCAGGGCTGGGGAGGCGAGCACATGGAGGCCGCCGGCGTGGTGGTCACCCGGCATTACCGGGAGCTCGCCTACATGGGGTTCTGGGAGGTCATCCGGAACCTGGGAACCATCCGGCGCAATCTGGCACGTTGTGCCGAAGAGATGCAAGCCTTTGAACCGGATCTCTGGCTGGGGATCGATTTTCCGGGGTTCAACCTGCGCATCGCTCGGGTGGCCAAACAGTCCGGCATCCGGACGTTTCACGTGATTTCACCCCAGGTTTGGGCTTGGAATGCGGGGCGCATCCACAGCATCGCGCGCACCATTGACCGGATGCATGTGGTGCTGCCATTCGAGGAGGCCATCTACCGCCGGGTCGGTGCGGACGTTCGGTTCGTGGGGCATCCGCTGTTGGATGTGGTGGCGGAGGCCCGGGCGAGGGCGGCGCAGGCGGGGGAGGCGGGTGCAGACGGGGCCCGGGCCTGGAAACTGCGCAACGGACTGGAGCCCGACCGGCCCTTGGTCGCCCTGCTGCCTGGATCGCGCTCCCAAGAACTGCGTCACCACCTCCCCTTACTGATCGCTCTGGCCGGTCGACTTCCGGGCGCCGCGCAACCCGTCGTGGCCGGTGCCCCGGGACAGCCTCCCACTGCGTATGCGGCGGTCCTCGAAGCGGGCATTCCCGTCCTGTTCGGTGAGACCCATGCGCTCATGCAGTTCGCCCACGTCGGGGTCATCACCTCCGGGACGGCCACCTTGGAGGCGGGTTTGTTTGGCCTGCCGCAAGTGGTTATTTACAAAACCAGCGGACTCACCTACGCCATCGCCCGCACCCTCGCGCGCGTAGCCTACATCTCCCTGCCCAACCTCTTGCTCGACCGGCCCGCGGTTCCGGAACGAATCCAACAGGATTGTACCCTCGAGGTACTAGAACAGGATGTGCTCGCGTTGATGGAGGGACCTGTGCGGGAAGCCCAACGCACTGCCTACACCCAGCTCGCGGATCGTTTGGGCACCCGCGGCGCCGCCCAACGCATCGCAGCCTCGATTGTAGAAACCGCCCCACCCCCTGCCCCGCCCGCCCCATGAGACCTGGTTTCCTCAGCCCCTGGATCCACCTCCACCCGAGCATGCACCGGTTCCTCCGGCATGCGGGGGCGGCGGTCCTGCTGGTCCTGGCCTGGGTCACGGGAAGGCCCGAAGCGACCTCCCACCGGTCAGGCTCTCCGTCCTTCGCCCCAACCCGGGCCTACCTCCCCCCTCCCGAGGACCGGGTCCGGATCGGACTGTTCGAGAAGGAGCTCCCCCGGAGCTTGGTGCTCGAACCCCTCGGTGGGACCTACCAAGTGCTCGACCGCGAAGGGAACATCCTGGACACCCTCGATTCGAAATGGCAAATCCAAGTCGGTGGTGGCACGCGGGACCAATGGACCCAGGGAGGCAGGACGTTTACCTATGCGTATTTCCGGCCCCTGGCAGCAGGCAGCAAGCTCCGAATCGACCCCGCGGGTCCTGTGCACGCACAGCATCACCCCGGTGGGTTGCATCTGGTGCGGGAAGGGGACGCCCTGCGCTGCATCCTCGAGGTCGCCCTCGACGAATACCTCGTGGGTGTGCTGTCCGCGGAGGCTGGCAAGGGGCACCACCCTGAATTCTACGAAGCCCAGGCCATCGTGAGCAGGACCTACACCCTCACCGCGCTGCAACGCCACGCCGGCCAGGGATTTCAACTCTGCGATGCCGTCCATTGCCAGGCCTACCATGGCGTGGCGACGGCCAGTGATGCCCATCGGGAGGCGGTGGCTGCGACCAGTGGCCTGGTCTTGCTGGACCGGCAGGGGGCTCCGATCACAGCGGCTTTCCACTCCAATTGTGGAGGCCAAACCCAAGGCGCAGAGAACGTCTGGCAACGCCCCCTGCCCTACCTCGTTGGCGTCCAGGACACCTTCTGCCTCGCCATGCCACATTGCCAGTGGGAGAAGTCGGTTCCCATGGGACAGTGGGAAGCCTGGTTGAAAGCCCAGCCGGGCCCCGCTCCGTTGGATGCCCAGTTCCTGCCGACCAGGCGGGTCAACGATCTCCCAGACGACCGGGCGCAGATCCGGGCGGCAGAGGTCCGGAAAGCCTTCGCCCTGCGCTCCTCCTACTTCGTCACCCTGGCCCAAGGAGATTCTGTCCGCTTCATCGGGAAGGGCTTCGGCCATGGAGTCGGGATGTGCCAGGAGGGCGCCATGAACCGGGCGCGCCACGGTCAAAGCGCCCAAGACATCCTCCACACCTACTACACCGGCGTTCGCATCGCAGATTTGAAGTCCATGCGCCTCCTGGCACCGGCCGTGCCGGACAGCGCCGCCGCCACAGAAATGCTCGAGGCGCCCTGATGTTCCGGGGTCGGGGAGCTCAGCCCGGCTGACGGACCACGAACCGCACCTCCCACGATCGGCTTCCGCCCGCGGGAATTTCGGTTTGCCAGCGGATTTGGCCTGTGCCCTGCACCCATTCGCCACCCGCTGCATCCCGCAATTCCACGCGGTACGAGCTGTAGGCGTTGAGCCAATCGGGGCGGAGGATGTCTTCCACCTCAAGCTGCACGGGCGTGTTCTTTCGGTTGACCACATCATATCGCCACGTGATCGCGTGTTTCTGGCGACGCAGCCACAGGAGGCGTTTCGTGGATTGGCGAAGGGTAGAGCGTTCCACGCGAACGTCCACCTCGCTGCCCATCAGCAAAGTGAGGGAGTCAGATGCCACGGGCAAAGCGAGGTAGCCTCTTCCGAGGTACAAATCCCCCAGCCGCATCTCCACAGGGCCGGGCAACAGGTCATGAGAGGACCAGTCCGCCACACGAACCCTGCGCCGGGCTTCGGCGGCTTCTGTGGGGCGACCGAGGTAGGTCAGCGTGCCACGCAGTTCGAACGGACCAACGGGGACGCGGTGGAGGCTGTCGCCCGAAGCCACGTAAATCGGCTGGGTGGACTGCCAGACGGACCGGATGTTGCCGGATGCATCCCCGGCTGCTTGGGGCGCGTTGGAGACAACCGCCATCGACATGGCCTGCACACGGTCCTCGCTGTCCTCCCTTTCCATTTCCAGAAACACCTCTTGTTCGGTGAGCATCCCATGTACGGCCTGGACTTCCTTGCGTCGCTCCAAGGAATGTGGTTCCAAAGGGGATCCTGCAGCGAAACGGACCGGTATCTGGGCCCAAGGGGTGCCCGTGGATTGCCGAACCTCCGCCCACTTGTTGCCCAGCAAATTGCCCTCTGCGGTCCATTGAACCGTGTAGTGGGGCGTCCAACGGGCTGACCGGGTCAGGTACCGGACCACCACAGTGCCCTGAGCGGCCGGTGGGGCTTCGAATTGCAGGAGGATTTGGCCTTCTTGACCCAAAACAAAGTTTTCGAGCTGCTTGCGATCCTCCTCCAACTGCTTCCATGTCTGGTCCAACGCAGCCATCTGCTGGCGCACATCCAAGGCGAGCAAGCCGATTTCCTGCATCCGATTGCGCCAGAAATCCGCCATCTCCCGGAGGTCTTCGACCATCACAGCATCGGTTCCGCCAAAGGCCCGGTTCGCGCGCAGCATGGCTTGCTCTTCCTCGAAAGCAGCCAAGAGGGCTTCTTCCTTGGCTCGCTCCAAGCGATTTTCTGCGATTTGGGCGTCCAGCCGGTCCATCGCTTGCAACTGGGCCCAACGGCCCTCGCCAGAAGGAGCCAGCCGGAACTGGGTGCCCAGCAACTTCCAGCCGGCAGGCAACGCTACCTCCACGCTGCCCGCCACGATGTTCGTATCCAGTCCCCCGACCACGAGCCGTTCGCTGCCGGTCCCGGTTCGGTAGCTGCCGGAACGCTCCAACAGGGCGCCCTCGTAGTAGACGGTGGCAGTCCGAAGGGGCAACACCAGCACCGACTCTTTCCCTGGGGTTTCTGGGGTTTGGCCCATCGACACAACGGGCGCGAACAAAATCCATCCGAGGCACCCGCAGACCCTACGTAAGTGTTGCATCATGGCGACAAAAGTACCGCGCAGCCGAAAGTCAACCGCATCCCAGCCGCGCGAATTCAATTCGTGCAGACCAAGGTATCCAAGGCCACCCCGTAAGCCGCCCAGAGGCCCCGGGCCCCGACGACATTGCCTTCCACTTCCGCAGGCACGGAGAAGGGGTTCCCCTGACCCAGCACTTGGTTCTCGAGACTGGCCACGGTGGCATAAACGCCGGGGTCGATGGTGCAAAACTTGACCACCACGGTGTCACCGCGCTTGAAGTAACTGAATTCCCCGCTGTCGAATTGGTCATCCCAGGCCGTGCTGCCCGGTGCGCTGCCGCGGACTGCATTGAATTCAAAGGCCAAACCGTTGAAAAACCGATCCTCTACGGCGCTGCCCAGGGGGGCGACAAAGTCGGCATCCTTCGGGGTGTGGGCACCGGTTTCAAAGAGCGGATCCCAGGACGGCCGGGCATTGATCCGCCGGGCGAACCACCGATAACACTGTCCCGGTGAAGGCGGATCGGACAGACGGGCATAAACCCACCCCAGCGAATCGGCCGGACCTGTGCCGCCGTTGGGAGCTTGGAAGCGGAGGTCATCCAACGGGACTGGTGCGAAAATGGTTGATTCCGCAGTGGCACGGCGGCCGTTCCAGAGAATTTCCAACCGATACGTCTCGCCGACTTCGCCCACCAAGTCACCCCCGAGCGATGTGTAGACGCAGAAATCCGCCGCAGCGCCCAGGGCCCACTCGGCGGGCAGACCCAAGGTCTCCAAGGCCTGCGCTTGGAGTTCGGTCGGCAAGTCCCCCAAACAAACCTCGTCCAACGCATGCCAAGTCGCGCCCACCCCGACCCGAACATCCGCCCCGCCCAAGAACAACGTGGCCGCCAGCGAAGCATCGACCGGGTCAAAATACCCTTGGGTCAGGCTGATGAAAACGACGGGCGGAGCCCCCAGTTCGATCGACCCTTCCACCACCCAATCCTGCGGCACATCCGGCAACGACACATCGATGGCCCGTTCACACCCCGATCCCCCCACACCCAGCAGGCAGGCCCATGCCCCCTGCAGCCATCCGTTTCTGAAGTTGCTCCATGCAGCCATGCTTTAACAACAACTTTCGAACAGCAAGGGTTCAATGCGCCTCTCGCCGTAGTTTTGCACGAGACGATTTCCAATGCTCAACCGCCGCCAAATTCGGATCAAGATCCTCCAGGTCCTTTACGCGTTTTACCAGGATACCGACCGAGACGCCGTGCTGGCAGAAAAGAACCTAGCGCACAGCATTGCCAAGATGCAGGAGCTCTATGTCCTGCTTCTGCTCATGATCGGCAGCATGCAGGGGATGGCCATTGACCGAATCGAGGCGGGCCGCAAAAAACAACTTCCCACCCCCGAAGACCTAATGCCCAACGTCAAGTTTGTGAACAACAAACCGCTGCGGGCATTGGCAAACAGCAAGGTGCTGCAAAAGCAAGCCGAAAAGTTGGGCGTAGGATGGGGGAACAACATGGAACTGCTTCGGAAAATCTTCCGCAGCATGATGGAGGGAGAAGACTATTTGGCCTACATGGCATCTGAGGAAAGGGGGTTCCGGCACGACCGCGAATTTTTGATCCGAATGTTCCGCAAGGATATGATTCAGAACGAGTTGTTTGAGGATAGCTTGGAGGAGCAGAGCATATTCTGGAACGACGACCTGGATTTGGTGGCCTCGATGGTCATCAAAACCGTGAAGATGATTCCGGAGGATGCCGACGACATTGTCTTGTTGCCCCTCTGGAGGGAGGATGAAGACGACAAGACCTTCATGGATGTCCTTTTCCGCCAAACGTTGGCATTGGGTGCAGAAAGCGAGGCCTTGATCACCGAAGCGGCCGCGAACTGGGAAATCGACCGCATTGCTCTCATCGACCGCATCCTGATGAAAATGGCCATTGCAGAGGCTCGCTCCTTCGAGTCCATTCCTTTGAAGGTGACCCTCAACGAGTACATCGAGTTGTCGAAGTATTACAGCACCCCGAAGAGCAGTGCCTTCATCAACGGCATCTTGGATCAATTGTTCCAGAAACTGAAGGCCCAGGGATCGATTGTGAAAGTCGGACGTGGACTCTTGGAATGATGGAATCGAAGCGGCCCATGCGGTGGGCGAAATCCAAGTTGAAGCTCCGGTACCTGATGACCTTGTGGGTGGCACTTGGCAGTACCACCGGTTGTGACCAGGCCCCGGACTCGTTGTCAACCGACTGGATTCAAGTGCCGGGCACGGCTTCCGGAAAACAACAAGATGTGTCCGATGCACCCCAAATCACATTTGTGGACTCGGTTTGGTCTTTTGAGCCCGTGCCGGAAGGAACCGTTCTGCGGCATACGTTCACGTTTGAGAACACGGGGAATTCCCCCTTGCTGCTGACGGATGTCCATGGCGAATGTGGTTGTACTGTGGTGCGGGATTGGCCCAGGAAGCCCATTCCTCCTGGTGGAGAGGACAGTTTGACGGTAGCTTTTGACACCCGAGGCAAGCAGGGGGACAACCTCAAACACGTTACCGTGGCTGCCAACACGTTTCCTGCCATTACCTTGCTGACGCTGAAAGGAAGGGTGGTGGGACCGGCTGCGCCCTCCCCCGCCCCATCCACAGAATCGGATTAACGCATTGCAATTCAACGAACCCATGTCATTCACTTTGCTTCAAGCCGCCCCCGCAGGAGGGGGAGCCGACCTCGGTTTCTTTATCATGTTGGGCATGATGTTGCTCATCATGTACTTGTTCATCATTCGTCCTCAGATGAAGCGTCAAAAGGAAGCGCGCAAATTCCGGGAAGGGCTCAACAAGGGTGACAAGGTCGTGACCATTGGTGGCATCCATGGACGGGTGGCTGAGATCGAAAGTGGAACCGTAGTGCTCAACGTGGAGAGCGGCAAAATCCGGGTCGAATTGAATGCCATCAACCCGTCGGGAACGGTCTCTGAGCAGGATCTCCAACAGAACCGCTGATGGCCCAGCGTCCGATGTCGCCACCGGAGATGCGGGAGGAGCCCAAGTCCATGGGCTTGGGTTGGGCTTTGGTCCCGGTGGGGGTCCTCGTCGCCTTGTTGGGGCTGCATGTCACTTTGTTCGGTGAAGACAGTTCCTATGGTCCCAACCAAATGGCGATGCTGCTGGCGGCCTTCGTGGCTGCGGCCATGGGCATGGCAAAAGGAGTGGCGTGGGAAAAGGTCGCACAGGCCATTGGAAAGAGCATTGCATCGACCTCCGAAGCCATCCTCATCTTGTTGCTCATCGGGGCCCTGAGCGGAACTTGGTTGATTGCAGGCATCATTCCTGCATTCATCTACTACGGATTGCAGGTATTGGAACCGGGCATTTTCTTGGCAGCAGCCTGCATCATTGCGGCCATTCTCTCCCTGGCCACGGGGACCTCCTGGGGGACCGTGGGAACGGTAGGGGTTGCGTTGATGGGCATCGGAGCCGCGCTGGGATTGAATCCCGGTTGGGTCGCTGGCGCCATCATTTCAGGGGCCTATTTTGGCGACAAGTTGTCGCCCATGAGCGACACCACCAACATCGCGCCGGCCGTTTCTGGAACCGATCTGTTCACACATATCCGGTACATGCTCTACACCACGGTACCGAGTTTGGTGATTGCCTTGGCCGTCTTTTTGGTGGCCGGATTGGGAGGGGGCGCGGCTGCGGGGGGCGCAGTGCCGGGATTGGCACCTGGATTTGAGGACGCGGTCCTGGGTTCTTTTCACATCCATCCCGGCTTATTCATCGCCCCCGTAGTGGTCATCGGACTCATCATCAAAAAGGTTCCAGCAGCCCCCG
Organism: uncultured Comamonadaceae bacterium; assembly: GCA_964405405.1. Classification (GTDB taxonomy): domain Bacteria; phylum Bacteroidota; class Bacteroidia; order Flavobacteriales_D; family Sanyastnellaceae; genus CAMCYM01. Next base: position 26,298 of record CAYONT010000005.1, on the reverse strand, counting down.
CCTTGCTTGCGGGCGTCTTGCTGGGGGCCCTGACCGCCGTGGTTTTTCAGCCCCAGTTGATGGAGCGTTTGGCCGGAGGAGCTGGGGACGCTGGGGACGCCGGAAACGCGGTCAGCATGGGGGGATACACCGTGGCCATGCAGGCCATGTTCGGGGACATCGCTGTGGAAACAGGCCACCCGCTGGCGGACGGGCTGTTGCAGTCCGATGGAATGGCCGGCATGTTGAACACGGTGTGGTTGATCTTGTGCGCCATGGTTTTCGGGGCGGCATTGGAGGCGACGGGGATGCTCCGGGCCATTACCACAGCCCTGTTGAGGGGTGTGCAGAGTACCTTTGGGTTGGTGTCGAGGACGGTGGGAACTTGTTTGGCCTTCAACATCCTGGCATCGGATCAGTACCTGGCCATTGTGGTGCCCGGGAACATGTACCGCAAAGCGTTTGAGGATGCGGACCTCGCGCCTGAGAACTTGTCCAGAACGTTGGAAGATGCAGGCACGGTAACGAGTGTCTTGGTGCCCTGGAATACCTGTGGTGTAGCGCAGAGCGGGATGCTCGGCATCGCGACCTGGGCGTACCTGCCGTACTGCATTTTCAACTGGGTCAGTCCGCTGATGACATTGCTGGTGGCGGCCTTGGGATTTCGCATCCGAAAACGAGGGCAGGCGCCGGTTGAACTTCGCGGGGCTGAGAAGGGTTGATGGGGAAAACAACGGCCATGGATTCAACGGGCACCGTGCCCTACCCTGCGGAGGAACCCGAAATGCTGCGGGTCATTGGCGCCCGGGAGCACAACCTGCGGAACATCCACGTGTCCATTCCGCGGAACCAATTGGTCGTCATCACGGGGGTCAGTGGGAGTGGAAAATCGAGTTTGGCCTTCGATACGCTGTATGCGGAAGGGGCGCGGCGCTACTTGGAGACGTTTAGCGCATACGCCCGCCAGTTCATCGGAGGCATGGAGCGGCCGGATGTAGACCAAATCACCGGACTCAGTCCCGTCATTCGCATTGAGCAGAAGACGATTTCGAAAAATCCTCGGTCGACGGTGGGCACGGTGACCGAAATCGCCGATTTCCTGCGACTCGCGTTTGCCCGTGCAGCAGATGCCCGGTCCCTGCACACCGGAGAACCGATGGTCCGGTTTTCGGAGGAGGAGATTCTTCAGGGCATACTCGATAATTTCCGAGGACAACGGATTTCGATTTGTGCGCCGTTGGTGCGCGGCCGAAAGGGGCACTACCGGGAGCTATTCGAGCAGATCATGCGCCAGGGTTACTTGCGGGCCCGGGTGGATGGTGAGGTGGTGGAATTGCAAGCGGGTTTCAAGGTAGACCGCTACAAGATCCACGACATCGAGGTGGTCATCGATCGTTTGGAAGTGCGCCCGGAGGACACAACCCGGTTGCAGCGTTCAATTCGGACCGCGCTGTCGCAAGGGAAGGGGACGTTGGGTGTGTTGGTGCAGGATACAGGGGACTGGAGGTTCTTCAGCCGCAATCTGATGTGTCCAACCACCGGGCTGGCTTATCCGGATCCGGAGCCCAACTTGTTCTCCTTCAATTCCCCTTACGGCGCCTGTCCCCATTGCAGTGGGTTGGGGGAAGTGCCCGAGGTGGAGGTGGCTCGTTTGATTCCCGATGCCAGCAAATCGGTTTCGCAAGGGGGGATTTTGCCGTTGGTCGATTGGAAGGACAGTTGGACCCAAGGGGTGGTGGAGGCGCTTTTGGCAGAGGCCGGGGCGACGGTTCGCACGCCGCTAGGGGAATTGGACGAAGCGGTGGTGAGTGCGATTCTGCACGGGCGAGAAAAGCCGGTGAAGCTCGGAGACAAGTCGGGCGTTCGGGGGGGAAGCGTCCGGTTCGATGGGTTGATAGCTGGCATCTTGCGCGCTGCCTCGGGCAGCCAGTCTGCACAGCTGAGCCGTTGGGCCCAGCAGTTCCTGTGGAAGAAGGTGTGCCCGGAATGTGAGGGAACGCGGTTGCAACCGATGAGCCGGCAATTTTTCCTCGATGGGATGCGCATTTCAGACCTGGGGGCCATGTCGTTGTCGGAACTGCAGAACTGGGCGGAAGGGCTCGGTGAGCGCCTACCCGAGCGACCCCGTCGCATCCTGCGGGAGCCGTTGAAGGAAATCCATGACCGGTTGGGATTTCTGTGCGAGGTGGGCCTGGGTTACCTTGCCCTCGACCGGTCTTCGCGTACGCTTTCGGGAGGAGAGGCGCAGCGGATTCGTTTGGCCAGTCAGATGGGCAGCCGGCTGACGGAGGTGCTTTACATCCTGGATGAACCCAGCATCGGACTTCACCCAAGGGACAACAACCGATTGATTGACAGCCTAAAAGGACTCCGAGACGCTGGCAATTCAGTGCTGGTGGTGGAGCACGACGAAGACATGATGCGGGAGGCGGACCACCTCATCGACATGGGTCCAGGTGCCGGGGTCCACGGAGGCAGCATCGTCGCCCAAGGCCCCCCTTCGGCGCATCTGGCCGGGGACAGTGTCACCGCTGATTTTCTGCTGGGGCGACGCACCATCGCCATGCCCGCCCAACGCCGCGGCGGGAATGGCCGATTCCTCGAGTTGGAGGGCGCCACCGGACACAACCTCAAAGACATTTCGATCCGGCTGCCGCTGGGCACCTTCATCGGGATTTCGGGGGTCTCGGGTGGGGGGAAGAGCTCCCTCATCAACCAGACGCTTTATCCCCTGTTGCACAACCACTTTTACGAAGCAACGAAGCAGCCCCTCCCCTTTCGCAGCTGGTCGGGCTATCAGTACTTGGACAAGGTCATCGACATCGACCAATCCCCCATCGGTCGAACCCCCCGGTCCAATCCGGCAACATACACCGGCATCTTCGATGAAATCCGGTCGCTCTTCACCCGGCTGCCGGAAGCTGCCATCCGGGGCTACAAGCCGGGACGTTTCAGTTTCAATGTGGCGGGTGGACGCTGTGAAACCTGCAAAGGCGGAGGGTTGCGTACCATCGAGATGAACTTCCTGCCGGACGTACATGTCACCTGCGAATCTTGCGGCGGGAAGCGATACAACCGGGAAACCCTGGAAGTCCGGTACCGGGGAAAGTCCATTGCCGACGTGCTGGACATGACCGTTGACGATGCCGTTGAATTCTTCGCTGCTCACCCAAAAATCCTGCGCATCACCCGCACCCTGCAGGATGTGGGCCTCGGCTACATCACGCTGGGACAGCAAAGCACCACCTTGAGCGGGGGCGAGGCCCAGCGGGTGAAACTCGCCTCGGAACTGGCCCGGGTAGGAACCGGCTCCACGTGCTATATCCTCGATGAACCCACCACTGGCCTGCATTTCAGCGACATCCAGATGCTCATCGATGTTCTCCAGCGGCTCGTGGACCGGGGCAACACCGTCATCGTGATCGAGCACAACATCGATGTCCTGAAGTGCGCCGATTTCCTGGTGGATCTGGGGCCGGAGGGGGGGCAGGCTGGAGGCCAAATCACCGCCACAGGCACCCCAGAGACGGTGGCACTGGCACCCAACAGCAGGACCGCCCCCTTCATTGCCCGGGCCTTGGCCCAGTCGCCCCCGGTGGCCCCACCGAATCCGAACGCCCCGCCGCAGTCGTCGGCTTCCGAAACGCCTTCCGCTGCCCCCAACAAGCCCGGCCGACGCAAGAAGCGCACAACTTTATCCTGATTCTTCCGTTCAATTCACCATGACACAGCCCTTCAAACAGCGCAATTGGAACGAGATCAAGTCGAACGACAGTTGGTCCATCTTCAAAATCATGGGCGAATTCGTTCAGGGATTTGAAGCCCTTCAGCGCATCGGCCCTTGCATTTCGATTTATGGTTCGGCCCGGATGAAACCGGATTCTCCGGTCTACAACGATGCACGCGCCGTGGCCCAGAAATTGGCAGAGCGGGGCTACGGGGTCATCACGGGCGGCGGTCCCGGGGTCATGGAAGCTGGCAACCGAGGCGCCCACGACATGGGCGGTACCTCGGTGGGATTGAACATCGAATTGCCCTTCGAACAACACCACAATCCCTACATCGACCGCGACAAGTCCATCGACTTCGATTATTTCTTTGTTCGGAAGGTCATGTTTGTCAAGTACTCCCAGGGATTTGTCGTGATGCCGGGCGGCTTTGGCACCTTGGATGAACTCTTCGAGGCATTGACCTTGGTGCAAACCTCGAAGGTGGATCCCGTTCCCATCATCCTCTACGGGAGCGCTTTCTGGAGTGGGTTGATGGATTGGATTCGGACCACCTTGCGGGATGAGTTCAAGACCATCTCTGCGGGAGACCCCGAATTGCTCCACGTGGTGGACAGTGCTGAGGCCGTGGTCGAGGTGATTGACAATTTCTACGCCAAGTCCCTGCTGCGCCCCAATTTTTAACGGTGCGCTTTCGCGCAGATGGGTAACTTTGTGCCGGTGGGGACGTCCCACTGACATTCAACCAAAACCCTTTCCATGCGCGGATTCTACCTCTCTTTGCTCACGGCGGCTCTGTCCTCCGGTTCACTCCTGTCCCAGTATTACACCACCTCGGCCTTCACGGCGCCCTACGCCCCGTTGGAGGAGCCATTCATTCTGGACCTGGGGGCCGGTTGGGATGACCCGGAGATGATGATCCCTGTCGGCTTTGACTTTCCAGTGTTCGGCACCCCCACCTCCCAATTGCTTCTCACCGGGGTCGGTGAAATGCTCATGGCGCCCTCTTTGGATGGCATGATGGACTTTCTCTTCCCTACCTCATTGGACGTCTGTGACGTTTCCACGATTGAGCCCGGTTCCTTTTCGCGCATCCAACACCTCACGACGGGCAATGCTCCCAACCGCATCTGCAAGATCGAGTGGAGCAACGTAGGTTTCTACAACGAGGTTTACGGCTTCGGCACGGCCATCCAACGTGCGAACTACCAGGTTTGGTTGTACGAATCGGACGGTGCCATCGAATTCCGATTCGGTCCCAATACGGTGATCGATGCATTGGATCTGTCCGATGGCTTCTTCTCTTCCGGGGTGATCGAAAACTACGATTACGATTACAATGGCATGTTCCAGATCGGCAATGGAGATCCCGCCGTGGGCAACTTTTCGTACTACACGAATTTGCTGGAGTTTGTCTACGGAGGTGCCGGATGGACCGGCATGCCCGCCAACGGTCAGGTGTATCGTTTTGCAAACCCCTCTTCCTCCGTGGCAAGCGCCCCGGTTCAAGAGGGTGTGCGGATGTATCCCAACCCCGTTCGCGACGTGTTGACCTTGCAGGTTCCCCAGGGGGCTGAGGGAGCCCGGTGGATGCGGGCCATCGATGCGATGGGTCGCGAGGTACACGCTGCACTGTTGCAGCCCGGTACCCAGGTCCAATGGGAAGTAGGTGCCTGGCCAGCAGGCTGGTACACGCTCACGGACGGTGCTGGGACGGTAGAGCGCATCTGCGTTCAGTAAGCACCCGGGGTGCACAAAAAAAGAGGGGCCTGCGCCCCTCTTTTTTTGTGCCTTATCGAACGAGCAACGGCGTGGTCAGCACCTCTGCCCCTTTCTCTAAAACAACGAGGTACCATCCCGGTGCCAACGCCATCCCCGATTGGGTCCGTTCGCCGGTCCAGGGGAATGCCCCCACCCAACGTCCTGTGGCATCGCAGATGCGCACCGAAGCTCCCGTGGCATCCAACCCGCCGACCCGCAAGTTCCACATCCCATCGGTCGGGTTGGGGAAGACGGTCAAGCGACCCGCAGCCAACGTTTCTTCAACGCCCAACACCGGTGCACTGCCCAAGGTAAAGACCCCCCCTGGGCCTGCAAAGTCTACTTGGGCCACCCAACCTGCTCCTTGGGCCGTCAAAGGCACGAAAGCAGGTGCATCCCCGGGGAGGAAATCATCACCGTGGGTCCAAATCACCCCCCAATCCGTGGCACCCGCTGGCACCGCATCCGCAGGAAACTCCATTTGTACAGCGCCTACCTCTCCCACCTGCACCCAAGCGTGGGTTCTGCCCGATCGCGGCGTGAGGAAAGGATAAGCACTCGTTACTTCAGCTGGTGATGCACCATCGTGTCCCCAAAACAGGTATTCCCCGTCCTGTAAATCGCTGGCTGCCGAAACCAGGAGGCCGGATCCGTCTCGCGCTGCGAGGTGTTGGTCCCAGGTTGATTCCTGGCCGATTCCAGCGACATCCTCCGGAAACTCGGGGCGGAAGTATACTTGTGTGGCCCCCATCGAGAGACCGTAACGGGCGGCCAGGTAGTTCAGGACGATGGTGCGGTGGCTCTCCTGCCAGGGACGCTGGTAGATGAAGTGCTCCGCAATCCATCCGCTGCCATACCGGTCGTCGAAATCCCAACCATACCGCACCTCGATGTCCGCTTCGGGCGCACGGGGTGCCAAGTTCACCGAAGGGAAAGGCAACCGCGTATCGTTGACCAGGGTGTGGAAGGTTTGGTCCCATTCGGTGGCATCGTAGGTGAGCCCGTAGAATTGGGGCGCAGATGCGTCGACAATCCAGATGGGGGTTGCCTCGGCCATATTGCCGTCCGCGTCATGCACCACCGCTTGGAAGGAGCTTTGGTCTTTCCAGGGATGGAGGATGAAGCCGTTGGGAACGCGGGCGGAGGCAATCCATCCGTGCTCATCCCAGGCCAAACCCGTTCCCCGAACCACCGAGCCGGCGGTGAGCCCGATTCCGGTCGGTACGCCCGCGGCCAACAGGGCGTCGTTGTCGCCGTCGAGTTGGATGCCGGGGCGTCCGGCGACGGCGTCGGCCGCCAGGAGGGGACGGCGGGACGGGTCGGATTGGAGGGCGGCGAGGCCGGTCGCCCGGAGGTCGTGCCAACCGGCGACGGCGTCGCCCGGGGCAGCCAGGGTCCCGGCGGCGAGGTCGACGTACGTCCCCCCATCCCCACGCAGCCACAAGACGAGCGACGCCGGGTCCCCTACCCCACCCGGCCCCTCGGGACCGAACGGAACCGGCGCAGGCCGGTACACCAGCAGGAGCGTGTCCGAAGCGACCGACCAGGGACCCTCAGGCCCTCCCGGCACCCCCAACTCCTGCGCCGCCCCATCGACCACGGCGACCCGAACCGGACCGAAGTCCCCAGGCGCCACCACCAACCGATAGCCCGCCCCATCCGGAATCAGGTCCGCCAACACCCCGTTCTCGACCCAGATGTCCCCCAACTCCAAACCCGTCACCTCCACATCCACCAGGTTGCGCCGAAAACGCAGCGGCACCTCGACCGCCCCATAAATCCCCGACCCGCCCGCTGGAAGCGACAAGAACGCGATGGGCGGGAACGCCACCGTCGTCTCTCCGAAAACATCCGATTCCCAGAGACCCCGGCCGTACGTTCCCGCCCGGAGCCGCGCCGGCGACCCCGGTACCCCGGGCCCCGCCTCCGTCCCCGGGTGCAACTCAAGCTCCGTGACCCGCACCGTCAACGGCAGCCCCGCCGAAAAATCCAGCCAGGAATCCCCTCCCAGACCCCGCACATAGACCCCCCGGTCCGTCCCCGCATACAACCACCCGCCCCCTGCCGTGTCGCAGACCAACGTATTCACCCGCACCGCGGGCAGACCATCCGTCCATTCGGCCCACGTCTCCCCCAAATCCTCCGAACGCCAAACCCGGCTGTTGAACCCCATGAACAACGTCGAATCATTCCCGGGAACCGAAGCCAACGCCGACACCGGCTGCGAAGCTTGGGGCAGCAAAGCGCTCAAGTCCTCCCAAACCACCTCCGGCGCATGCGCATCCAGCGTCCGAAACAACTTCCGGTTCGACTCCGAAGCGAACAACACCCCAGCCGCCCCCGCATGCCGGTGCAGCGTGTGCAGGTTCTGCAAATCGTTTCCCGCCAGGTTCGAGCTGATCTTCTCCCAGACCAAATCCCCATGCTCAGCCGTCTTCACATTGGCGCAGCGCCAGACATTCTTCAACCCCACGAACATCGTTTCCGGTACCGTGCCATCCACCCACCAGGGCGTGGACCAAGCGCCCGTCTCCGTGATGCCCAACTCGCCCTCGCGGACGATGGTTTGGTTTTGGATGCCCGGACCCGTGCGGTAGACATTTCCGTACTGCGAGCTGCTGAAAAACCATTCCGTGGAAGCAGGATCGAACTGGCATTCAAATCCGTCACCGCCCGTGCTCCGGCTCCATTCGACGCCGTTGAAGAAATAGGTTCCATTGTCTTGGTAGCCCGTCATGACCCGCGTGGCGTGGTGCGGGCTTTGACCGATTTTATAGATTTGGCCTGTGACAATCCCGTTCGACAAATCGACCCACTGCTGTCCGTTCGCGAGGACGTAAATGCCCCCATCATTCGCGAGGTACAAGGCATCGGTGTGCGGACTGTGGGCCAGGGCATGGTGGTCCACGTGCAAGAAGCTGTCCTGGATGTCCACCCAGGTGGCGCCGCCGTCATCGGAACGCTTCATCCGGATGCCCCCTACGTAGATTCGGTCGACGACCACCGGGTCGGCTGCGATGCAGAGGTCGTACCAGGCTTGGCCTCCGTCCTGATCGCCGCTGGCACTCCAAGCCATGATGTTCGGGGAATCGCTCATTTCGGTGAAGGTGAGGCCGCCGTCGGTGGACCGAAAGAGGGCCCGGAACTCATAGGTGCCTGTGGAACATACGTATACATTGTCCGGCGCGGCCGGAGTCACCGCGATGACCATGCGGGTCGAGGCCTGGATGCCCTCGTTGATGTATTCGAAGGTCAAACCGCCATCCCCACTGCGCCAGAAGCGCCCTTGTCCCGTGGCGTAAACGATGTCGGGTTGGGTGGGATGCCAAGCGAGGTCTTTGTAGTTCTGGGTGTTTTGAGAAACCTGGGTCCAGGTATCGCCGCTGTCAGCTGAGCGCCAGACGCCGCCGCTGGTGGCGGCCAGCAGGACGGCTGGGTTCTCCGGGTGGATGAGGAGGTCGCCCACGACGCGGTCGGACAGTGCGTCGCCGGCTGGGGTCCAGCTCAGACCGCCGTCGTCGGAGCGCCAGACGCCGAGGCCGGGGCTGTCTGCGGCGTCCCGATCGCCGGTGCCGATGTAGACCCGGGCGGGATTCACGGGGTCGAACACGATGGCGCTCACGCCCAGGGTGGGCATGGCGTCGGTGTTCGACGTCCAGGTGGCGCCGCCGTCGTAGGAGCGCCAGAGTCCCCCCGAGGGGGCGCCGGCGAAGAGGATGTTGGGGTCTGTGGGGTGGAAGGCGATGCAATTCATTCGGCCTACCCCGCGGATGTCGTCACGCGAAGTGACTGCGTCGAGCGTAGGCCCACAGACCGTCCAGTTCCCCCCGGGGGACCGGTCGCCGGCTGCCCGGGTCGCCTCCACGGAACGGAGCATCTCCCAGGCCTCGTTGGCCCCCCATGCACGACCGGCCTCATCCTGCCGACCTTCGGTCAGGTGCAGCCAACGCTCGATGGGCTTGTACCCGGTCCCGGGGGCCTTGACCCGCCCCGCCCAATGGGCCTCGTAGGCCGCGCGCACCTCCTCCACAGACCGGGCCGGATCCTGCATCCAAACCGACCAATCCGGATCATCCCCTGCAGCGGCCCCCACCTCCACCGGCGAAGCCCCTTGACACCAAACCCCTTCGATCGTTCCCACGTGGCACAGGAGTCCCATTGCGACCCCAACCGCTGCTTTGAAGCTGCCCTTCCTTACGTTCACTTGCATGCCGCTAAAGGTAGGAGAATGCGACAAGTTGGCCCGCCGACTGCCCCGTACTGACAGGGCAATGGGTCAGAATGGCAGGATTTGGGGGAGGAACGGGTTTGGCATACACCTTGAAGCAATTCCGGTGTCATACTCAAGCCATGCAACAAGGTACCATCAACGTACAGACGGAGAACATTTTTCCGATCATCAAAAAATTCCTGTACAGCGACCATGAGATTTTCCTGCGGGAGCTGGTTTCCAACGCTGTAGATGCCACGCAAAAGCGCCGCACCTTGGCCAAACTGGGGGAAATTCCCGCCGTCGAAGGCCCCACGGCAGTGGAAGTCATTCTCGATGAGGAGGCACGCACCCTGACCATCCGGGACCGCGGAATCGGCATGACGGGCGAGGAGGTCGACCGCTACATCAACCAGATCGCGTTCTCAGGTGCCACGGAGTTCCTGGACAAATACAAGGGCGAGGACGCCAAAACGGCAATCATCGGGCACTTCGGACTGGGATTCTACTCCTCGTTCATGGTCTCGCGTGAAGTCCAAATCCTCTCCCGCTCCCAACGACCGGATTCCGAAGCGGTTCGCTGGACCTGCGATGGCTCACCGCAGTACACCTTGGAAGCTGCTACCAAGGAAGAGGCAGGAACGGATGTGGTGCTCCACATTGCTGAAGACAGCACCGAGTTCTTGGAGCAAGACCGCATCGAGCAGATCCTGGCGAAGTACTGCAAGTTCATGCCCGAGGAAATTGTCTTCGGCACGCGGACGGAACGGCAACCGGATCCATCGGGTGCAGTGGATGAGGAGGGCAACGTCAAAGAAGTAGACGTGGAGGTACCGAATGTGATCAACCGGACGGCACCCCTCTGGACCCGGCAGCCTGCCGACCTTCAGGATGAGGATTACCAGTCATTCTACCGGGAGCTCTACCCGATGAACTTCGAGGACCCCTTGTTTCACATCCACCTCAACGTTGATTTCCCCTTCAACTTGACCGGCATTCTCTATTTCCCGAAACTCAAGCGGGAGATGGAACTGCGCCGGGACAAGATCCATCTGTACTCGAACCAGGTGTTCATTACGGAGAATGTCGAGAACATCGTACCCGACTTCTTGACCCTGCTCCATGGGGTGATCGATTCGCCGGACATTCCGCTGAACGTCAGCCGCTCCTATTTGCAAGAGGATGCCCAGGTCAAGAAGATCAGTGGCCACATCTCGAAAAAGGTTGCTGACAAATTGGCCAGTATGTTCAAGAAGGACCGGGAGCAGTTTGCCCAGCAGTGGGACGACTTGCGGATCTTCATCGAGTACGGAATGCTGACGGACGAGAAGTTCCTGGAACGGGCGGCGAAGTTCTACCTGTTCAAGGACACAACCGGAGCCTGCCACACTTACGAGGAGTTGGTGGGACTCGTCGGGGAATTGCAGAAAGACAAGAATGGGAAGGTGGTGCTCCCCTACACCCCCGACGCCTCCGCCCAGCACAGCTTCGTCCAACCGGCCTTGGACCGCGGTTACCGGGTCCTGGTGATGGAGGGCCCCTTGGCCTCCCACGTGGTCCAGAAACTCGAAGAACAACACAACGACATCCAGTTCAAGCGCGTAGATGCCGAGGTCATCGACTTGCTCATTGAAAAGGATGCCGCCACGACCAGCGCCCTCGACTCGGACCAAGAGGCCGCCGTCAAGCCTGTGCTGGAACAAGCGTTCCCCAGCAGCGGGTACCGGGTGAAGTTTGTGGCCATGTCGCCCACGGAAGCGCCCATCACCATCACGCGGAGCGAATGGATGCGCCGCATGAAGGAACAACAAGCTGTGGGCGGAGGCGGCTTCCAGATGTTCGGTTCCCTGCCCGATTCTTATGACGTGGCCGTGAACGCCAACCACCCCTTGGTCCACAAACTGCTTGCGGAAACCGATGAAACGGTGCGGGCAGCCACGGCGAAGCGGGCGGCGGATTTGGCCCGCCTTTCCCAAGGGCTGCTCACCGGCGAGGAACTCACCGCGTTCATCGCGTCAGGGTACGCCGCGCTCGCATGAGTCGGTGGAAAGGGCAGTTGCTGGGTGGCGCCCTCGGCTGGGCCCTGGGCGGCCCCATCGGCGCCTTGATCGGTTCGGTGGTCGGGGGGATGTTCGTGGGGGAAGCAGCGCAGGAGAGCAGCCGGCTCGGCTCGGGGTCGCGGGTGTACCCAACGGCCGCCCAACCCCAAATGCGCCGTGCCCAACCGGGCGATTTTGCCGCTGCGTTGCTGGTGTTGAGCGCAGCGGTCATGCGCGCCGACGACAAGGTGATGCGCTCGGAATTGGACTACGTAAAGGCCTTTTTGCGCAACAACTTCCCGCCGCAACAACTGGATGCCTACCTGCGGTTGCTGCAGGAGATGCTGGAGAAACCCATTGATTTGGTTGCTGTTACAGGCCAAATCCGTTCCCACATGGAGCACCCCAAGCGTCTGCTGCTGCTCCAATATCTCTATGGCATTGCCCAGGCCGATGGGCACGTTCACACCCAGGAAATCGAGGTGATTCGGCGCATCGCGGCGTTGTTGGGCATCAGCGACAAAGACCGCCGAAGCATCGAGGAGCCCTTCTTCCGGGAGGAGGCTGATCCCTACACCGTGCTGGAAATCGACCGCCAAGCGAGCGAAACGGACATCAAAAAGGCGTACCGTCGGCTTGCCGTCAAGTTCCACCCGGACAAAGTGCAAGACCTGGGGCCGGAACACCAGCAGCAAGCCCAGACGCGTTTCCTCGCCGTTCAAGCAGCCTACGAGCGCATCAAGGCAGAGCGGGGCATCAAGTAATGCCTTCGTTGGTATCTGGCCTTGCGATAGAGTGTCTCCGTTCTGGAAGTCTCAAGGCAAGCCTCAATCCACCGAGGACCAGAACCACGTTTGCCCAGCCCAAGGCCCCCCCTCGCTCCAACCAAGCGGCCACGTCGCGCCCCCACAGGTCCGGGGTGCCGGTGGTGTAAGGAATACAGCACAGCACCAAGACCGCTCCGACCACCCAACGCCATCGGGAGCCGGTTCCTTCCCATGCGCTGGCATCGGCCAACCGCCAAAGCCAAACCGCCACCCAAGGCAGACTCCACAAAAAATGTTCGGTGTCCGTGTGCACCCAGTTGGGCAACAGGGCCACCCCGGCCGCGGCCTCCCAGAACGGGCGATCGGGATTGACCGACCGAAACTTGCCCCACAGTACCCAGCCTCCCCAAGCTCCTAGCGAAGCGGCCGTGAGCAAGGCACTCCATGGGGAGGAAAGGCCCAACATGGCGGACAGCGTGTTTGCGCTGTGGGACGTATCGGTGTTGTGCATGCGAATGGTCTCCCACCAATCCTGCAACCAAGCGAGGTTGGTGGACCACCCCAGTCCAAGAGCCGGCAAGAGCAGTGCCGCCCCAAATGCAACCACCGAGAGCCCCGTGTGGATGGGCGGCTTGCGAACCAACATCCAGGGCAACAAGACCAAGAAGTGGGGCTTGAACGCCCAGACCAGGCCCATCAGTGCTCCCCCAGCAACGGCCCGCCCACCCAATGCCTCTGCTGGCCCAAACCGTCCCACCCACGACCACCAAACCCCCAAGGCCAGCAGAAGCAGCGCATTGATGTTGCCGAGCAACAACTCCCTGCCCAGGTGGTGCGACCCGATGATGGCCAGCCCCACCATGACCCAACTGCGCATCCCCGGACTTGGAGACGCATGTCCCAACCGGCGGCCGATGCCATCGACCAAACGGGGCAAGCCCCAGGCCAAACCCACCAACAAAATGCCCCAATAAACCCACCGGGCCCAAAACCAACCCAAGGCCACCAGTGGCAAGAAAGGCGCCAAGGCCACAGGCGCGTACTTGTAAAAACCAGAGCTCACACCGAAAGCCTGCCCGTACGGAGAACTTCCTTTCAACGCCAGAGACGCAGCGTCGAAGTAGACCCGAAAATCCGCCATCCCCGATCGGCCCACATGCCATTGCCAAGACACGTAAACCCCTCCGATGAACAACATCCACCACCCCGGCTGGGCATAACGCTTCGTTTCCATCATGGCTTCGTACAAAGAAACAACAGCACTGGCCACGTTGTAACTTCGTCGCACAATATCGAAGTTCATCATGCAGCTGTTGACCTCCCTTCGCTTCCCCCGGACCTCCCATCTGTTTGCTGCCACCGGGCTTCTGATCCTCCTGGGCGCGCTGCCCGAATCCAGCCATGCCCAGTGGTACCGCTGCGGTAAGAAGAAAGATGCCCCGGTGGCCCAGGCCGGAGACAAAGGGAGCAAGAAATCCGAAGGCCCCAAGTCCATTGCCGAAGTCACCTCAGCAGCCAAGCAGCATGCAGGACTGTTCACCTTGTACGTGGATACAGTGAAAGGCACCTCTTGGATCGCCATTCCAGATTCCATGTTGGGGCGTGAGTTCATTTACTTCTCAGCCGTGGCAGACGGCGCGGCCGAAACGGGACTCACCCGCGGTACTTACCGGGGATCGAAGGTCATCTCCTTCCACCGCCATTTCGAACGCATCGAAGTGCGCGAATCCAACACCGACTTTCACTACGACCCCCGGAGCCCCCTGAGCCGGGCCGCCGATGCGAACATCAACACCCCCATCCTCGCGAGCCTCAAACTGGAAGGCCGCACCCAGGATTCAACAGGAACCACCTACCTCGTTTCAGGGGATGCCCTTTTCCTCGCCGAAGAGTTCCAGATGGTGAAACCGGTTTCCCGCAGACCTGAAGACGGACTGCTCGGCAAACTTTCCGCTGAGAAATCGAAGATTGTGCGGATCAACAACTACGCCGCCAACACCGAAGTAACGGTTGACTACGTCTATGAAAACCGCGCGCCCAGTCAAGAAGGTGCGGCCTTGGCTGACGCCCGTTTCATTACCATCGGCTACCAGCATTCCTTGCTGGCCATGCCAGAACCCGGCTTCGAACCCCGGTTGGAGGACCCCCGGGTCGGCTATTTTACCACCCGCCTCGAGGACATGACGAGCACGGAATCCTTGCCCTGGTTGGATCGCATTCACCGCTGGCGGTTGGAGAAGGCGGACCCCACTGCGGACATCAGCGATCCCGTCAAGCCCATCACTTGGTGGATCGAGAACACCACCCCCATCGAATTCAGGGACATCATCCGCGACGGTCTGTTGAAGTGGAACCCCGTTTTTGAAGCCATCGGCATCCGCAATGCCATCGAGGTGAAGGTCCAGCCCGATGACGCAGATTGGGATGCGGGGGACATTCGGTACAACGTGCTGCGTTGGACCTCGACGCCATCCCCGGCGTACAGCGGCTACGGCCCCAGCTTTGTGAATCCGCGGACGGGGGAAATCCTCGGCGCAGACATCATGCTCGAATGGTCGGGCATGGTCGGCAGGCTCTGGCGGAGCGAGGTGTTCCAACTCGCGGGCCTTCCCAACGATGCCATGGAGGCGGGACTGCTGGCCAGTGGCGAAACACCTGCCGCGGAGACCCTGCAGCCAGCGGACGCCCGTGCGCGTTGGGCCCACGAGATGCACCGTTGTGAAGCGGGAATGGCGCAAGGCCGCAACTTGTTGTTCGGTTTGGCCGCCATGCAAGCCCGTTCTTTCTCGGATGAAGACCAAATCCAATTCACCAAAGAGACGTTGCACCGCTTGGTGTTGCACGAGGTAGGCCACACCCTAGGGCTTTCCCACAACATGGCAGGCAGCACCCTCCACAGTCCCGAAGATTTGCTCAACCGGGACCTCGTCCGCGCCCGGGGACTTTGCAACAGCGTTATGGACTATCCGGCCATCCACTTCACACGAGATCCCAACCAGCAATCCAAGTTCTTCGATGACAACCCTGGGGTCTACGATTACTGGGCCATCGCCTACGGCTACATGACCGACAATGGTGAACCCGAAAAATTGCAAGGCCGGCTGGATGCATTGCTCAAGCAGAGCAATCAACCCGATTTGCGCTTCGGAAACGATGCCGACGATATGCGGCGTGCGGGAGGCGGCATGAACCCCGATGTAAACATCTACGACCTCTCGAACGACCCGGTGGCCTATGCCGCAGATCGTTGCGAGCTCGTGGCGGAGTTGATGCCCAAGATTGTGGAAGCGTATGGCCACCCCGGGCAGGACAACTACTTCGAAGTGCGGAGGGCCTACTTGACCCTCTCGGGCGAGTATGCCACCCAACTCGGCATCATGACGCGTGCAGTCGGCGGCGTACGTTACAACCGGGCCTTGCCTGCCCAGCTTGGCACCCAGCCGCCGTTGGTGCCAGTCTCCGGGGCTGAGCAACGGGCTGCGGTCTCCGCTCTCAACCGGTACGCCTTCGCTCCAGATGCCTACGACTTCGAGGCGGGCGTGTATGGCTACCTGCAGGACCAGCGGCGCGGCTTCGGCTTCTTCAGTGCTCCCGAAGACCCCAAGATTCATGAGCGCGTATTGAATGGACAGCGCGGCGCCCTCGCGCATCTGCTGCATCCCCGGGTGCTCCAACGGATCACCGATGCCACCCTGTATGGGAACGATTACCCCCTCGACGCCTACTTCGCAGACCTGACACAGGGCATCTTCGGTGCCGATGCAAAAACCGCCGTCAACCCCATGCGCCAACAGCTCCAACTCGCTTATGTTCGGGGCTTGTTGGACATCTTGAATCCAGAAAAACGCTACGACGTGGTGAGTCAATCGGTCGCCCTCGCCAACCTGCGCAACATTGAACGTTTGACCCGAAACGGTGTGTCACCAAACGGACTCACGCGGGCCCACCGGGAGCATGTGTTGTATCTGATCAACTCCGCGCTGGACCGCTGACCGAAGCCCCCGGAAAAATCTGGGCGAGGGCTTGGGAACGGAATGCGAAGATGCCGCGGACCTTGGCGTGCACCCAAGGACCTGCCACCCACTCGCCCAGGATGCCTCCCGGAAGTGCGTAATGGAGGGTGTCTGTCATCCAAACCCCGCCGTCACCTGCTTCAAAACGGTGCAAGTGGTGCCAGAACCGATACGGTCCAAATCGTTGCTCATCAATGAAATAAGAACCCGGGATGCACTGGGTGATTTCGGTGACCCACGCGAGCGGAACCCCCGGAACCGGTGCGATTTTGTAGGAGATGATTTGGCCTGCAAACGAGCGCTCACCTGCACCCGTCAAGATGTTGAAGTGCATGTCATCCGGCGTGATGCGGTTGAGATTCTCCGGCTGTGAAAAAAAATCCCATGCGGTGTCGAGGTCAATGGGCAACCAGAGGCGATCGTCGAGGCGGTGCAGTTTCATGCAGCAAGAACCGGCGACTTGGACGAAAGTTCTTGACCGGGGGGAAACATAGGTCGCCCATCCTGGAAATAAAAATGGGGCATCCGCCGTTGCAGACACCCCATTACGATTCACAACTAGGTCCTTCGTGAAGGTTATTCACTGACCCGTTTTCAAATGTAACAAATTAATACAAGACGAAACAATATATTTTTGGGATTAAATAGCGTTTTGATAAGTCGGGGACGTCGCCAATCTCTGACGCCCGCCGTTGTCGTGAGGAGAATGGCCCAGTGTATTTTTGGGGCCTCATGCTCCCGCACAAGCCCAGTCCCATCGGCCTCTGCATCAAGCCTTCGGGTTGCCCTCCACAGGGAAATCTGATGGCAGGGCGGTGGATGACCTTGGTTGCGATGGTTTTCCTAGCATGGCCCATGCGGGGACAACCCGATCGCACCCGCTGGGAGATGGTGGTCCATGACCGGGCTGACCTGCCCGACGTGAAAGCCATGTGGGCCATGCGGCCCGAGTTTGGCAAGCCTTGGTCGCCGTCGCTTCGAACCGAACTGCGCGAACCGGATGCACTCGAAGCAGCGTTGGCGCCATGGCAGGAATCAGACGAATGGGTGGAATCGCTCTTGTCCGATGGCATGCGGAGGTTCCGCATCCTGGGATCCTTGGCCGATTTGTATGGTGCGGATTTGATGGAAGCAGTGGAGGCCCGGGGCCTTCCTCCTTCTTACCGGTGGCTGCCAGGGATGTTGACGGCTTTCGACCACGGGTATGCGGGGCCCGATGACCGCGCTGGTCTTTGGGCAGTACCCTACCCTTTTGCAGCGCGGGTCGGAGTTCGCATGGATGGCATCGTGGACGAACGCATGCTCCCATCCACGAACACCGCCGTGGCGGTGGCGAGCATTGCCGCCCTGCGGGAGGTGTTTCCCGGAGAGGAGCACCGCGCCCTGGTCGCCTGGGTCAAGGGCCCCGCTTATGCCCGTCAATGGTCGGGAGAACCTGGAGCGGACGCCGTATTGGACGAATGGCTGCGGGGCTTTCGGGCCTTCGTCCGGGTGATGGAACACATGGAGCGGCCCGACGCGTCTGGGGTTTGGTCGGAGTTGTTTGCGGGTTGGGAGGAGGTTGGATGCGATTCCGTCTTGCAGCGCCAGGCCGTGTTGCAGGCGTTGGATGTGGACCGTCGCATCCTGCGCAATGTATTTCCTTGGTGGGTGGGCGACAGGGTGGATTGTACGACCTGGGGTGCCTACCAGAACCTTCTTCCCGTGGCGTGGGCACAGCGTTGGCGGGAAGCGGGCCCTGCGCTGCGCGAGGCGCCCAAGGCGCCCGTCGCCCCGGTGGCACCCGAGTTGACCTACCACACCGTGCGCAAAGGCGAAGTGCTGGGGACCATTGCCCGGAAGCATGGCGTGACGGTGGCGGAGTTGAAGCAATGGAACCGCCTGCGTTCCGATGTCATCCAAATCGGCGCCAAGCTGCGCGTTTACGCCGACGGTCCGCCGACCGAAACGGCCCCAGACAGCGGGTCGGGTGGGACGGGTCAGCGTTTGGCCGCGGACCTGCCGCCGAAGTTTGCGATGCACCGGGTCATTGCGGGAGATACTTTGTGGAACATCGCCCAGCGCCATCCCGGGGTGACGGTGGAGGAACTGCTTCGGTGGAACCCCGGTGCAGAGTCGGTACTTTTGGTCGGCGCTACGCTGCGCATTCCAGTGCTTGTCCCATGAACCGCGGTCAACAGCCTCACTCCTTGGCCCGTACGCTGTTGTTTCTGCTGGCGGTGGGCGGCGTGTGTGCGGTGCTGATGTCCCTCCCTTTGGAGTGGAAACGGGGGGATCAGGTGGTGTTTTCGTTTCCGCGTTGGTCCGATTGGGGGCGGGGGGACGAGGGGTTGGTGCCCGAAGATGTCAACGAACTGCTGGACGCGTATGGAGGGGGAAGCGATTCGGTTGGGGTGGCGACGGCGTCGGGGGGGTTGCCGCCCTGGTTGACATCCGGGGGCGGGGTGGCCACCGCCATCGGGGGGGTGGGTCAGAATTGGCCCCCGTACCTGCGGTTGGAACGAGAAGCCCAGCTGCGTGCCCGGGAGGATTCCGCTTTCCTCCCTGCGCAATTGCACCGAAATCTGCGGCTGGCGGGCGACAGCACCGCCTGGCGCAAACTTTGGAACTTTTTTGGGGACATGGCCCGCCTGGAACCCGGTGATGGCAACGTGCACGTGCTGCATTATGGCGATTCCCAGATTGAAGGCGACCGAATCACGGGAGAATTGAGGCGGGCTTGGCAACAAAAATGGGGTGGGACCGGACCCGGATTCGTGTCGGGCGTGCCTCAGGTGCAGCATTTGGCCTTCCACCACGAAGTCAGCCGCCACTGGAACCGCGAAACTTGCTTCATGCAGCGGAAAGCGGACGCATCCTTTCAAGACTTTGGGCTGCTGGGAACCCGGGCACAACCAATGGATACCGCCCGGGTGCCGGATGCGCCGGAAACGTGGGCGCGGATGACTTTCACGCCGCGCAACACCGGGTACAAAGCGAACCGAACCTGGTCCGAGCTGCATGTATGGACCGGCCCGGTGGCCCAGGAGACCCCCATCCGCATCCGGTCGGTTCGGGACACCAGCTTCCAACTGGAAGGGGCATTGCCTGCCGATGCGGACGGGCTGCGCTGGGGCATCTCCCTGCAGGACCGCAAGGACCCCCTGTCCGATGTTGTGCTCGAAATTGGGGCGCCCCCTCCCGCCATCCATGCGGTGGGCTTCTGGGGACCCTCAGGGATCGTGGTGCACAACATCCCCATGCGCGGGGCCTCGGGCACCCTGTTTCGGAAGTTGTCCGGAGGCGTTTGGGAAGACCAAATCCGTTCCCTCCCCGTGGGCATGGTGGTGCTGCAGTTTGGGGGAAACGCTGTGCCCTCGATCTCGGATGCGGCATCCGCCCGGCGGTATGCCGTGGGGTTTGGTGCCCAAATCGCCTTGTTCAGGAACCTCTTCCCAGAAGTGCCCATCGTGGTCATCGGACCTTCCGACATGGCCCTCAAGGTGGGGGAACAGTTTGAAACCTACCCCCAGCTCATTGAAGTGCGCAACCAATTGAAGCAGGTCGCGCGGGAGCAACATGCCTTGTATTGGGACCTTTTTGATGTCATGGGGGGCGAGCGCTCCATGCACGCCTGGGTGACCTCAGACCCTCCGCTTGCCGGGCCGGACCACATCCACTTTTCGCCACTCGGAGCGAAGCGGGTGGGCGAATTGCTCGTCCAGGCCTTCGAGGCAGAATGGGGACTGTGGGCGGGGGCCGTTCAGCGCCAGTTGGATGCGAAAAAAAACGCTCGGCCATGAGGAGACGGTCCCGGCGCAGCGGTTGGCTGGCGTTCCTGTTGGTCCTGGGGTGGGGCACGGGGCCCAGGGCGTTGGAGGTTTGGCCTCCCGAGCACCGACCTGGCACATGGGCAGCATCCTTGCCGACGGGCCATCCCTTGCGCATGCAGGGCCTGCACTTTCCCGGGGGACAAGGGGCCTTTGAGCCCGTGTACGCCCGCATGGATTCCCTGTTGCTGACGGGTACCGGTTCGCTGCAGGTGGTCCACATGGGGGGCTCCCACGTGCAAGCGGGTTGGATTTCAGACCAAATCCGCCAACGTTGGGAGGCGCTCGCACCGGGCACCCAACCGGACCGCGGGCTGGTTCTCCCCCACCGGTTGGTGCGGACGAATGGACCTGCACGGGTGGAACTCACGGGGTCTGAAGGTTGGACCGGGGCCCGCTGCGGGGTCCGCCAGCACGCAGGGCCCTTCGGAGCGACGGGTATCCGGGCCGAGACATCGGACACCAATGCCCGCTGGGTCCAATGGAGCACCCGGCCCGATGGTCGGTGCTATGCCACCAACCGCGTGACGCTGTACGGCACGTCTGTGGGCATGGAACCCGCCTGGGATGGCCCGTCCCACCTCCCCTCCCCGGTACGCACCCCCCACCCCACCGGGTGGCGGTTCGACTTCGCTTCCCCCACAGACACCCTGTGGTTCCGATGGGAAACCGTCCCCCCCGACACAAGCGGCCTGCCCCCCGCCCCGCCCCCCTCGGCCTCCCTCCACGGATGGCGGTGCGAGGACACCCGCGGCAACGCCCGGTTCGTCTACCACGACATCGGCAACAACGGCGCCGCGACCGGGAGCTACCTGCGCGACGCCGGCACCCCGTCCTTCCTCGCCCAGTGGACCGACCTCGCCCCCGACCTCGTCGTCTTCGGCATCGGCATCAACGACGCCCATGGCCCTGCCGATTCCTTCGATGCCGCCGCCTTCGAGGCCCGGTACGACAGCCTGATCAGCGGCATTCGCGCCGCCCAGCCCGCGGTGGCCTTTCTGTTTCTCACCAACACCGACAGCCGTTTCAACGGACGCCCCAACCGCGCCGCATTCGCCGTGCGCGAGGCCATGTTCCGGCTGGCCGCTCGCCACGGAGCTGCCGTCTTCGACCTCTTCGACGCCATGGGCGGACTCGGGTCCTTCCGGCGCTGGCAGTCCCTTGACTGGGCCCAAGACGACGGCGTCCACCTCAACAGCGCCGGCTACCGCATCGTGGGCAACCTCCTCTTCGACGCCTGGCTCGATGCCTGGGGCCGGCATGCCCACCCCGACTTCAGAAAGCGGTACTTCATCCCCGAACCCATTGCACCCCGACCATGACCACCTGGCTTGAAAGCCTGATGTATGACCCACAGGCCCCGCTGACCTTCACGCGCGGCGTGTTCTGGATCTTCCTCGCCGGGGTGCTGGCTGGCTTCGCCCTGCTCGAGCGGCGCATCGCTGCCCGAAACGCCTTCCTCTTTGCCGTCAGCCTGTTTTTCTACTGGAAAACCAGCGGTTGGTTCTTCCTCATCCTCCTCTTCTCCACCGGCACCGATTGGTTCATTGGGCTCCGGATGCAGGGACAGGAAGGCACGCGGAGGAAAGCGTGGTTGGGGTTGAGTTTGGCCTTGAATCTGATCGTACTCGGTTACTTCAAGTACGCCTATTTCTTTGCGGACAGCTGCAACACCCTGCTCGGGACGCAGTTCCGCCCCACCGATGTGCTCGGCGAACTGTCGAATGCGTGGCTGGGCACCTCGCTGCGCGTAGACCGCATCCTGCTTCCCGTGGGCATCTCGTTTTTTACATTCCAAACGATGTCCTACGCCATCGACGTCTACCGGCGGGAAATCGAGCCGGTGCGCAGTCCGTTGGACTTCGGATTCTACGTGAGCTTCTTCCCGCAACTGGTGGCAGGCCCCATCGTGCGCGCCAAGGAGTTCATCCCGCAGATTTACCGGCCGTATGCCGTCAACCGGGCCCTCTTCGGGCTGGGATTGTTCTGGATCCTCAACGGATTGCTGAAGAAGGTTTGGCTTGCAGACTACGTGGCCCTCAACCTGGTGGACCGGGTGTTTGCCGATCCGGTCGCCTACACCGGCCTCGAAAACCTCCTCGCCTTGTATGGCTACAGCCTCCAGGTCTATGCGGACTTCAGCGGATACACGGACATGGCCATCGGCATCGCCCTGTGGATGGGCTTCGAACTGCCGGTGAACTTCCGGTCGCCGTACAAGGCCCGCAACCCGGGGGAATTCTGGAAGCGGTGGCACATCAGCCTCTCCACGTGGCTGCGGGATTACCTCTACATCCCGATGGGCGGCAACCGGGGGGGCACCCGATTCACTTGGATCATGGCGGCGATTGCGCTGGGCTTTCTCCTGCTCATGTTGCCCAGTGCCCTGTCGCGTGGGGTGACCCTTGGGGTGTTGGCGGGGCTGGGCATGCTGCTCTGGGCCGTGCCTTCGTGGCGGACGGCTTTTGTAGGCCAAACCAATGCCTTCCTCACGATGCTCATCGGGGGGTTGTGGCATGGTGCCAGCTGGAACTTCGTGCTCTGGGGCGGACTCAACGGACTCGGGGTCTGGTGGACAAAAATCTGGTCCCGGGTGCGCCCGGCCCGATGGGCGTCCAGCCCTTTGCTGGCGGTGACGGGCATCTTCCTCACGTTCCATTTCATCACGTTCACACGCATCTGGTTCCGAGCAGGGAGCAAGACTTCTTGGGACACCCTGAACGAAGGGCACACGCTGTGGGAGGAATGGTTCACGGCGAACAGCATGCTGGCACGCCTTTTTCACGGCTGGTCCGACACGCCCTGGGTCGCCATTTTCCAAGGTTACGCCCCGGTCTTGACGGTTATCGGGCTGGGCTACCTCATCCACTTCCTACCCGAGACCTGGAAAGCCCGGTACCGCTCCGCGTTCCAGGGGATGTCCCTTCCGGTGCAGGTCCTGCTCTCCGTAGCCGCCATTGCCATCGCGTGGCAGGCGCTCCGGGCGGGCATGCAGCCCTTCATCTACTTCCAGTTCTGACCGCCCATGCCCAACCATCTTCCTTACGACGAGCGGGTGGATGTGGCCCGGCTGGGCGCGTGCTTCAACAACACATCCGCCACCTACAAGTTTTACTGGTTCCTCTCCCTCTTGGAAGCGGTGGAGGAAGGGGGCGAACGACTCACCAAGCAGGACCTCTTTGCCCGGATGATTTCCCATGCTTGGTACACGGTCCATGGCTTTCACCTTTCCTTCGGCAAATCGGACAAGCTGCAAGCCGCCATTGAACAGCTTCGGGATTGGGAAAACCTGCCCCTCGATGCCCGTCGTCAAGACATCCACGCGGCCTTGGTGGCTTCGACCCATCCCGGCACGCAGCGCGTGCTCAGGCATTTCGATGCGAACGTGCCCCACAAGTTCCTGAGCCCTTGGCTCGGCAGTGGCACCCGGCAAGACGTGTACCTCCGGTCCCAGCACGGCGAGAACTACCCCCCCTACGCCCTGACGCCTGACCAGCGCGCCCTCTGGATTCAGCCCTACTGGCTGGATTACTTCCGGCGGCACGCAGGCATCTTGAAGGACTTTTGTTTTTGGAATTTGGCCTTGTTCCTCCAAACCCGCAATCCCAACGTTCCCGACATCCCGAGCAAGCTCATCCGACCCGAGCGCCGGGGAAGCCTCAGCCGGCACAAGCGGGAATTCTGGGACGTCGTGTGGCAAGAAAAAGGTGCGCTGGCGTGCATCTACACAGGTTTACCGCTGGCCCCCGGACAGTACGATGTAGAGCATTTCGTTCCTTACCAGTTCGTGGCGCACGATCTGATGTGGAACCTCCTGCCCGCGGACCCTGCCTTCAACAGCCGCAAGGGCGATAAGCTGCCTCCACTCGATCGTTACTTCGATGCCTTCTACGCAGCGCAGCGGGAGGCCTTGCACATCATCGGGATCACCCGGCCACGCAGTCCATTCCTGGAGGACTACCTGATGGCCTTCCGGACCCTGGATGTTTCAAGAGAACAGTACCGTTCGTGCATCGAGCCCATGGTCACCATCGCGCACAACAACGGCTTTCAGTTCCTGAATGTCTGAAACCTTGGAGGGGCGAACCGGGTCAAGGAATCACTCGCAGGGCACTTCCTGGTAGGCGCTGCAAGCCTGCTTGTTCGCCATACACCCCGTGCTGACGACCATTCCCCCCAGCAACAAAATCCCCAAGGCGACATAGGTCCAACGCACACCCAACTTGTTAG
>CAYONT010000005.1:0-1662 GCA_964405405.1 uncultured Comamonadaceae bacterium | reverse complement strand
CCCAGCAACAAAATCCCCAAGGCGACATAGGTCCAACGCACACCCAACTTGTTAGAAGCAGTACTCATCGGTTCAATCTTTGCTTGTGAACGCAATTTGGTGCGCATTTCGTGCCTTCGAAAGCAAACTTTCGGTTTTTTTTCACCGCGCATTCTGCAAATCTTTGGAACATGAAACGATGGATGGGCCTGTTGGGGTTTGTTTGGGTTTGCCACGCCCTGTTTGTGCGGATTTATTTGATCGAAGCTCCGGTGCCAGAGGGTTTGGCGGTTTGGGCCCGGGCGATGGAGATGCACCGGGGTTTGTACTTGATTTCCCTGGGGACGGCGGCGGCTGTGGTCACTGCCGGAACCATCATCCGGTTTGACGAGCTCCCGACCCGGTGGCGGGTGCTTTGGGTGGCGGCGGTGGCCCTGGGGTCGGCGGGCTGGGTGTTCCAGTGCTTTGTGAGCTACTTGGAAACGGGGTTCTCCTGATCAGTCCAGCTGGTACTGGTAGTCGGTGTCTTCCAGGGGACGCGGTCGGGACTGGAACTCCATGAACCGCCTTTTCACGTAGCGGATGAACTCATATTGGGACCAAGCGGTGAGTTGTTCGTCCCCCGGATCGCAGAAGCGAATGAAAGCGTCGAACTGGTCTTCGTCCAGTTGGATGATGTCGTAAGCCACGTAGCGGACGAACAACTCCCGAAGGAGGGCACGCCTCCGGTCGTCGTTCTCCCAGCCCGCAACGGTTCGGCGGGACCGTTCGGTTCGGCTGAACTGCTCATAGAGGTAGGTGATGGGGCTGGAAACGGCGTCCACCCTGGAGATTCGAAAATCCTGCTCGTCGTAGCCCAATGCCTGGATGTCGCGCAGGATTTCCCGGAGTTCCCGGGGGGCCACCACATCGGCTGCCCCCAACTGGACGTGAAGTCGGTGCAGTTCGATGACCCAGTCCGGGCCGGGGTCTTCCTTGGGGACGGGGATTTGGCGCGTAAAATACCCCAACGCGCCGAAGGCGAGGGTATCTCCCGGCGCAGCGAGGATATGAAACTGACCGTCGGCATTGACGAATTGACCGGCGCCCGGCCGCATCCGGTTCACGACCATGGCCGAGGGAATGCGCCCCCCCCGGGCGTCCATGATCCAACCGGTCAGGGGCCGCAGGGTGTCCGCCCGTTCAGCAGGGGGCTCACACCCCGCCAAGGCATGGGATGCCATCGCCCACCAAACCCAACCCGCCAGGATCCAAGTGCCCCAAGACCCGTGCGTGGGGTGCGGACGGGACCGGGTGCAGGCTGACAAGTGGAAAAGCCTCATCGGGCCCCAAGTTACGTCATCCGTTCGAGTAACTTCGTGGCATGGCGGATGCTGAGACCGAAAACCAGTCCCCCGGTGCGGGGTCCGGAGGATCACGGGGCCGGGAATGGGCCCGCATCCAAGCGCTGGACGCCATCCAGCGTGCACGTGCCCAGCCGGCGGGAACGGCAGATTGGGTGGAGCGCATCCTCAGTGGGGACCGAAGGGCCTTGGCCCAAGCGATCACGTTGGTGGAGAGCCGCCGCGAAGTGGACCGGCGGGAGGCAGAAGCACTGCTGGACGCGGTGCTGAGCCGGGACATCGCCCAGCAGGCAGCCCAGCGCTCAGTGCGCATCGGCATCACGGGCATTCCCGGGGTGGG
>CAYONT010000004.1:95144-100455 GCA_964405405.1 uncultured Comamonadaceae bacterium | reverse complement strand
GCCGCCTGGAAACAGGAGATGCCGCGCTTCGCGCGGAAATACCGCTCGGCTTCGCCTCGCAGAGATGGCGGCTTCGCCGCCTGGAAACAGGAGATGCCGCGCTTCGCGCGGAGACATGCCGCTTCGCGCGGAAATAGCGCCGCTGCTCGCCGAGATGGGAAACAAGAGATGCCCGCGGCTGTGCCGCGGGGAATGAAAACAAGGTGGCGCGCAAGGCGCGCACATTCTGGTGTGATGCCGGTCCATCGTGCTGAATTCTGGTTCAGTGTCACATGGGATTCAGCGCCCGCGACGCACGGTTATGGGCCGGGGAAGACTCCCAGCTCCAATGGCCGGCGAGGGAGTGCTGTCTCCGCGCAGGGCCCGGCATCTCCCATCTCCTATTTCCCATCTCTTGTCTCTCGCCGCGCAGCGGCGCTATCTCCCATCTCTTGTCTCTCGCCGCGCAGCGGCAGCGGCGCAGCCGCCGTGCTACTGACCATTGAGCCAGCCCGTGATGAGCTGAGACGTGTGGTTGAAGTAGCGCTTGGTGCGGTAGGCGGATACCCATTGGATGCCTCGGATGGCATTGGTCAGGAACAGTTCGTCGGCGCGGAGCAGTTCCTGCGGGGTGAGGTCGCATTCGTAGACCTTCAGTCCTTTTTGCAAGGCCAAATGGATCACAGCAGCGCGCATCACGCCGCCCACGGGGCCGGTGTCGAGGCCCGGGGTGTAGAGCACGCCGTTGCTGGCGAGGAACAGGTTCGAGCGGGTGGATTCGATGATCTGGTGCCGGTCATTGACGATCAGGGCCTCGTCGAGTTCCTTGCTTCGGGCCCAGATGGCGGACTGGACGTAAATGGAGGCAGCGAGGTTTTTGAAGTTGGCCAGCGGGTTCAGTGGCTTCTTCATTTCGGGGTAGATGTCGACCGTGAAGCCCTTGGTATTGAGGACGAAGGCGTTGTCGGGCAGGGACTGGGCTTCAGCAAACCAGCGCACGTCATCCTGTTCCGGGGTGTATCGGCCGCCCCCGTCCCGGAAGAAGGTGGCACGGATTCGGCCGCCTGCTTTGATTTGTTTGGCCTCGGTCAATTCATGGATGCTGGCGGCGAAACGATCCAAGGTGAAATCCGGCGCTATGGTCAGTTTGTGGCCTCGGCAACTGTCCAAGATGCGGCCGAAGTGCAAATCGAGGAAGAGGGGCTGGCCGTTGATGATGCGGATGGTCTCGAAGAAGCCGTCCGCGTAGCCGAAGCCGCGGTTGCGCAAGGGGTGGGGGAGGGCACCCTCGTCCACGAGTTTCCCATCCGCGAGATACCACTCCCGGGGCAGGGCGTCGAAACGGAGAAGGGTGCTGGGTTTCATGGGACTGGGACAACGGGGGCGAGCGGGGCGATGTGGTCGACGAGGGGAGCGTTCGTGGGCACCAAGAATCCGCGCACCCCGGCGCCGGCAGCGGCATCGAGATCGCGCTGCTTGTCGCCAATCATCCAGCTGCGGCCGGCATCCAGCTGGTGCTTGGCGAGGGCACGCTCGACCAGGAGGCTACCCGGTTTGCGGCTCAGGCTGTTGCCGTGGTCCGGGTGGTGGGGACTGTAGAAAACGTCGAGCAGGGGAGTGCCTTGGGCGGCGCACACGTCCCGGAGGTATTGGTGGATGGCTTCTACGTCTGCATGGGTGTACAAGCCTTTCGCGATGCCCCCTTGGTTCGTGATGACCACCGGTGCATAGCCCCATTGCACCAGTTGGGCCAAACCGGCCAAAAAGCCGGGGAGCAGGGTGAACTCCGCCAAGGAAGGCGTGTAGTCCCCGGGATCGTGGTTGATGACCCCGTCCCGGTCCAAGAAAACAGCGGCGCGCATGGTGCAAAACTAACGCAAAGCTTGGTCAGGCGGTTCGATGGGTATCGCAGTGGGCTTCAGGCAATTCGGGTCCCGGGGGGAACCTGTGCATCGGGGACCAGCAGGACCACATCCCCAGGGCCGGGCACAGCACCGAGTACCAAACACTGGGACAGGAAGGAGCCAATTTGTTTCGGCGGAAAATTGACCACGGCGATGACCTGCCGCCCCAAGAGATCTTCGGGACGGTAACGTTCGGTGATCTGGGCCGAGGTCGATCGGGTACCCAGCTCGGGGCCGAAGTCGATGCGCATCCGGATGGCCGGTTTGCGGGCGTTCTCCAGGGGGGCAGCCTCAAGGATGGTACCCACCCGCATCTCAACCCGTTCGAATTCGGACCAGGCAAGGGGGGCGTCTTCCGAGGTAGAATCGGGAGCGTTCACGGGCGCAAGTTACGGGGTTCGTAACTTCGGGGCATGGTGAACGAATCGAACGACGCGCCGCTCTTTCCGCCCTTGACCCACGAGGCGTGGGAATCGATGGTCCGCAAATCGCTCAAAGGCAAGGAGATGGAATTTCTGGGCTACACCACCGCCGAGGGGGTGGAGGTGCCTTGGCGGGTCGATGCGGAACTTGGGTCGCGCACCGAGGGTCTCCCGGAGCGTTGGCCGCGCAAGGCGGGAGCAGCCATTTGGGAAGCCCAGATCCAACAGACCTTTCTGACACCCGATGCGCTCATGCAGGGCCTGGTGCAGGGCGTGGAAGGGGTGCGCATTCCCGAACTGCAACAAAACACGCCGGGATTGCATGCGATGTTGGAGGGGGTGCATTTGGAAATGGTGGCGGTCCATTTGGATGGTTTCGAAGCCACGGGTTCCCTGCGTTCGCTGGTGGCCTTGGCAGATGGGCGGTCCTTGTCCGGCTCCTGCACGCGGGACGTGATGCGACCTGAAGTGGATGGGGAGAGGTTGGCCTTGCACGTGGAGGCATGGGGGGTAGCGATGCCGGTTTTCCAGACATGGGGCATGGATGTGGCACCGTGGATCGACGCTGGCATGACGCCGGTTCGTGCACTGTCCGCTGCTTTTGCGGCTTTGGATGACGCAGCGGATGGCTTGGTGCGGCACGGGGTCTCGCTCGAGGAAGCGGTGCGTCGCTGTACCATTCGGTGGGGGGTAGACAGCGATCTCCTTGCAGAAGCGACGGCATTGCGGGCGATCCGCTGGTTGTGGGCGCGGTGGTTGTCAGACCGGGGTCTGCCCGATGTACCTGTTTGGGTGGAAGCCAGAACCACCTCGTTGCGCCACGTTTGGGCTCCGGCCGAGGACAACCTGCTGCGCACCACGGCAGCCACCTGGGCGGCTTGGATCGGGGGCGCAGATGGGGTGGAGACCTTGTCCCATGACCACCGCCAAGGTTTGCAGACGGAGCATGCCCGGCGTTGTGCACGAAACATCAGCCATTTGTTGCGCGAGGAGAGTGGCCTGCACCGGGTTTGGGATCCGCTGCAGGGGAGCCACCAAGCGGCCTTCCTTTCTTGGACCTGGGTTGAGCGGGCTTGGGAGGGGTTGCTGGATTGGCGAGCCCGAGGGGGGTGGAAGGCAGGTTGTGCAAACGGGGACTTGCATCGGGCGCTGCAGGCATCCCGAGCCGACCAACTGCGCTCGCCCATCTTCCTGCCGCGCGATGCAGCGGGAGGATCTGTTGCACTGGAATCCCAGGATGTGCGGAGTCCCTGGTTTTTGGCCGACGCCCTTCTGGCCGCAAGGGCGGCTTCAACCCCACAATGAGCATGGAAACGATTCCAACCTTCGTCACACCGGAGGGTATCGAGGTGCCCGAACGCTTTCCGACGGATGCGCCCCCCGCACCGCACGCCATGTATGGCCCCGGAGCCCCTCCCTACCTGGGCGGACCCTACCCTGCGATGTATGCCACCCAACCTTGGACCATCCGGCAGTATGCTGGGTTTTCCACGGCCGAAGCGAGCAATGCCTTCTACCGAAGGAACCTGGCTGCGGGGCAGAAAGGGTTGAGCGTAGCTTTTGATTTGGCCACCCACCGCGGATACGACAGCGACCATCCCCGGGTCACGGGAGATGTGGGCATGGCCGGTGTGGCCATCGACAGCGTAGAAGACATGAAACGGCTGTTTGAAGGCATTCCGCTGGACACCATGTCCGTGAGCATGACCATGAACGGCGCTGTTTTGCCCGTGCTGGCCTTCTACATCGTCGCGGCCGAGGAACAGGGGGTGGACATGGAACTTCTGTCCGGCACGATTCAAAATGACATCCTGAAGGAGTTCATGGTGCGGAACACGTACATCTACCCGCCCCAGCCTTCCATGCGCATCATCGCGGACATCTTTCGCTTCACGGCTGCGCGCATGCCGAGGTTCAACTCCATCTCGATTTCAGGTTACCACATGCAAGAGGCGGGGGCGACTCCGGAACTGGAATTGGCCTACACCCTGGCCGATGGCATGGAATATGTCCGCACGGGGATGGCGGTGGGTCTGGACATCGATGCCTTTGCGCCGCGCCTCAGTTTTTTCTGGGCAAATGGGATGCACCATGGCATGGAGATCGCAAAAATGCGGGCGGCGCGGCTTTTGTGGGCGCGGATCATGCACGAGATGGGGGCCCGCGACCCGCGCTCTCTCGCATTGCGGACACACACGCAGACCAGCGGCTGGACGCTCACGGCGCAGGACCCTTGGAACAACGTCGCGCGTACGGCCATTGAGGCCATCTCAGCCACCTTCGGGGGGACCCAGTCCTTGCACACGAACTCCCTGGATGAGGCCATCGCCCTGCCTACCGACGCTTCGGCCCGCATTGCGCGGAATACCCAGCTGTTCCTCCAGCAGGAGGCCGGGATGACCCATGCCGTGGATCCTTGGGCCGGTTCCCATTGGATGGAGCATTTGACAGGCCAAATCGCCCAAAAAGCGCAGGCGCTCATCGACGAGGTGGAGGCGCTGGGGGGGATGGCCCGGGCCATCGAATCCGGACTGCCCAAGCTCCGAATCGAGGAGGCGGCCGCCCGCAAGCAGGCGCGCATCGACCGCGGAACGGACCGCATCATCGGTGTGAACTTGTTCCAAACGGAGGAAGAGGCGGCCTTGGACCTGTTGGAAATCGACCAGGACCAGGTGAGAAGGGACCAGGTCCGCCGATTGGAGGCCCTCCGAGCCACCCGGGACCCCGAGGCAGTGGCTTCCACCCTCGGCGCCCTGCGTGAACTGGCCTCCGCAGGTCCCGAAGCGGGCAATTTGCTCCACGCAGCGGTGGAGGCGGCCCGGGCCCGCGCCACGCTGGGGGAGATCAGCGAGGCCCTGGAATCCGTTTGGGGCCGCTACCGACCCGCGGATCGGAAGGTCAGTGGTATCTTTTCGTCCGAAATGCAAGGGGCAGAAGCTTTTCACCAGGTACGCGAAATGGCCGCACGATTCTCCGAACAGGTGGGGCGTCGTCCCCGCATCTTGG
>CAYONT010000004.1:45436-95044 GCA_964405405.1 uncultured Comamonadaceae bacterium | reverse complement strand
CGCGAAATGGCCGCACGATTCTCCGAACAGGTGGGGCGTCGTCCCCGCATCTTGGTGGCAAAAATGGGCCAGGACGGGCACGATCGCGGGGCGAAAGTGGTCGCGTCAGCCTACGCTGACGCGGGCTTTGATGTGGACCTCGGACCGCTCTTCTCCACCCCCGAGGAGGTCGCGCAGCAAGCGGTGGACCACGATGTCCACGTGGTGGGGGTGTCAACTTTGGCGGCTGGGCACAAGACGTTGGTTCCTGCCTTGGTTCAGGCGCTTCGGCATCTGGGACGTCCCGATATCTTGGTGGTCGCTGGTGGGGTGATTCCACCTGCAGACCACGAAGCCCTTTACGCGGCAGGCGTGGTGGGGATTTTCGGTCCGGGCACGCCAATCGCAGCTTCTGCACGTGACATCCTGGACTTGTTGATGCTGGCCCACGGGAACCCGGCGCCCCCGGAACCGCCTGTGTCCTGAGCTTTCCGCTGGAAGGGGCGGGACCCCACCGACTGAGGCCAGATCAGATTTGCTCGGGCAACTGGCCACGCAAGCCGTTCTTCCAATCGGCTGCGGACAGGCGCTTTTTTCCGGGCGGTTGCAGCGCGTCCACGCGGTACCAGCCATCGGTGCAGCGAACTTGGATGCCATCGTCCGTGGAGCGAAGGGTGCCAGTCGGAATCGCAGGCCCTGGGGGCTGCCCAGTCGGATCGGGCAGGGGGGTGCCCACGAACACTTTGAACGGACCTGCCTCGGTGGGACGCCAGGCCCCCGGCACTGGGGAGAAAGCGCGCACGAGGTTGTGCACCTGGGCCACCGGTTGCGCCCAATCGATTTCGCTGTCGGACTTTTGCAACTTCGGCGCCTCCAGCCAACCCCCTTCTGAATTCGGTGCTGCCGGTTGGGGATGGGGCACCAAAGTGCCGGCCTCCAACCTTCTCAACGTACTCACCAACAATTGACTCCCACGCTCCAACAGCCGGTCATGCAAGGAACCTCCGGTTTCGTCAGGTCCGATTTTCAAGGAAGCCGCCTCCAGCAAATCGCCGGTATCGATGTCCGCATTGAGCGAGAAAGTCGTCACCCCCGTCGTAGTCAAACCAGCCAGGATGGCCCGTTGAATGGGCGCTGCGCCCCTTAGCTGGGGCAGGAGGGAGGCGTGCAAGTTGATCGTCCCCCACCGTGGAGCCGCCCACACCGACTCGGGCAACATCCGAAACGCGACCACCACCCCGACATCCGCCTGCCAGTCCCGAAAAGCCGCTTGAAATGAGGGGTCCCGCAGCCGCTCTGGCTGCAACAGGGGAAGGTGGTGGTGCAACGCCACGTCCTTGACGGCGGACGGTTGGGGGTGCATACCACGACCCCCTGGCCGGTCGGGCGCTGTGACCACACCGACCACCTGAAAACCAGCCTCCAGCAATCGCTCCAAGCACACCGCAGCGAACATCGGCGTCCCGAGGAAAACCACCCGCATGGGGTGCGACAAGGGTTCAGTGGGATATGAAATCATGACCTCGTTTCATCACGGGCTGCCACCGCATGCCGTTCAAAATGAACCGTTTCTGTGGTCGAAAGCAGCCGCGTGCGACGCAGATATACCCAGGAACCCAATCCCATCAACCCAAAGTACAGCCACTCCACCCGCCAAATCACATCCACCGGCTGCGGCGAAACCAGCGTCAACAGGACCACCGCCACCAGGTAGATGCTCACGGCAAACAATTCAATGAGGAAAGCCGGCTTGGTCGCCCCAGAACCTTGGATGGTCGCCAGCATGATGTAGGTCAGGGAATACATCAGAACCGCTAGGAAAATCACGTGCAAAGTCGCCACCATCGCGGCGATGTCCCCCGGCGCTTCGAAAAAGAACCCCGCGAGCCACTCGGGATACAGCACAAAACCGTGGCACAACAACACGATCCCTCCGAGGTTGAGGAAGAAAATCCGGCGCACCGTAGGAAACAGCGCTGCCCGCCGATCCGCCCCGATGAGATGCGATACATAGGTACGCGTGGTTTGGCCCATGCCCTGTGCGACCACAAAAGCCAGCATGAACATGTTCCGCGTGGCATGAGAAACCTTCAACTCCAATCCGCCGACCTTTTCAACGCAAAAGAAAAAGGCCGTCCACGTCGCGACGGTCAGCAACAACTGCCCCATCAGTGGGTAGGCCAAACCCCACCATCCCCCCAACACCTCTCGGTTCGCAGCCAACTTGAACGCGCTCCAGCGCCACCAGCCCGGCACCATCCGAAACGAGATGACCATGGCCAGCACCAGCCCCGTGCACTCGGCGCACAGGGATGCCCAAGCGGCCCCATCCGGCCCCAAGGGTTCCATCCCCCACCAACCGCCTATGAAGGCTGCGTCCAGAAGGATGTTCAAGGACGCTGTCGTCCCCGATACCACGAGGATGGGCCATGTGCGCGCCGTCCCGGTGTAGTAGGCGTTGAAGGCGAAGAGCAAGGAAAAAGGCAGGAACCCGAGCAAACGAATGCCCAGGAAGGAGGTGAAGATTTCTCGGATGCTGGGGTCGGCGATGAGACGACCCAATGCCCCGGTATTCAGGGCGCCTATCAGCACCATCAGGACCGCGCCAATGAGGAGGTGGATGCCCAGGCCCGCCCGAAACATCTCCACGGCGCCGCGATCATCCTGACGGCCCTGCAAGCGGGCAATCAGGATCTGCAGGGCGGACCCACTTCCGATGGCAATCATGATGAAGGTCAAATAAACCAACCCCGCATTG
Organism: uncultured Comamonadaceae bacterium; assembly: GCA_964405405.1. Lineage (GTDB taxonomy): Bacteria > Bacteroidota > Bacteroidia > Flavobacteriales_D > Sanyastnellaceae > CAMCYM01. The sequence goes on along the minus strand of CAYONT010000004.1, from coordinate 92,307 downwards.
CCCGCACCGTTCATGGCATCCGCCCCGATGCGGGAAAGGAACAGATTGTCGGTGAGGACGACGAAGAACTGCACCAGGGCACCCGCTGAGATGGGCAATGCCACCCGCAGGAGTGAGGACACATCGGTTTTCAGTGCAGACATGGCGCAAAGTTCGTGCATCCCGGGCCTGCATGCTCAACGGATTGGGCGCGGCACAAAAAAAGCCCCGCAGCAAAGGCTGCAGGGCTTACCAAATCGCAAGTCGGATTACTTCGCCAACTCAGCACCGGCCTTGAACTTCACCACACGCTTGGCAGCGATGGTGATCTCAGCACCGGTTTGTGGGTTGCGGCCTTTGCGCTCAGCACGCTCAGAGACAGAGAAAGATCCGAATCCAACGAGGGATACGCGGTCTCCGCTGTTCAGGGCACCCGAGGTAGCATCAATGAAGGCATCCAGCGCCTTCTTCGCATCGGCTTTGGACAGGTTGGCCTTCTCGGCCATAGCGTCCACCAATTCTGCTTTGTTCATGGAAAAGTGGTTTAGGGTTTTAACGTTCCGGGCCAAATATATAGGCGCATTTTCGGGCAAGACAAAGGAAAATCAAGCTATTGCGGCACTTTGTTCATAAACTAGCTCAAGTGTTGATAACCCAAGGCGCTTCCGCAGCTTTCCTGGCGTTTTCCTGCGCCTTCACCGGTAGAATCAGCACTTCATTCGCGAGAGGGGTGCAGGAAAATCCATCGGGACAGGGCAAGCACGAGGAGGTGCAGCAGCCCCGGGATGGCAGCTTCTGGACCGCTCGCACCGACAACGCGCCATTGGCCGAGCGCGATCAAAACCGAAACGCCCGATGCAGCGGCCACCACCAACCACCACGTAGACCTTGCGCCCAAGGCCTTTTCTCCCCGGGCCAGATCGAACCAGGCGAACAGCGCGAGTCCAGAGGCAACGGTGGCGGCGAACCACGCCACCAATTCGGGTGACTGGAGCCATCTCGCAGCTGCAACGCCTGCCACCACCCCCGCCGCGGCCGCGGGCAACCATTTTCTCCATGTCATGGGAGCAAAGTTAAAGTTAACTTCGCGGGTCCGCCATGGATTTGCACCAACCCACCGACCACCGGACCTACCGGCCCGAAATCCGCTTTGGAGACATCGATGCTGCAGGCATCGTCAACAATGCGGTGTACTTCACGTACTTCGAACAGTGCCGTATCAAGTTTTTCGAGGGAATGGTGGGCAAGACTTGGGATTGGCATTCTGCGGGCATGGTCGTTGCCCGTCATGTCATCGATTACCTCCGTCCCATTCCTTTCGGCGCAGATGCCAGCATCCGGACTTGGTTGGTAGAGGCAGGTGCGAAGCGCATGGTCATGGCTTATGAAATCAGTTTACATGACCCGCAGGGAACCCGGTTGGCAGCCCGCGCAGAAACCACGTTGGTTTGTTACGACCACCGGGTAGGAAAGTCCATCGAGATCCCGGCGGCTTGGCGGCCGGCTTTGGACGCCGAGCCGAGGTTTCCCAGTTCGTGGACTTCATCCCGTTGAGATTCAACCACTCCAAGGTGGAAAACTATTGATGTGCTGGGCCCGGCCGCAGACAATCCTGTTTATTTTTGCCTGAAGTGTTGAAAGTACACCAAGTGCAAAAAATTAATAAAACCTTCAAAATGAAGAAGTTGTACGTTGCTTTGGCCTTATGTGCCACCACCGGTTGGGCTTCCGCGCAGGTGTCTGTGACCCTGCGGGTGGACATGTCGAACGAGACCGTTTCCCCCGATGGGGTGCATGTCGCGGGGAGCTTCCAAGGCTGGGATCCCTCGGGAACACCCATGACCGACGCAGACATGGATGGTATTTATGAGCACACCTTCGAGGCCACGACTGCGGGCCCGATTGAGTTCAAGTTTGTCAATGGCAATGCCTGGGGGTCGGATGAATCGGTTCCCAGCGCCTGCGGTCCCGCTCCCGGTGGGGACAACAACCGCTTCGTGGTGGTGGATCTCGCGGGCGGCGACATCGACTATTTGGCGTGCTTCGCGAGCTGTGGCCCATGTGGCACAGCCACGATCTTGTTCCGGGTGGACATGACCCAGGTCCCGGCCATTTCACCGGCGGGTGTTCACATCGCAGGTTCCTTCCAGGGCTGGGATGAAGATGGCTCCACCATGTCGGACGCGGATGGCGACGGGATTTGGACCTACACAGCCACCATTCCGAATGCGGAGTTGGGAGGCCAAATCCTCTACAAATTCATCAACGGGAACACCTGGGCCAGTCCGCAGGACCAACTGGTCGGAACCCCATGTGCCGATGGTTCTGGAAACCGGGTGTTGACCTTGGACAGCTACAACATGGTTCCAGGTGTTGCAGGAACAGGAGCTGCCTATTGTTTCAGCAGCTGCTCATCTTGTGTTGCTCCCACAGACGTCACGTTCCGGGTGGACATGAGCACACAGGAATCCGTTTCTGCCAACGGCGTCTGCGTAGCCGGTTCTTTCCAGGGCTGGACGCCAGGTGCCAGCATGTTGTCGGATGCGGATGGCGACGGAATTTGGGAAGGGACCTTCCCATTGGCCCCCGGCACCTATGAGTTCAAGTTCGTGAATGGCACGAGCTGGGGTGGTGGCGGCGCTGGGGATGTGGACAATGAGTCCATCATCGGTGAATGTGCGGCTCCCGGAAGTGACAACCGCATCATCGAAGTCGGTGCCGAGGCATTGGAATACTATGTATGCTACAATGCTTGCACGCCCTCGTGCGTAGCGAACCCGGATCCAGCAAACATCACGTTCCGTTTGGATATGTCCACCCAGGAGGCCATTTCTCCAGATGGCGTTTACATCATGGGGGCATTCACCTCACCAGCATGGCAAGCAGGTGCGACGCAGATGACGGATGTGGACGGTGATGGCATCTACGAGGCCACCTTCTTGGTGAGCGGCGGTGCGGATGTCTTGTACAAGTTCCTCAACGGCATCCCCGATGCAGAGGGCACCATCGAGGAGTCTGGTATCTATGTGGACGTGAACACGAACGAGGAAACCAACTTCGAACTCTCTGGTTGTGGAGCTCCGAACCCCTTCGGTCAATTCAACCGGTTGCACACCCGTTCAGGGGTTGAAGAGGTGCTCGATGTGGTCTGCTTCAATTCTTGTGCGGATTGCAGTGGCATAAACAACGGCATCGAGGAAGACCACGCAGGCAGCTTGATGGTGTATCCCAATCCTTTCAACGATTGGGTGGTGATTGATGTCCAAGCAGCGGGCGCGAATGCCACCTTGCGGGCAACGGACACCATGGGTCGCTTGGTGCTCAGCCAGGGAATCAATGGGGTTCAACAGCGGGTGGAATGCTCCACCGAGACCTGGGCCCAAGGCGTTTACATCTTGGAACTACAAGTTGAAGGCAAGCGAACCCTCCAACGGATGGTGAAGCATTGATTTTTTTGAGATTCTTCAAGACGAACGGGGCAACCATCGGTTGCCCCGTTTTTTTCTTCACTTTTTTGCACAAAGCCTGGTTGAAATTCGCTGCCCTCGGAAAAAGTTAAAGTCCGTGAAAGCGATGACTCGGGAAGGTATATTTGGCCTTGAATTGAAAGCACTAAACACCTTGAACATGAAAAAGTTGTTCACGCTCGCCTTGGCGACGTTGGTCTGTGGCGGCATGCAGGCGCAGTTGACCGGATTCTCCATGGAACTGGTTGCCGACCACACGAATTCTAGCATTCCCGAATTGGTGGGCATGAAGACCTATCGGTTGTACGCGGACATGACCAACCCCGGTGACAAGCTCTCGGCGGTCTTTGGTGATGCAACGGCACCTTTGTCCATCTCGACCACCACTTCCTTCTACAACCCAACGTTGGGAGGGAATTTCGCTCAAAACGTCAATCCTCTATTCTTCAGCTTGGCTCCCCAGGTGGAATTCGATAGTTGGTTGACCATCGGATTTGCCCCTGAAAATGGAGCACCAGGGGATGTGAGCAACATCGGCATGAACAACGCGTTGAATTCTTTCAACGCGGGGGGCGATCTGGTGCTCGATGATACGTTTGGGGGCAGCTGGTTTGTATTGATTACCGACCCGTACAGTGCTGCAGGGGCTGATTTGAAAGTATTGGTCGCGCAGTTGACCACAACAGGGGTGATCTCCGGCGTTTTGAACGCACAGGTTTTCATCAACGGGAACCAGTCTACGTCTCAAGAGGCCGAGGGCTTGCCATTCTCATCGGAGGCAGGAGCGATCTTCGGTTGTACCGATAGCAGTGCGACCAATTACAATCCAGATGCGAATACCGAGGATGGTAGCTGCAACTACCCTTGTGCGTTGACCTTGACAACGGGCAATGTGAACAACATCACTTGTCCGGGTCTTCAAAATGGCAGCATCCAGGTAACCCAGACCGGGGCCCAAGGGGGAGTTCTTTTCGGCATCAATGGTGCGGCGCCCACGCAAGCATTCGGAAACTTCAACAACCTGGCTGCAGGTACTTACACGGTGGGAGCTTTGGACGGGGCAGGATGTGCGTCATCCGTGCAGGTGACGGTGGGAGCGCCAGCCCCGATTCAGGTGAGTGCTACGTTGACGTCCCCCATTACTTGCAACAACAGCAACAACGCTGTAATCAGTGGACAGGCAACGGGAGGTACTGGCGCGTTTACTTACAGCTTGGCTAGCAACTTCAGCAACCCCTCTTCGAACCTGAATTTTTCAGGATTGGCAGCGGGGTCCTATACCGTTCACGCAAAGGACGCCAACAATTGTACGGCGAATTCGCCTTTGATTGTGGTAAACAATCCAGCGCCTCTGAACGTTTTTGTCACGAATTCAGCCCCTGCATCTTGTTTCAACACGGCTTCAGGTCAAATCGTGGTGGCAACGACGGGGGGAACCCCCGGTTCTACGGGCATCCAATTCAGTACCACCCCTTCCAACTACGCAGTGGGCGCAGTATTGTACGTACTGCCCGGTGTTTATACAGTTTATGCCATTGACGTCAATGGTTGCACAGGACAGTCGGCGAATCCCGTCACCATTTCCTCTCCACCCGCCATCAATTTGGTGCTGACGACGGAGAACATTTCGTGCAATGGATTGACGGATGGTTCGATTTCTTTCCAGGCCGCCGGCGGTACTGGAATGTTGAACTACGTATTGAATGGCAATGCGGCCATGGGGGGCACGGTGTATGGTGACCTTCCCGCAGGAAGCAACACCGTAGTGGTCACCGACGCCAACAACTGCACCGTCAGCCAATCGGGTTCCATCTCTGAGCCTTTGCCCATTATTGTGACGGCGAGTGCTTCGAACATCACATGCAATGGAGAAGATGACGGCGTTGTAAACGTGAGCGCTGCGGGTGGAAGCGGTGGATTCTTGTACAGCACAAACGGGGTGGATTTCCAGGCAGCCCCTGTTTTTGGTGGCTTGGGAGCAGGAAACCTAACCATCTATGTCGAGGACGAAAACGGTTGTGAAGCCACGACATCAGCATCTGTGTCAGAACCCGCAGCCATCAATGTCACCGGAACCGTGGTGAACGACAGTGGCGCAGGTGATGGATCCGTGAACATCACCGCAACGGGGGGAACCGGTGCATTCACCTACGCTTGGACTGGCCCCAACGGATTCACTTCGAACGTGGCAGATCCGACTGGCTTGGAGGGAGGCAACTACACGGTGGTAGTGACCGATGCCAATGGTTGCAGCAGCGAATGGTCCACGGAGGTATTGGTTGGGGTTGCTGAGTTCTCGGCAACTTGGGCAGTGAAGGTTTACCCGAACCCCAGCCAGGGCCAATTCCAATTGGTTTTGGATGGTTTGCGGGGCGAGCGCCTTGACATTCAGGTAACAGATGTTCAAGGTCGGGTTGTTGCTGCAGAGTCGCTGGGGCAACGTTCTGGGGAATTCCGTTCTGTCCTCGATTTGCAGGGAGTTCGGGCTGGTTTGTATCACTTGATCATCACGGCAGATGCCACCCGTCAGCATGTTCAGTTGCTGAAGCAGGATTGATACAGCCATCATTGCTTTGGAAGAGCCGCCTCGAAAGGGCGGCTCTTTTTTTTGCAAGATGTTCAGTTGCAACCTTGCCCGGCTGTTGCGCGTAAATTGGTGCAATCGAGTGTCTGATTTCTCGAGATTACGATCACAACGACCGATGAAGAACAATGTCATTCCGTTTTTAGTAGGGGCCACACTTCTGCTCTTGGGTTGGGCGCACACAAACCCAGTCCAAGCCCAGAATTACAACTTGCTGATTGAAGAGTATGCGGTGCACAGTGGCCTTGTAGGAACCACCAATTTGGCGGGGTACAAGACCTATCGGTTCTATGTGACGACTCAGCAACCCACCGATTTCGTCTCGTCGGTTTTCGGCAACAACGTGGACAACTTGTCGGTGCAGGTGCCTTCTGGCATGTGGAATTCGACTTTTGCAACAGGAGCCACCGCGGACGGAATCAATGCGATGTTCTTGGGTTTGGTCCCAGAAATGCAGTTTGACAGTTATGCTACCATCGGAATATCTTCAGCACCTACGGGCAGCGAAGTGGCCATTTCCTCAGTTCAAAGTCCTACACAACCCTGGCAACCGAGTTTCTTGGCCAGTGGTGCCGGGAGCGGCCAGAGCCTGCTGATCAGCGATGCCACGGGTGGAGCTTGGTACACTTTGAACGGCACACCGAATGGAATCGCAGGTGATGACTTGAAGGTGTTGATCATGCAAGTGACCACGGCAGGGCCCATCAGTGGACAATTGAACATTCAGATTTTTCCGAACGGCATCGGTGCAAATGGCTTCAAGATCCACCCCCATTTCAGTGGCACCGAGGTATGGTTTGAAGACAATGTGGATTGCTCCGGTGTGAATGGATTTACCTGCGAGCAACCTTTTTCGCCTTGTGATGTCGCTGCCTTCAACGTCAGCTACGGGGTGGATTACTTTGGTCCCAATGTGAGCATCTTGAACGGACTCACACCAGACGCGGGATCGTTGGGAACGGGCGTGTCTGATGCGGGTTTGGCCTTGGCAATCTCGCCATCGCAGCAAGGACTGGTGCAGGCATTCATGGGGGTCATCTTGCGCAACGATCCGGCGGGACAAGTTGCGGTGAATGGCTCAACTTACACGGTGCCCACGGGTTACTCGCCGGATGTGATCGGCGGTCCTGATGGCACATTGGCTGCTTGGAACGGGATTTTTTACGTTGATCTTGGCGGATACAGTTTCGAGGACATCAGTGTCAAGGCGTTGCTGGATTTCAACCCGGTCGCGGGGAATCCCACCACCGACATGTATGTGTTGGATCTTTCAGGCCAAATCCAAGCCGACGCTTCCCTCGACGCTTCCACCATCTCCTCCTTCGCTGTTTCCACGAACTGGGCGTTCCCGACGTGGAACATGGCAGGTTCCCCTGCCATCAACAACTACGCGCCGTTTGACCCGATGGAGGAGGGGAATTACGTCATCCGCTTGCAGATTCGGAATGACTGCAACGAGCTCTTGTTGGACTATGGCATAACGGTTGTTGTGGAGGCACCAGCCGAGCCTTCTGACATTCTGGGATGCATGAACCCATTTGCCTGCAATTATGACCCTGCAGCGACCCTTGACAATGGTTCTTGTGATTTTCTGTCCTGTTTGGGGCTCGGATGCACAGATCCTTCAGCCTGCAACTACAATCCCGCAGCTTTGCTGAACGACGGAAGCTGCGAGTACCTTAGTTGTGTCGTGCCGGGATGCACCCTGCCTTCCGCTTGCAACTTCAACCCGGATGCAACGGTCAACAACGGGACCTGTGAGTACACGTCGTGTGTGGGTTGTACCGATCCCAATGCATCCAACTACAATCCGGATGCGACCACAGACAATGGGTCTTGCACCTTCCCCGGTTGTGTCTATCCCGCAGCATGTAACTATGAACCCACGGCGAATGTGAACGACGGCAGCTGCGAGTATGAGTCTTGCGCCGGTTGCACCCTCCCGTCTGCTTGCAACTTTGACCCCACGGCGACCATCGCCGTGAACAACACCTGTACCTACCCGACAGCAAACTATGATTGCGATGGGGCGTGTTTCGAAGATGCAGACGGTGATGGAATTTGTGATGGTCTGGAGGTTTCGGGTTGCACTGATTCGGGGGCCAACAACTTCAATCCCAGTGCCACGAACGAAGATGGTTCCTGCACCTACAACATCGGGGGGTGCCTCATCCCAGTGGCTTGCAACTTCAATCCCAATGCGGTTTTTGATGATGGCTCCTGTGAATTCAGTTCCTGTGTTGGATGCATGGATCCAGCTGCCTGCAATTTCGACCCGGAGGCGACTTTGTCCAATGCGCCTTCTTGCACTTACCCGGAGCCAGAATTTGATTGCAACGGAGATTGCCTCGAAGATGCGGATGGAGATGGGGTTTGTAATGCTTTTGAAGTGGTTGGCTGTCAGGATGTAACAGCATGCAACTTCAACCCCCTGGCCACAGATTCTGGATCTTGTACCTACGCCGTCAGCGGTTACAACTGCGCGGGCAACTGTTTGGTGGATTCGGATGGAGACGGGATCTGCAACCCCTTTGAGGTGGCCGGGTGTCAAGACCCAACGGCATGTGATTATAATGCGTTGGCTACGGATGCTGGGTCCTGTACCTATCCGGCCGCTGGTTATGATTGCGGAGGAATTTGCCTTGCTGATCAGGATGGAGATGGCGTGTGTGACGCCTTCGAGGTTGCGGGTTGCACGAACCCGCAGGCACTGAATTATGATGCAACGGCCACGGACGATGATGGTTCTTGCCAGTTTTTGTGCAATCCGGACGTGACGGCGCCGACCTTTACTTTCGTTCCGGCGGATTCGACCATTACGTGCGATGAGGACATGCCCACGGGGATGGCCATGGCAATGGATGACTGTGACCCCATGCCGGTGGTCACCTTTGTGGACGGTCCGATTGAATACATTTTCGAATGCCCGCCTTTCAATTACTTCTGCACCCGGGTGTTTACTGCGACAGATGCGTCGGGAAATACGGCCACCGCGACGCAGTTCATTACGGTGGTGGATACCGTGGGGCCGGTATTCCTCTTCACTCCGCCTGCTGCGGTGACGGTCGATGAAACGGCAGGGGAGAGCCTTCCGGCTCCCGGAGTCTTCATTGAGGATGCCTGCGACCTGATGGCGGATTGGGATCATGTAGATACGGTTCTTTCGGCAAACGGCACCACCACCGTCATCCAACGGACTTACACCGCCACCGATGCTTGCGGCAACGAATCCGTCTTCATCCAGAACATCACGGTGCTGGAGGCCATCCCCGGTTGCACGGATGCAACTGCATGCAACTTCCAGCCGGGAGCGAACGTGAACAACGGTACTTGCCTGTATCCCGCGCTGGGTGAGGACTGTGCAGGGAACTGCCTCGCCGATGCCGACGGAGATGGGGTTTGTGATGCCGCAGAAGTAGCTGGGTGCACGGCATCCAACGCCTGCAACTTCAACCCCGCTGCCACCGATGACAGCGGCGATTGCGACTACTGCTCGTGCCAGGAGGAACTCCCGGCTTATGGGTTGGAGATCGAACTCGTGGCCACCCACACCACGGGAAACTTGGCGGGGACGAGTACGTATCGGATGTATGTGACCTTGGCTCAACCGTCTGATTTTCTGTCCTCCGTATTCGGAAATGCATTGAATCCGTTGAATATCGCTTCGAGCCAGCCCTTTGTACAGGTGGAGGGCGGGAGCAACTTTGGGCACAACATCAATCCGGCTTTCTTCGCTGTTTTGCCGGATTTGGCCTTCGACAGCTGGGTGACCATCGGGTTGGAAGCGGCTCCTCTGGCTGGGCAGCAGGCCGTGCAGTCCATCGTCGGTCCGTTTGATTGGGCGCCTTCTTTTCAGGCGGGCGGGCCCATTGTGCTTTCGGACGAAATCGGCGGCATGTGGTTCATTCTCAACGGTGCAAGCAACGGTGTCGCAGGGGATGATTTGCGGGTGTTGGTAGGCCAATTCACCACCGCAGGCACCCTCTCCGGCACGTTGAATGCCCAAGTATTCGAAGGTGGAGTGGGCAGTTCATCCATGCAAGTTGTTCTCGAGTTCGCCAACAACCAGTGGATGCCCAATGGGGCTGCCCTGAATGCATGCGGATGCACGAACGAGGTGGCGGACAACTATGATCCCTTGGCGGAGTATGAGGACGGAAGCTGCGTCATCACGGGAGGAGGATGTACGGATGGTTTGGCCTGCAATTTTGACCCCTCAGCGCTGGTGAATGATGGATCTTGCATCTACCCAGAACCTGGGTATGATTGTGCTGGCGACTGTCTCGAAGACACGGATGGCGATGGAATTTGCGATGGGTTCGAAGTGGTTGGTTGCCAAGACCCTGCGGCCTGTAACTTCGATCCCGCCGCCACAGACGCCTCGGATTGTACGTATCCGGCACCCGACTTTAACTGCGATGGCTCTTGTGCCTTGGATGCGGACGGAGATGGTGTTTGCGACCCCTTCGAGGTGGCGGGTTGTACGGATGTGAACGCCTCCAACTTCGATGCCGAAGCCACGGATGACGATGGTTCTTGTGTGTACTGTGATTTTTACTTGGAGAACTTTGTCATCGCAGACCCAAGCTGTGCGGGTTTCCAAGATGGCAGCATCTCCTGGAATCCTGTGGGTGGGACCGACTTGGTGTACAGCCTGCTGCCCAACAACGGCGGTTTTGACGGAACCCAATTCACGGGACTTCCCGGCGGGGATTACACGTTGTATGCAACCGATGTCCAAGGATGTACCGCTGTGGAGCACATCACCTTGGTCGCTCCGCCGGCCATCAACCTGGCAACGGTTATTTCGGATGTGAGCTGCAGCGGATTGGCCAATGGTGCAGTTCAAGTGACCGCAACGGGTGGGGTAGGGGAGTTCGTATACGGTCTGAACTGCAGCGACTGGCAAGTTTCGGGTACGTTCTCGGGTTTGGGCGCTGGCGATTACATTTTCTGCGCGGAGGACGCCGCTGGCTGCCAAGCAACGGTCTCAGCTGAAGTCGGCGCTCCGGAACCCTTGGTGATTGACGTGCTCGAGGTCGTAGGAACTCCGGAAGGAATGTCATCAGGGTCCATTGATGTAGCGGCATCTGGCGGAACAGGTCCCTATGACTTCGATTGGGCGGGTGTGGGTTTCCAGTTCTTCTCCTCCGAAGAGGATTTGGATGAGCTCGCGGCGGGTAGTTACGGACTTACCGTGACGGATGCGCAAGGTTGCACTGCTTCTGTCGTGGTGGAAATTGAGACCATTGTCACCGTGCAGGAACTTTCAGCACAATGGATGATCCACCTTTATCCCAACCCTGCAAGCGATTGGGTGGTCATGGAATGGGAAACCGACGAAACTCCGGTGCAATTCCGTTTGGAAGATGCCGCTGGTCGCGTACTGCGGGAATGGAACCCCAGCAATCCACAGGGTACCTACAGCTGGTCCGTGTCCGATCTCTCCAGTGGCAATTACTACTTGCGGTGTGAATCTTCCCGTGGAGTGGATTCTCGTTCCCTGTTGATTCAGCACTGAAGCCAGGTTTTCACATGTGGATTCACAGAGCGGCCCCCATTCCGGGGGCCGCTTCTGTTTCAAGGAATCATCAAATCACAAAATCGGTTTTCTTTCTGCCTTTGCATGTCGTAGTTTCGCCCAAACCAATGTCTGAGATTCATGATTTCTTTTGATCTAAGCCTTCATCGTGGGGACACCCCACGGATCTTCGGTACCGGCCGTAGAATCGGAATTCTTGTCGCTCTGCTCTCTCTTGTTCATGGGTCAGGACTTAAGGCACAGGAATACACGCTGACCGTAGAGCAGCACGCCACCAACATTGTTGCAGGGCAGACCACGTACCGTTTCTACGTGAACATGATCAACCCAAACGACTTCTTGAGCTCGATGTACGGCAACGCTGAGAATCCGATGCACATTGAGTCAACAACGTCGTTTTACAACAATACATTTGCCACGGGCTCCACGGCAGACGGCATCAACGCAATGTTCCTAGGGTTGGTGCCTGAAATGGCGGCTGATAGTTGGGTGACCATTGGGATCTCTCAGAATGCAGTGGGGGCTGAAGTTGCTATTTCTACCGTGGAAAGTGCTGCCCAGCCTTGGGTCGGTTGCTTCAACGCGACATCACCGCTCAATGGTCAGGACGTTCACATCGATGACAACACTGGCGGCGCATGGTATGTATTGAATGGGACACCCAATGGAATTCCCAATCCCACGACAATGCGCGTTCTTTGCATGCAAATCACAACGTCGGGTGCCATCAGCGGGACGCTGAATGCCCAGGTATTCCCTTTGGGTGTTGGGGCCAACCAACAACAAATGACCTACCACTTCGATGGAGTAGGAACCTATAGCCCTGCTGCTGATCCGATTCCGGGCTGCACAGATGCTTTGGCTTGCAACTTTGATCCGGAAGCGAACCAAAACAATGGCACTTGCACCTATCCTGCTCTGGGAGAAGATTGTTCAGGAAATTGCTTGGCAGATACAGACGGCGATGGTGTCTGTGACGCGGCGGAAGTGGCAGGATGCACAGTTACAGCGGCCTGTAATTTTGACCCTCTGGCAACCGACGAGGATGGATCTTGTACCTATCCGGAGACAGGTTACAATTGTGCTGGTGCTTGTCTTCAGGATACGGATGGAGATGGTATTTGTAATCCTTTTGAAGTGGTGGGTTGTCAGAACATGGCTGCATGCAATTACAATCCTGCCGCAACCGATGCTGGTTCCTGCACATTCCCCGAAGATGGTTACGATTGTGCTGGAGCTTGCCTCGAGGATTCGGACATGGATGGCGTTTGTGATCCCTTCGAAATCGTCGGATGCCAGGAGGCTGAAGCTTGCAACTACAATGCGGCTGCAACGGATGCAGGCTCTTGCACCTTCCCAGCAACGGGTTACAACTGTGCGGGTGATTGCCTAGAAGACACAGACGGTGATGGGGTGTGCAATCCATTTGAAGTGGTAGGTTGCCAAGATGAATCAGCTTGCAATTACAATGCATTGGCTACCGATGCAGGCACATGTACCTATGCGCAGACCTACTACAACTGTGCTGGACAGTGTTTGCAGGACGCGGATGGCGATGGTGTTTGCAATGAATTGGAGATTTCGGGTTGCATGGACATGTCCGCTTGCAATTATGATCCATCTGCGACGGACGACAGTGGTTCCTGTGAGTTGCCCGCCACCGGATACAACTGCGATGGAGAATGCTTGGTTGATACCGATGGGGATGGAATCTGCGACCCATTTGAGATTGTGGGGTGCCAGGACATGATGGCCTGCAATTATGACGCCACGGCAACGGACGAGGGAGCCTGCATTTATGCACTCCAGGGATATGATTGCGAGGGCAATTGCCTCGAGGATACGGACGGAGATGGCATTTGTGATGGGTTTGAAATCGCTGGTTGCACGGATCCCGATGCAGCGAACTACAATCCTGAGGCCACCGATGATGACGGTTCTTGCATCGCTTGCGGCATTGAAATCATGTCTGCTGAAGGCTTGAATGTTGATTGCTTTGGAGCAGCCACGGGAAGCATTTCCGTCATGGCGATGGAAACAACCGGAAATGGCGGAGATTTGACTTACACCTTGATGCCGGGAGACGTGTCGAACGCAACAGGTTCGTTCCCGGATTTGACAGCTGGATCTTACATGGTGATGATCACGGACGAAAACGGCTGCGTGGCGGAGGCGATTTTTGTTCTGACCCAACCAGATCTGCTTGAAGTGGAAGTGGATGAGGTGGTGAACTGGGTGAATGGTGAGGCTGGAAGCATCGACGTTTCGGTTACAGGAGGAACGCCTCCCTACGCCTTCGAATGGAGCGGTCTGGGTGGCACCTATTCCTCTACGGATGAAGACATCTATGGGCTTTTGGCAGGGGACTACAACTTGGAGGTTACCGATGCGAACGGATGTTCTGCCAACACCAGCGATGTAACCATCGAGTTGATTGATGGTGTGGAGGACCATGATCAAGCAAGCACGCCGTCCATCTATCCCAACCCAGCAAATGGGTGGGTGACTTTCCAATTGCCGGTGGCGCAAGGGGAGGTGTGGGTGTGGGAGGTTTGCGATGGCCAAGGTCGTGTTGTGGCGTCCCATGCTGCTGCCGAACAACAGGTTCAATGGACCTTGGATGTCGCAGGATGGTCCTCAGGTGTTTACCACCTCCGGGCACAAGGTGCGAACCAGTCCATGAATCAAGTATTTGTAGTGCAACATTGATCGCACACTGGGCAATAAACAAAAAGGGCCATCCATTGGGTGGCCCTTTTTCTATTCCTGTTGAAGGTGATGATTCAACCCATTCGTGGGTCAAGACCTCCGGCGCCTCCGGAGTTACCTATGCTCTATGACTTGAAGGCCGCAATGGCGTTGCGCGTGAACGCGCTGAGCACAAGGCGCCCACTGATGGCAGCCCGCTCGGGCAAGAGTTGGGGCCAGTGCTCTGTGCCCCGCCAGAAAACCTTCTTCAGCTCAGCCATGGCCTCAGGGTTGCTCTGGGCCAGGCGCTCAGCAAGGGCTGCAACAGCAGCATCCAACTCGGTAATGTCTCCGTACACCTGCGCATACAGGCCATGTTGCTCGGCCCAAGTGGCCGAACGCCAAGAAGTCGCATCGATGGCGAGCGCTGACATGCCCGAGAGTCCCAATTTCCTCTCTACAGCAGGACCGACAACGAACGGGCCAATCCCCACAGCGAGTTCGGACAACTTGATGGACGCCCGATCCGATGCGATGCAGTAATCCACAGCGGCAGCCAATCCCACGCCTCCGCCAACCGCCTTCCCTTGCACCCGACCGATGACCAACTTCGGGCATGACCGTATGGCAAGTATGACCAAGGAAAATCCTTGAAAGAAATGAAGACCCCGTTCGGCATCTTCAATGGCCAACAGTTCATCGAAGCTGGCCCCGGCACAAAAAGCCTTATCGCCTGCTGAGCGCAGAACAATGACACGCACATCAGGATCCTTTCCCGCGTCCTCAATGGCTTTTGCCAAGGTGCGCAACAGGTCACCCGGCAAAGAATTGCTTTGCGGGTGATAAAATTCGATGGTTCCGATGCCCCCGTCTACCGACGTTCGGACGTAGGCCTCTGGGTACAATGCGTTCGCCTCAGCCACGGTCAAACCCGGGCTGAGATGGGAACAAAATTCCGGGGCGTGGCACCCGTATATACCTGACGCGGGCGGCCGATGGGCTCAGCATTCTCCGTCATTTCTTTCCATTGTGCAATCCATCCGGGCAGACGTCCCAGCGCAAACATCACCGTGAACATGTCTGTGGGGATCCCCAAGGCCCGGTAAATAATGCCCGAGTAGAAATCCACATTCGGATACAGTCCACGCGAGATGAAGTACTCATCCCGGAGCGCTACCTCTTCCAGTTGTTTGGCCAAATCCAAAACAGGATCGTGAATGCCCAACTTTTCCAAGACATCGTCCGCAGCTTTTTTGATGATGCGCGCTCGGGGATCGAAGTTCTTGTACACGCGGTGGCCGAAGCCCATGAGGCGGAAGGAATCGTTCTTGTCCTTCGCCTTGTTCACCCACTTGTCCATGTCGCCGCCTTCAGCCCGCATGCTTTCGAGCATCTCAATCACGGCTTGGTTCGCACCACCGTGCAAAGGACCCCAAAGCGCTGCGATGCCGGCAGAAACCGAACTGTACAAGTTTGCTTGAGAAGAACCGACCATCCGGACCGTTGATGCAGAGCAGTTTTGCTCGTGGTCAGCATGCAGAATAAGCAACTTGTTCAACGCATCCTCAACGACCGGATCCACCTCATAGGCTTGGGTGGGCAAGGCAAACATCATTTGCAGGAAGTTGCCACAGTAGGAAAGGTCATTCGAAGGATACACCGTCGGGTGTCCCATGTTGTGCTTGTAAGCCTGTGCGGCAAGCGTGGGCAACTTGGCGATGAGGCGATGCATCGTTCGCTCAATGTCCACAATGGGCCGGTTGGGATTTTGCGACTCCGGGTAGAAAGTACTCAGGCTCGATATCATCGAGCTCAGCATACCCATCGGATGGGCACCCTGCGGAAACGCCTCAAAGAAGCGCTTCATGTTCTCGTGCACCAGGGTGTGGTGGGTGATGCTATTCTGGAAATTCGCCAGCTGCTCCGTCGTGGGCAATTCACCATAAATCAGCAAGAAAGCGACCTCCAGGAACGAAGCATGCTCCGCCAGGGCATCGATGCTGTAGCCCCGGTGGTGCAGGATACCGTTCTCGCCATCGAGGAAGGTGATTGCGCTCTGGGTAGAACCCGTATTCTTGTAGCCCAAGTCCAAGGTGATGTACCCGGTTTGACTCCGAAGATTAGAAATGTCAATCGCTTTCTCGTTCTCGCTTCCAGTGATCACGGGAAACTCGTACTCCCTGCCTTCAAGGATGATGCGCGCAGTCTCAGTCATTGTGTGACGCTGTGTTGATGAGCCTGACCGATGGTTCCAAATCAGATTCCGGTTTCAGGCGGTGCAAATATAGTTCCGGGTGGAGGGAAGCAGTTGGATGTAGGCCAAACTTCTCGCCCCAAGTATCCCGTTGTTTGTCCAGCCGAACCTGGTGTCCTTCAAAAGGTAGGCTGGAACCCATCGCGGTACTTTTCCCATTCCGTTTGAACAGTCGACCGCGTCCAATGTTCAGCAAAAAAGCGCAAGTATAACTCGATTTGGGGCGGTGTTTTGTAGCCTGTAATCGGCGCAATGATTTCTCCCTTTTCGTCCAAGAACACCAAGGTGGGATAGGCAGTAACACCCAAGGCCGCAGCCAGTTGGTGCGGGGCGTTTCGACCCGTCACGCCAGGCCGATACCCTGGGTTCGAGTAGGTCGTTCCACGGAAAGTCACGGGCGGCTGCGACTCCGCATCGAATTTCACCGCGTAGTAGTTCGCGTTGAGATAAGCAATGACCTCAGGATCGGTGAACGTGTTGGCCATCATCATCTTGCACGGGCCGCACCATTGGGTATACACGTCAACCATGACCTTGCGCGGAGATCGCTTCTGCGCCTCCATGGCTTGTTCGATGGACATCCATTGAACCCCTGCAGTTGCCTGCTGGGACCAAGCAGAGGGCAGGGCTCCTAAAAGAACGGCGCCCAAAAATCCAACCAGCGCAAAATGCTTCATGACTCAAAAATAGCAAAAGGCGGGCCAAAAGCCTGTGATCACCGAACCGTCCCCATCAACCTCCGAACCCACGGGGACAGGATCAGGAGCAGCATGCCACCCCCCAAAGCCACCCAAGCCAAGTAAGCATAACCATCCGTGTACCCAATGAGCCGGTTCATGTTGCTTTGCTCAGGGTCCACACTGGCCATTCCAGCACCCAGCAACCCAGCTACATACTGACCATAGGCACTTGCAAGAAACCACATCCCCATCATCAACCCCTGGATACGCTGGGGAGAGAGTTTGGTCATCAAGCTCAAACCGATGGGGGAGAGGAACAACTCCGCAAATGTGATCACGAAATATCCAGCCAGAAACACTTCGTGCGAAGTCAAGCCTTCCGGCGAGGCCAGGTACACTGTGGCATGGAAAAGTTGGAACGCAGCGGCCAACAACAAGAAAGAGAGCCCAAACTTCACCACCGAGTTGGGTTCCCTCTTTCGACGTGCCAACGCCACCCAGAGCAGCCCGACCAAGGGCGCAAAGAGTATGACAAACAGAGAGTTGGAGGAATTGTTTGTCGCGTTGGGGTCGATGTTCAACCCGAAGAGTTCCGGTGACACATTGTTCAAAGCAAACAAACTCAGGGATCCTCCAGCTTGCTCAAAAAAGGACCAGAACAACACCGAGAACAAGATGAAGACCATGGCTGCAGCCAGCTTCTTGTTTTCTTCCCGGTTGAACTGCCGCATCTCCCATCCCAGATATACCAGGGTCAAGGGGCCGATGGAATACATGAAAAGATCGGTGTATGCCGTGTTGGTGACCAACAAAAGCACAACGGGCAATGCCGCCAATGACCCCAGATACACAGCCGCTTCGTACCACCGGGCCTTCATGGGGGGAAGTGGACTCAAACCAATGGGCCCGAGTGATTTGCGGGTGGCTGCGAAGGTGATCAAGGCCAAGACCATCACCACAGCTACCAAACCGAAGGCCATCGCCCAACTGTGGTATTTGCCTACGTAAATCATCAACAGCCCACCGAAAAAGGCACCGAGGTTGATGCCCGAGTAGAAGAGCGAGAATCCCGCGTCACGCCGCGTGTCATCCGCGTGGTAGAGCTGTCCCACCATGGTCGAGATGTTGGGCTTGAAGAAGCCCGTGCCCACGATGTTCAGACAGATGCCCCAGTAGAAGAACTTCTCCGGATCCACAGCAATGACGCCGCCGCCCGCGATCATCAGCAGGGCGCCCCAGAAGAGGGACTTTTGAAAACCGAGAATCCGGTCTGCAAACACCCCCCCCAGGAAGGTGAAGGCATAAACAAAAGCCTGGATGGCACCATACTGCAGGTTCGCCTCCACTTCGTTGAGCTGGAGTTGGTCCACCATGAAGACGGTGAGCATCCCCCGGAGACCATAAAAGCAGAAGCGCTCCCACATCTCCGTGGCGAAGAGGTACCAGAGCTGACGGGGGTAGGCCCCTTCAAAGGACCGGATGCGATCGAGTTCGGCGGACATGGCTCAGTTGATCCCGTGGAATAACTTGTTGATCAATGGGCTCAACACCATGAGCAACAAACCGATTCCCACGGTCACATAGCCCATCGTCGTATAAACGTCCATGTATTGGGCCAAACTCGCTTGGGCGTCCACCACTCCAGCTTCCCCGCCACCATGCTCCACCCCGGTCAATCGAGCGAGAAGTCCCGCAGCGTAGTTCGCTCCTGCGATGCTCAAGAACCAAGCCCCCATCGCCGTGCTGGTCATGTCCTTCGGAACCAGCTTGGTAACCATGCTCAAACCGATGGGAGAAAGGAACAACTCGCCCGTGGTATGTAGCATGTAGAGGAATGCGAGCGTCCAAAGCGGAACCTTGTATTCCATGGCGAACGGCGCAGCCAGAAGGACCACGAGGTATCCCAATCCCAGCTGAAGAATGCCCAATCCGAACTTCATCGGAATGCTGATGTCTCGATTTCGTTTTTTCAGGGCAACCCACATGATGGAGAACAGGGAGCCGAAAATCAAAATGTATGCGGGGTTGAAGAATTGGGTGGTCGCTGGCCCCATCTCCCAACCGAGGATGTTGCGATCCACGTTGCGTTCTGCGAACAGGGTCAAGCTGCTTCCTGCTTGTTCGAAACACGCCCAAAAAACGACATTGAAAACCATCAAGATGATGAAAGCGAACATCTTATCCAGTTGGACCTTGCCATCTTGAATTCCACGCCGAATCAAGGAACCGATGACCAAAACCCCTACCACCAGCAACACATAGCCCGCGATGTCCGGGTGGCGCAGCAGGAAGTAAAGCCCAGGAACCAAGGCCAAACATCCCAAAATGACCCCCGTAAAAGGGCTCAGGGGACCGATGACGGGCTTGTGCAGCGTTTGCGGGAAGGGCGGGGCGCTGATGTGCGCGTAGTGCCGGCCCCCGAGTTGGAAGATCAAGACCCCCGCCAGCATGCCGACCCCCGCCAAGGCAAACCCCGCTTGCGCACCATAAATGTTCCCCACTTCAGAAACAACCAAGGTGGCCAGCAGAGCACCGAGATTGATGCCGATGTAGAAAATCGTGAATCCGGAGTCCTTGCGGGCATCGCCGTCCGGGTACAAGCGGCCCACCATGGTGCTGATGTTGGGCTTAAACAAGCCATTGCCTACAATGATGATGGCCATCCCCCAGAACAGCATGAGTTCCGTGCCGCCCACAATGATGAACTCTCCGATGGCCATGAGGATGCCGCCGAGCAACACGGCAAGCCTCGACCCCAATATCGAGTCAGCGATGCGGCCCCCAATCACGGGCATCGCATAGACCAGTGCAGTGTATGCTCCGTAAACGGCAAACCCCTTCTCGTCGCCCATGGCGAGCGATTTGATCAGGTACAACGCGAGCAAAGCGCGCATGCCATAGTAACAGAATCGCTCCCACATCTCTGCAAAAAACAGGATGTACAACCCCTTGGGGTGGCCCTGGGCGGGCATTGCAGTCGAATCGTTCATGTCCTTGTTGGGTAATTAACGGCGGGTAATCTAAGGCCAAACCAGCCAACCTCCTTCCCCTTACAGATTTTCCTTGACGAAATTGAGCATCATGTCATACAAGTGGAGCCGGGTGTTTCCACCATAAATCCCATGATTCCGATTGGGATAAGCAAAGAAGTCAAATTGCTTGCCAGCGGAGATGAAAGCGTCTGCCATGTCCACCGCGTTTTGGTAGTGCACGTTGTCATCCGCGGTTCCGTGCACGAGAAGCAAGGGGCCCTGGAGCTTGTCCGCATGGTTCAGCGGACTGTTGTCGTCATAACCGGATGGGTTCTCCTTGGGGGTGCGAAGGAACCGCTCCGTGTAGATTGTGTCGTAGTACTTCCAGTGGGTGACCGGAGCGATGGAGATGCCTGCCTTGAAGTGGTCGGCACCGCGGGTCATGCACAGGAGCGACATGAAGCCGCCGTAACTCCAGCCCTGAATCCCGATGCGGGAGGCATCCACCGATTTCCACGTGGCGAGGTGCTCCGCGAAGTCGATGAAATCCTCCGTCTCGAGCTTGCCCAAGGAGAGGTAGGTGCTGTGCTCGAACTCCCGGCCTCGGCGGGGCGTGCCCCGTGGGTCACAGCTCACGACGTAGTAGCCCTCCTGCGCGAGCAGTTGGTGGAAGTACAGCTGGCTGGCGCCCCAGGCGTCCCGCACCGTGTTCACCCCGGGACCGCCGTAGATCGCCATGTAGACGGGGTACTTCTTCGCGGGATCAAAGCCGTGCGGCTCGATGACGTAGGCATTCAGGTTCACCCCGGCATCGTTCTCGAACGTGAAGAAACGGGTGGGGGAACGGGGCAACCGGTCGAGCGCCGCACGCAACGCCGCATTGTCCTCCAACACCCGGACCGCCTTCCACTTGCGGTCGCGCAACGTATAGACAGGGGGGGAGTCCGCTGTGCTGTGATCGTGGATGCAGTAGTCAAACGTGCGGGAGAAAGCGGCACCGTGGGTTCCGGGAGAACGATCTAGGAGGGAGGTTTGGCCTTTCAAATTCACACGCGCGAGATGCAACTGCGTGGCGCCCTCCATGGAACCCGAGAAATACACCTCGCCGCGCGCTGCGTCGTAGCCAAACACCGACTCCACGTCCCAAGAACCCTGCGTCAACTGCTGCACGGACCCATCCCAACCGAAGAGGTAAAGGTGGTTGAACCCATCGCGCTCGCTCGTCGTGATGAACCGCTGCGCATCCACGAAAGTGAGGTTGTCCGTGATGTCGATGTAGGTGTCACAGGTCTCGCGCCACCGGGTGGTTGCGGCCACCTGGCCATCCCGGGCTTCGCCGAGCCGAGCGAGCCGGAACTGCAGGTCGTTCTGGTGTCGGTTCATGGCCATGACCAGCAACACCCCGGGCTCCGCGGTCCAAGCGATGCGCGGGATGTACTCCGTCTTCTCTTGCGTGACCTGAACAGTCGTGCCGCTGACCAGCGAGTACACCTGAACCGAAACTTCGCTGTTGCGCTCGCCGGCCTTGGGGTACTTGAAGGATTCGGCCTCCGGATACAAATCGCCGTACATCTGCATGTTGTACTCGCGCACGCGGACCTCGTCGAAGCGCAAGAAGGCCAGCCATTGTCCATCCGGGGACCAGTGCATGGCGTTGTCCTGGCCAAACTCCTCTTCGTAGACCCAATCCGTTGCGCCATAGATGTAACCGTTGGGCACCCCGTCCGGCGTGACCTGGGTTTCCGTCCCGGTCTTGAGGTCGACCAGAAAGATGTTGTTGTCCCGGACGAAGGCCACCCGGTCGGCCGTCGGGGAGAAGCAAGCGAGCCGTTGCTTGCGGCGGTTGCGGGGGGTCAATTCCACGCCCCGCTTGGCTTCGCGGTCGTACACATAATACGTCGCCTTGGTGGAATGGCGGTAGATGGCTTCCTCGTCCGTGGCGATGAGCATCAGTCCCTCGTCGGATGAGAAACTGTAGCTGTCGATGGCCCGATTGGGATCACCGAAGACCCGTGCGCTGGTGACCAAGGTGTCCACCGGCTTGCCGGTGAGATAGGCGTAACGCACCACGGCCGAACCATTCCCCAACCGCTCCAGGCTGGTGTAGTGCTGGCCATCGGACATGGAGTTGATGCCATACACCCCCTTGGCACGGAGTTCTCCCGAAGCCCAGATCGTTTGGTTTGACCAAGTAGCGCGGTCCGCCTGTGCGTGGACCGCAGGCAAGAACGGGAAACAGAGGGCCAGCGCCGGCAACCACAGGCGCACAGGGGGCAGGGGGAGTTGTTTCATTTGGGCGGGAAAGTTAATGCGGGGGGGTTAAGTTTGGCCCATGGAAATGGAATGGGAAGCCCGCTGGGCCCAACTCGAAGCGGTGTTGGGGGCGGATTTGCGGCGTGATGCAGAAGCCCGGCATGCGGCCTCGCATGACGAGACGGAGGATTTGCGTTTCTTGCCTGATGCGGTGGCGGAGCCGAGGACTTCGGAGCAGGTAGCGGCGGTGATGCGCTGGGCGAGTGCGCACGGTGTGCCGGTGACTGCCGCGGGTGCCCGGACCGGCCTGAGCGGCGGCGCCCTCCCGGTCCGAGGGGGCATCGCCCTGTCCCTGCGCCGCATGAACCAGATTTTGGAGATTGACACCGCCAATGGACAGGTGCGCGTGCAGCCTGGCGTCATCGTTCAAGAATTGCAGGAAGCCGTCGCGGCCCAGGGCCTTTTCTACGCCGTGGACCCTGCCTCCCGCGGATCTTGCACCATCGGCGGGAACATCGCCGAGAACAGCGGTGGGCCGCGGGCCGTCAAGTACGGCGTGACGAAGGACTGGGTCCTCAACCTGGAAGTCGTGCTGGCCGACGGGACCACCATCCGCACCGGCGCGAACACCCTGAAGAACAGCACGGGCTACAACCTCACCCAGCTCCTCGTCGGCAGCGAAGGCACCCTCGGCATCGTGACCGAGGCCACCCTGAAACTGCTGCCCCTCCCACGCCACCACGCCCTCGTGCTCGTCCCCTTCGACGAAGCCACCGATGCCTGCGCCGCGGTTCAAGCCATCTTCCAAGCGGGCGTGGTGCCCTCCGCCTTGGAGTTCATGGAACGCGATGCCGTCCTCCTCGCCCAACAGTTCTCTGGCGACCATTCACTCCCCATGCCGGATTCGGTACAAGCCCACCTCTTGATCGAATTGGATGCCTTTCGGCAGGAAGACCTGATGCCCCAAGTCGAAGCGCTGCTGCCCGTGTTGGAACAACATCGGGGAGGAGAACCCTGGTTTGCAGACGATGCGGCCTCCCAGGAGCGCCTGTGGTTCCTGCGCCGTCGGGTCGGCGAGGCGGTCAAGGCGCACAGCGTTTACAAGGAAGAAGACACCGTCGTTCCCCGTGCCCAGCTGCCTGCGCTCCTACGTGCGGTGAAGTCCATCTGTGCGCAGCACGGTTTGCAGAGCGTGTGCTATGGCCATGCAGGCGATGGCAACCTGCACGTCAATTTGTTGCGTGGCGATTTGCCCGAATCGGTTTGGGAAGGCCAAATCCACCAAGCCATCCGCCAACTCTTCGGTGAGGTGCTCCGACTCGGCGGAACCCTGAGTGGAGAACACGGCATCGGCTGGGTGCAGCGGGGATACATGGACCTCGCTTTCCCCCCGCATCACCTCGCGCTCATGCGAGCCGTGAAGCATGCTTTCGACCCACAGGGCATCTTGAATCCCGGAAAAATCTTCCCAGATTGAGCGGAACAACCCGGCGCTGTTTCGGCTTTTCGTAGGTTTGCGGCTCAACCATTGCAACCCATCGACCATGGCTACCTCCCTGCTCCACGGCAAAAAAGGCATCATCTTCGGCGCCCTGAATGACCAGTCCATCGCTTGGAAAACAGCGCTACAAGCCCATGCGCACGGCGCCCAGCTGGTCTTGACAAACGCTCCCGTGGCGATGCGCATGGGGGAAATCCACGAGCTCGCCCGGCAGGTCGGGAACGCTCCGGTGATTCCTGCGGACGCGACTTCGGTGGAGGACCTCGAAAAACTCATCGATGGCGCCGTGGAGCACTTCGGTGGCCCCATCGACTTCATCCTGCACAGCATCGGCATGAGCCCCAACGTGCGCAAGGGCAAGCATTACACCGACATCAACTACAGTTTCCTGCAAACCACCCTGGACGTGAGCGCCATCTCCTTGCACAAGACCCTCGCCGTGGCCATGCGCAAGGATGCGATTCGGGAGTGGGGGAGTGTCGTGGCCTTGACCTACATCGCGGCCCAGCGGATCTTCCCAGACTACGGGGACATGGCGGATGCCAAGAGTCTCCTCGAGAGCATTGCACGGAGTTTCGGCTACCACTACGGCGTGGCAAAAAAGGTCCGCATCAACACGGTCTCCCAGAGCCCCACGGTCACCACCGCCGGCAGCGGTGTGAAAGGCTTTGATGAGTTCATCGCTTACAGCGAGTCCATGAGTCCGCTGGGCAACGCCGATGCCCAGGCCTGCGCCGACTACTGTGTCACCCTTTTCAGCGACATGACGCGGTATGTGACCATGCAGAACCTCTTCCACGACGGCGGTTTCTCCAACACGGGCGTCAGCCAGGAGGTCATCGGGAAGTTCGCTTGATCGAGATCATGTGCGGAATCAGTGCACTGGCGATGGCCTGAATCGCAGCATTGGCGGCAGGTGCTGGCAGTGCTGCAGGCGGGCCCCATGGGGTAGGATTGATGTCCACAACGTAAATCCTTTGGTCGTTCGCGTCGCGGAGGATGTCGAGTTCCGCCCAATCCACGCCCATGCGCTCCATGAGCAGTGCGACGTTCCGCAATTCATCCGCTGAGAAGATTTCAGAGGGCAGGGCGGTCTCCACATGGGTGGTTTCGTTGGTAAACCGACGCTCTTCAGGCTTGAATTTCAAGTAGGCGATGGGGGTGGAGCCCGCAAGCCAAACCAACCTCAAGTCCACGGGACGGCCATCGGCCACCCGGTTCGCGATGACACGCTGATAGACCTTATCGGCACGCACGGCATCGGGGGTAAGGGGGCCTTGGAGGATGCGGCCATCGTGGAGTGCATTGCCGTCTCCTTTCTCGAGGAGGGGGCCGATGTGGCGCAGGGGATCCACGGCCAGGCCATAGCCGAAAACGGCTTCGTGATGGCGGTCCAAGGTGGATTTGCGGATGTCCGTGCAGTGGGCGTTCCAGGCGCCGGCCGGGAGATGGGCCGGAAGCGGGGTCTGCTTCTCGGTTACGTCTTCAAAACGGAGGTACAGAACCACCCGGTCGGCAGGGCGGGGCCGGTTCGTGAGTTCGAGCCGGAGGGCCCGGCAGACCTTGTAGAGGGTGGTCCGGCGCGAAGGCAGGTCTGGCCCCACGACGACAGCCGGGGGCAACCCCCGGTGGTGGAGGATGAGCCCCGAGGTCTGCCCCAGATGTCGGAGCCGTTTTCCCAGACGCTCCAGGGCCGGCAATTCCGCCGGCGGGTCAATCATCCACCCCATTTGCGTCGCTCTTCTGCCCGACCGATTTTGCGCAAGATGAAGTCCTTTTCCCACCGGACGCCCCGGGCAGGGCTGTATTCCCGACCGTAGAAAATGATTTGCAGATGCAAATCGTTCCAGCGCTCGCGCGGAAAAAGCCGCTTCGCGTCGATCTCGGTTTGGCCTACACCCGAACCATCAGAAAGCGCCCAACGCCACATGAGACGATGGATGTGCGTATCAACGGGAAAGGCAGGCACCCCAAAGGCCTGCGCCATCACCACCGAAGCGGTCTTGTGCCCCACGCCAGGAAGGTTCTCCAGCGCCTCAAAGGTGTCTGGAACCTCGCCGCCATGCAAATCGAGCAGCATCCCAGTGAGCTTGTAGATGTTCGCGGCTTTAGCGGGGGCCAAACCGCACGTCCGAATGAAATCCCGAATCCTTTCTTCTCCCAACTGTCGCATCCCCGCTGGATCGGGTCCGGCGGCGAACAGCGCCGGGGTAACGAGGTTGACCCGCGCGTCGGTACATTGCGCCGACAGCAGCACAGCGATCAACAACTCGAAGGGGTTCTTGTGGTCCAGTGGAACAGGAGGATTCGGGTACAACCGTTCCAATTGCTCCATCAACCACTCGACTTTTTCTGCCTTCTTCATGGTCGGGGTCTCCACTTGGAAAGTCCAGCATGCAAGGACTCCTGGAAGACACCTTGAGGCGACTTCAGATGCACGTCATTGACTTGATCATCGAACAACTCAAAGAGCATAGTTTGTTCAATTTCAACGGGTTCTTGGGGTTGGATGGGATAAGATTCGAGGAACAAATAGGTGATGTCATGTTCGACTTCCATGCCGATGTACACCAGCGGAATGGCTTTGTTTCCGCTGGTCAAGTGGATGTTTTTGTTGAGGTAGCCCCTTGCCCATTCCGACACCCGGGGATGCTCTCGGGCGTCTCCCAGCCGAATGGGGCCACCGGCAGCGGTGCCAGCATGCCCGGTCAGCGCGGATTCCCAATCATCAGTGAAGACACGAATGGTCACTTCGTATGCCCGGGTTTTCTCATTCCACTGCCAATCGGACCGGCTGTAATGGAAGTCGTGGGCGGGCAGGATGCAACACCACAAAAGCCAGGGAAACCAGTGCATCATGTGAACAAATGTAGGGCGGGGCGTACCTTCGTGCCATGTCACGGAACGAATCCATGGAAAGGTTGGGCTCCCCGGTTTTTGATGCTGCGACCGTGGGGCGATGCGCTGCCCTCTTGGAGGTCTCTCAGCACGTGGTCATCACCTCCCACCGCTCACCGGACGGGGACGCCATGGGTTCTGCATTGGCCCTGGGGGCTTTTCTTCGGGAATCGGGTATCCATTGCCGGGTCGTAATGCCCGATGCTTGTCCCAGGTTCCTGCACTGGATGCCCGGACACGAAACGGTCCTGACCTTGGCGGCTCATCCCGTGGATGCGGCGGAGGCCTTGGATGCGGCCGACTTGGTTTTCTGTCTGGATTACAACGGATTGGATCGGACAGGTCCATTGGCGCCACTCCTGCGGGCTTCTTCGGCTCCCAAGGTGCTCATCGATCACCATCCTTTTCCAGAGGATTTTGCCGATGTTTCCTTCTCGGACGTCAGAGCTAGTTCGACTTGTGAATTGGTCTATGGATGGATGGAGGCGACGGGTGCGGCCTCGCTGTCTCCTGAGGTGGCGGCCTGCCTGTATGTGGGGCTGATCACCGATACGGGTTCCTTTCGCTTCTCAGCGGTGACCCCCAACACCCTTCGAATCGCTGCACGGCTCATGGAGTCGGGCATTGACCACGCTGCGATTCAAAGCCGGGTCTATGACACGCATCCCTTGCACCGCATGCGTTTGGTGGGTTTTGCGCTGAGCGAACGGTTGCGGGTTTGGCCTGCTTACCGAGCGGCCATCATCGCTTTGTCTCAGGCTGATTTACAACGGTTTCATTACCAATCTGGCGACACAGAAGGGTTGGTCAACCAAGCCTTGGGCATTGAGGGGGTGAATTTGGCGGTGTTCCTGTATGAGGATGCCGAGGGACGCATCAAGATGTCCTTTCGATCCCGTGGCCGGTTCAGTGTCCAAGAAGTAGCCAAGGCACATTTTTCTGGGGGGGGGCATCACAACGCGGCCGGTGGCATGGTAGAAGGGTCCACCTTGGTGGCCGTTTGTGAGCGACTGGAGGCCTTGCTTCCTGGATGGGCAACGGCTTTGGATTACGAAATCTAAGCGAACATGAAACAGGGTTTTTCCTGGAAACGTTGGTTGTTGGCGGGTTTGGGATTGATTTCGGTGGGGATGGGCGGGGTCCTCTGGATGCGTTCCCTTTCGGAACCTCAAGAGGAGGTGCCTGCAAAGGCCATCAGCCAAGAAGCATTGATAGCGTTTCAACAAGAACAAGTGGCGCTTCAGGCGGCTTTTATTGACTCGTTGGTCACACAATGGGGTTGGGTCGGGGCGGAACGGACGGCCACAGGCATTGTTTGGCGTCGGGTGGAAGGAGAAGGAATCGGAACCACCGAGGTGCCAGAAGGAACCTGGATTGTTTGGGATGTGGAGGGGCGATTGACGGATTCGACTGTGTTCATGCGGTTCGAAGGCGATCGGCCTCTACGGTTCCGCCGCCTCCGCGACGATGTTCCAAGGGGATTTCATGCCATCGCTGAATGGGCCACAGCCGGAGATTCCATCGAAGCCATCATCCCGAGCCACGAAGCTTGGGGGCTGACGGGTTGGGCGAACAAGGTGCCCCAAGATGCCATCGTGGTCCTTCGGATCCGAGCCCGTTCGATGACGCCAGAACTGATGCCGGTGGCAGCTGCGCCCCAACCATGAAGTGGTTTGACGTCGCCGCAGGAGGCACTTGGTTCGTTATTCTGGGCCTCGCATGCTCTAGCGAGTCGTCTCCCGGGCCTTTGAAATGGACGACCCTGGGGGCGCTGGATGGGCCCCAAGTAAAAGATGCCTGTGCCTGGGTGATGGTGGGAGGGAGGCGGGAAGGGGTGGAAATGTTCCGAGATACGGTCTGGGCTGATGAGCCCCAGTTCATCCCCTGGCGGGATTGGGGAGGAACCTTGCGGGAAGGGGACGCCGGTTGGGCCAGCTGGTCAGGGGTTGAAAGGTGGCAGCCGGATGAAGGACCTCAAGCCATGGGCGGAACGTGGTGGCTGCAGGTGGAGGCAGTTTGGCCCTCAGGAAAGGTCGATTTGGCGCGGAAAGCCATGTCTGGAGCGCTCACCGAGGCGCAGTGGTTGGAGGCCATGGTCCGTCAACACCGGCGACAGCTTCCGGAGGCCCGATGGCAACTTGAACCAGAGGCTTCGGGATGGGTCTGGGCCCTTGTACCCGATGAAAATTCCCAACCCTGGAGCCAAGGTGAGGGCCTATGGCTGGACATCCGATCCGCCAGCGCGGACCAAGCGCAATGGCCTACGTCGGTTTCCGATACCACCACGCTACCTGCCGTGCAATGGGCTTTTCGTTGGGGGGATGAAGACCAAACCCTACCCTCCATCCGTCAATTTCTGTTGCGTCATTCCGTACCGGGGGTCTACTGGTGGATCACAGGTCCACAAGCGGCGATGGGAGCCCAGGGAGTTCCTTTGGCAGGTCATACCCCAGAAGTTCCGGGACTTTACCGCATTGAAATCAAGCGTGACACCGCGGTCACAGGCTTCATGAACCGATGAGGAAGAGACAGGGGCGTTTGTTGAGTGAAGGCATGTCCCGTCCAGCCTCCCCCCGCCATTCGGATACCGCGTGTGACCGAATCCATTCGGAGGGTAAGGTCAAATCCACTGCCACAGCAAGTTGTTGGTCTCCGTCCAACCGTTCCAAACATTCTTTGAAGGTGGTGTCGTTTCGGTAGGGGGGCTCCATGAAGATTTGGGTTTCCTTCCTGCGCTGGAGCCCTTCACGCATTTCTCGCCAACGGGTGTCGCGGTGTTTGCTTTCTCGGGGCAAATAGCCTTTGAATGCGAAGGCTTGCCCGTTCATCCCACTGGCCATCAACGCGAGGAGAATGGAGGAGGGACCGATGTGAGGGACGACACGCCACCCGGCATGATGTGCCATTCGGACCAGCGGCGCTCCGGGATCGGCCACTCCAGGACAACCAGCATCCGTGACACAACCGATGTCGTCGGCGTTGCGCAACCAGCCTGCCAAATCCACCCAATCTTGCGCATCGGTATGCTCGTTCAGCAAGAAAGTTTCGACTCCAAGCAGCGAACGATCAGGACAAGCATCCCGCATCAACCTTCCCCAAGCAGCCTGACTCTCTACCACAAACCGGGGACAGGTCCGCAAAGCATCCAAGGCCCCCGCAGACAACTCCAGCAACGGAGACCGAGAGCCCAGCGTATTGGGGATGAGGTGAAGGGTCTTCATCGCTCAGGAAAACCGAGTTGTAACCAAGATTCTCCACCCTGTTGCAACATAGCCCTAACGGAATCAAAGTCAGCGGCCTCTCCCCAGTACGGATCAGGCACTTCAGTCCCGTCGGGCATGAAGGGAAGCACTTTGTCCCAATCCGTGCCCTGTAGCACCTTCAAATCCTGAAGGTTTTGTCGGTCCATGGCAAGAATCCAGTCGAAATGTTCGAAATCCTCGCGTCGCACTTGTCGTGCGCGCAATGTTTCAATATTCCATCCCATTTTCAGCATGGCCGCCTGGGCACGAAGATCCGGAGCCTCTCCTGCATGGCCACCGTAGGTTCCTGCCGAATCGATGGTCCAGTTTTTTCCTGCTTTCTCCGCCAAGGCCCGCAAGACACCTTCTCCCATGGGGGATCGGCAAATGTTGCCCAGGCAAACCACCAAGATGCGCATCGGCCTCAGTGGATGGCCAGTTTTTTCTCCAAATCGTCCAGATACCGGCGGAAGTGCTTGTCCGTTTCCTGCAAGTTGGTCACGGTCCGACAGGCGTGCAACACCGTAGCATGGTCCTTCCCACCGCAATGCAGACCGATGTTGGCGAGGGAACTTTTCGTCATCTTCTTCGAGAAGTACATCGCAATCTGGCGAGCTTGCACAATTTCCCGCTTGCGGGTCTTCGACTTGAGCAACTCAATGGGGAGATCAAAATAATCGCAAACAATCTTTTGGATGTAATCGATGCTGACCTCACGGGCCGTATTCTTCACGAACTTATCGATCATCTGCTTCGCCAACTCCAAGGTGATGACCTTCTTGTTCATGCTTCCTTGGGCAATCAGGGAGATGAGGGCGCCCTGCAGTTCCCGGATGTTCGTGTTCACGCTGTAGGCCAAATACTCCACCACCTCGCGTGGCAAATCGATGCCATCTGCATACAGCATCCGGTCCAAAATCGCCATGCGGGTCTCCAAAGAGGGCACCTGCAAATCAGCACTCAGGCCCCACTTGAATCGGCTCAGCAGGCGTTGCTCCATTCCCTGCATTTCCACTGGTGGCTTGTCTGAGGTCAGGATGATTTGTTTGCCTGTTTGGTGCAGGTGGTTGAAAATGTGAAAGAAGACATCCTGCGTTTTCTCTTTGCCGCTGAAGAACTGAACGTCATCGATGATGAGTACATCAATCATTTGATAGAAATGACTGAAGTCATTCACCGAATTGTTTCGGACGGCATCGATGAACTGGTGTGTGAATTTCTCAGATCCCACGTACAATACCGTGAGTTCCGGTTGGCGCGATTTGATTTCCAGCCCAATGGCGTGCGCAAGGTGGGTTTTTCCCAATCCCGTCCCGCCATAAATCAACAAAGGATTGAAGGCAGTTCCACCGGGTTTGTTGGCCACGGCATACCCCGCTGAGCGGGCCAAACGGTTGCAATCCCCCTCAATAAACCGGTCAAAGGCGTAATTGGGGTTGAGATTGGAATCGACGTTCAACTTCCGCAAGCCGGGGATGACAAATGGATTCTTGATGCCTTCCAAGGCTGCCGGAGGCACCGGTACGGGCGCATTCCGGGTCTGGGGCGCCTGGGATCCGGGTAGGGTGATGGTGTAAGGAGATACCGTTCCATTGCCGGTGCGGGCCGTAGCAGCATGCTCCATGATGATGCTGTATTCGAGCCTTGCATCCGGACCGATCTCCTTGCGGATGGTCTTTTTCAACAGTTGGATGTAGTGCTCCTCCAACCACTCGTAGAAGAACTGGGACGGAACTTGTAGGGTCAACACTTGCTCCACCAACTTCAATGGCTTGATCGGAGAAAACCACGTTTTAAACGCTTGGGCACTGACATTGTCTTGGATGACAGCGAGGCAATTGTCCCAAACGCGAATGTGGTCCTGGATCATGGCAAAGGCAATCTGAAAGTGACTTGACGTTTACTGTTTTCATCCGAAGGTTGCCCCCGAATGAGCCCGCAAGGTTCTGATAAACTCCTGAAAAAAAAAACCAGCCCGGTCTTGATTTTTGACTTTTTCCGACTTCTGAAATCGTCGCAAGTCCGCGTCCCGACTGAGGTTGTTATCGTCGGATAGGATTGTGTGTTCGTCGAAAGTTTATCCCAAGATAAGGCTCATTACCAGTTCAATTGACCCTCCCATTTGTGCGGAATGGGAGGGCAAGAGCAGCGAGCAAGCGAACGTGAGATCCTTCGTTTGGGCTCTGCGAATGTCTGCTTTTTCATGCGGGTTGGAAGAGGGTATGGTGTACCTGCCAAGGAGGTACGGGATCAAACGGATGAACGAAGGGCGGCGAGGTACTGCGGCCCCACCTGTTCCCATCCATAGGCGGATGCGACCTCATGCGCACGGAGCCGTTGGTTCTTCCTTTCCACCGGATCCAAGGCCAGCCAGTCTCGGAAAAGCTGTACGCAATCCTCGGGAGCCTCCCAAGTCGGGAATCCGGGGGCGATTTCCGTGCCTGCAGTCCCTGGGGCAAGCCAAGGAACCACACCGCAATACATCCCCTCCAAGGCGCTGATTCCAAAGTTCTCTTGCCGCGGGGCGTGGAGCAAAAGTTGGGATCGGCACAACCACTGCACATAGGTACCGCGGTCTTCGGTTCCCCCCCATTGGAGCCATCGACTGGGCCAGCGGTTCAAGGCCTGTTCAAACACCGCGGGCACGCGGCGAAATTGTGCGCCCATGACCACGCAGCGAAAGTTGAAGCCCTGCGCATCAAGCGCTTCGACAGCGCCAAAAAAGCGGTCGGGCCCCTTGTCCCACTCCCAACGGTGGTTCCACAACAGGGTTGGGATGTCATGATCCTCCGCCCAATCCTCGGTCCTGTGGGCATCGAGAGATGCTAGGTCGATGCCCACAGGGAGCACCCGCGAACGGGACCGGATGCCATCCAGTTCCCAACTCGGATGTGGTTTGGGTAGGACATGAAACAGAGATGGAACGGCTTCGAGAAAAGCTTCCCGGTGGTGGTTCGAGTTGAAGAGGATGAGGTCAGCAGCACAAGCAGAACTCCAATTGATGTAGCCGTAAGCTGTCCGGCGTTCAGAATCCGCATCGGGATCGGTGTGAGACCAAGGATAGGTCAGTTGGTTCTCGTGGAAAAAAACAGCGACGGGAATCTGCCGCCAATGGGCAGGAAGCAACCCCCGGAATTGTGCAACATCCAGGAGGTCGGTGGCCACGATCCAATTCGGTAGCTCAGAACCCATCTCCCTTGTGCGTTGCGCAAAAAACGCTGCGGCACCGTGCATCCGCCATTTCCAGTTGCGATCGGGGAGTGTCCAAAGTTCCAACTCGATTTCATTTTCCTCATCGGCCCAGCCCTTCCATCCCGCGCTCCAAGCCCGGTGGGAACCGCCATGAAAGGCATCCAGCAACAGAATTTTCATCCCCAAATCCAGTTTTGAAACCTTGTCCAAAGGTTGTTCCGGGGAAGTTCGGGCAAAGGGGGCGAACCCGCATCCACCCAGGCGGAATACCACGCATCCCCAATCGTTCCCGCGGCCGCCTGCGCTTGCGCAGGGATTTGGCCTTCCAGTGCGCCGTGAAATGCAGCACAAAACGCAGGAGAATGCATGCGCTGCTGCAAGCGGCCGGTTTCCACGTACGCAAACTTGGCGGACTCGCCCGTGGCCCGGGTGGCTTCGCGCTCGGCCTCAAACACCCGGTTCACCTGGTTGTGGCTGTGGGCCAGGATGGACCAGACCCGTTGCTCCCAATCCGATTCGTATTGTGCCCTGCGACCCGGTGCTAGCCCAAATCCCCTGGGCCCAAATTGCGCCGGCACCTGGGATTCCCAGAGCCCGTGGATGCCGGTTTGGCCTGTTTTCTGGCCATTGTAATTCGAAGTGGTATGCAAGGGTACATGGAGGTCCCCGAGATAATGTCCCAAATCCGCCGCATGTCGCAAAATCCGAGGGGTCTCCTGGGCTGCAAAGGCTTCCACGAGCGATCGGTACGTCCACAGGATGCTCCATGGGGCGATGCCGTGCGCCCGAAGCTCCTCTTCCCCCCAACGTTCACATGCATCCCGCCAGGATCGGGGGAGCACCACCGCCGCGGAATCGAAGTTGGCGCCGTAACGGTCCAAATCGATGTAATGCTTCTCCGATTCGCCCACTACGGCATGTTTTCGCTGGTCTGCATCCGTCGCGTGTTGAACCAACCAATCCCCATGGTATTTGAAAAAGGCGAACAGGGGAGGGGGGAGCGACTGGATGGCGTCTCCCTGGATGGTTCGGTGGGGCGCAAATCCCCACCCAAGGCAACATACCGCTGCCCCGAGCCAACGTATGGCGATGTCAAATCTGCCCCGGCGCGCGATTCTGATTCCGCGCCACGTCACCCGCTGCCACTTCCCCTTGCTCATGGGCGGGCAATTTCACCAAGAATCCGTCCCGCAGGATAGGAATCGTCTTCAACTGATTGGGCGTAAGGCAGTACTTCACATCTGCATTCAAATGGAGCTTTCGCAGTCGCCGGCGGTGGGAGGATGCACGCAAGAAGGCGAACATGTTGTCCCGGGCAGAACGGTAAATAAACTTCCCTGCTACAGTACTGTCCTCTTCCGCACGAAACCAGCCTGAAGTGATCAGTCGGTCCGCAATGGCGCCCCCACAAATCGTATCCTCCAGATTGAACTTGTCCTTCCATCCCGACCCCAGCAGCAGAACATCCCTGCGCTGCGCGATCAGCCACTGGCACAGGGCCTCCAGATTGAGCAAAGACCCAATGACCACCGTCTGCTTGTTGCGGGCCAAATGAATCGCCTTGGTTCCGTTGGTGGTAGTCATGACCACAGTTGTGCCCTGCAATGCGGCCGCCCGCTCCAAATACCCCAGTGGGCTATTCCCCAGTTCGAACCCTTCCACCACCATGCCATTTCGCTCAGCAGCAGCAAAATAGCCCTGGGCTTGATAGGCTTTTGCCTCCTCCACAGTGGCCACCGGCAAAATTCGGCCCACCCCGTGCTCCAAGGCCGCACAGATGGCTGAGGTCGCCCGCAGCACATCGATGACCACCACCAACTCAAAGTCCTTCTCGTACAGATGAAAATCGGCGGGTGAGAAGCAAAGTTCAACCCGGTTCATCATCCTTTTTTGGGCAAAAAACCGGGTTTCACCACCTCTGCTGCCAGGTTCTTCTGTCGGACCTGGATCCCGACCTGATTCCCCAGTCCAGCATGGGCTGCATCCACATACCCCATGGCAATGCCATAGCCCAGGGTGGGGGACATGGTGCCACTGGTCACCCTTCCAATGATGCTACCGGCCGAATCGACGATGGGATATCCTTGGCGTGGAATCCCGCGTTCGAGCATTTTGAAACCCCGCAACACCTGAGGAGAACCGTTTGCCTTCTCCGCTTCGAAACGTTCCCGATCGATGAATTCCTTGTTGAAACGCGTGATCCAGCCCAATCCAGCCGCAATGGGGGAGGTGGTATCATCGATGTCGTTCCCATACAAGCAGAATCCCGCCTCCAACCGGAGGGTGTCGCGTGCTCCCAAACCACAAGGCGGGATGTCCAACGCCAGCAGGGCGTTCCAAACCCGCTCAGCTGCCTCCGCAGGCACGTACAGTTCCAGACCTCCGGCGCCTGTATAGCCTGTTGCAGAGAGAATGGCAGGCACACCAGCCACCGTACCTTCTCGGAAGGTGTAATAGGCCAAACCCTCCGGCGAGGGCGCGTCACTCAGTCCCGCCACCAATCCCGCTGCCTCAGGACCCTGCACGGCAATCAACGCCCAATCCGAGGAGCGGTCAAAAATCTGGACGTCCCATGGATTCCGCTCCATCTGCTCCAAAATCCAGTTCCAGTCCTTCTCGTGGTTCGAAGCATTTACCACGAGCATCCAGCGCTCTGCATGAAACCGATAGACCAACAAATCATCCACAATGCCTCCCTCGCCATTGGGCATGCAGCTATACTGCACCTGCCCATCAGCCAAGGCAGCAGCGTTGTTGGTCGTGATCCACTGGATGAGGGCACAGGCATCCGGTCCATGCAGTTCGAATTCAGCCATGTGGCTGACATCGAACATCCCAGCCCGGTTCCGCACGGCTTGGTGCTCCTCGGTGAGACCGGCGTAGCTCACGGGCATTTCATAGCCCGCAAACGGGACAATCCGGGCATTCAGTGCTTCGTGGGCTGCATGCAGCGGTGTCCGAAGCAGGGTGGTGGGTTCCATCATCCAAAAAGCACCCTGTTTGGTGGGCGTGGCCCAAAATTACGAAGGCACTGCCCATGTCGGACGCACCCAATCAGTCAACCGCGGCCCGGCCTCTGGACCCCAAACCATCAGGGCGTCCAGAACCGAACAACCGGCGACAAAGGCCATTCGGTCAGAAAAGACCTGTGAGTAGGGCACAAAGGTCCATTCGGCACCCAATAAGTTTCTTTTGTGACGCAAATCCCACGGTCCAGCTGGGCCTCTTCCCACTTCGACGTAGGTGGGCGATGCCTCAGGGAGTTTCCATCCGGTCCAAGCATGAACCCACTGCCAACTGCGAACGCAGAAGTCCTCTAGCGTTCCCCCAGCGTCTATGCTCAGGATGAGCGGCTCCAGTTCTGGGGCCAAATGGGCAAAATAAGGCGCACTTCCGTAGCAGGTTTGGATGGCACGCCAAGTCCTTCGGGCAGGGATATGGGGCGACAACCCCATCCGAGAGGTGGGTGCGTGCGGCTGCTGCGGGTGCACTACAGACAGGGTGATCCACTCCGGACCACGAGGTCCCGCCATCAACCACCGGCTCCGGGGCGTCTGTTTGACGAAATGCTCATGGCCATCCCACAGCGCACCGGGCTGTTGCGCCGCCCACCACCAATGCAAGGAGGGAAACGGAGCGGTGGGCAGGACAAAGCCCCCCTGCAGACTCACTTGACCGTGGTGAAAACCCGGTCCCAGCGCACCTTGGATTCTCCGTGCTGCGCTGTTGTCTGCCTCGAAAACCAAACAAAGGACGCCCTTCCCACCAAATGGGTTTCAGGAACAAATCCCCACATCCGAGAGTCCGCAGACCGATGCCGGTTGTCACCCATCATCCAATAGTAATCCTGGGCAAAGGTGTATGTGGAGGCCAGCACCCCATCGATCCAAACCTGTCCATTCTCCGCACGCAGGTCATGTCCCTCGTAAACTCGAATCACCCGGTCATACAAGGCCAGATTTCGGGCAGTCAGCTCCACCTCGAGGCCCTTTTTGGGAATGCGGATGGGCCCCAGATGGTCCGGGTCCCATTGGTCGAATTCTGGGCTGCTCACATTGGGAAACATCTCCAACGTCCCTCTTCGGTTGCTGTTGTCGACAAAGGCAATTTCTGAGGCCAAACCGCTTTTCTCCAATGCCATTCGCTCCGCCTCCGTGAGGGCCAGTCCCACCAACAACCCCGTGCCATCTTGTTGCATGCTTCCGACATCTACTTGGGTCAATCCCAATGCTTGATAGGCACGCTGAGCAGAAGCGGGTTGATCAAAACGGATGAGGTAATCGAATTGAACCCCTGCGGGCTGTTTCAATTCTTCATCGTTGATGTAAACCAAACGATTTCGAATCTCCAGCAAATCTCCAGGCATGCCCACACAACGCTTCACGTAATTCTCAGCTTTGTCCAGGGGCCTTCCCTGGATGCCAGGACCTTGGCTCAACTTCAAGCGAGCCTCTTGCAGGAAGCGTTCGGGGTCTTCGAGGTACAATTCCAAGTCATTCCCAGCGATTTGCAACGCTTCTCGGCGCAGAATGGCATAGTAATCATGACCGGCCAATTCCGGATCGACCACAATGGTGTCCCCGTGTGGAAAATTGAACACGACCGCATCAAAGCGCTTCACCCCGCGCCAACCTGGCAATCGAAAGTAGGGCAGCGAAAACCAGGAATTGTAGCTTTTCCACATGGTTCCCGGGATGACATTGTGAATGAAGGGGACACTCATGGGCGTTTGCGGGACCTTGGGGCCGTATGCCGTCTTGCTCACGTACAAATAATCACCCACCAGCATGCTGCCCTCCATGGAGCCCGTGGGGATGGTGAACGCCTCAAACAACAAGGTACGCACCATGCTGGCGACAACAATGGCCCAGACCAGAGACTCGCGCCACTCCGCCCAAGCAGAACCAACCTTGCGCAACGCGGGGTTGGGGGCTTGATAGGGCGATTCCGAGCGTGCCCACTTCGGCAAGGCAATCCAAGGCAACAAGGCAGAAATCCAGCGGTCTGCAGGAGACTTAAATCCCAATGCTCCTCCGAGCTCTACGTGCATGACCGTGAACATGATCAGGTTGATGCCGGGCACAGGCAACACGAAGATCCAGTACCAAGGCCGTTTGATGGCCCGCAAAACTCCCCAGTAATTCACACCCGGGACGGCACCCACCCAACGCGGCAAACCAGCCTTGGCGAGAAGCCCTGGCAAGAAGATGCAATGCTCTACGACCAAGAGCAAAAAGAGAATCCAAGGAATGAGTGTCAAATCCATCGAGGTATGCGTGATACGGCCATCAGAAATTCAAAGTTGGGGCTTTTCTGGCAAGGTCCAACGAATGCCCACTTGTGCCATCCAACCCATCCCGTCGGTTAGACGCAACGGATCGGCAAGGATTACATCGGAGGGTGT
Source organism: uncultured Comamonadaceae bacterium (assembly GCA_964405405.1). Taxonomy (GTDB): domain Bacteria; phylum Bacteroidota; class Bacteroidia; order Flavobacteriales_D; family Sanyastnellaceae; genus CAMCYM01. Next base: position 53,651 of record CAYONT010000004.1, on the reverse strand, counting down.
GATTTCCCACCAAGCCTTGAGATTGGGCCCTACGTCAAAGTCAGCGAGTTGCGCGTCAACATGAGCGTCCAGAACAGAAAGGAGATGAAACCCCGCCAGAGCCATCCAAGCCACGTCCCGTTTGCGCCGATACAGCAAGGTTTGGTCGTTCAATGCCTGCGCAGACAGACCCGTGAACTGTTCGGTATCGGGATTGCCATCCGTTTCCGCAACAAATGCCGTCCGATACGATCGGAAAGCCACAGTCTGCCGGTGAATGTTCCAAACGCCGAATCCCCATCCGGTCCAAACCAATGGTACCTTCCAATACTTCGCATTCATCAGTGCACCTGCACCGGGGAGGACCGCCGCCGTCCGGGTGATTTGGCGAACCCGCAGAGCATTGTTGATCTCCAAGGTGTCCTGTGGGGCCGTCTCAGTACGTTGCGCCATGGGGGGGGCTTCCGCCCGCAAAGGCAGCCATCCGCTCGCCCATAAACAGATCCCTACCCCAGCCCAGCAAGGCAATCTCCAGACCATCAGAGATCCATCAGGGAAAGAATCCGGTCCAATTCCTCCGCAGAGGCATACCGCAATTCAATCTTGCCTCCACCCGCACCCGAAGGCTTGAGTTGGGCGCATTTTCCGAACCGGTCCTGTAGGTCGGACAAGACCTTTTGCTCATTGAAACCGAGAACGACCGCCGGGGCAGGGGAATGCGGGGTCTTCTTGCCATCCTGGGAGGCCAAAGCCTCAGTCTGGCGGACCGACAAGCCCTCACGAAGGATGCGCCCAAAAACCTCTTCTTGCCAAGCCACAGAATCAATCCCCAAAAGGGCCCGGGCATGTCCCATCGACAGCTTTTTTTCCGAGACCGCCAACTGCATGGCCGCGGGCAGTTTCAACAGCCGCACGTAGTTCGCTATGGTGCTCCGGTCCTTCCCGATGCGACCTCCGAGGGCGTCTTGCGTGAGGTTGCATTCCTCCATCAAGCGTTTCAGAGACACGGCAATCTCAATTGCATGAAGGTCCTCACGTTGGATATTTTCGACCAAGGCCATCTCCAGCAGCGTTTGGTCATTCGCCTCCCGCACATATGCAGGTACGGCATCCATGCCCGCCAATTGCGATGCCCGGAAACGCCTTTCCCCAGAGATGATCTGAAACCGATTCGCCCGGATTCTCCGCACCGTAATCGGCTGAATGATGCCCAACTCCTGGATGCTGCGGGCCAAATCAGCCAAAGCATCTTCCTCAAACTGACGCCGAGGTTGATCGGGATTCGCTTCGATGTCCCGGATGGGTATGAGGGCAATTTGTCCAGCCATCTGGCCCACCACCCAAGCATCTTCTGAGCTGGCTTCTGCTGGCGAAGCAGCCACTTGGGAGACGTGTGACGTTTCCGCAGCACCTTGGGGCCGCTGCAGTGGCAGAGGATTTGCGTTCAACAAGGCGCCCAATCCACGCCCTAGTGCAGGTTTCTTTGACATTCAGCAGAGCGTTCAGCGCGGGAGATCATCCACTGGAATGAACCGATCTTCGTTCCGGACCTGGGTCAGTTGATTCCGTTGAAGAATCTCCCGGGCCAAATTCAAATAGTTCACCGACGCCTTGTTGGTGGCATCGTGCATGATAATCGACTCGCCGAAACTCGGCGCTTCGCCCAACCGCGTGTTCCGGTGGATGATGGTGTTGAGCACCAGTTCTTGAAAATGGGTACGTACTTCATCAACGACCTGATTCGCCAACCGCAGCCGGGTGTCGTACATGGTCAGTAGAATGCCCTCGATGCCCAACTCGGGATTCAAAGAGCCCTGTACAATCTGAATGGTATTCAGCAACTTCCCGAGTCCCTCCAGAGCGAAGTACTCACACTGCACAGGAATGAGTACAGCGTCCGCGGCCGTGAGGGCATTCACGGTGATCAGCCCCAGACTCGGTGAACAATCGATCAAGATGAAATCGTAGTCGTCCTTCACCTGCGCGAGCGACTGCGCCAACTGGTGTTCCCGTTGCTCCGCCGAGATCAATTCAATCTCGGCACCCACGAGGTCGATGTGGGCGGGCAACAAGTCCAAGTTGGGTGTACCGGTTTGACGAATCAAGGGCCGTATGTTGGTTTCCCCCAACAAGGCTTCATAGGTGCCCGCTTCGATGGTTTCAGGATCCACCCCCACGCCACTGGTGGCATTTGCTTGGGGATCCGCATCCACCAGCAAGGTCTTAAATTCCAAAACCCCGAGGCTTGCACTCAGGTTGATGGCCGTTGTGGTCTTGCCTACCCCTCCTTTTTGGTTCGCTATGGCGATGATTTTGCCCATGCGCAAATGTGTTTCCTTCAGTTATCAAAAGTACGACCCCAATCACTCGATTGGGCCCGCTGCCAGCGCCCACCTATTGGCAGGAAATGCAACTTCTTGCCTGCGAGAGCAAAAGCTTCGGCGGCAGCCTGCTTGCGTTCAGCGGTCAAAGCAATGGGAGGGAAGGTATCAAAATGTAGGGCGATGACTTCACGGCAGTCCAGCATGTGGGCTGCCAAAAGTGCATCCTCAGGCCCCATGGTAAACCAATCTCCTACCGGCAGCAAGGCCAAATCCGGCTTCCAAAATCGTCCAATCAAATCCATTTCAGAGCTCAGGGCAGTATCCCCAGCATGGTAGCATTTCCAATCTCCGAAGTCCACGAGGAACCCCCCAGCCAAACCGCCCGAACTACCATCCGGCAAAGTGGAACTGTGTTGGGCCGCTACCATTCGAACGGTGCCATAGGGTCGGGGGATGACCCCGCCAATGTTCATGCCCAACACACGTTTTGCACCCTGCAGCTCCAGCCACTTTCCCACTTCAAAATTGCACAGGGTGGTCACATCCTCCCGGCTGGCAAAGTGGATCGCATCCGCCAAATGGTCTTCGTGTCCGTGCGAAACCAAAACATCGGTTGGGAAACAACTTTGGGGAGGGCATCCCGCTTGTCCAGGGCCGCGAAAGAACGGGTCAAACAACAAGATTGCCTCTCGAGCACGAAGTTCAACACAGGCGTGTCCGTGAAATACGATGTCGACAGGCGTATCCATGAAACCAAAGATACCTTCCCCGCCGTGTAGCCGCCGGAAAAGTTATAAACGACCCCTACGCCGGAGTTATAAATCCTCGAAAGAAACGTCGTCCTTTTTGTCGCCGTCGGCAACACCCGTTTCTCCTCCTTCGATTTCCGCCTCGCGCTCCGCGATGGGATCTCGATAATCGCCCGTGCTCATGAGTTCGTGGATCTTGTCCACAGCGTCCAAAAATCCCTCCTCGAATTTTTGAAAATCCTCCCGGTACAGAAAAATCTTGTGCTTCTCGTAATGTACACCCCCGCCGTCGTCAAAACTCCGCTTGCTCTCGGTGATGGTCATGTACAAATCCCGTCCACGGGTTTCCTTCACATCGAAGAAGTACGTCCGCTTGCCCGCCCGCACCGGCCGGGAATAAATCTCATCGTTGTTGTTAAAATCACTCATCTTTCAATCGCTTCGTCGCGAAGATAGAACATTGGGCCTACGATTCACAACGCGCCCAAAAACTCGTCAAAAAAGTCAGCGGTGCCGAGCGATTCCCGATGCCTTCAACGCAACAATTGGATGTGCCCGGAGAAGGTTCTAGGGAAACGGATTTGGTCTTCCATCCACACTTCGTAAAAGTAAATGCCGTCAGGGGCGTAGTGGTCTCCAGATTGCACCTGGCCCAACCAAGGTTCCTTGGGCTGATCGGTCTCCCAAATGCGCTCGCCCCATCGGTTGAAGATCTGAAGGCGGTAGGAAGTGGTTCCTAAGGCCACGGGCAACCAAACATCATTCATGCCATCGTTGTTGGGGGTGAAGGCATTGGGGGCGTAGAACACCGAACCACTGACTGCCACTTGTCCTCGGGCAGTTGCCGTGCAACCCGCTTCGTTGATGACGGTTTGGACGACCTCAAAAAGCCCACCGTCGGAGAAGGTGTAGGTGCCATTGAATCCTTCCAAGCTTCCCCCGTCGTCAAAGTAGTAGAAACAAGAAGTTGCGCCTTCGCTCAAGTCCAACACCGAAACCGTGGGATTGAGTATGTCCACTTGGTTGGGTTCCAAGTTGAACCCCGCTTGGGGTACTGCCTGCACCGACACCCAGTCCGGCCGGGCCATGACCAGCGATTGGGCACAATACCCACCTGTCGTCATTTCCAGGGTCACCGTGAAGTCCCCAGAGAATTCGTAAACATGCGAAGGATTCGCAGCGGGTGAGGTGGAGCCATCGCCGAAGTGCCACAGATAGGTGGTGGCTGTCTCGGTCGTGCTCAGGTTGGTGAAGGACACCAGATGCGGTGGGCAGCCGAGCAGGGGGCCACCTGAGAACTGAATCGTGGGGTCGGCAATCACCCAAACTTCCGCGGAGTAAGGCACATCGCACCCATTTGCAGAAGCGGTGACGGTTACAGGATAAGTTCCAGGCTGGGCATACGCGAGTCCCGTGACCGTTCCTCCTTGGATGTTGGCAGACTGGATGGCTCCGCCGAAGTCCCAAGTGTATTGGGTTTCAGGAATGTTGCTCGCGACCACTTGCAAGTTGAAGGAATGATCCGAGAAACAATCGGGATTGGGGGTGGCGAAGGTGGGGTCGATGAGTGGGAAAATTTCGACCGTCGCCCAAGCCGTGTCCGAACAAGTGAAAGGGGCGCTGGCAATCAACTGCACATTGTAAATCCCGTCGGTGGGATAGGTGTACGAAGGATTGGACAACGTCGATGTGGCACCTGGCAATCCGAAGTTCCAAACATAGCTCTCCGCATTTTGGCTGTTGTGCGCAAAGTCGAACGTAAATCCTTGGCAGAAAGAGGTTTGGTCTTCGATGCTGGCTTGAGGCGGAGGCGGAGCGGTCCAACTGAAGTCAGTGGAAGCGGTGCACCCGAAGTGGGATGCGGTCAGGGTGACCGACCAATTGGGCGCATTGTTGAATTCGATCCATTGAGGGTCTTCGAGGTTGGAGGCGGAAGGGCTTCCGCCAGCAAAGCTCCAGACGAAATCGGTCACGGGGTTGAAAGCCCCTTGGGCGTCGAAGGCAAAGTACGAGGTGTTCTCAGAGCACATGTAGTCTCCGATGGTGATGGTTGGTTGGATGGGTTCATAGACGTAGAACGTCTGATAACTCGTGTCCGCGCAGGGCCAGCCCGGATTGGCGATCAAGGTGACCACGTAAGTCCCCGTGTCGGGAAAGGTGTACGTCGGTTCAAAGAGGGTACTGACATCCGTGTTGGTTCCCGCCACCCCGAAATCCCACGCATAGAAACTGGCGTTGGTGCTTCCGTTGTCGAAAGTCATGGTCTCGCCGATGCACAATTGGGCTGCGGTCTGCGGTTGGGCCGCGGAGATGATGTTCGGGTCGCAATTCACCACCCGGAACTGGAAGTCCCGCATGACTGTGCTCAGCAATTGGCCGTTTCGGTATTCGCTCACACACACGCCGATCACAAAAAGCCCAACCTGGGTTGGCGTGCCCGTGATTTGCCCCGTCACGGGATCGATGGCAAAATCGGGCGCAGCCGTAATGGGGTCCAATGCCGTGAATCCTGCATTGTAGGGGACATCGGTGAAGGTGGATGCTGGAGAGGGCGTGGGCGCCGGATCGTTCGCCGTACCGCCATTGATCGGGTGGCAAAACGAATACACCAACTCGTCCCCGTCCGCATCGGTCGCACTGTGGTCCAAGAAAAACGCAAAGTTCCGGCAAATGGCAGCGGGCGGGTAGTTGTCAAACTGCGGGCTGGAATTGGGATTTGCAGCCGAGGTATTGGGCGGAATCTGGGTGGTCAGGGTGATGCCGATGTCGTCAGACTGCTGGATGTTCAAGATGCCCGCATTGCGACAGCAGCGTTGGAAGACCAAATCATACCCAACAGCGCTCGGAGGAAGATTCACCACCGTGGTATACTCGAGCCGCTGCATGCACAGGTTGTCGGGCAAAATGCCGCATGGATTCTCGAGGACCGTGGGGACCGGGGTGGTGGAAGTTTGGGTCAACGGCACGTCGAGGATGGTGTACTCGCTGTTCCCCTGAAAAATGCCCAATTGGATGCTTTGGTCTAGGTTGTTGCCGTTGAGGTTGTTCGGCGGGGCGCAGTCCCTGTAAAAAATGACGGTAATTCGAAACTGGTTGCCGCCCAGGAAGTCGTAGAAAATCTCGCCCCCCAATGCGTGCCCGGCCTGCGCCACTGTCCCCCAGCCAAGCCCCCACAGGGTCATCAGCACCATTCGGAAAAGGTTCAGGGACGGGCGGATGGACAGAATTCCCATGGGCTTCGAAGTTAGGGAGCAAAGTGGGAGCACCCCTGACCCATAACATCTCCGACGGGGAATAGGTTGCAAGATGACGTAACTTCGGAACGTGGAAACGGAAACCAACCCCGCAGAACTCCTGTCCTTTGAGGGCATGGGTCTGCACCCTGATATCGAAGATGCATTGGATGCCATGGGATTCCGGAAGGCCACGCCCATCCAATCCATGGCCATACCCCCCGTCCTCCAAGGCCGCGATTTGATGGGCATCGCGCAGACCGGAACCGGCAAGACCGCGGCCTTTTTGCTGCCCTTGATCGACCGCATCCTGGATACCCCAGAAGATGGCAAGGTCAAGGCCTTGATTGTGGTGCCTACCCGCGAACTGGCGCAACAGATTGACCAGGCGGTGGAGGGGTTTGGATACTATGCGAAGGTGACGAGTTTGGCCATCTATGGCGGCGGTTCAGGCGTGGAATTCACCCGGGAGAAGCAGGCGTTGGTGAAGGGTGCCGACATCATCATCGCCACGCCCGGTCGTTTTTTGTCCCACCTCAACTTGGGCTATGTCGACCTTTCTCACCTCATCGCGTTGGTGCTAGATGAGGCAGACCGCATGCTGGACATGGGATTTGTCGGAGACATCATGCGCATCGCGGACCATTGCCGCAAGGAACGGCAGACCCTGCTGTTCAGTGCCACCATGCCGGAGCGCATCCAGAAGTTGTCGGCGGATTTGTTGCGCGATCCGGTTCATATTCAATTGGCCTTGAGCAAACCCGCGGAGAAAATCAAGCAGGGTGCATACGTGCTTTTTCCGCATCAAAAAGATGCGGTGCTGGTCCGGTTGTTGAAGGAACGGAAAGTGAAAAGCGGCATCGTGTTCACCTCCCGGAAGCAAAATGTAGGGGTCATCACGCGCACGCTTCGCAACGCGGGTATCGCCTGCGGGAAGATTTCTTCCGATCTGGAGCAACATGAGCGGGAGGAGGTGATGTTGGCGTTTCGGCAGCGCAAGATTCCCATCTTGGTGGCGACGGACGTGGTGAGCCGGGGCATTGACATCGACAACATCGAGCTGGTGGTGAACTACGACGTCCCGCCCAACGAGGAGGACTACGTGCACCGCATCGGACGGACGGCCCGCGCAGACCGCGATGGGGAAGGGGTGACGCTGATTACCCCCGAAGACCAAGGCCGTTTTGCCCGGATCGAGAAGCTCATCGAAAAGACGGTTACCAAGTTGGAAGTTCCAGCCGATTTGGGGCCTGTCCCGCCCTACACAGGGAAGTCCGTGGGTCGAGGGGGCGGTGCACCCGGGCGGACTGGGGGTGGTGGACGGCCCTCGGGTCCCGGTGGAAGGGGAGGTGCTCCCACACGCCAACCGGCCGGAGATGCGCCCGCAACCTCGAGATCGGGGGGCGATTCAAAAAACCGTCGGAACCGCAACAGAACAGGGCGACGCCCAGGCTCGGGAGGTGCGGGAAAACCACAACCATGAACGGCGACCCCCAGGTTGAGGAGGATGGTGCTTGGGCGCACTTGTCGCCGGAAGCTTTCCGGGTGCTGCGTCGCAATGGGACGGAGGCCCCTGGAAGCTCGCCCCTTTTGCACGAGCATAGACCCGGAGTTTATGCGTGCACAGGATGCGGGCAAGCCTTGTTTGGGAGCGAGTCGAAGTTTGATTCGGGGTGCGGTTGGCCTTCCTTCGATGCGCCGGTTGAGCCGGGCGCGTTGGAGAACCGACGGGATCTGAGCCACGGCATGGTCCGGATTGAAATCCGTTGCTCAAAATGCGGTGGCCACCTCGGACATGTGTTCCCGGATGGACCGACGGCTACGGGATTGCGGTACTGCCTGAACGGGGTTGCTTTGCGGTTCGTTCCGAGCTAGGCATTCCGATCTGAGCTAGGCATTCCGATCTGAGCTAGGCATTCCGATCTGAGCT
>CAYONT010000004.1:27165-45336 GCA_964405405.1 uncultured Comamonadaceae bacterium | reverse complement strand
CCGATCTGAGCTAGGCATTCCGATCTGAGCTAGGCATTCCGATCTGAGCTCGGCATTCCGATCTGAGCTCGGCATTCCGATCTGAGCTAGGTATTCCGATCTGAGCTAGGCATTCCGATCTGAGCTAGGCATTCCGATCTGAGCTCGGCAGTTCGATCCGCGTCAGGCGGTTGGTTCCGAGAGAAACAGACGATTCAATGCCGGCGTGGTGGTGGAGGAGAGGCGCCAGGACGGATGCCGGGGCGACCTTGTTCCGAGATTTCAGCGAGCATGCGCCTGCGAAATTCCCGCTGCAACTCGGGAATTTGGGTAACACGACGCGGTCCCAGAATCGGAAGGGCTGATTGAAGAAACCCCGCGCGAAGCGCCACTTCTTCCTGATGAAGCCCTTCCACTTGTCGGATCCACTCGCCCACTTGTGCCTCTGTGCCTTGACGGGGAGCCCCCGAGGTTTCCAGGGTCCGAATCCGCTTTTGCAAGTCAGCGATGGCATTTTCGTGGTCGCGCAACAACGGCAGGAACTTGGTTTGTTCGGCCGGTGTCAAGGCCAATGCCTCCGTAAAGTAGACTGCTCGCAAGGCGCGCAACTTGTCCCGCTGTTCCGTTTGCGCCTCAACGGACCCAACTCCCCCTACCAACCAGATGACGGCCCATCCAAACCAGGGCAGGGTCCATTTCGTGGCATTTTTCATGTTCATGGCAGTGATTCTAAGATGATTTGGTCTGACAATTCGGGGTCATTGAGTACCTCTTGCAGGACCCATTGCGGGGCTTCTTGTTCTTGGGTGAGTCCTTCGAGTTGGCATTCGAAGGTGGCACAATCCGAGGGTTCGGAGGAAGGGGTGTACCCTTGAAGCCAGCCCCAGATGGCCAAGGCTGCGGCTGCAGGAAACCAAGCCCAACGGGTCCAGTTCCGCCCGCGCTGCACAGGGGCGGATGTGGGATGGGCCATTTCCGACCGAAGGGCCTTCTCCCACCATTGGGACTGTTGGTCCCAGTAGTTGGGGGGGACGTTGCGTGGGGTCCGCTCCCGGGAAGGGCCCGAAATTCGTCGGTATCGAAGTGTTTTCATGGGGTCGCAGGTGTTTGAGGTGGGGTTGGGACCAGCCGGTGCAGCAAGACGCCATGCTGCAACTGATGGCTCAATTTCCGGACAGCCCAATGGTGCGAAGTTTTCAAACTGTTGACACCGACACCGGTGATTTGGGCAATCGATTCGTAAGAAAGCTGCTCAAAGTACCGGAGCAAAAAAACCTGCCGCTGTCGAGCAGGCAGCGCTTGAATCGCAGCATAGAAAACCTGTTCTCCCTGGTCGAGATCCACCCAAGCGGGGGCCGCAGGATGGTCGATTTCGTCCAGAGCGCGCGAACGGGCGTGGGCGCGGGACCGGCGGGCCAGCGCATCGAGGGCCTTTCGGTTCGCGATGCGGAACATCCAACCGATCATAGCCTCGGGCTGGTCCAACTGACCGATGGCCCGCAGGATTTGCAACCAAGTCTCCTGGGCCGCATCGTCCGCATCCGCGTGGTTGCCCAGCATCCCCCGCAGGTACCGGTAAATGGGCATCTGCCATTTGTGAAACAAGATCCGAAACGCAGCGTTCCGAATCCCGTCATCCGGGGACTGCAGCTGTTTTACGGTGGGTGTTTCCATCAGGCCAAATCGGAGCACATGCTCCCCAAGAAGACGTGCCGGTGGCCCTGAAGTTGAACGGGGGTGACGAAAAAATCAGGCCGGTCGCCGCTGCCGGGCTAGGTAAGCATAGAAGGCCCCTCCGCCCAGCGTGGTGCAAACGGCGATCAGCTCAGCTTGGGTGACCCCCGCCCACCAACCCAGATCGGCATTGACTCGGATTTGCTCGATCAAAAACCGTTCCAATCCGTTGAAAATGAGGTACAGGGCAAACACCATACCCGCCACCGGCAACCGTTTGCGGAGCCACCAAAGCACAGCAAAGATGGCTGTTGCCATCAGGGTTTCGTACAACGGGGTTGGAAAAACTGCAGGATCGAGATAGGTGCCGTAACCCTCAAAAATGGGCCAAGGATGTTCCGGACCGATGAGTTTGCCCGTGTAGCCCGCAGGTTGGGGGCCGAAGACCGCATTGACATTGTTGGGGTAGGCGTAGGACCAAAGCCAGTCTGGCGCCCAGCCCAGCCACCCCGGCTTGGGCGCTGCATTGGGAATGCCCCAGTCGCCGTCGCCGCTGACCTGGCATCCGATGCGACCGATGCCGTAGGCCAACATCATGCCCGGAGCCGCAGCATCGGCTAAGGGCCAGAAGGCCAAACCCTGCCGCCGAGCATACCACGCCACAGCCAGCGATCCCACAATCAGTCCGCCGTAAACCGTCAGTCCACCGAGCAGGTTGTTCAGGGAGGGACGTTGGAAGAAAGCAACGAATTCATCCGGGTATTCGAGCAAGTGGAACAATTTCGCCCCCAACATGCCCCCGATGACAGAGGCGGTCACGATGCCCCCGACGTGGATCGAGGCGGGCAGGGTACGTGATTCGGTCCGGGGTTCGGGAAGGGCTTGCTTGCGTACCTCCCAGTAACGCCAGCCACCGAATACGGCGGCCAGCAGGAGGCCCAGCGGCCAGCTGCCCTCCCCGCTGAAAAGGTGGGACTGCGGCGATCGGCCATCTGCGAATAGGGTGCCGGCGTTCAGGAGGAGGTACAGGAACTTCCACCCCACCAGGAACCCGAGCAGCGCTTGGAGTCCGATGTCCCAAGGATTGGGCGGGAGGCCCACCTGCGAGCGTTCGATCACCGGGGCAAAGAGGCCTTGGCGCTGCTTGCGGTTCATCTCGCTGCGCAACAGCGCCGCGGCGACCGCAAAGGCGAGAGCAACAAAGAATCCGAAGCTGTTGATCAATTTGAGGCCCGGGAGGTCCCAGCCCAAGAGGTCGAGCAAGGCATGGTAGAGGGTAGGGTACATGGTGGGGTGGATGGTCAGGATTGGGGAAGGGAAACCGGCATAACTTTGCCCCGAACCCAACCGTTTTCCAGCCGGTCCAGCCGGAAGGGCTGCAGGGAATTGGGGACGACCTCATGAGCAGGTGCCGCCACGCGGACGTACTCAGGGGTGTAGCCGAGCCGAAGTCCATCGTCTTCGGCATGCTCCCACAGGATGGGACGGGTTTGGCCTAAAAACTGCCGAATGTGGGCACGTTGCTTCATCAAGCCCAGCATCCGCAACTGCTGGTTCCGCTCCGCGCGCACGGCAGGCGGCACTGTCCCTGGCAAGCGCAAGGCCGTGGTTCGTGCTCGCTCGCTGTAAGTAAATACGTGGAAGTAGCTGACTTCCAGAGCTTCTAAGAAGCGGTGAGTCGCAGAGAATTCATCTTCATCTTCCCCAGGAAAGCCGACAATGACGTCCACCCCGATGCAGGCTTGGGGCATGCGCTCCCGGATGTGGGCCACCCGCTCCGCGTAAAGGGCGGTCCGGTACCGCCTCCGCATGCGTGCGAGCACAGCGTCCGATCCACTCTGCAGTGGGATGTGGAAATGGGGCTGGAAGCGCTCGGAATCGGCCACAAAGTCAATGATGGCGTCGGTGAGCAAGTTGGGCTCGATGCTGCTGATGCGAAAACGATCGACCGATTCCAACTTGTCCAAAGCCCGAAGGAGGTCCAGCAAGTTCTCTTCAGACCCACTTCCAAAGTCCCCGATGTTCACCCCCGTGAGGACGATTTCCTTTGCCCCAGCGTCGGCAGCGGCCCGAGCTTGTTGCAAGGTCGCCTCCACCGAAGCGCTGCGGGAGCGGCCACGTGCGAGCGGGATGGTGCAGAAGGCACAGAAGTAATCACAACCGTCCTGTACTTTCAGGAAGCTTCGGGTTCGGTCTCCGCTCGAAAATCCCGGAACAAAATCCCGGACGTCTCGGATCGCTCCGACCTGCACCCGGACGCCCTCCCCGCGGTGGCGTTGGGCTTCCAAGTGTGCTGCAAGGTCGAACTTGTCGGCGGCTCCCAGTACCAAGCGAACCCCTTCGATTTGAGCGATTTCGGTCGGTTTGAGTTGCGCGTAACAACCCACTACCGCTACGAAGGCAGCCGGGTTGCTGTTCAGAGCACGACGAACTGCATTGCGGCATTTTGCATCTGCATGGTCCGTGACACTGCAGGTATTAATGACCACAACGTCGGGCCGGTCGTCAATGTCTACTCGCGCGTACCCAGCTTCAGCCAATTGACGGGCCAAGGTGGAGGTTTCACTGAAGTTGAGTTTGCAGCCGAGGGTGTGAAAGGCAGCGGTTCCGGCGTGGGTCATGGGCACAAATCGACCCCGAAGTTACTGCGGCGGCCGGACTTGTCCGAACTTCACGGCATGGCAAGGTTGGTCGTGATCGGCAATGGGGCTGCAGGAACCGCGGCCGTGCAAGCGTACCGCCAGCAGGTGCGGACGGGGGAGGTGTTCCTGGTGTCCGAGGAGGCACCGCTGTTTTTTTCGAGGCCGGGTTTGTTGGGGGTGGGGTTGGGCCAAACCGCCCCCCAAGACCTGGTTCCCCTCCCCAAGAACCATTTCGAAAAAGCGGGAATAGCATGCATCCAATCGGTTTGCATCGGAATCGATGCGGGGGCGCGGGAGGTGCATCTTTCCTCGGGGCAGGTTCTGGCCTACGACCAACTGGTGCTGGCTTGGGGCTTATCGCCCCGGGAGCTCGATGTTCCGCTACAGACCGATGGTACGGCAGCCGTGCTCCGGCTGCATGGTTGGGGGGACGGACCCCAGTTGGCTGCCCAGCGGGGAAGCAGGTGGGGGGTGTTGGGCGGGGGATGGATCGGGTCGGAACTGGCGGAGATTGCGGCTTTTCGGGGCGTGGAGGTAGACTGGTGGATGCGGGGTCCATACCCCGGAGCGCCGTGGGTTGCCCCAGAAGAAGGCGCTGCGTTGCTCCGGCGCTTGCGCGGCCCCCGTTTCCGCATCCACACCGGTTTTGCCTTGGATGAGGTGCGCTGCGAAGCGGGCGTTTGGCACATCCTAGGTCGCCCTGCCGACGGTGCCCCCGCCCGGTTCGCCGCGGACGCGTTCGCCGCTGGCGTCGGCGTGGCCCCCGACCTGACCCGTTGGCACGCACTCCTAGGCCCGGGCTTTCCTCGCGACTTCGCTGGGCCCGGGGGAATCCGGGTCCAGCGCGACCTCAGCACCTTGGTTTCGGGGATTTGGGCTGCCGGCGATTGCGTCGACCCCGCTCCCTGGGGTTCGGGGCTCCTCCGCAATTGGCGGACCGCCCAGCGCATGGGGCAACACGTGGGGCGGACCCTGGCCGCTGGGCAGCGCAAGGACTTCGACCCTGGCATCCCCCAAGTGGACGCCCGCATCTTCGACCGGACCTTCGTGCAGTGGGGCACAGGCTTCGAAACGCCTGCCACTGACGTCTCCTCCGTTTCGGGATGGTGGGACCCGGCCCGGCTGCAGGGCGTCCGGTTCCATTGGCACCCAAACGGCACCCTGCGCGGCGTGGCCACGTGGGACTGGCGGCTCAAACCAGACCCCGTCCTTGCCGCCATTCGCGCTGGCCATTCGCCCGAGCAAGTCGCCGCTGGGTGGTCCCGCTGGAGCCATGAGCCCCCGCTGAGCCAGAAACCCTGGGCAGAGGCGACCCAGGCCATCTTGGCAGGCCAAACCCATTCCCCCAAAGCATGACCTACCCACTTCTTTCTCCCAATGTCCCCCCCAACATTCCCCGGTTCCCCGGGGTCCGCAGGCTGCTCGCGCACGCACAGTGGGCCATCGGCCCCGCACTGATGGCGACCGGGGTGGCGGTCGCACTCGCACGGGGACCCGGGGCCTGGCGACCGGCTTGGGCAGGGGACGGCCTGCTATTGGAAATCACCTGGATGGCCCTGCTGTTGCTCGGCAACCACCTTCGGCTCCACCAGCTGCCCTCCCCAAGCCGGTGGCTCGCTCAAGCCCGCGCGGTGCAGGAAAGCCGCTGGGCGGATCCCCGTTGGGCCTGGACAGGCGCCTTTTTGCTGAGTGCGTTTTTTGCGTCCTTTTACTTCGCCCCTGAGATCTGGAGTCCTTGCTGGGGGATGGGGGAGGCCCTCTCCCAAAACTTGCGGGGCCGGCCGGCAGATGCTTGGTTTTTTTACGGGTTGCTCTACACCCTGGTCGTCTTGCTGGGGTCCATGCGGATGTTCCGGAAGTACCGGGGAGATGCCTACCAAATTTGGCGTACCCGGTCGGTGGTGGCCTTCCAACTGGTCTTCGCATTTCTTGCGCCGGCCTGGTTGGAAGGCTGGATGCATCCCAATCCCATTTTTTCATTGGATATCAAGTATTTCTGGCCACTCAATCACACCTTTTTTGAACCGTGGCATTTGGATGCGATGCGGGCTTCCGGAGCCTTGGGACGGGTCTTCCTGGTTGCGGGGGTTCTCATGTTCCTGGTGGTGGCACCCTGGGCTACCTGGCGGTGGGGAAAGGGTTGGTACTGCAGCTGGATGTGCGGTTGTGGGGGATTGGCTGAGACGGCGGGCGACGCCTTTCGACACAAGTCCGATTCCCGGCCCCGGGCATGGAAATGGGAGCGTTGGGCCATCTCCGGTGTCTTGGCCTGGATCACTTTGGGCACCGGGGTGGTCTTGGGAGGCTATCTCACCGGCATCTCACAACCTTTGGGCATCGATACCTACACCTGGTTCTCCAAGCCTTACGCGTTGGTGGTGGCGTCGCTGTTCAGCGGGGTAGCCGGCGTGGGATTCTATCCCTTGTTGGGCAACCGATTCTGGTGCCGATTTGGATGTCCTCTGGCCGCCTACATGGGTATTTTTCAACGTTTTGCTTCTCGGTTTCGGGTTGCGACAGATGGGGGCGACTGCATCGCTTGCGGCCAATGCACCGTGCAATGCGAAATGGGCATCGACGTTCGGGCCTACGCGCTGGCCCAGCAGCCCGTGGTTCGCGCGGGATGCGTGGGTTGCGGCATCTGTACCTCCGTCTGTCCCCGTGGGGTGCTTCGGTTGGAAACGGTGCCTGCAGCATCAAGGGAGCGCTTGGAACCCTGGCCTTTGACCATTACGCCCACAGGCATTGCTTTGGAGCGTACCGAAAATACGGGCTCAGAGCACATCGGCGGACGGGGATTTCGTAACTTCCGCGCACCTCAGAATTGAAAACCGTAAACTGTTTCATCGCATGAAGCGAATTCTCCTCGGATTGACGGCATGGGTCGCCGTACAAAGTGCACATGCACAGACCTTTACCAATGCCAGCTCCACGCTGCCTGGAACGTACAACAGCGGCAACTGCGTTGGATTCACGGACATGAACAACGATGGACTGGACGACATCGTGGTCTTGCACTTAAGCAAGAACGCACGGGTGCTCTACCAGCAGGCCGATGGTTCATTCGAAGAAGTGAGCTACGGGGCGGTTTCTACTGCGAACCAATGGGGAATGACCATCGCCGATTTTGACAATAACGGTCACAAAGACATATTCTGCGGCGGTTCGTACGATGGGGTCCACGTGAAGCGCATCGACGCTGTGGGCAACGCAGTGGACATGCAACTTCCCAATGGCCAGATGTTCATGCAGGCTTGCAATTTTGCAGACATAGACAACGATGGCCAGTTGGATGCCTTTGGTTGCCACGACGATGCCCTGAGCCGCATGTGGCGAGGACAGGGGAGCGACTTGGTTTCCGCTGCCGAACTCATCGACCTCACAGACTATGCTTTGGCTGGCTACCCAGGCAACGACCACAGCGGCAACTATGGCACCGTCTGGTCGGATTTTGATGGAGACGGGGATTTGGACTTGATGATCGCCAAATGCCGCCAGTTCATCAACAATCCCGCGGATCCGCGGCGCCTCAATCAGTTGTGGGTCAACGATGGATCCAACAACTACTACGAAGATGCCGATGCACGGGGCTTGGTTTACCCGGAGCAAAGCTGGACAGCAGACTTCGCGGACATCGACAACGACGGAGACTTTGATTGCTTCATCACCACGCACAGCTCCACCATGAAGTTGCTGGAGAACGATGGCAACGGCTATTTCACGGACATCACTGCCGGCAGCGGGGTGGATGTATCGGGTTTTGTTTTGCAGGCCAAACTCGCGGACTTCGACAACGACGGTTTCGTCGACGTGGTCATCGGCGGTGGGGCAGACGGCTACTTCAGAAACAACGGCAACCAAACTTTCACGGCTGTGGAAGTCTTCCCAGCGGGTGATGTCATGCACAGCTTCGCGATGGGGGATGTGAACCGGGACGGTTTCCTGGATTTGTATGCCTCCTACGGCAACGGATACAACCAAGCGGACATGGCGAACCCCGATCGACTGTGGCTCAACAACGGCAACGCAAACCACTGGATCGCCTTTGACTTGCAGGGCATCATCTCCAACAAGGATGCAGTCGGTGCCAAGGTGGTCATCACGGGAAGCTTCGGAACCCAAATCCGCGAGGTTCGGTCCGGCGAGAGTTACGGCATCACGAATACCTTCAGCTGCATGTTTGGCTTGGGGGCAAACGGCACCGTGGACCAAGCAACGGTTTATTGGCCCAGCGGTCTCGTCACCACCCTGAACAACCCGGCCATTGACGTTTACCATGGCGTTTTGGAGGCACCCTGCCAAATCGAAGTGGCCATCACAGCCTCTGCAGTGGAGTTCTGCCCAGGCAGCAGCGTCACTTTGACGGCGCCAGAGGGATACAGCCAGTACACCTGGACCGGATTGAGCAGCACCGCGGCCTCTGTAGAGGTATCGGCTGCAGGCAGCTACACAGCCACGGTTTTTGATGAGAATGGATGTGCCGGAGTTTCGAACACCGTGTCGGTGGTAGAGGTCACGGGCGATGCCCCCACCGTATCGGTGTCAGGTGCATTGGAGTTATGCGCAGGAGAGGAGCTGGATCTCATCGCCTCAAGCGCAGCCACTTGGACGTGGAACACGGGAGCGACCAGCCAGAGCCTGACCGTCACAGCGACGGGTGACTACTTTGTGACCACGACGGACATCTGCGGGAACGTAAACAGTTCTGAAGTGATTTCGGTGGAAGTGTTCCCAGCACCAGCGACACCTGAGGTCAGCGGACCCAATGTAGGCCCTCCGGGTTCAACTTGGGATTTGGTAGGCAACAGCCCCACCTTGCACTGGTACGACGAGGAGACTGCCACGACCCCCATCTTCATCGGCAGCACCTTCACCACTCCCGTATTGAATGCCTCCACCACGTACTGGGTAGAGGATGTTTTGGAGACGGAAGGTGCGACGGGACAAGGGGGAGAGTTGACCACGGATGCCGGCCAAATGCACAACAACAATTCGTACTTCCTCATCTTCGATGCGTACGAAGACATCGTCATTGAGTCGGTTCGTGTCTTCGCAAACGGTGCTGGGGTAAGGACCATCGCGGTGTTGGACGAAGCCGAGAACGTCTTGGCCACAGGGGACTATATGATTCCGGATGGTGAAAGTGAAGTCGCGTTGAACTTGTTTGTGCCCGCGGGTACCAACTACGGTTTGGCCTGCATGAGTGACAACCCACAACTTTGGAGAGACGGTTTGGGCTCCTCGCTGAACTATCCTTATGCGGTGGGCGATTTGGCCTCCATCACCAAGAGTTCGGTGACGGGCAACAACACCTTCAACTACTACTATTTCTTCTATGATTGGAAGGTGGCCACGCCGACAGTGACCTGCACTTCCGATCGGATTGCAGTTGAGTTCCTGGTGGTCGGTGTGGCAGATGCGGATTTGGAGAACAGTACGCGGGTATTCCCGGTGCCCACTTCCGATGTGCTGAACATCGAGTGGAAGGGAGGACAAGAAGGTCCTGCCGATGTCCGAATCTTGGACGGAATGGGCCGGTTGGTCAAGGAATGGAACGGAGTGCGGATGGACGGTGTCGGTCGTTTGACGGTGGATGTTTCGGATTTGGCCTCGGGACGGTACACGCTGCAGTTGCGTGCGGGCGATCGCCAAGTGGTACGCCAGGTCGAAGTCCGGTAATTACAGATTCTCAATCCAAAGGGAAAGGGGCTGGGTTTCCAGCCCCTTTTTTCATGCCTGCAGGGCCCCATTCACGTAAATTGCGGCATGCAAGGCCTGATTTCGTTGCTCACCCGGTTTGTGCCCCGGCATGTACTACAAAGCGCCACCCATTGGACCATATTGCGCTTTGCGTGGCTTTGGTCTGGAAACCGTTTTGAGGATCCCATCACCGGGAAAACCTACAGGAGACTACTGCCCTATGGACGGGTCACATCCAGGAACAACGCCTTGGCACCCCACAGCCTTTCGCTGGAACGGCATCGGGCAGTTTGGTATTACCTCCAGCAGGACACGGACTTCTTTGAGAAGCCTGCGCGGATGCTGCATTTGGCCCCCGAGTATTGCTACATCCAGCGCTGGCGCAAGTTGCCCCACTTGGACTACGTCACCGGGGACTTGAATTCGCCATGGGCTGATCATCATTTCGATGTCCATCACATCCCCTTTCCCGATGGCGATTTTGATGTTCTGATGGCGAATCACTTGCTTGAACATGTGGCCGATGACCAACAGGTGCTCCGGGAGATGTACCGGGTGCTCAAGCCGGGAGGTTGGGGCATCTTGCAGGTGCCCATCAACCGTTTGGCTGCTGAATCCGATGACGATCCCACGGTGACGGATCCGGCCGAGCGGGAACGGCGATACTGGCAACGCGATCACGTGCGGTTGTATGGCCATGAGGACTATCCACGCCGCTTGGCAGCGGCAGGTTTCCAGGTGGAGGTCGTTGACTTGGCGGTGCGGATGGGGGAGGCCCTCTACGAACGTTACGCCCTCGGTGGGGAGCGCTGGGTTTACGTGGTACGCAAGACCTGAGCCTGAACCCCGTGGAGTTGATTCAATGCTTGAAGCAGTGGATTTACCCGGCTTTTGCGGACGTGGCAATTCATCTCGCATTCGACTCCAAATCCGGGCAAGTCGGGGCGGGCATCGTGGAGCTTGAGCACCCGCATGGTTTCTCCCATCAGGTGGCAAGGAAGGGTCACGTGCAGGGTGGTTTCTACCCACTTTTCCACGAGCGGTGCGTTGTTCAAAGCGGCCAGGGTAGCTTCTCGGTAGGCCTCCATCAACCCGCCCACCCCGAGTTTGGTGCCACCGAAATAGCGCACCACCACCGCGAGGCAATGGGTCACCTCCCGGCTCCGCAACGCTCCTAGGATGGGGGTGCCCGCCGAGTGCGCGGGTTCTCCGTCATCTTGTGCCCGCCAGATTTCGCCAGCCGCACCCCATCTGTAGGCGTAGCAATGGTGGCGTGCCGCATGGTGCTGTTTCCGGAGGGCCTGAAGATGCACAGTCACCTCCGCCAAATCCGTCAAGGGGTATACAAAACCGAAGTGCTTGGAGCCCTTGGCTTTGAACAGGCCTTCACCTGGTTGGGCAAGCGTCCAGTACGTATCAGGTACAGATGTCTCTCCTAAACTCAAGACAACGGATTGAGCATGACCGAGTAAACCGTTACAGCATGCAGGTCACGGCCAAAGAAAAACTTATCCAAAGCGACCTGGATGTTCGGGGCAGAGAAGTAGGAGGTGTGGAGCTCAGATTCGCCGAGCGCCCGCCACTGCACGGTGTATGTGGGTTCCAAATCCCGGTGCTCCCGGATGTAATCCAGCATGGCTTCTAAGGCTTGAACCTCCGAAGCGCCCTCGGATTGGTGAAAGAGGAAGCGCTGCGAGTGACGCGGGCTGGAGGTGATCAAGGCCAAACGCACCACTCCTCCCACCTGTTCAAACTGAAAATCGGGCGATTGGGGAGCGAAGTAAGCGGCCACTGTCTGCTCCAATCGCTGCTGTTCCGTGCGGGGATCCGAATTCATGACACCAAGTTACGCCGGGCTTCGGTGGTTTGGAATTCCGGAATCCAGGTGTGCAAAAACGCCCGGGTTGCCTCGTGATCGCCGGGGTTTCCGCGCAAGTCAAGAAGGTCCGTGAGAAAGGAGGCATCGGGGGCAGGGGCGTGGCGGGCCCGCATGATCTGGGGGTGGTGGGTGGGGAGATGGTCTTCGTTCTGTCCCAACAATTCTTCGTGCAATTTCTCCCCAGGGCGCAATCCTGTGATCTTCAATTCGATGTCCCGTCCCTCCTCCAACCCCGCCAGCCGAATCATCTTCCGAGCCAGGTCCAGAATCTTGACCGATGCCCCCATGTCGAAGACGTAGATTTCCCCGCCCGCGCCCATGGCCCCGGCCTCGAGGACCAGTTGCACGGCTTCGGGAATGGTCATGAAGTACCGAGTTACTTCGGCATCCGTCACCGTAACCGGGCCGCCGGCGGCGATTTGTCGTCGAAACAAGGGGATGACGCTGCCGTTGCTTCCCAGAACATTGCCGAATCGGGTGGTGATGCAGCGGGTGGGACCTTGGGAACCGATTTGGCCTACCACAAACTCCGCCATCCGCTTGGTGGCCCCCATGACACTGGTGGGGTTCACTGCCTTGTCGGTGGAGACCAGCACCAGCTTCGCACAACCCGCTGCCTGGGCCGCGCGCAGCACGTGGTAGGTCCCAGCCACATTCGTTTCAAAGGCCTGCCAAGGCTGCTTCTCCATGAGGGGAACGTGCTTGTAGGCAGCTGCATGGAAAACGATGTCGGGCTTGAACTTCAGGAAGGTGTCGCGAACTTGCTCTTCCGCACGGATGTCGCCAATCTGGCCCTCGACGCATCCCGATGGCCCCACCTCGAGCATCAGGTCGTGCATGGGGGTCTCCGCTTGGTCAATGGCCAGGATGGCTTCGGGTCGGCTCCTGAGTACCTGACGCACCAGCTCAGAGCCGATGGAACCGGCAGCCCCAGTCACCACGACGCGCTTGCCGCCGAGAAAGCGGTCCACCGGGCCGCTGTCCAGCCGAATGGCCGGCCTGCCCAACAGGTCCTCGATGTTGAGCTCCCGGATTTGACCGGCGGTGAGTTGTCCATTGATCCAGTGTCCTACCGGAGGAACGTCCAGCAGCCGAATGCCGTGGGCGAGGGCCAAATCCACCAGCGATGCCTTGCGCTCCTGGGGAAGGTTTTGAACCGAAAAGATGAGACGATCCACCCGACCTGCAGCAAAAAAACGTCGCGCTTCGGCGGGCGAAAGAATGTCCACCCCTTCCAACTTTTTGCCGTGTTTGTGGATGTCATCGTCAATGAAAGCCACCACCCGCATGCTGCCTTGGCGACCCTCTCGGTCGATGGCCCGCTTGGCGATCAAACCCGCTTCCCCCGCGCCGAAGATGGCTACGTGGATGGCTTCCCCCGTGGGGCGGAAGGAACGTAGATACAACCACTTGACGGCCAATCGCACCGCAATCAATCCCACGGTGCTGGCCAGCCATTCGATGCCAATGAGGGAGAAGGGCACGGCGAACAAGCCGTCCCATAGAAAAAACCGCACCCCATTCCAAGCGGCAAACGCAAGGGATCCTACCGAAACTGCCCAGAAAATCCGCCGGGCATCGTCGGTTCCCGTGTGCCGTAGAATGCCCGCTGAGGTACGAAACAAAGCAAAAACCGCACCCCGAATCAGCACGAAAATCGGAAGGAAACCGAGCCACAACGCCCATTCATGGGGAGGAACCCGGAACTCAA
The DNA here is from genome assembly GCA_964405405.1 of uncultured Comamonadaceae bacterium. GTDB lineage: Bacteria > Bacteroidota > Bacteroidia > Flavobacteriales_D > Sanyastnellaceae > CAMCYM01. The sequence continues at coordinate 31,751 of CAYONT010000004.1, read as the reverse complement.
ACCGCAACAACAGGGCTCCCCAAAGCGCTCCCACCACCAAGCACAGGTCCATCGCCGTGATGATCCAACGAGGTGCGAAGCGGGTGGGCAGCCAAGCCGTTCGCATCATCCTTCGAAGCAAATGGAGAAGATGAACGCCCGGGTACGCAGTCGGTCCAAGGGCGTTGAATAGGTGCTGTTGTCTTGGATCAACACGTTCCGCATTCCCAGTTCGAACTTGCCTTCAAGTGCCAGTTTGAAAAAAGGCAGGAAAATGTCCACACCAGCACCCAAATCCACCGAGCGATTGCCTGCTTGCAGTCGGAGAATGAAGTCGTCTTGTAGTTGTTGGTTCACATCTTCTTGAGACTGCATGTCTCGGCTCAACTTGCCTCCGACGAGACCATAGGCAGCAAAGTTGCCAATCCGGTCTGTGCGAAGCTTCACCAACAATGGAAAATCCAAGTAAACGGACTCCGTTCGCCGAAGGACCGACTCGGTGGATCCATCTTCCGTGAGGAACCGGTAGTTGAGGCCCCGGTCTTGGAAGGACAATCCGGGAACGAAACGCAAGCTGACGTTCTTGGTCACATTGTAAGACGCCAACAAAGCCAAGTTGAACCCCGATTGGGGAGCATTGTCAATGCCCAGCAAACTGTCCGTGAAGGCTACATCCGTTACCCGATCGAAGCGAAAGTCCGAGGAATTTCCGGAGAGGAGGAAGCCGAAGTGGTAACGTTTGGCATCGAAATTGGCCAAATTCTTCCGTCCCGCCTGTGCCCAAGCCGCGGGCAGGGCACAGGCCCAAATTCCAAGGAGCAAGGCCCAAGAACGGGGAGAAAAGCAATGCGTCATGGTGCGGACGAAGTTAAGTTGCCTCCCAACACATTGCGCCACCACCAAGTGACAACCAGCGAGATCACAAGACCGCTGAAAACCAATACCAAGAGGGACATCCCCACGAAGAAGGGGGCTGAGTACAGGGTGTCGATGGAGGCACGCTGATCTTGGGCAAAGGACTCAAAGGTCATCCTTTCATCAACGCCTTGGTCTTGTTTCCATTGTGCAAAACGCTCCGGATCCTTCAGTTCCGACAACAATTCCAGGGCGCGCCGTTTGCGTCGGACCAGGTCCTCTTGTTGGATGAATCCGTACCAAAGGCCCATTCCTGCACCAGCGAGTAACGCGTAGGAAACCACGGGACGCGCCACTAATTTCCAGCCCGAAAGCCAGTCCGGTCGGTCGATTCGGTGCAATCGGGCCCAGGTGGCACTCAAAACCGCCAGCGCCATCAAGAGTGCCCAATTGGTCAAGGCACCCCAGAGGTAGGCTTGTTCCCAAGTGACGCGGCCCCAGGTCAGGCCCTTGACGAGCCACCAAGTTCCTGTGGCACCCAGCAAGGCCCAGGCCCCTCGGCTCATCCGTTCATCGACTGCAAGAATTCCTCGTTGGTCCGGGTTTTTTCCATCCGGTCCTTCATGAACTCCATCGCCTCAATGGGGTTCATGTCCGCCAAGTGCTTCCGCAGAATCCAAACCCGCTGCATGGCATCTTTCTCCATCAGCAGATCTTCCCGGCGTGTGCCCGATGAGAGTATATCAATGGCAGGGTAGATGCGCCGGTTGGAGATGCGCCGGTCCAGTTGCAGTTCCATGTTGCCCGTTCCCTTGAATTCTTCAAAGATGACCTCGTCCATTTTGGAACCCGTCTCTGTCAATGCCGTGGCAATGATCGAGAGCGACCCTCCGTTTTCAATGTTCCGGGCTGCACCGAAGAAACGTTTGGGTTTCTGCAGCGCATTCGCCTCTACACCGCCGCTGAGAATCTTTCCAGAGCTGGGGGAAACGGTGTTGTACGCACGAGCGAGTCGGGTGATGGAGTCCAAGAGGATGCAGACGTCGTGGCCACACTCTACCATGCGTTTGGCCTTCTCCAAGACCAAATCCGCAATGCGAACGTGGCGATCAGCCGGTTCATCGAAGGTGGAAGCGATGACTTCTGCATTCACGCTGCGCTTCATGTCGGTCACTTCCTCCGGGCGCTCATCGATGAGCAAGATGATGAGGTACACCTCGGGGTGGTTGATGGCGATGGCGTTTGCCACATCCTTCAGCAAGGTGGTCTTACCCGTCTTGGGCTGAGAGACGATCATGCCGCGCTGACCCTTCCCGATGGGGGCAAACAGGTCCATCAGCCGCGTCGAAATGTTCCCCCCCCGGGTGCTCAACTTGAAGCGCTCTTGGGGAAACAGCGGGGTCAAGAACTTGAAGGGAACCCGGTCACGGACCCACTCCACACTCCGTCCGTTCACGCTGACTACATCGATCAGGGGGTAAAACTTCTCACCCAATCGGGGGGGGCGAATCTTGGCGATGACGGTGTCGCCATTTTGCAGGGCGTATTGCTTGATCTGTCGCGGGCTGACGTAAACATCGTCCGGCGAGTTCAAGTAATTGTAGTCGGCCGAACGCAAGAAGGCATGCCCTTCGGTCTGCAGCTCGAGCACGCCTTCCGCCTCGATGATGCCATCGAAATTGAAGCCGTGTTCTTCCGGTTCACTCAAGAACTTGTCGCGCTGAGAGGCTTGACCTCCTTGCCGGCGGTCTTTGTCATGGCGGTCCCGGTCGTTGCGGTCGTTGCGGTCGTTGCCGCGGCGGTCTCGGTCGTTGCGGTCCTGAGGCCGTTCGTTGCCGCGGCGGTCTCGGTCGTTGCGGTCGTTTCGGTCGCTGCGGTCTCGATCTTGGGGCCGGTCATTGCCACGGCGATCGCGGTCTCGTTCGCGGTCGTTGCGGCGATCGTTGCGTTCCTGGGGCCGATCGTTGCGTTCCTGGGGCCGATCGTTGCGTGCTTCCACCGGTCGGCGTTCGCCGGACTCGTTCCCACCTGCAGAATCCGGGACAGCCGTCTCCGGGGAGCCCGGCCGTTCCCCTCCCTCGGGGCGGCGGTTCCTGAAATCTGGGCGTTGGGACCGAGGTTTGACACCGGTCTCCGGTCCGGACGTGGCAACCTCCACGGGGGCTGCTCCATCGGGGGCGGCAGGTTGTTCCACGCGCTGGCCTCGGGACGCTCTTCGCTCCCGCAAGCGGTCTCCCGGTCGCGGGTTGCCATTCGCTTCGGTTGCTGAAGCCGCGGCGGGCGCTGCATCAGCGGCAGCTTCGGTCGGTGTTTCCGTCGGAGCCGAAGCAAACAAGCCCGCCGATTCCGGTTCGGTTGCGCCCCGCTTGCGCCCGCCCTTCGCAGGACGGCCTTCCTTCTTCTCGGGGGTAGCTCCTGCATCAGCAGGGGGAGCGGAGATGGACTTCTGGGCATTGCGTTGGACCGCTTGGCCATCCAAAATCCCATAAACCAATTCTTGCTTCTTGAGTTTGTCGGACGCCCCCAACCCCAATTTCTGGGCAATTTCACGAAGCTCGGCAACCTTTTTGCCGTTCAATTCAATGATGTCGTACATCCACGGAACTTTGTCTGGTCTAAAAGCGACACGGTCGAATGGGAAAGGGTATGCTGCAGAAACACCGGCCAACACCCCCCAAATCCCTCGGCGCTCAAATCGATTTCGGCGCAATATTACGTCAAAACCTTCCTTCCACCATCTCCAGTGCGCGTCCCCAACTCGATCACCTCGAGATTTTGGATTTGGCCTGACAACACGCGGAAGCGAACCAGCGTTCGAATGGCATGGAATCCGTGCATCCCCGCCGCACCGGGATTGAGGTACAATCCGCCCCAGCTCGGGTCGCGTTCGATGCGCAGAATGTGGCTGTGACCGCAAATGAAAACCCCGGGCTTTCGAGCCTGCAGCTCCGCCAGAACCCCCCGCGCATAGCCCCCGGGACGCCCACCTATGTGGGTCATGGCGAAAGCCAAGCCCCCGCAATCCCAGTTCAGGGTATGTGGAAAGGTGGCCCGGATGCGGTGGTCATCGATGTTCCCAAACACAGCGCGAACGGGCGCCACCTGGGCCAAAGCATCCGTCACCGCCAATTGACCGATGTCCCCGGCATGCCAAATCTCATCCACACCCCGGAAATGGTGCAGGATGCGGTCGTCTATCCAACCGTGGGTATCCGAAAGGAGTCCGATGTACATGGAAGCGGGTTCCGGCAGCGAATTTCCGGTTTTCCGGCCCAAATTGCGCCCATGAAGCGGATTCGGTTTCGGTGGGGACGTGGGGTAGGGGTGGTCCTGGCCTGTGCGGTGGTTTGGGCGGCTGTAGGCCAAACCCAACCCGCCCCCAAGAGCAAGAAGGCCCGCCGCGCATACGAGGCGGCCACCCTGGCGTACATGCAGCAGGACCTCGCGACGGCCCGGGCCCAGGCGGGGGAAGCGGTTCGCCGGGACAGCACGTATTTCGACGCTTGGATGTTGTTGGCGCAGTTGGCCCGCGAGGAAGAGCGGTGGGACGAAGCGGCAGAAGCGATGTCGCGGGGGTATGACCAGGATCCTGCGGGCTATCCTGCGGGCCGCGTCCAGTGGATCGAAGCGTTGCATCGGTCGGGGCGCTACGATGAGGCGGCTGCAGCGCTGGCGGAAGCCCGGCTGCGCCCAGAATGGACGCAAACCCGCCGGAAGCCGGAGGAAGCGGCGCGGGAGGCAGCGCGGTGGGA
>CAYONT010000004.1:4894-27065 GCA_964405405.1 uncultured Comamonadaceae bacterium | reverse complement strand
CTGGAGGGCTACGGAGAGCGAACCGGTCTGGGATCCTGCGACCTCTTCGAAGCCCGGTGGAACGCCCAGCAAGGGCGCTTTGAGCCCGCCGTGAACCTGGGGCTGCCCAACACCCGCGGCTGGGAGAGCCAGCCGACCCTCTCGGCCGACGGGCGCACCCTCGTCTTCGTGCGGGGCAACCGCCGCGCCGACGGCACCCGCGGGCAAGACCTCTTCGTGACGCACCTGCTGCCGGACGGTTCCTGGTCCGAAGCCGTGCCCCTTCCCGGCGCCGTCAACACCGACGGGAACGAAGAGAATCCGGTCCTCCACGCAGACGGCAAAACCCTCTACTTCGCATCCGACGGACACCCCGGCATGGGGGGCATGGATCTCTTCGTGAGCCGCCTTCAATCCGATGGATCTTGGGGCGACGTAACCAACTTGGGCTTTCCAATCAACACATGGGCCCATGAGAACAGCTTGGTGGTGGGACCTGATGGCCGTTTGGCCTTGTTTGCGACCGATCGGGAGCGCCCAGGTGACAGCGACTTGTGGTCCATGCAGTTGCCCGAATGGGCTGGGGCAAATGAAGTCGCGGCGTGGACGGGGCGCGTCTTCGATGCTGAGACCCTGGCGCCCGTGGAAGCCCAGGTGTGGGTGCTGCAGCCCGATGGAGAGGTGTTTGCCCAGATGCGGAGCGACGCAGCGGACGGGCGCTTCGTGCTGCCCATGTCTCAGGCTTCGGGCTGGATTTTCCAAGTGGAGGAACCCGGTTACGCCTTCTACAGTGCGCGCCATAGTCCCGGAGTGGGGGAGGAACCGGGAGCAGGACCCGGGGCGGGCCGTGAAGTGTCCATTGGGTTGCGTCCCCTGCGTCCGGGGATGTCATTTGCGCTCCGGGATGTTCGGTTTGCCACGGCCTCGGCGCAGTTGGAGACCGATTACCAGCCTGAGCTGGTGGGTTTGGCCCGCATGCTGGCTGAAAATCCGGGCATCCGCGTGCGGCTGGTTGGGCACACCGATGCGACGGGCAATGCGCGGGAGAACCGGGTCCTCAGCGAGGCGCGTGCAGCGGCAGTGAGGTCTTTCCTCATCGGCCAAGGCATCGACCCAGCCCGGCTGGAATCAGCGGGCAGAGGGGCGGATGAACCGGTTGCGGACAACGGGACTGCGGAGGGGAGGGCTGCGAACCGTCGGACCGAAGTGGTCATTCTGGACTGACCAGGTTCTGGGACTCCACTACGGGAATGTAGGGGGGGACCCTGGCCGCCCGGCCCCATTCCCAGCGCAGGGCGATTTGCAGGGTGCGGGGCGGCATCGGGTTGTGGTACCGGCCCGCGTTTGCATTGACGGTCCACCAGCTGGAGCCATCGGTTGACAGCACGTTGAGGCAGGTCAAACGCCACCGCAAGGCACCGCCTGAGGAGAGGGGCATCCGAAAACCGGCCTCGAGGTCGATGCGCGACTGGGCAGGCGCCCAATCCGTGTTGGCATCGTTGAGCGGGGTCCGGCTGTTCCAGCGCAGGTGGCCCTGCAGTTCCAGGCGGTCCCAGCGCCATTGGGCGCGTCCTCCAAGGGTCCACTCGGGATTGCCGGGGAGCTGGGAAAGGCGGCGATCCGGAAGGTGTTCATCCGGGCCATACACAAAGCGGTTCCAAGCGGCCATGGCCTCGAAAGTGGCATGTCCCCATTTTCCACCTCCAGCAGGGGTCGAGAGGACTGCCCATCCTTCCGCCCCGAGCATCCGGTGCTCTGATGCATTGTCGAGCAAGGGGCCGTCGGTGTCGTTCGCCACGGGGCCGATGGCGTTTCGCACGCGCTGGGAGAACGCCGCGAACTCGTACTGCAAAGGGCGATCCAACGGCGAACGCAGTCCGGTTTCCCAGCAGGCGGCCGATTCGGGTTGCAGGGCATAGGGCACGAATAGCTCAGGATGTACCCACTCGAAGGTGGTGGGATGGCTCATGCCGGTGGTCCATTGGAGCCAGGCCTGCCCCCACGCCCCCCATCGCTGGACCATGAGCCGGGGCAGGGGCATCGAACGCCGGTAGCGTTCGGACCAAGGGACCTCCAAGGTTCGGGCCGTGCCCAAGGTGGACCGGTGCAATCCCTCCCAGCCGACCTGTCCGCTGAACGTCCACATGCGCTGAGAATGCCAGGCATAGCCAGCTCCCACCCAACCATGGAATGCATCCGTGGTCAAGTCATAGCGGAAACCCTGGGGTTGGTCTCCGGGCAGCGAATCCCATTCGGTGATGAACAAGCGATCGGCTTGCCCGATCGCGGAGGCATCCCAAACGTGCCAGCCTCGGTCGGCTTGGTGTCGCTGGTGACGCCAAGTGAGACGGATGTTCCCGCCCCACTCGTTCTCCCATTTGTAGCCGCGGAAGAAGCGGGAGGTTCCGAAAGGATTCGTCTTCTCGCTGCCGTGCGCGAGGACATAGAGTCCCCGTTGGGTTCCCCCCCAATGGTGGGTCAGGCTGTAGGCCGCTTGGATGCGGTCTCGGTTCACCTCAGCAGCGTAGGGAGCGCCGGGGGCGAGGGTGGGGGAGTCCGCAGCTTGCGTGGAATCGAGGGCTCCGGGCAGCTCCCAGCCGCCGGAGTAGCCGCTGAGCCAAAGGTGGTGCAGCACCCCGGGACGCCCAGCCCCATACCGGCGCCAGTGTAGCTCGGCCAGGACCTTGTCGTTCGCCTCCTGGTCCCGGTAGCCAGGATGGAGGTTGCCGGCGGCTTGGACCCGCCATTCGTCACGGTCCCGGTGCCAATGAGCGCCGGCCACCGCACGCCACGCCAGCCCGTCCCCCGCCGCACCCGCGCCCAGTGAGCCCGCTCGGAGTTCGCCCCAAACGCGCCGGGCACCGCCTTGCCCCAACTGAAACTCGGGCAGCGAACTGCCCACCAGCGCCCCGCCGTATCCACCACCAAGCCAGGCGCCCGTGGGACCCTTCATCACCACCAACCGGTCCAGGAGGAGTGGATCGAGCCATTCGGTTTGGCCTACACCATCCGCAGTGGAAAGCAGGAAGCCATTCATCAGAATCTGGGTATTCCTTACGCCGAATGGCGAGCGCAGGCCGCTGCCCCGGATGTCGATGCGCCGCGATCCCCCCATGCCCCGCGTCTCCATCCGCACCCCGGGAACCTGGTTGAGGGCGAAGGCCAAATCATACCCCCCCTGGCCCTGCATGCCCTCCACATTCAAATGTTGTGCACTCCCACCCACCCGGTTCCGAATCACCACGACGTCAGATACCGGAATTTGGATCAAGGTATCTCCTGGGAGGGCGGTCAGATGGGCTTCCGCGGTTCCGATGCCGGCCGCCGCAACGCCCAAGAGCAGGGGAACCTTCCGCCGCAGCCGTTTCACTGCACTTGGAAGGTCCGGGTGACCGTGGCGGTCGGTGTGGTGAGCCGAAGGAAGTACATGCCAGAAGCCCAACCGGTCACCGAAACATTTCCAAGGTCGCTCGTGCATTTTCCCGCGGCCACCCGCTGGCCAGAAAAGCTATGGATTTCAAAGTCAGCACCGGCCCAAAGCGCTCCGCCATTCCAGCGAAGTTCTGAGGTGGCGGGGTTGGGATAAACCTCAAACTTAGCCCCTGCTTCGCTTGGCGCAAGGCCCAGGGAATTGACATAGGCTTCATTCCGAAACTCCTTGATGATGTTGGGACCGCTTCCGGGATAGCTCGTTCCATTGAAGGCGACGTACACGGAACCCGTGACCGGGTGGATGCAGATGTCCCGAACCCGTTGGTTGAAGGAAGCAAAGTAATTCGTCTCACCGGTAACGGAGAGGCCGTCCTCGCTCAGATTCAGGACGCTCAGCCGCTCATACTGTCCGCCGAGTCCGCCAAGAACCGCCATCAGCAGGGTGTGCTGCCACTCCGGGATGGCAGGGTGGTTGTAATAGGAAATTCCATTCACGGCAATGCAGGGCGTCCAGGTTTTCAGAGGCTCGAGAACATCATTTGCCTCGCAGAAAGTCTGCTCCGAAGCGGTGTTGCACATGCCTTGGACCGAGGGCCAGCCGCAGTTCCTGCCGGGGGACAAGAGGTTGAGCTCGTCGTCAGCGTTTTGCCCATGTTCCGAACTGTAAATCTGTCCATCGGGCCCCAACGCGAGGCCTTGGCTGTTCCGGTTGCCCCAGGTGTAGACCAGGCTTCCCGGGAAGGGATTGTCCGCCGGCACCGAACCATCGAGGTTCATGCGCAGGGTCTTGCCTTGCAGGCTTTCCAAGTCTTGGGCCAAGGAACTTGCGCCCACGTCGCCTGTGGTCATGAGCAGGGTGTTGTCAGGCAAAACCAACAACCGGCTTCCATTGTGGATGCCGCCCGCTTGTAGGGTCAGCAACACCTGTTCGTTCACCAACGACGTACCATCCCAATCGAAGGCGCTCAGTTTCTCTTGTCCAGTGGAACCACTTCCGGTGCAGTACACGACGAACACACGGGGGGTGTTCTCCCAATCGGGATGCATGGCCATGCCCAGCATGCCAGGCTCTCCATTCCCGCCGTTCATGACGGATTTTTGTAGCACCGTGGTGTAAATGCCAGTTGTGGGGTCAATCCGCAGCACACTTCCCACCCGGGTGGTCGCCCATATGTGGTCATCCGGACCCCACAGGATTTCCCATGGAAGTTGAACCCCCGTCACCAGATTGTACTCAGTCAGTACGGTGTTCCCTACGGTCCAAGTAGGTTGGGCCCAGGCGGGACTTTGAAACATCAAGGCGCCGCAAAGCGCGGGCAAGGCGAGGAAACGAAGCGGGTTCATTTTCTTGGATTTCGGTCGGAAGTTACGTCAGGTCTTACCTTGTGGCCATGAAAAATGAAAGCACCCGAGCCTCCCGATGGGGGAAGAGGTTGGTTTTTGCGATCGTGTTGGGATGGGGAGCCGCCCTGCCCGCTGGGGCCCAAGCCCCAGCTTGGATGGCTCCTCTGGCAGGCAGTTACGTCGGTCGTTTGGAGACGGGTTCCGTGCCGGGAAGTGCAGAGAAAAGCACCGTTTTCGTGCGGCTCGATGGCAAGCGCGACGCTTCCGGGGATGGTTTTGTGCTCCAGTGGCTTCAAGGGGTTGACACAGCGCATGTAGAGGAATCCCTGACGGTGTGGAGTTTCCAGCGTGCCACCGGCGGGGTGCGCATCACGGAGGCCAGTGGCAGTCAGCGTGGAACGACGGATTGGTACATCACGGGCACGACCGCTATGGGCGCTACCCTGACTCGGGGTGGAGATTTCGCAGGTGCACCCGCGTTGTTGCGTTGGACCTTGGAACGTCTGCCCGGACAATTGCGCTTGAGCCATGCCATCAACCGAGGAAATGGGCAGTGGCTTGAAACCCACGCCTACATCCTGGAAGACGCTCCAGAATCCACCAAGCCCCCTGTCAACGACCGCCCTTCCAACCCACAGCCACGGCGGAACGCCCCGCAACCGTAACCCGTTCTCCAGCGACCTCCCCTTGACCGGCCAGCCGCATTTCAGGCTTCAAGCCGGGGCGCTTGGAGGTAGGAATCAGGGTCAATGTCACAGGATTCGGTCGCTTGTTGATCCAAATCACCGTGTGTTCATCGAGGTAATCCCGCTCAATGACCAAGATGCCGGGTTCGGGGATGGAGAATCGGGTGCTTCCGTAGAGCATGCTCATTCGGCCGCTACGCAATTGAGCCCATTCTGTCACCCAGTTGCGGGTGGCAACCTCCTGGTCATTGAGTCCTTCGAACCGCATCATGCGCCGGTTGTCTGGATCATTTCCTCCCACGTCGGCAATCTCGTCGCCTTGGTAGATGCAAGGAAGACCGGGCACTGACATCAAGTACGCGATGAGCATCTGCATCTTCTGATAGCCCTGATCATTCGCATGCTGGATGTCGCGTATCCAGCCCGCTCGCTTCATGTCTTCACCGAAGGTCAAACTCCCATCGGCCAGGGACGCAAACCGAGGCCGGTCTTGGTTCCCTGTGATGTTCCCCATGAGGTGGTGCGCACCATACTGCTCGATGCTCTCCTCAGCCACCCGCACCAAGTCCTCCAGCGGTGCATCGTCGAGGGCAAAGGCGGCCACCAGGGCGTCGTAGTGGTTGAAGTCGAATTGCGCATCCAGCATCCCCGGGGTCACATAGCTCGCGATGAGCTGGGGACTGCCATAGGTCTCTCCAATCTGGAAAATAGGCCGGGGTTGCTCCAAATCTGCGTTTCGAATCTTGCGGGTCAACGTCCGCCAAAACACCTCCGGAATATGCTTGGTGGCATCGTGTCGGTACCCATCTACCTTCGTGTGGACCACCCACCACAAGGCACTGTCGGACATGGGCTGGTACACCGCCTCTTTCTCCAAATCCAGTGTGGGCATGAACGTGTCGAACCATGTGGTTAGCCGGTGTTCATCCCAACGTTCGGTGTTCAGGGAGCCATCTGGCAAGTACAAATCGGTGGCCCAATCGGGGTGCTGTTGGTAAAGCGGGTGCTCTTCGTGCACATGGTTCGCGACGTAGTCGAGCAGGACACTGTGGCCTTGGGCATGGGCCTCATCGATGAGGGCATGCCAAGCATCCAGATCGCCGAACCGGTGATCCACGCCGGTGGAACGGATGGGCCAGTAGCCATGGTATCCACTGAATTTGCTTGAAAATCCGGTCTCCGCATCTTTCCAAAGCCCATACGCGCCTTCCGGATTTTGCGTGATGGGCGAAAGCCAAATCGTGTTGACCCCCAACCCTGTGAAGTAACCGGATGCCAAGGCCTGACGAACCCCATCCAGGTCCCCACCTTGGTGGTTTGCCTTGGGATGGATTCCGGCATCCTCCACAGGCGCGTCGTTGCCCGTGTCCCCATTCTTGAAACGATCCACCATCAAGAAATACAGGATCTTGGTGTGGTGGTCAAACCGATTGAGCAATTTGACGTTGGTGACCGGCACACCATGCGCAAGTGGCAAAAGGACCTCTTCACTGCGCATGCGGTTGTCCACGGCCCAAATCCGCAAGTGGGACCTTTCGGGACCACGGGTTTCCGCAGGCAGCAACAATCCGGATTGCCCTTGGGGTCCCAACTTTCCGAGCGCAAGCAGTCGGTTGTTCCAGTAGGCTACCAGCACACTGCCCGGGGTTCCCTCGCAGGTGATGACCACGCTGTCTCCACGTTGCTCCATGCCAGTGGCTTGGAGGGTCAATTTCCCACCCTGTGGACCGACCTGCTTGAGCGAATTGAACCCTCCCAGGCCATTGGGAACCCGCTCGGCGCAGGTCTCATCCAACTGTTCCACCCCATCGACCACCAGCAGGTAAGGATGCGTCCCACGGGGCAATACCCACGTGTCCTCCCAACCACGGGAGGTACGCTGCAAAGGCGGACCGGGCGTCCATCCGGTGTGCGCGGCTTTCACGCGCACCTCCCGGGCACGAGCTGCGCCCGTGTAGACAAAGGACACCCGCTCGTAACGGGTCGGAGCCACCGGAAGTTCCACGTGCTGACCAGCGGTCCAGAAGGCCAGGAAGCCGAGACCCAACTCGGGTTGCTTCTTGATGACCACATGCCCCTTTTCAAAAGGTCCCGACTGGATCGGTAGCCTTTCCGTTCCCTCCCAGAGGACCGAGTCTGGTCCAGTAGCCCCGGGAAAGTAATCGTCTAAGATGACAACAGTGGAGTCCAACCCCAGCTCCAAGGGTGCCCAAGGAAGCGCGTGCTCGGGCTTCCAAGCGAACGCATCTCCCTCGAACTCATCTGCATTCCCGGCGCCACACCCCATGCCCACGAGCATCAGCCCTCCGATTGTCCATCCCCCCAACGCCCTGGCAGTCCCTTGCATTGAACCCATTACTGGCAATCTAACAGCGAGATGATTTCAAATGGAGGTGGGCCTGGCGGGTAACTGAAGCCCGAACGGACCACAAAGTACCAGACTTCTTCCAACTGTTCCCCCGGTTGGAGTTGGTCCGCAAACAAGTCTTCCGGAATGAAGGTGAGTCGAAATTTGCTGCTGTCAGGGACTTTTCTCATGCGCAGGGCTGGGGTGCTGAGCACCTGGTCCAGGGGCGCCACCTCGTAGCTTGTGAACAAACCTACCTTGCCCAAAACGTAGAGGTAACACTCGTCATCGCCCATGTTTTGAAGACCTGGGTAGGACAATTCCTTGGCGTTGTCATACGTGATGGTCACAAAATCGCTCGGAGCCCGGAGTTCCGGGAAGATGCACATCCGCGCACTGCAGAGCTGGGGGATGATGTCGATCTTGATGTCTTCGGTTTTTGCCTCACCATTGAATCCCGGGATGCTGTTGCCATTTTGGAGTTTGGCCAAACAGCTGATGCCACGCGAGAAAAGCGCGGGACCATCGACGCCATAATACGCCGTGGGAACAAAGGTGATGGAGTACAATTTGGGCCCCACCTTGGTCATGAGCTGGTGGGAAGCAGAGTTGTCCCAATTGCCATTGCCGGCCGCAGGATCGGAAGGCTGCCAAGTCCAGATGTAGACTGCGGTGTCCGGAAAAGCATCCAGGATGGCGCCCAATCCACTGTTTTGAACCCCATCCTCACACTGGTTCACGTCGATGAACAAGGTAATCTCACTGTTCGCATCGGTGGGAGAGGGGAGGACGTACGCTTTTTGGGCGGCCAAGGGCGTGCTGAGCAAGAGCGCCCCCCAGGTCAAACCACTGAAAATTGCAATCTGCTTCATGGCAATCGGTCAAAAAGGAAGGTATAGCGAACGGTTTCGGTTCCGCCACAATCGCGCGAATACTCGATGCCCAAGGTTTGGTCAAAAGTGCGGGTCATGGCTCCCAGGTCATACACGAGGGTGTCTTCCCCGGTGTAAAGGAACAAATCCGATGGGTAGGTATCGTCATCGAAAGCCCAGGTTCCCCCGTTGCCGAAGAAGTTCTTCCCCATGCTGATTTCGACCTCGTAGGTGCGGTCCGGATGGAAGGTGAGCCGCAATGGCTGTGTCACACCATCGATGTAAAACTCGCTCAAGTCCCGCACCTCCTTAACCGGGCTGTTCAAGTCCTGTTGTTGGAAGGCACGCAATTCCCAAGAGGCAGAAATGCCTTCTACTTTGTCGAAGGGTTCGCCGATTTCGCCCTGGGTTTCGGGCTTGCATCCCGTCAAATGAAGGCCTCCGAGGACCAGGGCAGCCCAAGCGAAGTTCCGGTTGGTTTGTTTTCGGTTCATGGGTCGGGCAAAATTAGAGACAACCCCCTTCTTCGTTGAGCACGAATCCGGCAGCTGTTGTTTCAGAGTTGGGGAATTGGAGAGACATGCCCGGGCAATCCCAAGCAGCTCCCCGGATGGTGATGTTTTCTCCGGCCACGCCTCGACGGAGCAAGTGGTCTGTCCACCAGCCTTCGCAAACCGTCTCTTTGCGGAACTCGTCGCGTGCAGCGGCGCGTACCTCCTCCGCGGAGGAACTTGCCGCCAATGGGAAGTTCCCCGTGCCGAACGCACGGTCCCGGATGTCGTTGATGTCCGCGATGGCCACCGAGAGGTCGCCACCCGATTCGGCAATCGATTCTGCACGAACCAATTTCAGCAGCGTGAGGTGAATCACAGGTACGTTGAAATACTCCTTTCCATTGAATCGGTTGCACAAGTAACGACCGCCAGCAGAAGAGACCCATTGGGACCGAGCATCTCCTCCTCCAGACAAGGAGAGGAAGAATTGGAAGTCATCACTGAAGGACAATTGGGGCGAAGGGTTGTTGTCGCTGCGCAGGTTGTCCCGGAACCAGACGCTGCGGTTGTCCTGAATGCGGCTCACAATGCCGAAAACCGTTTCGGTGTTCAGCACATCGGCCTCAAACCGATCGAGATCCTCGTCCAGGGAGTACAAGCCTGAAGCAATCACCGTCTGAGCGTGTTGCGCGGCAGCGGCATATTCCCCCATCTGGAAGTAAACCATGGCCAAGAACCCATGCGCGGCGGATTGGGTGGCATACACCCCATTGATGGCAGGCAAAACTTCAGCAGCGAAAGTCAAGTCCTCCACAATGGCCTCATACACTTCTCCCACCGTGGCGCGAGGTGCGGGGGTTTGGGAAGAAGAAAGGCGCAGCGGAACGCCCAAGTGGCTGTTGTCAGGGGTGTAACCATAGGGCCGGGCGTACAGGCGAACCGCAGCAAAGTGAGAGACTGCGCGGACAAAGCGCGCCTCAGCTTCCATGCGCTCCCGTCCAGCCTCGGAAAGCGGATCCACAAAATCGAATCGCTCGATGACCACATTCGAACGGTAGATGGCCCGGTAGAGATCGGCGTATATGCCGCCGTTGATCCCCGTGAAGAAGGTCGTTTCCCGGTTGTAGACTGCGGTGAAATCCAAGCTGTTGTTGGGACCTGCAAAGTTGTCCCCACGCAACTCATTCACGACCTGCAGCCGTCCCCCGTAGAGGTTGCCCAAGACATCATACGTGCTGACCAACAGACGTTGGAGGTCGTCTTCCGTTTGGATGGCGTCCTCAGCGAGGATGACATCTCCGGGCTCAAAATCCAGCAACCGATCGCAAGAAACCAGCGCAGCGGACAGACCCAGTGCGAGGAAAAGAAGTTGTTTCGTTTTCATGGTCCGGTGCATCAGAAGTTGGTCGTCAGGCTGAAGGTGAAGGCGCGCTCTTGCGGCGGTGTCAAATAAGTCACGTTGGGACTCATGTTCCGGTCCTGTGCATTTTCAAAATCACGAACCACTTCGGGGTCGAGGCCCGGGAAGTCGGTCAGCGTGAACACATTGGTCACGTTGAAGGCCAAACGGAACGACTGGAACTGGGTCTTGCCCACCGCAAAATCAGGCAGGTTGTACCCCAACGTGAGGTTGCGCAAACGCAGGTAGGAGGCATCGTAAACGAACAGGCTCGTGTTCCACCAAGGGAAACCGGAAGGCAAGCTATAGGTCGTTTCATCGAGGGTCAACCGGGGGTAGGTGGCTTCGTCACCCGGCTGGCGCCAGCGGTCGAGCTTCTCGGTGCGCATGTTCCAACCCGACACCACACCCAGTTGGCGCTTGGCGGAGGAGTCAAAAATCTTCGCCCCGAGGCTGAAGGTCGCCAATGCGCTCAGGTCGAAGCGGCCATAACGGAAGCTGTTCGTCATGCCCCCGATGACATCGGGCAATCCGTCCCCAACGTACTTCCGGATGTCGTTGCTGTAAGAGAAGGTTTCGTTGCCATTCAGGTCGAGATACACCGGGAGGCCGGTTGCGGGATCCACGTGGCTGTGTTCCACGAGATAGAAGGAGCCCACGGGCCGTCCCACAATGACTCGGCTGTCGTTGGTTCCACCGCTCACAGCGTCCGGCGTGTAGTTGCCGATGTCCTCCAGCTCGTTGTAATTGCGAGCGATGTTGAGGTCTGTGGTCCACTCGAACTTCCCGACGAGGTTCCGGGATTTGATCGAAAACTCAACCCCCCGGTTCAGGATGGTGGCGACATTGTCCCACAGGTTGGAAAAGCCGAGACTCGCAGGGGTGCTTACGTTCATCAAAACGTCCTCAGAACGCTTGTGGTAAGCGGCGAGTTGCAAGGTTACCCGGTCCTTCCAGAGCCCCATTTCCACCGAAGCATCCCAGGTTTGGGACGTTTCCCACCGCAACGTGGGGTTTTCAGGTTGCAGCGGGAACAGGATGGAATCCGCGGCATACGTGATTCCGTTGTCGCGGGCGGAATACGTCCCGAAGCGGGCATAGTCGGGGAGGGCCGCATTCCCGGTCCGGCCCCAGCTGGTCCGTACCTTGAGGAAACTCATGCGCTCCACATTGAACCACGGCTCATCCGATACCACCCAGCCCGCAGAAACCGAGGGGAAGAAACCGTAGCGGTTCTCCCGACCGAAGCGCGAACTGCCGTCCACCCGGGCGGTGGCCTGGAAGAAGTACCGGTCCTTTAGGGTGTAGTTCGTCCGGGCGAAGTAAGAGAGGAAGCTATGCTGGCTCGGGTTGTTGACCGTCCGGTTCGCCGATGCCGCTTCTTCCGAAAGGGAATCCACTGCGAAAATGGGACCTGAAGCATCAGGAAAGAACAACCCGTAGCCGAAGTTGTCTGTTCGCTGGAACTCCGTTCCCAATAGGAAATCCAGACGTTGGGTGTCATCGAGCTCGTAAGCATAGTCCACCGTGGCATTGTAGTTCCAGTTGAGGATGTAGTTCGCGTAGCGGTTGGCGGTTCCCAACTCCGTAGTGATGCTCAACGCTCCCGGGTTGAACTGGTCCTCCCGCAGGTGCATGTAGTCGAAACCTCCACTTGCTTTGAAGTGCAATCCGTCCGCCAGGCGGTAGATGAGTTGCAAGTTGCTGATGGAGCGGCTTTCCGTCGTGCGCCATTGCTTCAATTCCCGGACCGCAACGGGGTTTTTGGTTCCGCCCCATTCGTCAAACCACAGGAAGTACTCGCCCGCCTGGTGCAACGTATCGCCGTTGTCTCCCAAGACGTCGCTTTCGTACCGGACCGGATAGTAGGGGAGGGCGTTGGACATGGCGTCCCCCAATCCGCCGCTCCAGGCGGCATCGATGCGGTTGTTGCGTCCCTGGCTCACCGAGGTGCTGCCGGTCAACGTCAACCGGTCGGTGGGGCGGTAATCGACGTTCATTCGACCGCTGATCCGTTCGTAGCTGTTGCCCAGCAAGTAGCTGTGATTGTCATCGTAGGAGATGCCGCCGTACAGCTGGTAGCGGTCCGCACCGTGCCGGATTCCAATACTGTGTGCGTTTTTGAGCCCTGTACCGATGGTTTGGCCTACCCAATCCGTGTTCGTCAGCAAGGCGTTCTGGTATGCTGCCCGGCGCGTTTCGGCGTCATCCAGCGGCGATGTGACGTTGGGCAACCAGACGTAACCCGTGCCCCCGTCATTTTCCCAGGCCTCTTGGCGCAGGGAGAGGTAGGTTTCTGTGTCCACCATGTTGGGGCGGCTTGCGGCCGTGCCCCAGCCCACGCGCGAGCTATACTCGAAGGAAGTCCCCTTGCGGCCGCGTTTCGTGGTGATCAGGATGACACCGTTCGCTCCCCGTGAACCGTAAATCCCCGTGGCCGCTGCATCCTTGAGGATCTCCACCGATTCGATGTCGTTGGGGTTGATGGATGCGAGCGGGTTGTTGTTCATGGCGCCGCTGTTGCCCCGCAGGAAGTACTCCTGGGTGATCGGGATGCCGTCCACGACGTACAGCGGGTCGCCCCCTGCAGAGATAGATGCCACCCCGCGGACACGAACCAACGAACCCGCGCCCGCTACGCCCGACGACTGGCTCACCTGGACCCCTGCCGCTTGACCCTGCAAGGCTGCTTCAAACGACGGCGTTTGGATGGCCGTGATCTGCTTCGCATCGACTTGGGCGATGGAGCCCGTGACCTCCTTCCGGCGCTGGACCCCGTAACCCACCACCACCACGTCACCGATGGCCACCGCATCTTCCTTGAGGACGACATCCAGGGTAAGCGTTTGACCGGAGGCCAAATCCACCGTCCTCCGCTGCTTGACGTACCCGATGAAACTGAACTCGATGGTATGGCTCCCCGGTGAGAGCTTCAGCGTGTAACGTCCATCGGGGCCCGTGAAGACCCCCTGGGCGCCCCCGTCCGCGAGAACTGCGGCAGAGGGCAACGTTCCTCCTTTTGACTCGCGGACCACACCGGTCACGGTTTGGGCGTGCACCACGCCCCCCGCCAGCAGGCCCAGCAAGGAACAGAAAATGAAACTGCGCATGGAAAAAAATGGATTCAAACGGTTCGGTTTCGGGCAAATGTAAAAGGGATGGTGTCAATTCGACACTTCATCCCTTTTTTCTCTCCAACTCAATGGCTACCAAGGAGCACCGGGGCGCTTTGGGACCAACCACCCTGGTGGAGTTGCAGCACGTAATACCCAGGGGCCAGACCCTCCAAAGTCCACTGCCAGCGAACCGCTTCGTGGCGATAAGCTTGGCGTTCTGTGGACAGGACCACCTGCCCCCGGGCATCGAACAACCGGGCACTGAACTTGCCCGCTTCGGGCAGGTGGCAAGCCAGCTCCAGACGATCCGAGGCCGGTTGAGGCCAAATCCTGAGACCCTCGGCCGTCTCCACGCCCAACCCGGGCACGGACTGAATGAAGTCAGGTGCCGTGACCGGCTCATCCAAGTAAACATGGTACTCCCCAGGAGCAAAAGGCATGGCCGCCTGCAAATCCGTGACCTCGATGGCCTCACCCGTCAGGTAATCGTACCAAGTGCCCGTGTGGGAGAACCCCGGTACCATATTCAAGTTCACCACCTGAAAATTCGCCACCACCACCGCATCCATGTCCGGGTGGTACAAATGCAAGCGCTTTCCGAACCCTCCGACATCCCAGTTGAAATTCGTTGTGGAGAAAGTGGGGTACTGGGTCTTGAGGTGGTTCAACACCCGGATGACCTCGAACAGCCGGTAGCGATCGGGGTCATCCCGGTAATCCCAGCGCACGGGTTTTGCCACCACCCGGCAGCTCTCCTGCACCGTGACCCCGTCGGAACAAGTGTTGATGGAGTAGTCGTAACCCAATTCGCCAAACTGCCAGATCATCTTGGGCCCGGGCAGGAGCAAGTTGAAACACTGGATGGCCTCCATGCGGTCGAGGGCGGTGCCCAGCTCATCCGCTTGGTAGCTGCCTGACCCATTTCCAAACTGCAAGTTCTTGTACATCAAGCGCTCCTCGTCATGCGATTCTGCGTACGACACCGCTCCAGGCTGGGTAAAGCCATGGCTTTGGTAATTCGCCCAAGCCAGGTTCGACGCATAACCCATGGCAGCCTCTTGGTAGTCATGGGTGGAGTTCGACCAAACCATAAACCCTCCGTTGGTCAACACCGTCTCTTCCGAAGTCGAACACCAATGTTCCAAGATCATATACAGGTCAGGGTGCTGGGCCCAAATGTGGCTGCCATAGTCGTTTAAGATGTTGATTCGGCTCTGGTCGTAATTGCCGTTTCCGTTGGGGGTTTGGCTCATGCCCTGTGAGAAGTCCCATCGGAACCCATCCACATGGAAGGAATCGACCCAGTAATCCATGACCCGCTTCACGAACGCCCGGGTGTGGGGCGACTCGTGGTTCCAATCGTAGAACCAGTTGAGCGCATGGGGCGCGGTCACGTTGAACCATGGATTCTCTGGCGTGGGGGCGTTGCCCGACCAGTACATCTTGAGGAACGGATTGGGTTGATCGGCATGGTTGAAGACCAAATCCAGGACCACCGCTATGCCTCTGGCGTGGCAGGCGTCGACCAGTTCGCGCAGCTTGTCCGCGGGGCCATAGGCCTTGTCCACCGCCATGTAAAATGTGGTGTTGTAGCCCCAGCTGTCGTTGCCATTGAACTCCATGATGGGCATGAGTTCCAGCACGTTGATGCCCAGCCGGTCCAGGTAGTCTAGGGTGTCGATGATGGCTTGGAAAGTCCGTTCCTCTGTAAAATCCCGAACCAGCAGTTCATAGATGACCAATTGTTCCTTTGGGGGGCGCTGGAACCCGCCATCGGTCCATGCGAAGGCCGGGGCACCCGGGTGCAGAATGGAGACCGGTTCGTTCGGGGTCAAACCAGCCGGAAAGGGGATGAGGTCCGGATAGGTGGATTCGGGAATCCACCCGTCGTTCCATGGGTCCAACACCTTCTCGGTGTATGCGTCAGCCACCCGGATGTTCTCTGGCAGAATGTGGTACTGGAAGCGGTATTCCGTCCCGGGGGTGAGTCCGGTGATGTCGAGCCAGTAACGCGCTCCGTCCGGGGTTCGGTTCATGAGGTAGTCCAGACGGACCTGCCATCCATTGAAGTCCCCCACAACAAACACAAAGTCCTTGTTCGGTGCCAGCAATTGCAGACGGGCCGAGGAGTCGTCCAGGTAGGTGATGCCGTCCTGGGTGCCCGCGGGGGCGATCAGGGTCGGTGGTGCATCAGGGAGCACCGTCACGACAGCTTCATCCGTGGCCACAGCAGCACCCGCCACAGCTTCCAGGACAACGTCGTACTGACCGCCTGCGCCGGCTACAAAGGTGTAAGAGATGTTGCTGCCGTTGGTGGCCGCGACCTCGTCCCCATTGACCAAGATGCGCAATGCCGCGGGTTCGGTGGAGACTCCTGTGAGCTCGAGGCTCTCTCCCGTCTCCAACACCGCAAAGCCCATTTCAGGGGTGATGAGTTGCGCGGCGAAGGTCCCATCACTGATGCCAAAGAAAATGTCCGACCCATCGGCATTCTTGCCTTGCAAGCTCCCATTGTAGTTGCGAAAGACCAGGGCAAGGGACTCGATTTGCTCGCCAGGTGCCAAGTCGTAATACTGGGCTAGGGTTTGGCCACCAAACGCGAAACTGTGGATGCCATTGCCCAGCGGTGTCAGCACGTAATCCGCATTCGCCACGCCCCAGTTCGTTTGCACGTGCTGCCAATCGGAAGGTCCTGAACTGGCCGAGGTGATGACCCCGGTGTGTATGTAGACGGGGATGACATTTGCGAGCTGGCCATTGCCGAGGTTCGCGTTGTAGTAAAGCGTCACCACATCGTCTTGGGTGGGATAGGGGGGATCGGTCCAGACGATTTGGCCTTGAACAACAGTACTTCCCAGCAACAGTCCGACCCAGAGGGGCAGGGCAAGGAGGAAACGCAAGGTGCAGGTTTTCATGGGATGGGGGTTGTATTCCGTGTGCTCCGCAATGTACCGAACAAAGTGTGTATAAATAACACTAAGAGGGTGCGGGGGCATGAAAAGGGTGGGTTGGGGCATCGCTGGTGCTTTCGGGGGGCCGAGTCAGGGCTGCAGGAGCAGGACGCGCCAGGAGGGATAGGGGGGAAGCATGGATTGGAGGTGGTAGGTGCCGGAGGCCAGGCCTGTGGTGGACCAGTGGGTTGAAGGGGAGGCCGGGGTCCAGGACCGGCCGTCGGGTGCGGTGATCCGGTAGGGGCCGGGGAGCGGCCAAGTGAGCGGGGTGCCGATGGGGGCCGGGTTGGGAAAGAAGGCGGGGGGCGCACCGGGACTTGTGCCGGGGTCCACGTGGACGGAGGCGGCATCGTTGGGGCTTCCGGGGGTGGGAGGGGGCGTGGAGAAAGGGGTGCACAGGGTCCAAGGGCCCGTGCCGTCCGGGATGCGGGCCCAGCTGGCATTGGGCGGAACGGCCGCCGACCAAGCGAAGCGGTCCATCCAACGCCACGCACCATTCATCTTGCGCATGAGCCAGAGTTCTTCGCCGTCGGTGTCCAGTTGAAACGTGGCGTGCAACGGTCCTTCCTCCGGTTCGTCGTCACACCAAAGCACCCTGTGATCGCCTGCGTCCATGGTGAGTTGGGGGAGCGGCCAGCGTGCGGGCTCCAGCCGCCGGTCGGTGAGGAAGAACGTCCCGAGGTTCGTGGCGCTCCCCCCCACGTGCACCAGTTCGACCCAATCATCGGCATCGCCGGCGGCATCGAGCACGTAGCTGTTGTTCTCGGGCATGACCTCATTGAACCGAATGGGGCCTGACAAGGGCGAAGTCCAAACCCACTGCCCCGCGCAAGGGGAAACCGATTCGCTTCCGTCGGACCACTCAGCCCGCACCCGGACCACGGCGTACGTCCAGCCTGTGACGTCCCAAAATCCCTCCCAATGCCCCAGCATCCCGGCCACCGGCGTGAGGGGCACGGTGAACACCGTCCCATCCGGCGATTCTACCTCCCCCCACCACGTGCCCTCTGCCGCCGGGGGCGTTACCCGCGCTTCGACCCGCAGCACCCCGTCTGCGACCGGTCCCGATGCCCAGCCGAGCAGCCGCCCCGGCGAGGCGGGCACTGTTTCCAGCGCTGCGAGGGCCGTCATGCGCCGTTGGTTTACATACGGCACGATTCCCAAGGCGATGTGGTTGCCCCAGGTTTGGCCTACAGAAGCCTGAAAATCAGCAAAGGTGAACCCATAATCCAGCGTGCGGTAGACATCCTCCTCCGCTGCATCCGCGACCAGATCGATGAGTTCCTCCCCCCGCGCGCCCCACGTCGTCTCGTCAAAGCCATTTGCCAGCAAGTCCGCCAAATGGGCCGTGAACTGTGCCCGATAGGCCGGCACCTGCATCAAACGTTGGTACAAGGGACGACCCGGATCCGGCGCCCAGGCATAAGGATTCTGGTTCGCCCAATTTCCGAACCACTGCACCCCCAACGTGTTGTCCATGTCGTAAGGCAGGTATTGGATGCGCCCATCCGTCGTCCTTTCGTAGAGATAGTAGTTGTTCTGGTTCCCGATGTAATTGTCCCAATGGCCCACCAAGATCTCGGCAGCGGCCACCCGCAAGTAACCCTCCACGTCGAAAACGGCCTCCAAAGCGCAAGGAAGTTCCGCGAGGGGCGTGTTGTTCAAGACGTCCACAAACCGCGCCAAGGCACTGTAGTCGTCCGCGGTCTCATTCGTTTTGAGGTCATAAACCCGGGTGTTGCTCCAGGAAGGGGTGAATTGGTAGTCGCTGCCGTTGGGGCCTTCGTACTGCAGCGGAGCGGGGTACGTGCACTTCCAGAGGTTCCCGTGCGCGTGGTCCATGCGCTTGGCGAGCCAGGCAGCATCGATGTGTTCCGTGTTGAGATAGAGGCCCCGGTATTCGCCATTGATGTACAGGCGCACGTGGGCAGTGCGCGATACCGGAATGCCCGCTTCGCGCATCATTTCGTGCACCAGGCGCGCCCGCAACACCGACACGTCGTTGTGTTGCCCATTCAGGTTGAGGCAGGCCAAACCCCGCCACTCCCTGCCCGGCTCAAACGCATCGAAGTCCACTTTGAACGATTTCTTCGCGGCCATCCGGGACGTGTTGCCCCGCAGCCGCACCCCGACTTGTTCCACCGTGTCGATGATGTCCCCCCGCTCGTAAATGAGCGTCCCAGGGTACAGGTGGTCCGACCAAACGCTGTCGGGGTGCAAGATGCCGTCCAGGCCCGCCCCGATCTCCAACCTGACCACCGCCACCTCGTCGGGTACAAAGGGATCTACCAACGGTGGCTGCCACATCACCTGGGCCTGGACGCCCCCGAGCCCCAACAGGGCCCAACCCAGCGACACCAGCCTGCCCCCCCTCATGCCTTCGGCAGGTCCGGTTGGTACGTAAACAACTGCGCCGGCTTGTGCAGCACCCCTTGCTGCTTCTCGTCTAGCGGCACCACGTGCCCCATGCGCTTGACATTTTTCCGGAAGTTCCGCTTATCGAACTTCTTGTTCAAAACAATTTCATGCAAAGCTTGAAACTGACTCAGCGTGAATTTCTTAGGGAGCAATTCAAAACTAATGTGGTGGCTCTCCAGCTGCTCCCTCAGCGTATCGATGGCCGTTTCCAGAATCCGGTTGTGGTCGAAGGCCAAACCCGGTACCCGCCCCAAATCCATCCACCGCGCGTTTCCCGCAAATCCGGCCGGGTGCGGGACATGGTCTTGCAAACTGACCAAACCATAATATGCCACCGTCATGACGCGGATGTCCGGATTTGCCCGAAACGCCCGAAGCCACTTCTGGTCCTTTTCCTGCCGCACGCGATCCGGGTCTCCAAAGGCATGAAACTGTTTCAGAAACAGGTCCTTGAGGCCAGTCAATTCAAACAGAACCCGACCGGCGGCTTCCTCCAACCCTTCGTTCTCCAGCACCAAATCCCCGGGCAAGGCAGCCTGCAAATCCAGCCCCGGATTCAAGTCAACGCCCTTCGGCAGGCGCTGGTCGATGATGAGCACTTTCAAACCGTCGTCGTGGTATCCGAAGACGACACAGTCAACCGAGACATGCAGGTGGGCGAGGCGATCCATGTTGATTCACATCCTGGGGCATCCGGCCCAAGGCCCCGCAAGATAGCATTTCCCATGGAGTTGTTGGGGCAGTCATGGTGCACGCTTGGATCTGTTGCGTAACTTCGCGCGCTCCGAAGGTTGCGATGCAATGGTCCTCGCCCCAGACAGGTTGATTGCAAAGGACATCTGATGAAGAAAATTGCTGTTCTCACCTCCGGTGGAGATGCCCCCGGAATGAATGCCGCCATCCGAGCGGTGGTTCGGGCCAGTGTTTACCACAAGGCAGAAGTGGTTGGGGTTTTTCAGGGTTACCAAGGTTTGGTCACGGGGGATTTCAAGAGGCTACACGTCCGTTCGGTGGCCAAGATCCTCGGCCGGGGTGGAACCATCCTGAAATCTGCCCGTTGTGAAGCTTTCATGCATGCGGAGGGACGGGCCCAAGCGCACGCCCACCTCGTGGAGCACGGTGTGGATGGTCTGGTGGTAATCGGAGGCAATGGCACCTTCACAGGTGCGATCAAGTTGTTCGAAGAGACAGGGTTCCCTGTCATGGGCATTCCGGGCACCATCGACAACGATTTGGCGGGTACGGATTACACCATCGGCTTTGACACGGCCACCAACACGGTGGTACAGGCCGTGGACAAGATCCGCGATACGGCAGACAGCCACAACCGGCTTTTCTTCGTAGAGGTCATGGGACGCGACAGCGGGTTCATCGCCCTGCAGACGGGCATTGCCACCGGTGCGGTCGCGGTCATGACCCCGGAAACGGGCATCACCATCCCGGGCCTCGTGCGCATCCTCGACCAAGGGGAACTCTCGAACAAAACATCGAGCATTGTCATGGTTTCGGAAGGCCATCCCGAAGGAGGGGCCTACGAAATCGCCCGAAAGGTGGCAGAGATCTCCCCGAACTACGAAATCCGTATCACGGTATTGGGACACATCCAGCGGGGCGGGGATCCAAGTTGCTATGATCGGGTGCTCGCTTCCAAGTTGGGCGTGGCCGCCGTGGAGGCGCTCATTGCAGGCAAGCACAACATGATGGCGGGGCTGGTGAATGACCAAGTGGTGTTCACACCTTTCGCAGAGGCCATTTTGAACAAGACACAATCTTTAGAGGACGAGGTGCGCATCGCCCAAATCCTAAGCATTTGATACCATTGAAACGACATTGAATACAGTTCCCATGAAACATGTAGCCATCAACGGATTTGGTCGGATTGGGCGTTTGGCCTTCCGCCAAATGTTGGAGAGAAAGGACCTGCGCGTGGTCGCCATCAACGACCTCACCGATGTGAATACCCTTGCACATTTGTTGAAGTACGACAGCATTCATGGTCGTTTTTCAGGTGAAGTGCGCGTGGAGGGTGGCCATCTGGTGGTCAACGGAATGACCATTGAAATCCATGCGCAAAAGGACCCCCTCGCGTTGCCGTGGGGTGCGCTGAATGTGCACGCGGTGATCGAGAGCACCGGGGTCTTCACCTCCAGTGACAAGGTGGGATTGCACATCCAAGCGGGGGCAAAGAAGGCCATCTTGAGCGCTCCTGCGAAAGGGGAGATGAAGACCATCGTGTTGGGCGTCAATGACCACATTCTGAACGACGGGGACCAGGTGGTCTCCAACGCTTCGTGCACCACGAATTGCCTGGCGCCCATGGCGAAGGTCATCGATGACCTCTGGGGCATTGAATCGGGCTTCATCACCACGGTTCACGCGTACACCTCGGACCAGCGGCTGCAGGATGCACCCCACTCGGACTTGCGCCGAGCCCGCGCCGCCGCGCTTTCTATGATCCCAACATCCACGGGAGCCGCCAAGGCGGTAGGCTTGGTGTTGCCCAATCTGGCTGGCCGCTTGGATGGCCTCGCAGTTCGGGTACCCACCCCAACGGGTTCGGTAACGGATTTGACCTGTGTGGTGCGCAAGCCTGTTTCCGCTGCTGAGATCAACGCGGCCATGCAAGGTGCCGCCCAGGGACCCATGCGGGGCATTTTGGAGTACACAGAAGACCCCATCGTATCAGCAGACATCGTTGGGAACACCCACAGCTGCATCTTCGATGCCCAACTCACGAAGTGCTCCGGCACCTTGGTCAAGGTATTCGGATGGTACGATAACGAGGCGGGATATGCCACGCGGGTGGCCGATTTGGCAGAACGTATTTGATCATTGCATCCAATTTTTCAAGCGTGAAGGTTCTTGTTGCGGACAGTGGTTCGACCAAGTGCGACTGGATGTGCATCGATGCACAGGGTCGGGTATTGGCCGAATTTCACACCATGGGGTTCAACCCCTATTTTCATGATAGCCAATTGGTAGAGGACGAGATGCGTGCATCGAAAGAGGCGATGACCTTGGCATCAGACATCGATCGGGTGTATTTCTACGGTGCAGGCAGCAGTACGGAGAAGATGTGCAGCATCATTCAAGCTGGGCTCGAGCAGGTTTTCCCCAAGGCCGTGGTCCACGT
>CAYONT010000004.1:0-4794 GCA_964405405.1 uncultured Comamonadaceae bacterium | reverse complement strand
TATGCGAACTACCAGGAGGTTCCGGTCCACTTCGTAGGCTCTGTGGCGTTCCATTTCTCAGATGTTTTGCGTCGGGTTTGTGAAAAGGAGCACATCCGTGTGGGAACGATCGAAAAGCGACCGATTGATGGCTTGGCGCGTTACCATGCTCAATTCATTTTGACCAAGATTTGATTCGGGCCATGAGTGTTCATTATCAAGCCTGCATCTTCGACTTGGATGGCGTTGTCGTGGACACGGCGCACTTCCACTTCATTGCCTGGAAAACGTTGGCTGACTCCTTGGGAATTTCTTTTGGGGTGAAGGACAATGAGCGGTTGAAGGGATTGTCTCGGATCGATAGCTTGGAGGTCATTCTGTCTTTGGGGCATCTCTCCTTGGATGCCCACACGAAGCTGCAATTGATGGAGCAGAAAAATGTCCACTACCTGGATTTGGTGTCATCGATGACTGCGGAGGATGTTCTGCCAGGGGTCTTGGATTTCTTCGGCCAATTGGATGCAGCAGGCGTGCGCAAAGCCCTGGGTTCTTCCAGCAAAAACGCGCCTGAGATTCTCAAGCGCATCGGCTTGGAGGATGCCTTTGAAGCGGTGGTGGATGGCAGCCAAGTAACGTTGTCCAAGCCTGATCCAGAGGTGTTTTTGAAAGGTGCGCAGCGGCTGAGACTTTCACCCGCTCATTGTGTTGTTTTTGAAGATGCACAGGCGGGCATCGAAGCGGCCAGAAGTGGAGGGTTTCCGGTGATAGGTATCGGAAGCCGTGAGCATTTGTCGAATGCCGATTGGGTGATTCCGGGATTTCAAGGGGTCCTTTGGAGTCAGTTGGTTGCGCAATTGAATCGTCCAGAAGCTAAAGCATGAAGCCCTACTTGGTGATCGATCCTTGGCGGATCATCGAACGCGGTTGGAACCCAGAAGACGTGCGTCGCTCTGAGTCCATTTTTTCCATCGGCAATGGCCGTTTCGGTCAACGAGCGAATTTTGAAGAGACGTATACCGGCGATCACATGTTGGGCAGTTACGTCGCTGGCATTTACTACCCAGACAAGACCCGGGTGGGATGGTGGAAAAACGGGTATCCTGAGTATTTCGCAAAGGTCCTTAATTCAACAAACTGGATTTCAGTTCGTTGGGTGATTGATGGGGAGGAATGGGATCTGGCTCGGGTCAAGGAAGTCCTGAAGTTCGAACGGGTTCTGGATATGAAGATCGGGTTGTTGCAGCGTTCGGTGGAATGGCGGACGGCGAAGGGTGCCACCTTGTCATTACACGCGGAGCGGTTTTGCTCCATGGCCCATCCTGATGTCGCGGCGATTCGGTTGGTGCTTTCGGTGGTATCTGGCGAAGTGGATATTCAGGTTTCACCTGGGTTGGACGGGGATGTTCGCAATGAAGACACGAATTGGGAGGAGGTTTTTTGGGATGTAGATGTCGCAGCAGCGGGGCTGGCGCATGGTTCTGCTTACCTGCAAAATACCACACGGAAAACAGCGTTTTCCGTGGGAACTGCGATGGTGGCTCGGGTACGTGGGCCACAGGGGGGCTGGGACGGTACTCCAGAACAAAAGGAGAAGGGGGTAGCTTGGCGATTCCAGGGTTCTCTTCGTTCAGGCGAAACCGTTGTCCTGGAAAAATTTGTCGGACTTTGTTCCTCTTTGCATGTTCCCCGTACGGGGCTTCAAGAGGCTGCATTCGCTACATCGGAATGGGCCGCACAACAGGGATGGACCCTACTGCTCCAGGATCACGCCGCAGCATGGGCAGACATTTGGAAGAACGGCGACATCGTGATCGAAGGGGATGATGCTGCCCAGCAAGGCATTCGTTTCAACATCTTCCACCTGAACCAAACCTATCGAGGAGACGATGCTCGACTAAACATTGGCCCCAAGGGGTTCACGGGTGAGAAATATGGTGGGGCGAGTTATTGGGATACCGAAGCATACTGCCTTCCCTTCTTCTTGGCGAGCCATCCACATGAGGTGGCGCGTCAACTGCTGCTCTATCGTTTCCACCATCTGGATCGGGCGATTGAGAATGCGGAGAAATTGGGCTTTACGTGCGGAGCTGCTTTGTATCCGATGGTTACCATGAACGGTGAGGAATGCCACAACGAGTGGGAAATCACTTTTGAGGAAATCCATCGCAACGGCGCCATCGCTTATGCCATTCATCGCTACATCGATTACACGGGCGATGCGGCGTATTTGGCGGAAAATGGTCTGCCAGTGCTCATTGGCATTGCTCGATTCTGGGCGCAACGGGTTCACTGGGCAGATTCACGACAGGCCTATGTCATGTTGGGGGTAACAGGTCCCAATGAGTACGAAAACAACGTCAACAACAATTGGTACACGAATTACATCGCAGCCTGGTGTCTCAGGTACGCTGCGGATGCAGTGGATGCGGTGGCAACAAGCAACCCTGTTGCCTTTGCGAAGTGGGTTGAACACACCCAATTGCATCCAACAGGGGAGTGTTCGGATTGGCGAAAGAAAGCCGATCTGATGTGCCTGCCCCAATGGGAGGGTACCCGCATCTTTTTGCAACAAGATGGATTCCTAGACAAAGAACGCATTCCCGTCTCGGATCTGGACCCCGCCCACCGACCCATCAATCAGCATTGGTCATGGGACCGAATCCTCAGGTCCATCTACATCAAACAGGCGGATGTATTGCAGGGGCTCTACTTTTTTGAGTCCCATTTTGATGAGGAGACGCACCGCGAGAATTATGCCTTTTATGAACCGTATACGGTCCACGAGAGCAGTCTTTCGCCGTGTGTCCACGTGATTTTGGCAACCAAGTTGGGATACTTGAGCGAAGCCTATGCGCTTTACTTGCGAACCGCGCGCTTGGATCTGGATGATTACAACCGGGAAGCCTACCAGGGCTTGCACATCACATCGATGGCAGGCACTTGGATGTCGGTTGTGGAAGGATTCGCGGGATTCCGCGTGAAGGATGGCATTCCCCATTTCTCACCCAATCTTCCGAGCCAATGGAGTGGTTTGCGTTTCCGGATTTTGTTCAGAGGCCGCTTGCTTTCGATCGACCTATCTACTTCCGGCACCAACGTCGGATTGCTGGAAGGAGAACCACTGGAGGTCGTGGTGAACGGGGAGCGGAAGTCATTGGAAACCCCAATCTGACCTCCGCTCCGCGTCACCCTGGGATCATTCCGGATCTCCGAGGCCCCACATCGAATTGGCTCGCCCGGGGGTGCCACCGAAAACAAAGGAAGCAGCCCAAGAAGCGGCTTCATCGTTGTTCAGTCCAGCGTCCATCCATTCCAAGCTGGGACCGCCTCCGTCGGGTGCCACCATCCATCCATCGTTGTCTTCGTAGGCTACTTCATCGGCAAGGGTTCCGTCCGCACGATATACCTCGATTGTCTCCCCCGTATTGTTCAGGCTGGAGGTGGCCGTCCATGCCCAGCAGGGAACACCGGGAGGCATCAAAGTCAACAAGGAATCAACGTTTCTGCAGAGCACGGCAAACCCTGAAGGGCCAATTTCGGCTCCTGCAGGAAAAGCGAAATCCACAGCATTGCCTACGGTCCAGCCCGTCAAAGCGACGGAGCCATTCCCGGGGTTGTAAAGTTCAATGAACTCCCAAATGGAATCATCCCCTTGCAGCGTGCTCGGATTGTAGTGAATCTCCGAAATCCAGAGGGTTGCGGGTTGAACCGGTTCGGGAACGGGGCAAGCTGTGCCATAATGTGCCAGCATCAAAATCAGGTCATTGAGGTTGACTTGGCCATCCAAGTCGAGATCACCAGTGCACCCCACCAGCGGGTTGCCAGTCGTTTGTCCCAACATCCCAGCACTGGCCCAGCAGCCACCCCACAAGAACACCCACTTCAACTTCGTCTTCATTTGGAATTGGTTTAGAATGAAGCGAAGATGCCAGTCCCCTGGTCCCGCCTTCAAAACCGTTTCACAGACGCGAAGCCTTCTTTTGTGGTTGGAGGATTCACCCTTTGTCAGGAATCAGGTTTGGAGGTCCAACACCACGGGACAATGATCAGAGCCTCCAATTTCAGATCGGATTTCGAGGGACTCAATTCGGGGCAGCCACTCGGGCGAGATCAAGAAGTAATCCAATCGCCAACCCACATTCTGTTCCCTTGCTCCGCCCCTGAAACTCCACCAGCTGTAGCCTACGCGATCCGGGTTCCGAACTCGCCAGCCATCTGCCAATGGCACAGATTCGAGCAGGGAACCCATGCCGTCAATCTCAACCTGCGTATAACCCGGTGTTTTGTTGTAATTCGCGGCGGGTCGTGCGAGGTCAATGGGTTGGTGTGCAACGTTCAAGTCTCCGCAGCAAATCACAGGTTTTCGCGAGGCCAAATCCCGCAAATAAGCGCGAAATGCGACATCCCAGGCCTGCCGGAAGGGCAAACGCTTGAGTTCAGCGCTGGAATTGGGGGTGTAAACACTCACCAGATAGAAACGCTCGAACTCCCAGGTCACCATCCTGCCCTCCCCATCCAATTCCGGAACCCCGAGTCCACAACAACTTGACAAGGCTGGGATGCGAGACAAGATGGCTGTCCCAGAATAGCCCTTTTTCTCGGCAGCATCGTGCAACCAATGGTATCCTTCCAACGCGGGGATTTTCTCCACAACTTCGGCGAACTGATCTGTTTGGGCCTTGGTCTCCTGCAGGCACAAAACATCGGGGGCAAGCACCTGCAAGTCAGCAGCGAAGGACTTTTGGGCAATGGCCCGGATGCCATTCACATTCCAAGTGATGATTCTCATGTTCAATAATTTCAGTAATAGGGACC
>CAYONT010000003.1:42203-141216 GCA_964405405.1 uncultured Comamonadaceae bacterium | reverse complement strand
GAAAAAGTTAACCCCCTGCCACCGCAAGCGGTAAACAGGGGGTTCCCAAGGGTTGTGGGCAATACTGGACTCGAACCAGTGACCTCTACCATGTCAAGGTAGCGCTCTAACCAGCTGAGCTAAATGCCCCTCAGCTTTGCCCCTTACGGGGCTGCGAAGATACGCGGTTCTTTTGAAAATCAAACCGCCCCGAACTCAATCCTCCTCGTCGTCGTCCCGGTCGTCCCGGTCGTCCTCACTGTCGTCCTCGCTGTCATCGTCCCGATCGTCATCTCTGTCGTCATCCTCGCCGTCCGAGTCGCCGTCGTCACCGCGATCGACCTCGTCGAGATCCACCGGTGGCTTCCCAGACTTGCCACCGCTGCCCGGGGTTGCCACTGCATCGACATCCAGCTCGAAGCCATCGTCCGTCGCGTCCTCCAATACCTCCAACATCTCATCGTCGATGCGGAACAGGTAAATCGTGTCCTCGGTGGTCACCTCCAGTGCGCGGAGATACTTGCCGTTGGGCATCGAAAGAACCTGGAGGTCCTCATCTCCAAAACCCTCTGGGTACGCCTTGGCAATGAGCGCGATGTGTTTGGCCTCGATGTTGGTGTAATTCTTGATGACGCGCTTCATGGCGACAGAAGGGAATGGGAAATGAGTGCAGATGCTGACAGGGCGAACTTACCAATTCAACAACCAACCAAACATGAGCGGAGCCACAATTGTTGCATCCGATTCGATGACAAATTTGGGGGTATCGACGCCCAACTTGCCCCAGGTGATTTTCTCGTTGGGAACCGCTCCGGAATAAGAACCAAAGGAGGTGGTGCTGTCTGAAATTTGGCAGAAATAGCCCCACAACGGCACTTCCTCCCGGCCCAGGTCCTGATGCAGCATGGGCACGACGCAAATCGGGAAGTCCCCGGCGATGCCGCCACCGATTTGGAAGAATCCGATGGTGCTTCCATGGGCGGTGGTTTTTGTGTACCAGTCCGCAAGCCAAATCATGTACTCAATGCCCGACTTCACGGTGGCGGGCTTCACGTCCCCGGCGATGCAGTGGGCTGCGAAGATGTTTCCAAGGGTGCTGTCTTCCCAGCCGGGCACGACCATGGGCAAGTTCTTCTCCGCCGCAGCCACCATCCAACTGTCCTGGGGGTCGATTTCGTAGTACTGCTCCAGGACGCCACTGCGAATGGCCTCGAAGAAGAATTCGTGCGGAAACTTGCGCTCTCCGCGGGCTTCGGCTGCCTGCCAGAGATCCACCATGTGCTGCTCCAGCCGCCGAAACGCTTCTTCCTCCGGAATGCACGTGTCGGTGACCCGGTTCATGCCCCGGTCCAGCAGCGCCTGCTCATCGGCCGGGGTCAGGTCCCGGTAGTGGGGAACCCGCGCGTAGTGGCTGTGGGCCACAAGGTTCATCACATCCTCTTCCAGATTCGCTCCCGTGCAAGAAATGATATGCACCTTGTCTTCCCGGATCATTTGGGCCAAACTCTTCCCCAACTCCGCTGTACTCATGGCACCGGCCAAGGTGACCATCATCTTCCCCCCGGCCGTGAGGTGGGCCTCGTAAGCCGCCGCCGCTTCCGGCACCACGGCCGCGTTGAAGTGCTTATAATGGCGGGCAGTAAACTCCCGAATGAATCCTTTTTGTTCCATGGTATAGGTCAATGGGCCGGTGCCGGAATGGGTTCCGGGCGCAGGGCGTAGGTCAACAACTTGTAAACGAGTTTCGCAGCGAGGAAATCGCTGGGTTTGCTGTGCGCATGGGCCGCCAGTTCCACCACGTCGAAGCCGACGATGTGGAAGCGCTCCATGGCCAGTCGGGTGAAGGTGAGCACCTGGTACCAGCCCAAACCACCGGGCTCGGGGGTGCCGGTGTCGGGCAGGATCGAGGGATCGAAGGCATCGAGGTCGATGGTCAGGTACAGCGGGGTACCAGGGGCGCCACAGCGTTCCAGCGCGGCGGCCATCCATTCGGCATCCGGCCGGGCATGGCAGTCCCAGCCGTAGAAGACGTTTCCGGGTTGCTCGAAGGCACGCTCGCTCTCGTCCATGCTCCGGATGCCGACCTGGACCAGGTTCACATGGCGGGAGGCCCAGTGAACCGCGCACGCGTGGTTGCAGGCGCTCCCGTGGTAGGTGTCCCGCAGGTCCGCGTGCGCGTCGAGCTGGAGGACCGTCAGGCCCGGGTGGGCCGCGGCGGCCGCTTGGATGGCGCCGATGCTCACGCTGTGCTCACCGCCGAGGAGGACGGGCAACTTGCCCTCCGCCAGTACGGTCGCCACCGCCGCGCGGACCGCCTCCGCCATCGACTCCGGCGAGCCGTCCTCCGTCACGGCGTCCGCCAAGTGTACCCCGGAGCGGTAGACCTCCGTGCCCGTCTCGATGTCGTACAGCTCCATGTTGTCTGCCGCGTCGAGCAGGGCCGCTGGCCCCGCGTCCGCGCCCTTTCCCCACGTGGACGTGCCGTCGTAAGGAACCGGGATGATCACAGCACGGGCCGATTCCCGCGCGCCGAAATGGGGCTCGACCCCCGCGAAAACGCGGTCCGGCCCCCAAGGATGAGGATGATGTGAAGTTGACATGTGGAATCCGATCACTGGCGGGACGACGTCCCTGAAGGCGTTTTTCGCGGTTTCACCGCCTTGGAGCCGTGCTCCGCAAAGGCGACCTCGGGCCGAGCTGCAGCGCCCGACTCATCCGTCGGAACCGCCGTCGCCAACGGCGCAGCAGCGGCCACCTTGCGGCGGGACTTCGTCGCTACCGCCGGCACCGGCGCCTGCGCCACCTCGGGCGAGAGCGTCCCGTCCGGGTTCACCCCTTGCATGTCGTAGCCTAGGAGGGACAGCATTTGGCCTGCCGTCTGCTCCTCAGCAAACACCTCGTACGTCAGGGCATCGTCCGCATCCCGATCGATGAGCACATGTTGCAACCCGGGAATGAGGCAATGGTGTACACCCCCGTGCCCCCCGATGTTGTCCTGATAGGCCCCGGTATTGAAGAACCCGATGTACAAATCATCGTTTGCCTTGAATTTGGGCAAGTAGATGGCGTTCAGGTGTTGCTCCGAATTGTAATAATCGTCGCTGTCGCAGGTCAACCCCCCCAAAAATACCCGCTCATAAGCGGCATCCCAGCGGTTGATGGGCAGCATCAGGAACCGGCGGTTGATGGCCCAGGTATCGGGCAGGGTCGTCATGAACGAAGAGTCGATGATGTTCCAAGCCTCCCGGTCGTTCTGGGGCTTCTGGTAGAGCACCTTGAACAGCGTCGCACCCGCCTCCCCCACCGTAAACGAACCGAACTCCGTGTAGATGTCCGGCATGGGGACCTTGTTTTCCTCGCACGCCGACTTGATCTGCTCCAGAATGGCCTCGACCATGTACTCGTACTCGTAGCTGAAGGCGAGGGAGTTCTTGATGGGGAGTCCGCCGCCGATGTTCAAGGCCGTGAGGGTAGGACAAACCTTGCGCAAATCGCAATACACCTTCAGCGCCTTGTTGAGCTCGTTCCAGTAGTACGCAGTGTCCCGAATGCCCGTATTCACAAAGAAGTGCAACATCCGCAACTTCATGAACGGGTGGTGCTCGATGCGCTCGCGGTAGAAAGGAATGATGCGCTTGTATCCGATGCCCAAACGAGAGGTGTAGAACTCGAACTTGGGTTCCTCCTCCGATGCAATCCGCAACCCCACATCCATGGTTTCCCGGACCACGTGGTTGAGCTTCGCAAATTCCTGCTCGTTGTCCAGCACCGGCAGGATGCCCGTGTAACCCTCGGTGCGCATGCGGACAATCCGGTCGATGTAGGCGGACGTCTTGAATCCGTTGCAAATCACCGTGGCACTCCGGTCCATGTGGCCTGAGCGGTGCAACGCCGAGACAATGTCCAAATCAAACGGCGAACTCGTCTCGATGTGGGCGCCGTGTTTGAGCACCTCCTCGGTCACATGTCGGAAGTGCGAGCTCTTCGTCACGTAGCAGTAATGGTAGGCGCCGGTATAGCCCAGCTTCTCCATGGCGTTCCGGAACCAGCCGTGCGCAAGCCGGATGTTCTCACCGATCTTGGGGAGGTAGGTCAAACGCAGCGGAGTACCGTATTTCTCCACCAAGTCCATCATGGGGATGCCGTGGAAGGAGAGCTGACCATCGTCGTCGAGGGAAAACTCCTGTTGGGGCCACTCGAAGGTTTGGTCTATGAGGTCGAAATACTTCAATTTCATGGGACTGAGAAAAAAGGGTGGGAAAATGGGGTGCCCGACGGCTGCCGAGGGGGTGCCTCATGGCACCGGCGCTGCGGGCTGATTGGGGTTCCGGAAGCCGCCTGGGTCAGACCGCCGGTCCTTTTCCCGGATCCTCAGGTCCGGAGGGCATAAACCTTCACCTCCTTTCGCGATGAAACCGCACGCCGAAACAGGTCGATGACCCGACCCAAAACGCGGCTCCAAAGCGCTGAAAGACAAGGATTCAAGGGCATACCGAAGCAAAAAGTTACGGCCATGAGGCCACCACGGCCTTTGGCGGTGCAAGAATCGGGACATTCTTGCGAAAACCAAGGGGTTTTCAACAATCCGTCCACATTTTTTTTCGTCCAGGCAAAGCGACGATCGGGGCAGTCATCGGGGCGGTCAAAAAGCGAGCTCCACCCCCACCCGGAACATGCGCGGCAGTCCCGGCCGAGCGCCGAACGGTCGACGCGCCACGAGGTAGTCGGAATCGAACACGTTCTGCACCGTGCAGCGTACGCTCCACCCTTGCGCTGGCTCAACCCGAAACCCCGCATCCCACACAGTGACTGCAGGAGTAAAATCGCGATCCGACAACGGACCCTGACCCGCGACGGTGCGCATCGCCGACAGGTGGCGACCGCTCCAATCGAAGGCGCAACGCGTCGACTCCCATGCCACCTGCAGGCTCGCTTGGTGCGGTGCCACATAGGGCATTTCGTCCCCGGCCTGCACCGAACCCCAAGCATCGAAATCCGCATCAAAGGCCTCCGTAAACCGGGCCACCGTCCATGCATAACTCGCCCGGATGGGTAGGTTCCAAGACCGATTCGATGCATGCATAGGATCCCAAGCAACTTCCCATTCACAACCCGAAGTCCAAGCCGCACCCCCATTGAACAGGTCCCCGCTGCCCGATCCTCCCACGGCCGTCAAGTCGGTGCCCAGCATGTCGGTGTAACGGCTGCTGAAAACGGCCGCCTGTACCGCCCACCCCCGACCACTCGCCCGAACGCCTCCCTCCCCCTGGATGCTGTACTCCGGCCGGGCCCCGGGTTGAACCCCGGGCGGCACAAAACCCCGGTGTACCCCTCCGAAAAAGGAACCCCAGTTTCCCGCATCTCGGTGTACCCCCACACCTGGCAAAACCACCTGCACCGCATGTTCCGTGCGTGCACCCTCCAGCCGCCGGTCCACATCCGACGTGCCAAACTGAACCTGCTCAAAAACCATGTGCTCTGCCCGCACCCCCGGCGTGATCACCCAACGGCCCCGAGCCCAGTGGAGACGGGCCCACCCAGAAGCCGCCGAAGCACCGGTCACGGCGTTCGCAGCACTGCCCGGAACCCCTTGGGCCACCTGCACCATGTTTCCATCCTCCATCCGATACCGATCGCGCCATTCCGAGCGGTCCATCCCATCCGCATGCCAACGCAACCCCACCGTCCAGCGCTGCTCCACCCCGTGGACGTCCTTCCAAGTGCGGCTCAAGCGCGTCTGCACCCCGCGACTATAATAAGTCCGCGCATTTGCCCGCACATCCAGTCCCGCCGCTCCTGAACCCGTTGCTCCCCGGACCACGGCCCAAACCGCCTCGTGCGCCTCCGGCTCCGTGAACAACAACCCGAGTGCAACCACATTCCCCAGCGAATCCACCATCCGGTCCAACTTGTACCAATTTCGGTCAAACGCCGTACCATAGACGTCGGACTCCATGACCCAGAGCGCACCGGAACCCTCCCATTTGAGCGTGTGGTGCATGCCCGCCTGACGCCAATCCGTCACCATCTCATCTTCCTGCGTAGCCGCATAGCGTGCCCGCGGGGTCCGTGCGAAGTCCCCCTCCGATAGCCCCAAATAGGTTTCATGGCTCGTTTCCTGGGCGCGCAACAACTTGGCCTCCCAGCACTGTTGGAACCGCGCCCCGGCGCGGCCAACGGGACGCCAACGCACCTTCAGCATCACATCCTCCTTGTCAAACCCTGTCGGACCCCCATCGGGCAGCTCCTTGAACCCCCCACTGCCCCACCGCAGGTGCTCCACAAGGTAACCGAGTGTTCCGCGGTCCATCTGGGCATTGCCTCCGGCTTGCACGTAGGCCAAACCCCCTTCCCAACTTGCCGCCTCCAAGCGCAACCGCCCCCCCACCGCACCCTCGGGAATGGGCGTAGACCGGAAATCGATGGCACCGCCCGCGGTACGGGGGCCGAAAGCGATTTGGCCACTCCCCTTCAGGACCTCGATCTGGGACATCCGAGGCAACGACGGAAAGTAGTATGCCGCTGGAGCCGAATAGGCAGCCGGCGCCGCCAAGATGCCGTCCTCCATCACCGTGACCCGAGTGGATCGCTCGCTGCCCGAGCCGCGGATGCCGATGTTGGGGCGCAATCCCCAACCGTCCTCCTCCTGCAACTGCATGCCGCTCACCCCCCGCAGCGCCCGCATCGGGTCGCTGTACCCCCACCGTCCCAACTCCCGCGCCGGGATCACGTGCAAAGAGCCGGGCACCCCCGACCAAGCACCGGCCCCTGCCGCCAGGCCCAACCCTTCGATCTCCGCCACCGGCAGGGCATGCCAGCGGTCCTCCATGCCCACAGGCGCCAGGGTATCGCTGGTTTGTCCCCACCCGCTGGCCACCCACCCGCACCCAAGGAGTCCAATTCCCGCCCGCACGAACCCAGAAAGTTTATGCCCAATCATGCCTCAAAAGTCCTTCGCTCCACCCGGTCCAGACAATCGCTACAATCGGGTATTTTTATTCAGACTCATTCTAAACAAAATCCAAAGGCAGCACCAAAATTGCCAAACACGGCTATCTTTAACCCGCAAGAAACAATCGAGATTCACAGCATGCAGATTCCCGCCATGCGGTTTCCCCGCGACACTTCCGGCTTTACCTCTACCCTTCGG
The DNA here is from genome assembly GCA_964405405.1 of uncultured Comamonadaceae bacterium. Taxonomy (GTDB): domain Bacteria; phylum Bacteroidota; class Bacteroidia; order Flavobacteriales_D; family Sanyastnellaceae; genus CAMCYM01. Next base: position 134,087 of record CAYONT010000003.1, on the reverse strand, counting down.
GCCCGCATCGACGCCCACTTCGCAGCCACCGGCCGTTCGAAGCAAGGCGATTGGCGGATGGTCGTCAAAACCGTTGTCATGTTTGCCCTGTTCTTTGCGCCCTGGACCCTCATCGCCTTTGGGGCGACGGACGGCGGGGTGCTCTTTTGGATCGCAGAAATCGTGATGGGACTCGGGCTCGCCGGCATCGGATTGAACGTCATGCACGACGCAAACCACGGCGCCTATTCATCCAACCCCAAGGTGAACCGTTGGATGGGCCACGCCATTGATCTGATCGGCGCGAATGCGCCGCTCTGGAAAATCCAGCACAACGTGCTGCACCACACCTTCACCAATGTGGATGGGTTGGACGAAGACATCGATGCAGGCGCCATCTTGCGGTTCAGCCCCAACCAGAAGCGCCGTTGGTTTCACCGCTTCCAACACATTTATGCTTGGGGATTTTACGCCATCATGACCCTCTTTTGGATCACAACAAAAGACTGGCTTTCGGTGGGCAAGTACCAGAAAAAGGGACTGCTGGAAAAGTCGGGGACGACCCGGGGCAAGCTCTTCGGCTACCTCGCAGGATGGAAGGCCCTGCACTTCGGTTACATCCTCGTTCTGCCCATGATTTTCAGTGGCTTGCCGGTTTGGCAGATCCTCGTCGGCTGGTTGGTGATGCACGGCGTAGCCGGGCTGTTGCTTTCTGCCATTTTCCAGCCCGCCCACGTCATGGAGCACCATGCCTTTGAACCCGCGGTTGCCGGAACCACCCTCCCCAACGATCCCCTCATTCACCAGCTCACCACCACCGCGAATTTCGGTGTGGGTTCGGGTGTGTTCACCTGGCTCGTGGGCGGGCTCAACCACCAAATCGAGCACCACCTTTTCCCCAACATTTGCCACGTCCACTTCCGGTCCATCGCGCCGATTGTGAAGCAGACGGCTGAGGAGTTTGGCCTGCCCTATCGGTCACAGACCACTTTCCTAGAGGCCTTGCGCCTGCACACCCGCATGCTGCGGAGCTTGGGGCGCCCGGAGCCCTCGGTGGCCTGAGGGCTGGGCAGGCGGCGTTCGCGTCCCTATCTTGGGACCATGAATGCAAAGTTCTTGCTGCGTTTCCCGGTCCTGTTCGGTCTTTGGGCACTGGTCTCATGGACCGCAGGCAACGCTTGGGGGCAGTGCCCCGGGTGTACAGCCGATCCGGGCTGTACGAGTGCGGATGGGTTCCCGACGATTTGTCCTACCGAACTGCCGCCGGCTACGGTGGGCGAGGCTTACACCGACTTCTTGACCTTCTTCCTACCCGCGGAGGTGGTGGATCCCGGCAGCGGGGTCACGGCCACGCTCAACACCGTCACCATCGCGTCCATCACCGGCGTGCCCTGGGGCATGGAAGTGACGTTGAATGACCCGGATGGGGTATACGCGCCTGCTTCAGGCCAAACCTCCGGCTGCGCCACGCTCTGCGGCACCCCGCTCCTGGCGGGCAACTACGAGATGGTTATCTCCATCGTGGCCCAAGTCTCCGCCTTCGGCATCAACCAAACGGTTTCGGAGAGCTTTGCCTTCCCGCTGGTCGTGGAGCAAGGATCGGCGGCCACGGGTTCCTTCACGGCCACCCCCGTCAGCGGTTGCGCCCCGGTGACCGTCGATTGCGCAGCGACGTTCGCAGGGGGTGCCGGCCAAACCACGACGTACGCATGGACCGCCGGGGTCTTCACGTCGTCGGAAGTGGCCCCTTCGTTCGTGTTTTCGGAGGCGGGGACGTATGGTTTGGCCTTGACGACCACGGTGACGCAGCCCGTGCTGAACACGGTCACGCTCACGGGAACGAGCGGCGCGTGGAGCGGCGGGTTTTTCGATGACGATTTGTTCAGCTCGCCTGGCGACCCGTACTTCATCCTGACCGATGGCACAGGGACCGCGGTTTACACATCGTCGGAGGTGAGCAATGCGACATCCGCGACGTGGGGAGGGTTGCAGATCGTGCTCACGAATCCCCCGTACACGCTGGCTTTTTGGGACGCGGACGACCTGACCGCGGATGAGGCCCTGGGATCGGTGTCGCTGCCCATCGGGGGCGGGGGATTCAACGCCGGGAATGGAACGCAGGGGTCGGTGGTGGTCACGGTAGAGACGGTGCTGGCGCTTACCGACACGACGGTGGTGACGGTGCTGGCGCCACCCGCCCTGGTCGCTGGGGCGTCGCCGGTGGATCCCTGGCTGCTTGAGGTGGAGGATGGTTCGGCCGAGGGCGCGGGGGCGGTGGCGTGGTCGTGGGTCGCGACGGATGCCCAAGGGGTACCGGTGGGGGACGAGGTGGGGGCTGGTCCCACGTTTTCACCGACGGTAAGTGGGTACTGGGGGGTCTGGGGGACGAACGCGTTTGGGTGCAGCACGTTCGCACCGGCGGGGTTGTACTGCTTGCCCGGGGACGAGTCAATCGGGATGTACTGGGCGGAAGAGAATCAGTTGGTGACGGATCCGCCGGGGCCGGCGACCTGGTGGCTGCAGGATGCGGCGGGGGAGTGGACGGGCCTGGGGGCTTCGGATTCGGGCTGGTTTCCGGAACAGAATGGCTGGTATGCAGCGGAGTTGACCACGGTGGGGACCTGCACGGCATGGACGGGTCCCATCCAGGTCTGCCTGCCCGAAGCGCCGTTGGTGGTGGCACCCTCGGGGCCGCCGGGCCAGGTGTTGCTCACGGTGGTCAGTGACTGGCCGGAGGGGTACGATGTGCTGACTTGGTGGTGGAACGGGCAGGCCGTCGGCACCGGGGCAGCGGGAGACCCGGCGGGCTGGCTGGCCACGGCTTCCGGATGGTACGCGGCCGCCGTGGGGGACGCCGTGGGTTGCACGGTGGCCTCGGATTCCCTGCTGGTGTGCCTGCCCTGGCCGCCGTTTTCGGTGGTCTTTGATCCGTCGGTGCCCTCGCTTTCGGTTCCGGAAGGCGCCGCGGAGTATGTATGGACGCTGGATGGTTTGGTGGTGCCGGAGACAGGCCCCGTTTGGGTGAATCCCGGACTGGGGGTCGTCACGGTGGAGGCCATCCCCTTCGCGGGCTGTCCGGGCACGGGCGCCAGCATCAACACGCAGGTGACCGAGGCGGATTCCCGGTCCGCCGGTTGGGCGTGCTACCCCAATCCCTTCGTGGACCGGTTCACCCTCGTCGCGCCCAGCGGACAGCCCTACCGCGCGACCCTGTTCGCGGCCGATGGCCGCCTGGTGGACACGTTCCCCGTTTTCCCGGGGGCAGCATCGTTCTCGCTGGCCCCGGACCTGATGCCCGGCTCCTACCTGCTGCGCCTCACGGATGCCAGCGGCACCCCCGTCTGGGAAACACGCATCCTTCGGTCCGGAGCGCAACATTGAGACCGCCTCTTGCGTTGAACGGATAGACGCTCCGCCTTACGGGCGCGCACCTACCATGGAACCACTTCAACCCGACTGGCTCACCTCCGGTTTGTTGGACACGGAGTACAAACAGTACATCCTCCTGGCTTGGCTGCAAAAAGTCAAACAGGAATTTCGCCATACCCGGTTGTATCCTGCCCTGGCCCAACTCATCGAACAACACCGGGGGCTGTGCCAGCTCGCTGCCCAACGGGACGAACTCGACGCCCAACGTCGTGGGGACGTGGAAGCCCTGGACTTCAAGGAGATGCGCCTCGTTTACAAGCAGTTCCAGGGCAATGCCCAGCTCGATCAGTACATCGATGCCTTGCTGGAGTTTGCCCTGCCCCGGCTGAAGACCAGCATCGAAGAGGGCAAGGACATCTACGAAATCGTCGAAGAGCACATCATCTTCGAACCCGTTGGACTCATGCCCCTCTGGAAAAACGAGGGCTACCTTTTCCTGTTTGACGAGCCCCGGAACGAGGTCACCACCTACCGATACCAGCGGGCTTGGGTAGAACGCGAAGACGAACGGTTGACCCAATTGGCCGTAGAACGCATTGACCAGTTCAGCAAGTCCTTGACAATGAGCTTTGAACAGGCCAAACTCAACCTCATCCGCCGCTTCTCCCAATGGCCCAACCCGGCCACTTTCATCGCGCGGAGTACCCTCGCATTTCCCTTGCAGGAAACCCTTCTGCCCGTGGCCAAGCGGAGGTTGTTGCGGGAATTGGCCGCAGCCTGAAGCCGAGGCGCCGACGGGTTCAGCGCACCCGGAAGGGGAAGTTGGCCGCAGCCGCCTTGCCCCGTGCATCCGTGACGTAGACGAAGAGGCGGTAAGGCCCGGGGACGGTCGGTGCCCGGAAGCGCATTGCCCCATCGACAGTGGCCCCGGCCAAACCCGTAAGCGATTCCGGCCGAACCTCTTTGTCCCCGCCGGCCAGGGTGTGCACCGACTCTGGGAGGAACTCCCAGGTCACCTCTACAGCATCCCCGTCGGGGTCCATCCACGCGATTTCCGCCACGCAGCGGTCGCCCGGACGCACCTCCAGGGAATGGGTCGGATCGGCACCATTGAGGGTGAACCGTTCGATGACCGGGGCGCGGTGCGCCGGCGGTGCCCCCGTCCAAGCCTCCGTCAGGGCGTCCACCGCGCCCATGGGCAGACCGTTCTCGAGAAACACCCCATACCAAGTGGGCGTGGTTTCTTGCTTTTGGCCCCACAAGAACGCGAATGACCCGAGGCACACACCAGGATCCGATGCGATGCCCGTCTGGTAGCGGGTGGCGTAACGCTCCGTCTTCAGGGAGGAGGACTCCTCCAGTGGGGCTCCCCAGGTGGTCTTGGCTACCTCCCAATGTCCCGTGGCTCCCCATTCCGTGACGAGGTAGGGCTTGTCCCATCCGTACAACCGAACCTGGTCCCGGAGCGCGTCGATGCCCCCATACGTGTTCACCCCGAGGAGGTCGACGCTGGGGCACTCTGCGCGCAGGATTTGGACTTCAGCCACATCGATGCCCGCAGTGACGACACAGGTCGGATGGAGGGGGTCCTCCGCGTGGATCATCGCCGCCACCTCTTCCACCGCAGACCAAACGTTCAAATCGCTGTAAAACAAGTCCACCTCGTTGCCCACACCCCACATCAGCAGGGCGGGATGGTCTTTGAGTTCCCGCACGACTTTCCGAAAGCGTTCGAGCTGGTCTTGACGCGCCCAGTCATCGCTGTAATTGAACCCGTGCCGCTCATGGCCCATCCACAGGCCCATCATGACCACGAGTCCATGGGCCTGGGCGGAATCCAACACGTCACGGCCCCGGTCTGAGGACCAAGTCCGCAGGGCGTTGCCGCCTGCGGCGGCCAGGGCTTCCATCGAGCCGTCACCGCCCGCGCCCTTCACGAAGAAAGGCGCACCGCCACGCTCGAGCTCCCAACTGCCGTCCGCACGCAACACGACCTCAACGGGAACGGCTTGGGCGCGGGTTTCCAAAACCCCCATCCCGGGAATCCAGCACAGGCCGCAAACGGCCCCGATTTTCATCCAACCTAGGGTCATGGCATCCAAAGGGTTGAAACAGAACCGGTCTCCCAACGAATGACCAAAGGACCCCGGGCGCCCACTGCGGCATGGGAGGTTCCTGGAACTGCCTGTCCACGTTGGACCAAACGTCCTTGCAAGTCCCGAATTTCCCACGCCATGGGCCTGGTGTCCACGCAGTCAAAGGCGAGCAAGCCCGGGGCCGCAGCCCATACCCGGCAAGGGGCAGCCGGAGCCGACGCGGTGGGCTCCTGCACGCCGACCGGAACGCAAGCAGCGTCCACGACCCGCAGGTTGTCAAAGAAATACGAAGTCACCCAGGGTCCACCGGGATCGGGAACCACCGTGACCTGGTTCACCGTGCCAGGCGCCATGCCCGCGTCCGGCGAACCGAGGTGGGAGAAGAACAGCGTCTCCCAAGCGTACTGTCCGGTGGTGTTCGCCGTGTAGTGGCTGTGCCGGCCCGCATTGCCGGTGGGCGTAGCCACCCCTTGCTTTTCCAAGGCCAAACGAATTTCGGTACCGACCGGTGCATTGGTGAACACGTCCACCGCCCAGACCAACGCCCCGGTGGAGAAGGCCGTGGCATCGGAAATGGCGTCGGTGGCGAACGAAACCCGGTCCGCAGGGTCCCCGCTGCGCACATACTGCAGACAGCGGGCCGAGGGGTTGAAGGGGGTGGCGTTCGTGTTCGTCACCACCGAAATCGCGCCCGCGCCACAGGACCAAGCGGCGGCATCGGGCTGACCCGCCTCGAACCGGGCGACCTCCCAGATGCAGTCGCCATCGTCCGGGAGCATCACCTGCACCGGCACCGACCACTGGGCGCTGCATTCGGCTCCCGTCGCAGTACAAACCACCGAACCCTCCGCCACGCCGAGGTCCCACCGCACCTCAATGGCCGGCGTGCCCTGGCCCGAGACGAGCGTGCCGCCATCCACCGACCAGACGTACGTCCCCTCGGGGAACTCCGGTGCCCGGTACGTCTCCACCAGGCTTCCACCCTGCACCGACCGGCGGCCCGTCACCATGCCCCACTGCTCCGACTGGTATACCCGGACGTAATCCACCTCCATCGTCTGCGGAAACACCGTCGAGCCATCCGGAGAACCCGGCCAATTGCCCCCTACGGCCACGTTCAGCAACAAGTGAAAAGGGCGCACGAACGGCCAGAAACGGCCCGTTGTTTGGGGGGTTTGGACTGCATACTGGATGTCGTCCAAGAACCAGCGGATCTCATCCTCCTCCCACTCCACCGCGTACACATGGAAATCCTCGGACAGGTCCGGACCATCGATGCTCTGGCCCGTGAAGGAGTTGCAAGGATAGCTGCCCCCGTGGTGGATGGTCCCGTGGGCGCGCCACGGTTCGTGCCCTACGACTTCCATGATGTCGAGCTCGCCACTCACCGCCCAGCCGCCGAAGCGGTTCTCCTCGGGCAACATCCAGAAGGCAGGCCAAATCCCTTGTCCCTTGGGCACCCGAATCCGGGCCTCGATGCGACCGGTGGCAAAGGCAGCCATGCCCGCCGTCCGGATGCGGGCGCTGGTGTAATCCATGTTGCCAAAGCCCTGATCCCGCGCGGTGATCCGGAGCATCCCGTTGCCCACCGACAGGTTGTCCGGAAGCCCCGTGTAATACTGCAACTCATTGTTCCCCCACCCATTGAGTCCATATTGTGCTCCGGTACCTGTTTGGATTTCCCACCGGCTGAGGTCCAGGGCATTCCCTTCGAATTCTTCAGACCAAACCAGCACAGCACAGTCCGATTGTGCGTGCAAGGCCATTCCCCCCGGGACGCCTCCTCCCAAAACCACCCCGCCCAGGGCCCCAAGGACCCCGAGGGCCCTGCTCTTCATGCTGCTCATGGCTCAATTGGTTTTTTGCTGGGCATCACCCGCCCCGGTTTCCGTTACCTCCACGGCGACCGCCGGGAATCCATTCACCCGCAACCCGAACATGCCGGGTTCCACCACGTACTTCAGATCTCGGCCTATGAAGCCCAGCTCCTGCACAGGGAGTCGGAACTCCGATTCACCCTGGGCCCCGGGGGCAACCTCCACCCGCTGCCAAGCGCGGAGTTGGTCCACCGCAGGGGTGATGCTGGCGACGCTGTCCTGGCTGAACAACTGCAGGACCTCAGCAGCCGCCCAGCCCTCCCGTCCTCCGGCATGTTCATAGCGGACGGTCACCCGCACGGTGTCCTGCAAGCCATAGGTGGCGCGATCGGTGGTCACTCCCGTGATGGCGAGCTGCGCATAGCCCATACCCGACCCGAAGGCGAACAACGGTTGGAAGGCCTGGTCCGAAAAATCGGTGTGGATGCGGTCGGTGTATTTGTGGTCATAAGCTGCGTGCGACGAAGGGTGACGGGGCCAGGTGAACGGCAACCGGCCCTCAGGCTGGATGTCTCCAGCGAGGACCTGGGCGATGGCCTGCCCACCGAAATCGCCTGGCAAGTAGGCCATGAGCACGGCATCCGCCACCGATTCGACCGCCGCAAAGGTCCGGGGGCGTCCTCCGATGTACACCAGCACCACCGGTACACCGGTCGCGCCCAAGGCCCGGACCAAGTCCTGCTGGTTCGCCGGCAAATTCAGGTCCTCCAAATCACCGGGTTTCTCGGTGTACGGCATTTCCCCACAGAACACCACCACCGACGTCGGTCGCTGACGGGCCACGGCATCCTGCAGGGTGCGGATGGCGGCGGCGTCGAAGTCCATGGCCAAGGGCACGAAATCAGCACGCCCACCCGCCTCTGCCCAACGCTCCGAAACGGCCTGCCATGCGGTGGGCCTTCCGGGCGTGTTGTACGTCGTATCCAGTCCTTGCCACGTTCCCGTCCAGCCCCCATTGAGCGCATTGAGCGAATGCGCCGTGGGCCCCGTCACCAAGATGCGCGCTGCAGGGTCCAACGGCAACAGCGGCTGTGCCCCCACCGAATCATTCCGCAGCAGCGTCATCGACCGCCCCGCCACCCGCAGCGCAAGCGCCTCGAAGGCCGGCCGCTCCGGGTCCGCCGAGGGATCCACCGACCCCGCCGCCGGCACCGCGCCGCCATGAAACAACCCCAAGTCGTACTTCATCCCCAAGATGCGGCGGACGCTCTCGTCGAGCCGGGCCTCCGCAACCGTCCCCTCCTTCACCAGCTCCAACAACAACTTCGGAAACTCCAAATCCACCGGAACCATCGCCATGTCGATGCCCGCCTCGACCGCCATCCGCACCGCATCCTTGTAATTCGCCGCCACCTTGTGCCGTGTGTACAGGTACTTCACATCCTCCCAATCCGTGACCACCACCCCCTCAAAGCCCAGCTCCTTCCGCAACAAATCCTGCAACACCCAGCGGTCCGCGTGCACCGGGATCCCATTGATCTCCCCACTGTTCACCATCACCGACATCGCCCCGGACGCAATGGCCCGCTGGAAAGTGGGCAGGAAATACGTCCGCAAAGCACGCTCCGGAATCCAGGCCTGCGTCCGGTCCTTGCCCGAAAGCGATTGGCTGTACCCCAAGAAGTGCTTCATCGTGGCCGCCACCGGGACCGGCCCCTCCTGGTAGCCCCGTACCATGGCCTCTCCCATGTCGGAAGCGAGCAACACATCCTCCCCGAACGTCTCCCAGAACCGCGGCCAGCGGGGGTCCCGTCCGACATCCAATACGGGCGAAAAATTCCAGGGAATGCCCACGGACCGAACCTCGCGGGCCGTGTGCTCCGCGAACGTGCGCACCGCGCTCGTGTCCCACGTCGCCGCCAGCCCGATCTGCTGGGGCCCGAGGACCGCCCCCGAGGTATAAGTGGCACCATGGATCGCGTCGATGCCATACAGGACCGGAATCCCCGAAGCCTTTTCCTCGCGGGCGACCCGTTGGATTTCCGTGATGAACCCCTTCCAAGTTTCGGGCGGGTACGCATGCCCCCCGCAGTTCAGGATGCTCCCGACCCGCCATTCCACCAAGGCGTCTCGGACCTCCCCTGAATCGAGACGGTGCGGCTCCTCCGAGGCATACGGAGCCCCCACCAACAACATGTCCAGCGTCAGCTGGGTCATTTCTCCCACCTTGTCCTCCACCGTCAACGTGGAGAGCACAGAGTCCACAAACGCCTCCCGGTCCGTCCGGGGCTCCTGCAAACCCGTGTCCCCACCTCCACAGCCGAAAGCAGCCAGCACCGCAGTGCCCAGCAAGAAATAAAATCGATTCATTGGAAAATCAGCCGTCATGGTGGATACGGATTTGGTCTATCCAAACATCGCCCCGAGAACCGGGCGAAACTTCAAAAATCAACTGGCGAATGCGGGCCGGGTCCACACGATCGCGGGCGAAGGGCATGGACGACAAGGGCACGTTGACCCAGCGCCACTGGCGGTCGATGGTCACCAAGCTGTCTACCGAAACGGTGGACACCGCTCCGTCCCATCCCTCGAACCCTACGCGCAAGCCGGTGATCCCGGCATCCGGCGAATCGCTTCGCACCATAAAACGCAACTGGGCATCCGGCGCCCCCCGAAAATCGACCCCGCGCCAGGCCGTCCAGCTCATGCCCAATCGCCGCTCCGGACAGGGTTGCCAACCCGTCATCCATTGCATGTGGATGCCGGCCCCGCCTTCCACCCCACCACCGTCCTCGATGGCAAAGGTTCGGTAGGGATACGCGCCCCAGCCCCAGCCGTGGGCCAGGTAGTCCTCAAAAACCGCCGTGATGCCATCGAACAAGGGCGCCACGCTGGGCGGAAACTCCCGGCGACCTGGAATCACCCGAGGGACGTAAGGCACGATTTCCATTTCATCGATGTAGACCGCCCCTTCCCCTTGCAACTCCAGCACCATCTGTTTGATGTTGCTGATATCGCAACCTTGTTGCTTCCAATTGAACGTGGACAGGGGCAGCACAGCTTCTTGCCAAACCTCATCCAAGGGATACTTCTCCAAACAATGCGTTCCAAACACCGAAGAGGACATCACGCCGCTGTAGTCCTCGAGCAAAAAAATGATGAGGGGGACGTGGGTCGTGCCCGACACTGAGCGGATGCGAAACCGCAACGCCCCTGTCTCCATGGCATCCCGCAGGTCCTTCCCCTGCCAACCGGCCCAACCGATTCCCATGCCCGTCCAGGGACAACCTCCCGGCGCCCATTCCAGCCGCAGCGCTCCCCCCCCGGCATACACCGGTTCGGTCACCCAAGCGAGGTCCTTGCACCCATCCTTCTCCAGCCCCCACACATCTCGAGAGGCATCCCGAAACACATCCGTCAACCGAAAGTCGCCCAATCCCGTCGTTGGAGCCGCCGCTTGGCGCACCTCCCGGGCGTCCTCCAGCGCCACCGTCTCCCAAGTCAGCCCACAGCCCGTGCTGGCCACCAGCACCGAAAACAGCACCACCGGGACCAGCGAGACCAGGAACGTCCGGCTCAAGGCTGCCATGGTGCGTAGAGCGTGAAGTTGACAAAATCCAGCGCGTGGCCACAAAAACCAGACGTTTGGGGCTGGGCGAGCAGCAAAAACTCCATCTGAATGATGCGGTCCAAATCCTGCACACCCGTGATGTCGTTGTTCCCATACCCCCCCACCGTGCTGCGTGCGAACGCACTCAACGGCAAACTCACCACCCGCCATCCTGTCCAGTCCACAGCCACCTCGGCATTGTACGCCCCCTCTGTGAAACGGTCGTAGACGCCGTCCAGGTTGTCATCCTCCTGCAAGCCTACCTGCAGCCGGCTGATGCCATCTCCAAACCCATACACCAAGGCATTGAAGTACACGTTGTCCGGGTTCAAGGTGCCCAAGGCCAAATAATCCGCTTCCGGATCGCCCGTCGTCGCGGCCGAAGCCAACATCGATGCGCCACAGATGAAGATGTTCGCCGGGCTGTGGTCTGCCGACATCACCCAGAACTTGGTCCCCTGTGGTGGCTCCACGGTGGCGAAGGAAGGAGGCGAGGTAAAGAGGTTCTGGTAGTAGGTACCCGTGACGCGCTGGTTGAAACTAGCGGGCTCGGTGAAGTTGCCGATGGGCTGCGTCAGCGATTCAAAATCGGTCAACACCAGGTCCACCGCTGCCTCGGGACGAATCCCCGTCACGAGCACCGTGTCTCCCCACAACGTGTCGGGATACTCCGCAAAAACCAAGCGGGTCATGCACAATTCCTCTCCGAAAAGCGGCGCAAAGGTGATGGTTCCGTCCCACTGCAGCACCTCGGGGGTGATGTCCCGCTCCCGGCCCTCGATGACCTTCTTGGCTCCTGAACTCAAACCGATGATTTCCAAGGTCCAATCGGTCCGGATGCTTAACTGCGCAGAAAAGCCCACCCGTTCGCCCGCCGTAAAGTCGACGGATTCTCGGTCCGAACGCAAGCCCTCCAACACTGCAAACTCCCCGTAGATGTCCTGGATTTCGGGGCCTTCAATTTCCGGCTGTGAGCAAGACAGAATACCCATCAAACCCATGATAATCAATGGATTTATTTTTGATTGTGCAAGTCGCATGGCCATCAGAAATAAAGGGTGTAGAGGAAGTTCCACTGGCTCCACTGGTAGTCGTAAGCGGCGAGCAATGCGTCACTCCGGAAGAGCGCACGGTACTGCAAGTCCAAACGGATGGAATCTGTAAACCGATAAGACAACCCGGTCGCGAGCACGCGCTCCCGGAGGTCAGCTTCGTGCCGACGGTAATCGACGATGCGATCGAAGGGGTCCCGAACGGCGAGGTACTCGGTGCCTTGGGCGCGGAGGGACAACAAGGAACACTGCAGGCTCAAGTCCCGCTGGAATTGCCACTGGAAGCCCCCTGCGAACCAAGCTTGCCGCCAGTCCACGGCGCCGAGGCCGGTGTCGGCGAGGCCGGCGCGGTCGGTGCGTTCCGCGTGGAGGTGGAGGTCCCAGGAGAAGGGGCGCTGGCCGCCGTACCAGCGGTCGAGCCGGAGCCGGGTGTAGCCATCGAGGACCCCCATGTTCCGGTGGGTGGCGATGCCTTGGCCTGCGAGCTCGGTCGTCAGGTCCAGCCGCAGTTCGCCGAAGGACCAGGCTTCCTCCGGACGATCGCGGCGCATCGCCACGGCGAGGCCCTGCCGGTTCGGGGTGGCGGCCCCGTAGGGCAGGGCGTTCCGGAATGCCGGATTGTAAGCCTGCAACCCCATCGACAAGGTGGGGCGGTACACACCGGGGTCCTGCAACAGGTCCACCGTGGTGAGGGGCCGCACCCGCTCCTGGTTCGTGTAGAAGCCCCAGGTGCCCGATGACGCACCCCAATCCGTTCGGCGCGACTGGGCTCCCGGGCTTCGGTACCCCGTCCCCACCCGGCGGGCCTCCACCGTCGCAGAGACGCCCCGCCAGAACCCCGTCGAATCCGCGGCATCCCATCGCCCCCAAACTTCGGCAAAGCCATCCCGACCCGGTTCTGGGGCCCCCGCCATATCGACAAACTCCGTTCCCGACCAACCGGCCTCTGCACCCCAGGTCCACTGGGACTGAGCCTTCACCTTGCCCCGCAGGTCCACACTGTGCACCGTCGACCGGGCCGCCGCCGTCGAAAACTGGGCCGTCGGCGCCACATCGAACAGCGACACCATCCTGTACCCCCCGTTCCATCGTCCCCGACGCATCTCCAACGTCCCCAACCCCAACAGCCGATCCGGCTGGAAAAAGTAATCCGTGGCCCGCTGCTTCGTCAGCGCCCCACGCACCGTGATCTCATCAAACCACCGCGAAGCCAGCGCCGCATCCACATCCAACCCCTGCTGACGCCAGTGCCCATCGCGCTGGAAGCGGTCGTAATCCACCCAGTCAGACCAAACCCGCCACAAATCGGGAATCCGGTTTCCCAAGTCTCCATTCCCGTTCCAAAGGGTGTATGGCGTCAGCCGGAGATCCAAGTCTCCCACCCGGTACCGAATTTTTCCCCGAATGACCCCCCGGGCATACAGTTCTCGAACCTGGAAACCCACTCCTTGACCCCAGAAACCATCGAGCGTGCTGGTCACCCGCGTGACCGCAACGATTTCCGTCGCTCGGTCGGGACGCGCCACCACACCGAAGTCGAAAAGAGCCGTTCCAGCCATCACCCGGCGCGGCGTCACCGTGTCCCCTGCGACCAGGGTGCCGTTCAGCGTGCCGTCCTCCAGAAGCGCTCCAGAAACCCGGTCATGGTGCATCCACATCCGGCCCGCCCCGGTGAAAACAATCCGGTCTTGCTGGGCCTGCAGCACGAGCCACGGAACCAAGCCCACCAACATACCAACCAATCGCCCCATGCGTCGTGCCATCATCAGAAAAAGATCTTGAGTTCAACCGAAGTTTCCGAGCCGCCAATGCGGTCCTCTGTAAAGTTTATATCCTCCTGCACGAACCGGTGGTGCCGTACATACAACCCAGCCTGGTTGCTGATTCGGACATCAAAACCCGCTCCCCAGTGCCAAGAGCGCTGGTCCACGCTGCCCGCAGCAGCAAAAGCCGCACCGGCATAGGAAGCCCCCGGAATTGCCGTCCCAGCCAGGCCCGAGCCCACAAACGCCGCACCCGCTTCCAGCCGCGCCCCTTCCGTCACCCCCGCATCATTCAAGTAATACAGGTTGTTCAGTTGGTGGTTGCCCCGGATTTGTTCCCATCCCACAAAGAAGGCCAAATCCACCGCCTCATTCCACCGGACCATGGCATCCAACTCGTGGTAATGCGCCCGCAGGTAAGCCGTGGAATCCACCACCGGCACCGGTGTCCACCGGTCCGCGACGCTGCCCGCAGACACCACGTAGTTCAGCAGCGCAGGATGCTTGGAACCATGACCCAACCGTTGCTTCATGTGCACCTGCACCATGTTGAACGCTGTACGCGTTGCCGGCAAACCCGTCGTGGGGTCGACGTCCGTGATGAACACATCCTCTGACACCCCGCGGTAGAACGAATTCCACCGGCGGTAAGGTCCCATGCCCTGGGTAAACGGCACGAACCGGCTCAGTTGCAGCCCATTGATCTTGTGCCCCAGGCTCAGCCGGTTGCCACCGGACTCCAATTCCTGAGAGGACGACCAGCCCACATTCCATTTGAAGTTGGGACCGGGTTCGAACCATGCATTGACATTGAATCCGATGCGGTTGTTTTGGATTTGGCCTACATCCGTCAAACTCCCGCCAAAGGCGGTCGCGCCACCGCCCGCCACGCCAGCCGGAGCCGTTTCTGTTCCCAAAGCTTGCGCATTGGGACTGATGAAATTTGCATAGTAATTGACGAACCGCGGGCTCAAGCGGAAGAATTCCGCTTCCACCGGGAAGCCCCACCAACGCTTGGGCGCCTTCGCCCGTACCCGGACGGCACTGCCCCACGGACTGGGCACGGCATCGGATTCATAATGGCCCGCACCCGCCTCAAACTGCAGTTCACCATCGCCATCTGACCACATGCCATCCGCCGTCCACAACACGATGCGGGTCCGGTTCAAGGACAGCGCATCGGCGTACCCGACATGCTGAATCCCGTTCACACCGAGGTAGGTCTTGGGATCGAAGGCCTTCCGAACCCGACCGCCCATCGAATACCGTTCCTGTGGATCGCCGAAAATCGAAGTCGCCGGCGTCTTGCCCCACAACACCCGGGCCTCCAGTCCTCCGGGCAACTCCGAAAGATCCAACACCGCCCCCTTGAAGGCTTGTCGCGCCCAACGGGCGTCCCGGTTGATGGTCCCCTTCTCAAAGAAATAGGCGCCCCGGTCCATGCTCGAACCCACACCCTCCCAAGGCCAACGCTCGATCAAACTGTACCGCTCGTAACCCGGGAAACTGGCGAAGGTCATCCCGCTCAACTCCGTCCAATGGATGCCCCCGAGTTGAAAGCCCAGCAGGAAATGCTCGGTGGGCACCGAGCCGTAGAAGTTGATGCCCAAGTTGAGGTTGTATGGCACCGTACCGGGAATCCCCTGGAAATGACCGTACATCGCCCAGTCCATGCCCAAGCTGGCCCCGCCCCCCGGCCGCAGCCCCAAGTTCATGAGCATCACCGGCGGATCTCGGTACACATCCCCGACCCCCAAAACCCGGGGCGGGGTGTTTGCGAAGGCGTTGTCGGTCAGCACGCGGTAAGGCTGGTCCAGGGCCCGGTTCCAACCCCAGAAACGGTAGTACCCGCCCAGGGTGAGACCGCCCGGCAGCCTCGACACCTGGTGCCCCGGAGCCGGAAGTCCCAGCGCCGGCGGCAAGGCCGCCCCCGAAGCCGTGGGCGCTCCCCCCGTGGTGCTCCCTTGGCCCCAAGCCGCCCCCCACAGCCCTCCGGCGAGCAGGGCAACGAACAGCGACCCCCGGGTCGCCCGCGCCGAACCTGCCGCCCACGCGCCCTGTGCGCGGAACCGGCTCATCGCTGGATGACCAACCGCTCAGCAGCCGCGCCCTGGCGATCGCTCCAGCGCACCACGTATACGCCGGGCGTCCATTGGGCCACATCCAGCACCTCCTGCGTTCCGCGCATGACGCCCTGAGCCACCTCGCGGCCCGCGGCATCAAACACCGACCAAGTGGCTCCCTGCGTTCCCCACAACCTCACTTGGTCGTTCGCTGGATTGGGCATCACCTCCACCCGGTCAGCCGCTTCGGTCGACCCGACGCTTCCGGGCAAAGTCACCAACCAGTTGTCGAGGTAAATCGAACGCGCCTCCGGCAGGCCGGGACGGTGCAGGAACACAAAACGCGCCACGTTGGGGAACCCGGCGAGCGCAGATACATCAAACGTGTGGTTCTCCCAAACCCCCGGCATCATCGTGCTCCCCGTCAACAGCAGGAGTTCGCTTCCGAAAACATCTTGCAGGGACAACACGAAGTTGCTCGGTGCTGAGGGATCCAAAGTCTGCAACTGCAACGCGGACCCTGCGCCGATCGTCAAAGGACCGTCTGCAAAAGATCCCACCCACACATCATCCGTAACCGCACCATTCCGGGTGTATTCCAAACACTTGGCACTTGAATTCAAAGCCGATGGAGCGGGATTGGGGAACAACTGCAAACGCCCGTCCGAATAAATCCGGGTCACGTGCTGGTTGCAATCAAAGTCGGTGACCATCTCCGCATTGTCGTCAGGCGTGGTGCAATCCGGCGAAACCCATTCCGGACCGTAGAAATTGTCCAGGAAGTACTGCTCGCTGACATTGACTCCGGGATTCATGAGGATGACCACATTGTCCACAGCGTCCATGGGCACCGTCGCATCCGGCTGGCCCACGAGCGTGAATGTCAAAGTCTCCCACTGACCGCCGGTGGTCGTCACCGCGCTGTACGTGCTGTGCCGTCCGACAGGGTAATTCGCCGGCTGTGCCGTCTCCGCGTCCTCCAACGTGATTTCCACATCTACACCTGGCACCGGGCTCAGAATGTCCAACCGAATCTGCTTCGTGCCGTTCACATAATCCGTGAGATCCGCGAGCCCCGATGTCCGGATGACGATGACATCATAGGTTTCACCGGGGTTCCGGAGGTAGGCCAAACACTGCTCCGACCCATTCACGGCGTCCGGGAACGGGTTCAAGGTGTACTCAATCAATGTGCCGTGCCAACCCGGCCACTGGGTCCCCCCGGTACCATTGCCCAATTGCTGCAAGAAGGGGACGTTGAAGCCATAGGTCACCTGGCGGACGTCGTCCGCGTTGTCGTAGAGCATCTGTGCCGCCACCGGGCCAGAGAGGGCGCCGGCAACCGCCAAGGTCAGCGCCGCTTGGAGAGGAAATTTCATGGCCCCAAAATACATGCACTCGGTTCCATTTGGCGCCGCACAAATCCTGCACAAATCGTTTTTCTCTTTGCTACAGGGCCCGAACATTTCTTTCACATTTGGCAAAAAAAGTGTTGATAACGCTGGGCTCCATTAACTTGCTCACCTCTACCATGCGGATTTCATCTCCCCACACCCTGGTGTTCCTCTTGGGCACCCTGTCAGCTACCGCTCAAGGTCCCACCTCCGGAACCCCGCCTGTGCAGCATTTTCCTCGACATCTCACCGGGGGCGGTCTGCAACATGCCGACATCGACCAGGACGAACAGGGGCGAGTCGCGGTGGCGAACAACGCAGGGGTGCTGCTGTACGATGGAGCAACTTGGTCGCAGTTGCCCCTGCCCAACCGGACGGTGGTGCGGTCGGTGGAGTGGTGGGGCGACAGGTTGGTGGCAGGTGGGCAGGGAGAGCTGGGCTGGTTTGCCGCCGCCCCCTCGGTCCCCTCCGGTGCGACGTCGTGGGAGTCTGCGGTCTACCACGACCTCTCGGCAGCGGTGCGCGCACAGGTGGGGGGATTTGAAGATGTTTGGCGTTGCGTGACAGAGGCGCGTGGCACGCTGTTGGTTGCCACGGACCGGTTCGTGCTGCGGTTGCACCGGGACGGCCGACTGGAAACGGTGTTCCAAGGTCCCGTGGTGAACCTGTTTCCCACGCCCGAGGGCTGGGGGTTCCAGTCGGGCCAGCGAATCCTGGACGCAGCGGGGGGCGGTGCGGGGCCGTTGCCGCTGGAGCCTGGGTGGCGCGTGGAGGGGGTGGCGCGGGGGGAGGACGGGTCGCGGGTGGTGTTGACGCACGAGCAGGGGGTTTGGGCTTCGGATTCGAGCGGGTGGCGCCCGCGGGCAGGCGAGGTGGATGCGTATTTGCGCCAGCACCGGACGAACTGCCTGCTCGCTGTGGGGGACGATTTTTATGTGGGCACGTCGCATGGGGGGGTCATCCGGACGTCAGATTGGGAACGCATCGAGGTCAGGGTCGGGGAGCTGGAGGGGCTGGCCCGGACCACGGTCTTGGCGCTGGAGGCGGCGCCGGGGGGGGACTTGTGGGTCGGGCTGGAGGGGGGGCTGGACCGGTTGTTGGCCGCTGCACCCGACCGGATTCCGGCGGGGACGGCTGGCATGCGCGACGCCGGCTTTGCCTCGTTGCACCTGGCGGACCGAACCTATTGGGGCACGTCCCAAGGACTTTGGGTGCAATGGGGTTCCGGCCCCCTCGAGGAGGTCCCTGGCACCTCGGGCTCCACCTGGTCCCTCCAATCCCTCGAGGGCACGGTGTGGATGGGGCACCACCGCGGAGCATTCACGGTCCAACCCGACGGCGTGACCGAAGTGATTTCCGGCACCGGGGTTTGGGGGCTGTGGCAAGTGCCCGATCGGCCCATTTGGTATGCCGGTACCTACCGCGGGCTCTACCAAGTGCGCCGAGACAGCCTGGGCGGCTGGTCCGTTCGGGGGCCCGTCGCAGGATTTGAAGAGAGTGCGCGGTTTTTGGCCTTCGAAAACCCGCAGGTGCTGTGGGTGAGTCACCCGTACAAAGGTGCGTGGCGGCTGGAACTTGATCATGCGACCGCCAGCTTGCGCCAAATCCGCCACTTCGGTGCTGATGCCGGTTTCCCCAGCGACAACGGCATCCATGTGCACAGCGTGGGCAAACAGGTCTTGTTCACCGCAGAGCATGGATTCTGGCAATGGGATCCAGACCAGCAGCGCATGGTCCCGGTTGAGGACCTGTGGGACGGTCTGGACGGCGAATCCCGGTATGACCGGCTGACCACCGGACCCGATGGCGCCCTCTGGTTCTTCCGAAACGGCCATCTCGGCCGCATTGCACCTGTGAAAAGCGGGTTGAATCCCAGCTTCGAAATCCGCCTGGCCCCCATGGAATTCCGGCCCCCAGTGGGCGGGTTCGAAAGGCTCGAGTTCCTCGCCGATGGCACCGTTTGCATCCCCACAGAACAAGGGTTTGTGACCATGGATCCGGAACGCATGTACCGCCCGGCGGATGCGCCCTCCATCCGCATCCAGTCCATCTCCCACCTCAACGCAGCGGGTGGAAGCGCCCAACTGGTGCCCGAAGACCACATCCTGCTCCCCCCAGGCACCCATGCCCTGCGTTTCCTGCTACAGGGAACCGACGTGCGTTGGCTGCACCAACAGGCTTTCCAATGGCGGATTCCCGCCGTTTCAGAAACCTGGTCCGACCCCGTGAACGACCCCTCCTTGCTCCTGCCTGCCCTGTCCACCGGAGAACACACCATCGAATTCCGAGCCCGCGTGGGCAGCGTGCTGGTCGGCCCCATCCTCCGCACCACCGTAACCATCCCACCGCCTTGGCACCGAACCGCCTGGGCCCGGGGTATTTTCGTCCTCTTGCTCTTGTCCGCTGGGGGCTGGGTCCTGCACCTGCGCAAGCGCCGCTGGGAACGCAAGCGCAAGGCCGAACTCGCTCGCCAACACGAGGAGATGCTCCGGGTGTCCCGCGACTTCCAACAATCGCTGCAAGCCTCCGAAGAGGCCTTGGCACAGGAACGGCTGGCCCGTTCGGAGGTAGAACTGCAGGGAAAGAACCAAGAACTCGCCAGCACCACCATGCATTTGGTCCAAAAAAGTGAAGTCCTACAGACCATTCGCCAACGTTTGGCCACCCTCAAGCCGCAGCTGCCCAAGAACTTCGCCAAAGACGTCCAAGGCATCCTCGACCTGACCCAACAAGACGAACGACTGGACGCCAACTGGGAACAATTCTCCCAGCATTTCGACCAGGTGCATGTGGACTTCCAAAACCGTCTCCGGGAATTGTATCCACACCTCACCAAGAACGACCTCAAGCTCTGCGCCTACATCCGGCTCAATCTAAGCTCGAAAGAAATCGCCTCGCTCATGTTTGTGACCGTTCGGGCCGTAGAAATCAGCCGCTTCCGTTTGCGCAAAAGACTCGACCTGGACAAAGGCATCAATCTCAACGAGTTCATTCAACGGTTGTAACGAACCGACCACCCCACCGGTCGAGACCGCCCAACGGATCCAGTGATCCGAAACAACAGCAAAAAAAAAGGGGCTGTCCCGCAGGACAGCCCCTTTCGCATTTGACCAAAACCGAATCGATCAGTTGCAATCCGTTCCGAAAGCAGCCAAGAAGGCCAGCAAGTCCGGGGTAGCGACCACACCGTTTCCGTCGATGTCCGCGGGGCAGGGGTTCACCGTTTCGAATGCACATGCCCCGTTGTCCACGTTCGCTTGTGGGTTGTAGTTGGAAGCGGCCTCGTACGTGCAGCCCCAGACCAATGAGGTGGCGCAAGAGCCATCGTCCTCACCCGCAAATGGGCTGTATTCCAGGCTGAAGGGGTCTGTACATCCTGCACAAGCAGAGCAAGCACCGAAGCAAACCACACCGGCATCGGTGTTTCCTGCCACCAACAACGAACGGTTGCCGTAATCGTTGCCGCAACCTCCCGCTACGTCTTCATCACCACCCCACTCGTTTCCGTTGATGAACTGGTACTCGATGATGCCCGCGGGGAATGACAACGTGATGCTGTAAACCCCGAAACCAGAATACTGCATCGGTGTAGCCGTAGCGTCCCATCCTTGGAAGCCACCCGCGAGGTGCACACCTGCTGGAGAAACCGTTTCGTTGGACATGTCCACACGCAGGGTTACCAAGTATTGGCAAGCTCCGTTGTCTACCGTAGCCTCTGGGTTGTAGTTCTGGGCGGTGGCATCGGTGCATCCAACAACACCGTCTGGGCATGCGCCACAGCTGTTCCAACAAACCGTTCCCAGGGTCACGGGCGTTTGTGGTGCCACCGTGATGGTCCGGTTGGTGAAGCCACCCAAGGTAGAAGTGCAAGACTCACCACCCGCAAATTGCTCCGCCACATCCCATCCGTTGACGGTGAACTTGTACTCATAGGTGCCGGGCAACATGGACACCGTCAGCGTATAAACGCCATCGCCATCCGCATCCGCCATCGGCGCACAGCCTCCGCACCATCCGTTGAAGCTGCCGTTGAGGTTGACCGTGCCCAAAGCACCATCATAGCCAGCCATGTCCACAGCGAAGGTCACGTCCACAGGGAACGAATTGGGGTCGGTGCAAGCTGAGCAGCTCGCCCAACATACCGTGCCCATGTCCACGGGCGCATCTGCAACCGTCACCAGGCGGTTCGTGAAAGCTCCCGTAGTCAAGGTGCAGCCCGATCCAGGGGTGAGGTTCTCTTGATCCGCCCATGCGTTCACCTGGAACTTGTACTCATAGTTGCCAGGCATGAGGGACAGAACAAGTTCGTAGATGTCATCGCCATCGGCATCGCTCATCTGGGCGCAATCGCCGCACCAGCCATTGAAACTGCCGCTCGCATTGACGAAATCAAATGCGCCAGTGTAAGTGGACATGTCCACCCGGATGGTCACGTTTTGTGGCGATGGGGGAGGCGCATCGCAGGAATAACATCCATTCCAGCACACCGCTGGAATCACTGTGTTGCCATCGATGGTGATCACCCGGTTGGTGAAGCCCGCCGTGGTCAGCGTGCAAGGCTCGCCTCCAGCGAACATTTCCTGACCTGTCCATCCGTCCAAGGTGAACTTGTACTCAAAGGTACCGTTGCCCAGATCGATGGTGATGGACCAAATGCCATCGCCGTCGGCATCCGACATTGGGGCGCAAGCACCACACCAGCCATTGAAATTGCCATTGAGGAACACACCCCCGTAAGCGGGGCCCGTGTATTCGCTCATGTCCACTTGAAAAGTGACTTGATTCTGTGCCCAGGCAAATCCCATGGAGAGCAACAGGGTACAGACCGTTAGTAAAGAACGCATGATGATAAGGTTTTGATGTTCAAACTGGAATATTCTTCGACGAATACGAAGGGAAAAAGTACGAAAAAATTCAACTCCCTTGAAAAAGTACCTGCGCTACAAAATCACTACACCCCCTCACACCCTGGGCCCAAACCACTACAACATTCCCTGCACAACAAAAATCAAACATTTGATAATCAATTGCATGTAAGCCCAAATTGACCCAACAAAATGAGCAAATCCGCCACCGTGACAGCACCGTTTTCGTCCAAATCGGAGGCACAAGCGGCCGGTTCCGGGGTCCAGAAACACGAACCATCGTCGCCCCAGGCTTGTGGATTGTACCCCAAAGCGGCGGCATAAATGCAGCCCAGCGCCCCGGAGAAGGCCGGACACGGCGCCGCGCTCTCCCAGCAGAAGGGTCCCAGTTCCATGGAAACCGGGTTCACCGGGAACGTCCGCAGGAGGGAAACTTCGGGCTGATTCCCGATTTGGAAGTGATGGGTTTGGCCTTCCTGTGCAGTCAAATCACAGCGGTAATGGCCGAGCAAGCCGGGCTCCATCGCGTGCGGCACCCCGCCCACCCAAGCGGTCACCGGATCGTCCGTCCAGAAGGGCAGCTGCAGGCGCAGGGTCCAATCCTGCATGGGGGCCTGAGAACCGGGACAGGCGGCGCACGAACCGAAGCAAACCACCGGGGTCGTCACCGGCCCATCGGTGACTTGCACAAACCGGTTGACGTAGGTCACCCCCGATCCGTAGGTCGCAATGCCACAGGGGATGTCGGGCGAAAAGTTCTCGATGAGGCCGTTCCATCCGTTGGTGGTGAACTTGTACTCGTGCAGCCCCGGGGGCAACGGCCGCGTCCGAAGCCAGAGCCCATTGCCTGCATGCACCATGGGTTCGCAACCGCCACACCAGTTGTTGAAGGAGCCGTTGAGGTACACGATTTCGCCTGGCCCGAGGGGGGCCTCCTGCGACAGGTCCACGCGAAACTGAACCCACTGCTCCGCCGTCGGCAGCGGGTGCCAGCGCACCCAGTCCACCCGCATGGTCTGCGGAAACACCGTGGACGCGTTGGGCGATCCGGGCCAGTTCCCCCCCACGGCCACATTGAGCAGCAGGTGGTAATCCTCGTCAAAGAGCCACTCAAAATTGGGGTGCACCTGCTGCCGGCTCACCGAAAAGTACACCTGGTCGTCCACCGTCCATTCGATGAAATCCGGCCACCAGTTGACCCCGTACACATGAAATCCATCGGTCCAATCGCCATCCGGCGCGGCGATCGAGCCCCCGAGCGAGTAAAGGTTGGGCAGCGCCCCCTGGTGGCACGTGCCATGGAGCATCCCCGGCTGCGAGCCGATGATTTCCATGATATCGATTTCTCCAGGCCAAACCCCATTCTCCCGAAGCATCCAAAAGGCCGGCCAAATGCCCTGTCCGGTCGGCAAATCGATCCGGGCCTCCACGCGCCCATACCGACCGTAGCGCAGGTTCCGGCTCTTCAGCCGGGCCGATGTGTAGGCCGGTCCGCCCGGGGGTCCGGGCTTCGCAACGATGTGCAGCATGCCGTCCGCCACGAAAACGTTCTCCGGATCACTGGTGTAATGCTGCAACTCGTTGTTCCCCCACCCGACCAAACCCTGCGCCGCGCCGGTCCCGAGGTCGTAGGTCCAGTTCGTCGCATCGACTGCGGTCCCCCCAAACTCATCCGCCCACCCCTGCACCGCCGTTCCCCCTTGGGCCCACCCCCCCTGCACGCCCCCCCACAGCCCCAACACGCATCCCCACCGCACCCAACGGCCCACCCGCTGCCCATGCCCCCTCCCGGCAACCCCCCCGCCTCGGCGGCCACTCTTTCCCATTTCCAACATGCCTTCCTGTCCCATCTCTGCAAGTTACATCAAGTACGGCCTTTGCCGGGGTTGCTGGGTTTGATGTGTCCCATGCGTTGCAAACCCTTGTCTGTCGGGAAAACGAGACGGGAAATGTGCGGTCTTTCAGAAAAAATGGTTTCCAGCCGTGCAACACGAAATAGGATGCCCACAAAATCCATGTCTGAACAATCACATTTTTGTTTATCGGAAAGCCAAGCATGAAAAAAACCTACGGAATCTAAGTTGGTATTGACCTGCAAGACCCTATCGGGTTTGACTCACAGATAGGGAACCGAAAACGCTGTGAACAGCGTACAAATAACCATTGAGCAACTAAAACTCATGAAAATCAATGCCAAGGATTGTCGCTATAGCGTCAGACAAAATGCCCAGAGGTCATTACTGGAAAACTCCTGAAGTAGTAAAATGTATCTGAACAACACCAAGCGACAAAACGCTACCACGGGCGAAACTAATGGAACGAATAGAATCCAACTCCATCTTAACTAAAATCCATCCCCTGACTTCACTGTTTCATCAGAGCGACATCACTCGCCCAAAATCAAAGCATGCTCTCAGATTGAAACCGACTTGAGTCAATCGGCCCTGCTCCACGGTTCATTGCCAAAGCGTACGTAGGTCTTGGAGTAAGATCTTGCCAAACTATTGCCTGAAGGCAACCAGTAATTCGAGCCGCTTGTCCAGTCTGGTTGATTGTTATAAGAATCAGCGACATCCTTTATTGTGTACCAACCCACCATCGGCTCCCAGGAAATCACTTTTATTGCGTTCAGTTCATAGCCAATTATTTGAATTCTCGTCTCTTGGCTTACCGAAAAGACTGGTGGCATCAGGTTCATGAAATCAGCTTCATTACTGCCCGGAGGGTTCAACAAGACAATTACTAGGTGACCATTCACATTCTGAACCCCGCTACAATTGTAGTTGGATTTGATTAGAACGTCATCATATCCGTAAGGGACAAAAAGCGTGTCCATACCTGGCTCAACCCACGTTACCCCTGACCAATATTCGCCAACCAATTCTGACGAGCATCCGTCCTGTGAAACCAACAACACATTCGATAAACTTGGCGTGTAGATTGGAAAGTATGTCTGGAAGTATGACAGAACCGTAAGGACATCTGAAACTCCAACGTAACCATCTCCATCACTATCTGGGTTGTACTCATGTGGGGGAGATTGTGGTGTTGCCTTAGCTACCACGGTCAATTGAAGTACCACTGACAAAAGGAAGGCAAAGAAGTGGTTCATCGGAAAGCCTTTAACTATTCAAGTTGAAACCAATCTACTGAAATCACTTGTGCGATTATTCTGCCCATCTCCAAAAAGGTTGGATGATGGATTGGGAATAGGGGTAGAGATTTGAAGTATAGTAGGTTCTGTTCGTCATCGCAGACAACGGAATCCAACCTTCTGAGACTCGAGATTGTGCACAATCAATTATGTCCGCACCCTCGCAATACGAGTATTCAACTTTTCTTCTTTCAAATGTGGCACAGTAACACCTTGCCTCCAGAGGTTGCCAATGCCAATCCACACCACCTTCACCACCGCCTTGAAATCGCAGCATGTTGGGGGTCTTGAACCATTGAATGCCGAAATGCTTAGAGTCCTTGCTTTCGAGCCAAATGTATGTCTCCAAAGGAATTTCATCCCACACCATCCCCAACTGTTCGAGAGTTGAAATCCTCCAACTTCCTGGCAACTCGTTACACTGATAAGCACATTTTGAATAAGGAAAGTTCCCTATCAGCACAAGGGCGGCACTAGAATCATCGTTCAGATATAAATTCTCCTCACTAAAGTACGAATCATACAATGAGAGAAGAGATAACAAATCTGCTGTGCCCACAAAGTCATCTCCATCCGCATCAGGGTTGTAGGGAAACTCCAAGTTGTTCCCTTGGCCAAAAATCAACCCTGCAATAGACAGCAGAAAAACAACTATAAAAGTTCTAAAGAAAGTTGTGGGTTGGAGAACCATGGCTTAGAATGATTTCTTTGGCTTGAATCACCCGAAGATAACGATAGGATGTACAATAAAAATCAAAACGACCAAATCATACAAGTTGAATTATGAAACCGAACGCCCGCCAATGGCGGGCAATACTAGGGGTTCCATGATTTACAAAATCCATATCATCGGATCAACTAAGAACAAACAGAATAGCATGAGGCACCTTTTCAAACCCTTTTGGTTGTCGCGCTAAACCACGCTTCAGTGTGGTTTTTATGGGAAATGGAACCGGTAAAACCTTATCAGACAATGTGTTGTGCAAATCACCCGACTCCACAGAGCCCTTTTGATTGGAAATCCCACACAAAGGGAACCGCTAGACATCCCATCAAGTCAGCCGAACATTTGGACGAGACCGCGTTGAACAAACTCTTGAAGTACCTCTCAAGAAATGAACTGTGGACGTACTACCTCCTTGTTCGGGTGGGTGTGGCTACGGCACTTCGGTTCAGTGACCTTTCCCGCATCACATGGGGGGATGTGCTGAAAAAGTCCCAACTCCACATTCGAGAACAGAAGACAGGGAAGATGCGGGAGATCCCCATCAGCAGGAATTGTCAGAAACCCTCTCGTCCCTCTACCTGAAACTCAAACAGCCACAGCTTGACTCCGTCCTGATTCCATTACACATCCGTACCGTCAACAAACAAATCAAGGTTCATGCGGCCAAATCTGGAATCCGCAACAAACGAATCTCCACCCACACATGGAGGAAGACCTTCGGCCGTGAAGTGTGGAAACGAAACAACTTCAGTGAGGCCTCACTCATCAAATTGTCCCTCCTGTTCAACCATTCCTCCACTGCGGTCACCCGCATTTACTTGGACATCACCCGTGAAGAGGTTGGAAATCTCTATGAGATCAATGACATCTTCGTTCATTGATGACGATTCGACAGAGTCAACAACCCTGAGATTGAGTTTCGACCGTCGGTCAATTGAGGTTTTCTACTCCCCTCTACCGACAAAATGTTCTGCAAATGTTCTGCAGATGTTCTACATGTGGGGTTTGGCAGGTCACCCAAACCCTTCTCAAGAAAACACAAGTCCTTCGTTGTGAAGGAGTTGTAGCCCCGTCGGGAATCGAACCCGAATCAAGCGTTTTGGAAACGCCTCTGCCATGCTTGGCGCCTTGTTGTGATTCATGTGTAACATTCCAACGGGGCCATTCGTAAGAAATTGGATGCCGATTAAAGAAATCAATTCGACCGATCAACTGGACCAGTTCATGGACCAGATGATCGAAAATGCGGGTTTCCGTTTGGAGCGAGTTTCCCTCAATGCAAGTGATGACTGGGCCATTCGAAGCGGGGCCCTTTCACACCGAACAGGTGGATTTTTTGACGTCATGGGCCTTGAAGGGGACTCAGGGGAAGAGTACTTGCTGATGTACCAACCTCAGAGCGCACTCACCGGATTGGCTCTTTGTAGAATCAAAGGGAAGATGCACGTCCTTCTCCAAGCGCGCATTGAGCCCGGAAATACGGGTATCGGTCAGTGGGGACCCACCATACAATCCACCCCTGCAAATTTCCTTGCCCTTCACGGGGGCAACCCTACCCCTGCACTCGAATTGTTCTACACCTTCTCACGGAGTGCATTGCCTGTCGGCACCAGCGTACAACTCGACCTGGGTGAACGGTATTTCCAAAAGTCCAAATGGCACAACTACGTGCTTCTCGACGAGCCAATCCCTACCCCCGGACACATGGCATGGGTCAGCTGGGATACCATACGAAAGACATTGGAAAGGGATCACTGCTTGAATGCAGATCTGAGGTCGCTACTCGCTGTCTTCAACTGGAACAAGCTCGAACATGGCGAGCAGAAAGAAAACACATCCGTTGACAATGAACTGCTCAACGAATTGTTTCGCCGTCGGTCACTTTACTCCGTGGATTATCGCATCAAAAGTCTGACAGAAATGAATGATTGGTCGGTGTCCGATGCTGGAATCCTACCGAGCAACAAATCAAACCGAATTTCCGCCCTTTTGTACCATACATCCTGCGGAACGAGAGAAATCAAATCTTGGTATCAACCCATGATCAGTGCGCCTTCTATGGGGCGCGTGACCTTAAAAATTGATGATGGACACTGCCTGCTACAAGTTCGACGCGAAATGGGCATTGAAGGCGGTTACGTCATCACGGCAAGTGAAATCATCAACCCCGGAGACCCCACGCCAACAACGGATGAGGTGGTTCTCTCATCATTCATCCAATCGGATGAAGGTGGCCGATTTTACAAGCATGAAACAGCGTATCGTTTGGTTCAGGGCGACCGATCAGCACCCGTCGCAGAAGGCATGAATTGGGTGTCCTTTGAAGTGTTAAAAAACTTCCTTGCCCTTTCAAATGTGGCAAGTTTTCAACTTCGTTGCATTGCTTCATTGCTCCTTTCTGAAATGAATCCAAAGTTGACTGAATGATTCCGCTTACGGACCTTGTCCTCCTGTTAACCCGCAAGGCGCAGTACATATTGAAGTGGCGCCCTTTGGACCGAGCATTGCAGCAACTCGAACGCTGGCCGATTGAACAACGAGAACCCAGTATGCAATGGAACTTGACTCCCTCGGAAAGCCTCCCCCATCAACCACTAAAGGTTCTCGCGTTTGAAAATTCAACGCTTGTTGTGCACTCCGGAATCGTATTGCAGAAAGGCAGCGTCGTATCGGCTTCATTGAAAATTCCAAGTTCCCGATTGGCATCGCACGAATTCTACCGCAAAGGAATCAAGTGCCTGAATTTGGCTTGCCCTGTTGCTTCAATGGATATGGTTTGGTCGAGCAATTATTATCACATGCTGCAAGACGGGCTATTTGCGCTGCATGCGCTGAAGGCCGTTCCTGCAGATGTCCCACTCACTGTGGTAACTCGATTGAAACTACCCGCAGTAATGCTGGCTGCTTACCGCGAATGGCTGCCAAGTAGGCCACTGATCCAGCTAGAAAATACCGCACGTGTATCGTCTCCCCTGGTAGTCGTTCCACCGCGTCTAGAGAAAGTGCACTTCAACGGTGTATCGATCGGGGGTCTTGCCTCCTTGCCGAATCCGATTCACGCATTCACACGTCGGTATGGAAAAGGATGTAAACTACCCGAGTCCCTTCGCCGGGCTCCCCGTCTTTTCATCGGTCGCAGCGGCGCGAAATGGCGCAGATTGCTCAATGAAACAGAAGTCTTGAAGTTGTTGGAGAGCCGCGGATTCTTATCCATTCCAATTCACATGTTTACAAACGAACAGCAATTTGAATTGTTCCGAAGAGCGGAGGCAATTATCGCCGTTCGAGGTGCATCCGTTGCCAATCTATTGGCAATAGAACGTCCATTGCGATTCATCTCTCTACGTCCCACAACCGATGGTGAAGGCAAGGAAATTCTTGAATCCTATGTCAAACTGGGTGCCATAGCGTATGGTGAGGTTTGTGGTGATGGCCAAGGTGGAAATTCCGATTTCCGCATTGAAATATCCAAACTTGAAGCGGAATTGGACCGACTAGGGCTCCACTAACAAATCGTGTTCCTCATCCTAAATATTCCTTTCTAAGGAACAAAACTAGGGTTAATAAACCCTTGTCTTTCAAGTCGTTGTAGCCCCGTCGGGAATCGAACCCGAATCAAGCGTTTAGGAAACGCCTATTCTATCCATTGAACTACGGAGCCGCGGCAACTTCGGCGTTGAAGGCCGAAGGGCTTAAGAAGGGTGGCCCGAAGGCCCAAACAATGGGTGCGCCCAGCAGGGATTGAACCTGCGACCGATGGATTATGAGTCCACTGCTCTAACCACTGAGCTATGAGCGCGGGTGGGCAAAAGTAAGCTCATTCTTCGCTTAGATTGCACGCTTGTGAGACCGCCGATGCCGCCTTCGATTTGGGGTTTGACCGCCGCCTGGGCCTTTTCAGAGTCCGCGGTGGGTGGGGTGATGCACGGGCTCGGGTTGCCCTTGACGGGCCTAACGGTGGGGGGGTTCGCGGTCGCTTCGTTGGCGGCGATGGCGGCCGTGGTTCGGGCGGAACGGGAGCAGGGGAGGCGAGCGCCTTGGGGCTGGTTGCTGCAAGCGACCTTGCTGGTGGTCGCCGCGAAAGCCATCGCCAGTCCCCATACGCCGGCTACGGCGTATGTCGCGGTGGCGTTCCAGGGACTCGCTGCGTGGTGTTTCTACCGCTTCGTCCCCTGGCACGCGGTCGCCACGGTGTGCTTTGCCGTGGTCGCCATGACGGAATCCGCGACGCAGAAGGCCCTGATGTTGACCTGGGTGTACGGAGAGGCATTTTGGACTGCCGTCGATGCGCTGGGAGCGTCGGCGGCTCGCCAGCTGCCGGGCGACGCCCCCGGGAGCCGCTGGCTCATCGGGGTGTACGTCGGTTTGTATGCAGCCTGGGGAGCCCTGTTGGGATTGGGGTTGGGGCGTTGGCCTCGGCGCTGGCAGGCCCAGCGGGAACAAGTTCGTGCCGCTTGGGAAAGTTGGGAGCCCGTGCCGAAGGAGCAGGGGGCGGGACGCAGGGCGGGACGCAGGGCGGGACGCAGGGCGGGATGGCGGCGGGCGAAGTGGGTGGGGGGATATGTGGTGATGACCGGGATTGTTGTTGGGGGGTTGGCCTGGATGGGGCGGGAGCCCGCCGAACTCGGCGCGCTGTTGCTGCGCAGCATGGCCGCGACGTTGTTCCTGTTCGTTCTGGTCGGCCCCGCGATTCGGTGGGGGGTGAACCGTTGGGCGCGCCGGGGGGGGCGGCCCGCGGCCGCGTGGTCCCTGCTGGCCACCTCCGAGGAGCAGGGCGAACGGCTTCGGTGCTGCTGGGCCTTGGCGGCGGGCGGGCGCGGGGGAGAACCTGGACGCGGGGGAGAACCTGGACGCGAGGGAGTGACTGGAAGTGGGGGAGCGGGAGGACGCGGAGGACGATGGGGAGCGGGGTGGCGCGCACTCGAATACTGGCTCATCCTCTCCGTGGAAGTTCCAACCGGCAAACCCCCGGCCCCATGAGCGCCCGCTTCTACCTGCTGACCCTTCCGATTCGCGTCGGGAAGACCCAGTACCTGCGTGAGTGGGCCCGCCGCGCCCGGGACGCCCGATCCCATGGAGCCGACCCCTGGGGTCACGTGGGGGGCATCTGCGGCCCCGACATCGACGGCCTGCGCGTGTGGGAGGACCTCGCCACCGGCCACCAGCATCCTTGGCAACGCCCCCAGGACGCCCCTGCCGACCCCGACGACATCCCCATCGGCCGCTACCGATTTGCCGCCAGCGGCTTTCGCTGGGCACTCGACCGCCTCCACGCCGCTACCGCCGATCCCCACATCCGCACCCTCGTCGTCGACGAAATCGGCCCCCTCGAAATCCAACACGATACCGGCCTCGCCCCCACCCTCACGACCTGGCTTCAAACCATGCGCCAGCCGGAACATGCCGGCCGCAACGTCCTTCTTGTCGTGCGCCCGAATTGGAAAGAAGAAGCCGTTTTGAAATGGGGTTTGGCCTGCGAAAATGCCGAGCCGCTGCTGCTGCCCCCCCCGCCGAGCCTGGTGGGATGCGTGCTGGCCGGCGGAAAAAGTACGCGCATGGGCCGCGACAAAGCGTTTCTAGGCCAAACCGACCCCAACCTCCCCTCCCCCCCTCTCCCAGCTTTCGAGCGCGCTGCGCGCCAACTCACCCGGGTCCTCCCCGCCGGCACCCCCGTCTGCATCAGCGGCCCGGGCCCCTATCCCCACCGGCATGCCCTGCCCGACCACTACCGCCACGCGGGCGCTGGACCCCGCAGCGGCCTGCTCAGCGTGGCCGACGCCTTCCCCCAGGCTTCCATCCTGCTCCTCGGCGTGGACTACCCCCTGCTCCACGATGCCGCGCTCCACCGGCTCCTCCAGTGCCACCGGCTCTCCGGCAAGAGCGTCTGCTTCGCCTCCGCCGACCCCGTCCACCCCGAACCCCTCGTGGCCATCTACCGACCTGGGGATTGCCGGTGGCTCCGAAACAACGACCTCCCTTTGAACGCCGTTTGGCGCGAAAGGGACACCGTCCGCCTCCCCCACGACCCCTCGCTCCACCTCGTGAGCATCGACCACCCCCCCTGACGGCCCCGCGCCCTCCGGCGGTCCCCCAGCGATCCCCCAGCTCCCCGGCGGTCCCCCAGCTCCCCGGCGGTCCCGCAGCTCCCCAGCGACGAAGCCGCACATCTCACATCTCGCGTCGCGCAGCGGCGCATGTCTCGCGGCGAAGCCGCATGTCTCGCGTCGCCCAGCGGCGCATATCTTTCGGCGCAGCCGCACATCTCCCATGCAATCCATCCCCATCCACCGCCTCAAGCCCGGCCAGCCCCCTGTTCATGAGACCGACTGGGTCGCCAGCGAAGCCCCGCTGGAGATCCGGGTGGAATGGGGTCCCGAGGGCAGGCGGGCCGAGGCGCCCCTGTCCATCACCATGCGGACCCCGGGGGACGATCCGGCCCTGGCAGCCGGCTTTCTGTGGACCGAAGGCATCCTGGGGCGGCGGGAGGAGCTGCTGGGCATCGAAGTCCTGGGGGAGGACCGGGTGCTGTGCCGGCTGCACCCGGAGGCCGACTTCTCGCCTGCCCAGCTCCAACGTCACTTCTACACCACCTCGAGCTGCGGCGTCTGTGGGAAAGCCTCCCTCGAGGCCGTCCGGACCCAGCCGCGGCTCGAGCGGCCCGCCGGGGACGTGCGCTTCGACCCCGCCGTGCTCTATGGACTGCCCGACCGTTTGCGCACGGCCCAGGCCCAATTCGAGCGCACCGGCGGCATCCATGCCTCCGGCCTCTTCGACCCCGAAGGCACCCTGATCGACCTCGCCGAAGACGTCGGCCGACACAACGCCCTGGACAAACTCATCGGACGCGCCCTGCAACGCGGGGAATTGCCCCTCTTTGACCGAATTTTGGTGCTGAGCGGCAGGGCGAGCTTCGAACTCATCCAGAAAGCCACCATGGCAGGCATTCCCTGCGTGGCGGCCGTGGGTGCGCCATCGGATTTGGCCTTGCAACTCGCGCAAGAACAAGGCATTGCACTTTGCGGCTTTGTGCGCAGCGACCGCCTGAATTTGTACACCCACCCCGAACGCATCCTCACATGAACATCCGGCTCCAAAGCAACCACCTCCGCATCCGACTCGACGACGCTGAGGTGGAACAGTTTGATCGAGAAGGTTTTGTGACCGAGGAAACCGCCTTGCCCGGCGGGAGCATCGGCTACACCCTCCTCCGCAGCGAGGACCACGGCCAGGTCCACGTCCAGTGGTTCGAACAGACTGTCATCGTCTTCGTGCCGGAGGTGCTCGGCCAGCAATGGTGCAACACCGACCTCAATGGCTTCGACGCGGAAGTGGCGATCGAAGGCGGCGAAAAGCTCACTGTGCGGGTGGAAAAAGACCTGACCTGCAAGGGCAAGGAATGATTTCACCCAATCCTGAAAACCCCGAAACCCACCGCAATCTCAAGGTGGGAAAGCCCGGTGATGCCGCTGCGGGGGTGACCGGCGTGGTGACTGCGCTCAAGCACGTCTTCTCCGAAATGGATCCCGTTCGTGGGATTCAAGCGCTGCTGAAACTCAACCAAAAAGGAGGCACCGATTGTCCCGGTTGTGCGTGGCCCGACCCAGATGAGGAACGGTCGGCGGTGGCGGAGTACTGCGAAAACGGGGCGAAGGCGGTGGCCGAAGAGGCGACGACCAAACACCTCGATCCTGCGTTTTTCGGGCGGTTTGGGGTGGCGGATTTGGCCTGCTTGGATGATTATGACATCGGAAAGAAGGGCCGGATTGCGCAGCCCATGTACCTCCGGCCGGGGGGCACGCATTACGAGCCCATCACGTGGGAGGAAGCTTATGCACGCATAGCGAGCCACTTGCGGGGGCTGGCGGACCCGCACCAAGCGCTGTTCTACACGTCGGGGCGCACGAGCAACGAGGCGGCGTTTCTGTACCAACTTTTCGTGCGGGCCTTCGGGACGAACAACCTGCCCGATTGCAGCAACATGTGCCACGAAAGCAGCGGCGTGGCGCTCACGGAATCGCTGGGCATCGGCAAGGGCAGCGTCAAGCTCGAGGACTTCCACCAAGCCGAGGTCATCCTCATCTTAGGCCAAAACCCAGGCACAAACCACCCGCGGATGTTGACTGCGCTCCAAAAGGCGAAGGAGCGTGGCGCCCGCATCATTTCGGTGAATCCGCTGGTCGAGACGGGGCTCGTGGCTTTCAAGAACCCGCAGCAGCTCCGGGGGGCGCTGGGCATCAAGGCGCAGCTCACGGATCTGTACTTGCAGGTGCGGATCGGTGGGGACTTGGCGCTGCTGCAGGCCATCTCCCGGGCGTTGTTGCTCGCGGAGGACGCCGAGGGCGGGGTGCTGGACCCGGAATTTGTAGCGCAGGCGACGGAGGGGTTTGGGGCGTGGCGGGCGCACCTGCTGGCGCAGGATCCGGACTTTTTGGTGCGGGAATCCGGGGTGGCGCCCGAGCGCATCGCGGAGGCGGTGGCGATGCTGAGGCCCGCCCGCCGCATCATCGCGTGCTGGGCCATGGGCATCACGCAGCACACGCAGGCGGTGGACACCATCCAGGAGATCGTCAACTTGTTGCTGGCGAAGGGGTCCATCGGCAAGCCAGGGGCGGGGACGTGCCCGGTTCGGGGGCATTCGAACGTGCAGGGGGACCGGACGATGGGCATCTACGAGAAACCGTCGGCCGCCTTTCTCGACCGGCTGGGGGCGCACTTCGGGTTCGCGCCGCCCCGGGAACATGGGTTGGACGTGGTGGACGGCATCCAGGCCATGCATGCCGGTCGCATCCGGGTCTTCATCGCCCTCGGCGGCAACTTCCTCTCGGCGAGCCCCGACACGCGGTTCACGGCGGAAGCACTCCAGCGCTGCGATTTGACGGTCCAAATCAGCACCAAACTCAACCGCAGTCACCTCATCACGGGCCGGGAAGCCTTGATTTTGCCGTGTTTGGCCCGCACAGACCGAGACGAAACGGGGGGCAGTCCGCAGTTCGTGACGTGCGAGAACAGCATGGGGGTCGTGCAGGCTTCCCGCGGGAATTTGCGGCCGGTTTCCGCGGACCTGCGGAGTGAACCGGCGATCGTGGCGGAACTGGCCCGTGCGGTGCTGGGCGATGGCACGCCGGTGGACTGGACGGCCTTGATCCGCCACTACGACCACATCCGGGACGCCATCGAAGCGGTCATCCCGGGGTTCGACCGTTACAACGAGCGCGCCCGGAAGCCCGAGGGGTTCTACCTGCCCAACAGTGCGCGGGAGGGCCAGTTCCCAACGGCCACAGGCAGGGCCCACTTCACGTGCGCCCAAGTGGAGCCGCTGGAACTGCCCGACGACGCGCTCATCATGATGACGGTCCGAAGCCACGACCAGTTCAACACGACCATCTACGGGCTCGACGACCGCTACCGGGGCATCTACGATGAGCGCCGCGTCGTCTTCATGCACCCCCGCGACGTCGCTTCCCGGGGCCTCGCCACCGGCGACATCGTGCACTTGGTCAACGACACCGGCGGCCGGGAACGCATCGCCCGCCACTTCATCGTCGTACCTTACGACATCCCGGAACGGTGTTGCGCCACCTACTTCCCCGAGGCGAACGTCTTGGTCCCCATCGACCGCGTCGCCCGCAAATCGAACACACCCACCTCGAAATGGGTGCCCATCCGGGTCGAAAAGGCCACCGCCTGACCCGCCCGCGCCACCCCACTGACCCGCCCGCGCCGCCCCGACCGCGCCGACTTCAGATCAACGCGAACTCCAACTGCCTCCGGGCGAGATCGGCCGCCACCACCTTCACCGCCACCCGGTCGCCCATGTGCAGCACCCGACCGGAGCGCAACCCCGTGAAGCACAGCAACTCCTCGTTGAAAACGTAGTGGTCCGGCGGGAAGGCATCCTTGGGGACAAAACCATCGCACTTGTTGTCCTCGAGTTCCACAAACAGGCCCTTGGCGAGCGCCCCGTTGATGATGCCATAAAACGTTTCCCCGATGCGGGTCATCAGGAATTCCACCTGCTTGTACTTGATGCTCGCCCGTTCCGCTTCCGCCGCACGCTTCTCCATGTTCGAGCTGATGCGGCATTGCCCTTCGAGCGTTCCGGCATCCACCGACCCCTTGCCATCGAGGTAATGCTGCAGCAACCGGTGCACCATCACATCCGGATAACGCCGGATGGGGCTGGTGAAGTGGGTATAAAACGGGAACGCCAGACCGTAGTGACCGATGTTGTTCGTGCTGTACTCCGCCTTCGCCATCGAGCGAATCGCCATGGTCTTGATAACGTTTTCGCCGGGCATGCCCGCCGCGTGGTGCAACAAATCCCGGATGGCTGCTTCCGCATTCGCTGCCGTCGGTTTTTCCATTTCCAGGCCAAACCGTGCAACAAACTGCCGCAATTGCCCCAATTTCTCCGGATCGGGTCGGTCGTGGATCCGATAGACCCCTGTCCGCGTTCCCGCCCCGGCCACTTGGGCCTTGTCTTGGGGAGGGCGGCCGAGAAAGGTCGCTACGCGCACATTGGCGAGCAACATAAAGTCCTCGATGAGCCGATTCGATTCCTTCATCTCCTTCAGCACCACCCGCAGCGGGCGTCCCTCGGCATCCAGCTCAAACTTCACTTCCTCGGTATTGAAGTCGATGCCACCGGCCGCAAAACGGCGTTCCCGCAACCGGGTCGCCAACCGGTGCAGCACACCGATTTCCTCGGCCAGGTCCCCCTCCCCCCGCTCAATGCGCTCCTGGGCCTCGGCGTAGGTAAACCGCCGCTGGCTGTGGATCACGGTGCGCCCAAACCACTCTTCCTGAATCCGGGCCTCATCATCCATCCGAAACACCGCACTGAAAGCGAGCCGGTCTTCGTTGGGCCGCAGCGAACACAGGTCGTTCGACAGCACCTCCGGCAACATCGGAATCGTTCGGTCCACGAGGTACACCGAGGTCGCCCGAACCCGCGCCTCCGCATCGATGACCCCGCCCGGCTGCAGGTAGTGCGTCACATCCGCGATGTGCACCCCCACCTCCCATCCGCCCTCGGGCAACGCCCGCAGCGAGAGCGCATCGTCAAAGTCCTTCGCATCCTCCGGGTCGATGGTGAGCGTGAGCACCTCACGGAAATCCCGGCGTCCCTTCAACTCCTCCGGCTGAATCTCCCGGCGGATTTCCCCTGCCGCCTCCTCCACCCCCGGCGGGAAGGTGTAGGGCAAACCGAATTCGGCCAAGATGGCGTGCATCTCCACCTCATGCACCCCGGCCTTCCCCAGGATTTCGACCACCGCAGCCGTGGGCAAATCCTCGGGCGACGCCCAATCGAGCATCTCCACCAGCACCTTCTCCCCTGTCACCGCCCCTCCGAGGTGGCGCGCCGGGATGAAAAAGTCCGTGTGGATGCGCTGGTCCGCGGGGTGGCCGAAGGCATAATCCCGCACTTGCTCGATGGTCACCACGATGAGCGGTCGCAACCGCTGCACGACCCGCGACACCCGGGGCAACTGCCGGGAACCCCGGCGCACCCATTCCACCTCCACCCGATCGCCCCACAGCGCGGACCCCGTGTTCCCCTTCGACAACGAAAGTTCCTCCCCGTTGTCCTGCATCACGAACCCGCGCCCGAACCGCGTGATCTGGATGGTCCCCTCGACCCGCTCCTGTGTCCGGACCGCGGCCAGGAAGCGGCCCCGTCCCAGCGACTCCAAGGCCCCCTCCCGGGCCAAATCGTCCAACAGCTCCGACAGAGCCCGCCGGACATCGTGGTTGACGATGTTGAGCCGAGCGGCCACCTGCTTCGGATTGAAGGCCTTGCCTTTGTGCTTGCGGAACAGGTCGAGCACCTGGCGGCGCAGGGCGTCTGGGGAGGAGGATGCAGCCATTCTCTACAAAGATGCCACCTTTTTCGTCCGGATGCCGACCTTTGCAGGGCATGTCTTCTGCCACTCCCACCGACCCAGCGGGCGCGCCTCCGGCCCCCCAGCGCTGGTACCCCGCTTTTCACTCCGATTATGAACTGGTGGATTCGGGGTTTGGGGGCCGGCTCGAGCGGTTCGGTTCCGTGCTGTTGGAGCGGCCGGATGGGGGGGCGGTTTGGCCTGCAGCCCTGCCGTTGAAAGAATGGGAGCGGGCGGACGCGCGGTTCGAACCCACCGGCGTCGCCAAAGGGCGCTGGATTCCGCAGCCCGGGCGGTCGCTGCCCGCGCCGTGGACGATGGGCTACCGGCACGGCCGACTGGACCTCCGTTTTCAGTTGGAATTGACGTCGTTCAAGCACGTCGGCGTCTTCCCCGAGCAGGCGGCCAACTGGGACTACCTGGCGGAGGTGCTGGCCCCAGGCGACAAGTTCCTGAATCTCTTCGCTTACACCGGCGGCGCCTCGCTTGCCGCCCGCTCGGTCGGGGCCGACGTCACCCACGTGGACGCCATCCGGCAGGTCGTTGACTGGACCCGGCTCAACATGGAGCGCTCCGGCCTGGATGGCATCCGGTGGGTGGTGGAAGACGCCTCGCGCTTCGTCAGCCGGGAACAACGGCGCGGCAACCGGTACCGGGCCATCGCCTTGGACCCTCCCACCTGGGGCATCGGACCCCAAGGGGCGAAGTGGAAACTGGAGGACCACCTGCTGCCCCTGCTCGAAGCGGCGCTGGAGCTTTTGGAACCCGAGGGCGTCCTGATTCTCAATACCTACAGCGGGCTCTCGCCGACGACCCTGGAGACCATTGCCTACCGACTCGCCCCTGGAAAAACGGCCACATCGGGCGAACTTTGCCTGCGTGGCGTGGACGGGCACCTGCTCCCCACAGGCAGTCTGCTCCGGCTCACCTGACTCCACACGGCTTACCTGACTCCACATAGCTTCCCGAACTCCACACGAAACGACCTCATCCCCGCCGAACATGTTAGGCCTGAAAATCCCCACCGACATCCGCTGGGCACAACTGGCAGAAACCGACCTCGAGGCCCTGCTTTCTGACCACGCCTGGTGCGAGCAAAAAGCCGCCACCAACGCCATCAGCACCATTGTTCGATACCCCCAAGAAACCGCCTTGGTGGAGGCCCTGACGGCCATTGCCCAAGAGGAATTGGCCCACTTCGGGCAGGTGCTGGAGAAACTTCGGGGACGGGAGCTGACGCTGCGCCACGAACAGAAAGACGATTATGTGGGGGAGTTGGCCCGATTCATCCGGCAAGGAGGCTCCCGGAAGCAGCAGTTGGTGGACCGGTTGCTGTTCTCGGCCATGATCGAAGCCCGTTCCTGTGAGCGCTTCAAGATGCTCTCAGAAAAACTGGAGGACCCCGACCTGCGGCAATTTTATTGGGACTTGATGGTGAGCGAAGCCCACCACTACAAAACCTTCATCTCCCTCGCCCGGGACCACGCCGGACCGGACATCGATGTAGACGGACGGTGGCAGGAGTTTCTGGCCTACGAGGCCGAGGTCATCCAACGCTTCGGACAGTCCTCGACCATCCACGGTTGATTTTCAACGCAATTTGAACGCGACAGGGAGCTTGTATTCCACCCGCACCGGACGTCCATCGATGCGGCCCGGAGCGAACGGAGGAAGGGAGGACACCGCTTGAACCGCTGCTTGGTCCAGCAAGGGATGAACCCCGAGCAACACGGAGACATCGCGCACCTCGCCCGTCTTTCCCACGACAAAGCGGATGAAGACCCGCCCTTCGAGTCCCATTTCGCGGGCCATCTCCGGGTACTGCAGGTGACGCACGAGGTGCTGCATGATGCCGTCCTGGGTGCAGGTGGCCCGGACATTGGGATCGAGGTCCTTGCAGTCCATGAGGTGCGGCATGTACTCCAGCACCGAGTACACGGTATCGCCCTGAGGCGGTGCAAGGGGCTCGATGCCGCTATCTGGAGGGGAAACCTTCTCGATGTCCGGCCCGGGCTCTGGAAGTTGAGCCGACGTTTGGCTTACCACGGCCCATCCCGTCAGCAGGCCCAGCATGAAAAGGAGCTTTCGCATGGCCCAAAGGAAGGCGGCGCAACGGAACTTCGCAAGGACTGCATTGTTAAAAGCCCATGGACAACGCCTTGCTGCGGCACGCTGGGGAGTTTCTGACCGCATTCGGGGCGGATGCAGCGCGGCACGCGGCGGTGGCGCAGGAAATCCGCGCGACAGGGACGTATCGGCACACGGCGGAGGAGCTGACCTTCGGTGCGCGGCTCGCCTGGCGGCACAGCAACCGCTGCGTGGGGCGGCACCTCTGGCGAACCCTGCACGTCTTCGACGCCCGGGAGGTCCGGGATGTGGAGGGCGTCCAGGAGCGCTTGGAAACGCACCTCGCCTTTGCGTTTCATGAAGGCCAAATCCGCAACGCCATCACGGTTTTTCCGCCCCGCAGACCGGGTGCGGTGGATGCCGTTCGGCTCGCAAACCACCAGCTCCTGCGGTACGCCGGGTTCGCCCAGCCGGACGGGAGCGTGGTGGGCGACCCGCATTCCGCGGGGTTCACCGAGCGCTGTCGGGCGGCCGGGTGGGAGCCGCGGTGCGGGGGACGGGGGGCGCACACGTTCCTCCCCTGGGTCCTCGAGCTCGACGGGGTGGCACAGCCCCCGGTCGATGTCTGCGCCCTGAGGCCGGAACTCGCGCCCGAAGTCGAGATCGTGCACCCCGAGGCCGGGCCACTGGGGCTGCGCTGGTACGCCGTCCCGGCCCTCGCAGACATGGTCCTGGTGGTGGGAGGGGTGGTCTACCCCTGCGCCCCCTTCAACGGCCACTACCTCGGCACCGAAATCGGCGCGCGCAACCTGGCCGATGAAGGGCGCTACAACGCCCTGCCCCAGATGGCCCGGCTCCTGGGCCTGGACACGAGCCACCCCCGCACCCTGTGGCGGGACCGGGCCCTGGTGGAACTCAACCGCGCCGTGTTGCACAGCTTCGACCAGGCCGGGGTCCGACTCGCCGACCACCACACCCTCGGCGCCACCTTCGAAGCCTTCTGCCAAGCCCAAACCTCCGCCGGCACCCCGGTCCACGGCGACTGGGCCTGGCTCGTCCCCCCCCTCTCCGGCGCCCTCACCCCCCAATTCCACCGGGACTTCGACAACCACGTGATCCGCCACACCAACTTCTTCTACCCCGCCCCCCTATCTTCGCCCGCACCCAACCCAACGGGATGCCCTTTTCACCTCTGAAGATTCCACTACCCACGCTGCTCTTGGTGGCCAGCCTTGCGCTTGCCTGCCATGCTCCCCGTACAACCCCATCCCAACCCGAGAACCCATTCGGGAGCCTGAAGGATGTTCAAACCCGCTGGGAATCCACCCTACAGTCGACCTCATCATCCGGGTCCGCCCTTCGGTTTCTTGCGGATTTGACCGAAATCACCGAAGCAACTGGCGACACCCTGCACCGCAGTGCACGCGTCACTTGGATTCCCGGACTGGGCTTCTGGTTCGAGCAACCCGATGGTTTCGGGACATGGAAACCAAAATACCATCTGCTCGGCACAGAACGATTCCAATGGGACGGGGACACCGTATACCAGGAATCTGTGGACCCTTTGGATCCCCTGCCCGACTATTACGACGGTCTGCTCCTTCCCGAACTCATGGAGAACCCACGATGGTGGGAAGACACCCTGACCCCTTCCCAAACTTGGACCGTACCCCCCTTCTTCCGTTTGCTCCGTTTCGACACACCCAGCGAGCAAGAAGCCC
Organism: uncultured Comamonadaceae bacterium; assembly: GCA_964405405.1. Classification (GTDB taxonomy): domain Bacteria; phylum Bacteroidota; class Bacteroidia; order Flavobacteriales_D; family Sanyastnellaceae; genus CAMCYM01. Next base: position 92,528 of record CAYONT010000003.1, on the reverse strand, counting down.
ATCCCGAAAGCCATGCTTGGCAGCAATGGACCTTGGATGCCACCAACGGAACCCCTGTTGAGTATGAGCTACGCTGGTATGATGGGGGTTTGGCCTACGGCTGCCAACGGAACATCCACTGGAATTGGCTTCCTCCTGATGCCGGTGGGGCATCATGGGTTCGAGATACCACGCTGTCAGAGCGCTATTTCCGTGCCGAATTGGAGCGGAATGCTCCGGGAAGCGTAGGTTGCGATGGAGAGCCCGAACCGATGGTCGGAACGACACCCTTTGTCCCCCCACCGCTCGCCGGCTTCGACTTGGAAGGCCATCCATGGGCGCTGAGCGATTTCCTAGGCTCGACTGTCCTGTTGGATTTTTGGTACATCGGTTGCGGCCCTTGCATGCAGGCCCTACCGGATTGGGATCATCTGCAAACAAAATACCGCGATCAAGGCCTGCGGGTTTTCGGCGTGAACAAGCACCAGGATGCGGCCACCATTCGACGCTACCTCGAGCGGCGCGGCGTGTGGATTGAACCCGTTCTTCCCGACACCAGCGCAGACGCGTGGGGAATCGCTGCATATCCTTCGTGGTTTCTCCTCGATTCCAACGGACTGTGTGTTGCTCGTGGATTGGGCCACGGCCCGGGGGTGCGGGACCACCTCGATTCACTCATCCAACCCTTGTTGAAAGCCAGGCCCTGACCGGGGTGAAAAAGAAAGGGCTACCCCGTCGGATGGCCCCTTCCCTCTACCGGCAAGTCACCGGATCATTCACATGCGCTTTGGAAGACCGCCAAGAAATCCAGGAGGTCTGAGATGGTGACGTGGCCGTTGCCGTCGAAGTCACCCTCGAGGAAATCGCACGATCCATCGTCGATGGTGGCCGCCTCGTCAAAGTTGCAGGCCGCCTCGTACGTACATCCCACACAGCCCGTGAAGTCGCAGCTGCCATCGTCGAAGAGCGCCGCCAGGTTGAAGTTGCAGGCCGTCGGGTAGGTGCAACCGAGGTCATCCACGGTCACCATTTGCGTCTCTTCGCAGGGGGCATTGGGTGCGCCGGGGGTGGGCTCTGCGTAACAGCCTTCGCCCGCTGCGTTGAAGGATTGGCCATAGTGGGCCAAACTCGCTTCCAAAACCACCGTCAAGCTCGCCCCCGAAGGATCGGCCAGCACCACGATGTCGCCGCTGCTCGACAACCCACTCGTGAAGCTGCCCGCCGCGTCCTCGTACCCGATCCAGTACCCACCGGCCTCAATGACCACGTCGCCGAAGGTGAGGTCGTTGAGCGACGGGCTGTCATCGAGTTGGAAGCCCGCGAGCGAGCAATCCACCGCTCCCGAGTTGAACAGTTCGATGTAGTCTTTGGGCACGCCGCTGGTGTGCGCTTCGCTCACGTAAACGACGCCCAGTTCACAAGATGGGGTAACCGGAGGTGCCACACTGCTCGCCAGTGCATAAGCCGTGACCGTGCCCGAGATTTCATTCGAAGTGATCAAGTAAGGCTGTCCGTCCGGAGAATCATCGGCATGGATGAACACCAAGCCCTCCGGACCCAGGTCACCTGCAGCCGCTGCATTCGTCTGCAATGCACTGTTCGCTACCGAGAAGTCCCGGTTGGAGAGGTACCGCTGGTAAACCGGAGCCAAGGGATCCGTGATGTCATACACCATCACGCCCGACATCCGCTCGAGGCCCACGAAGGCGTAGGTGCGGCCGTTGATTTCGCCGATCTCAATGCCTTCTGGCTCCGGGCCCTTGTCATCCGAGCGGTTGTCGAAGGAGTTGTTGCCACTGTTCGTGGAATTGAAGTCTGCTGGAAACAAGGTTGCGATGCGCTGTTCGAATTCATCACCGCTGTCGTACACCTGGGTACCGTCCGTGGTGTAGATAGAGAATGACCGCGCGCCGATGCTGTAGAGTTCATCGTAGTCGCCATCGCCATCGGTATCTCCCATGGACTTGGTCACCAACAGGCGTCCAAGGTTCGCATTCTGCTTCAACGTGGCCGCATTGGGGAAAGCAGTCGCATCGAGCGCCAAGGATGCCACACGTCCTTCCTCACTGTAACCGCTGTAAGCCCGTGTGTCGCCTTCGTTTGCCATCAGCAAATAGGTGATCCCGTTCGATTCATAGCTGTGGATGGCATCCGGCAGGTACAAGCCCTTCACCGGCCAGTTTTGGATGTTGATGACGCCGTCTTGATTCGAAGCATCCAAACCGTTGCCGGGAAGCGAATGGTCCTTGAAGCCCAGACCCCAAACATCCACCACGCTCGCCGTGGCCACATCCACCACAAGGATACAGTTGTTCTCTTGGCAGCTCACAAACACTTGGCTGTCGTCACCGCTGAATGCACTGTACTCCGGTTCCAAGTCCTGCTCAATCGTCGCGTTGGGTCCGAAGATCCGGACGCTTTCGTCGAGCATGTCAGCGATGATGCCCGCGAAGCTTACCTGCGTCGCCACCGGTGCGGACGGGTTCGTCACGTCAACGAGGGTCACGCTGCCAACCGGATCGATGGTGTAGCTTTCGTTGGGTTGGCCTTCGTTGCTGACCACGAGGGTCATTCCGTCGTGTGAAACCGTCACAGCGTCCGGCAAGAAGCCAGCTGGAGCAGCCGAAACAAAGTTGCCGTCCACATCGAAAATCACGACCTGACCCGCTACATCCACTCCGTTTCCTTCGATGGCCACAGCGATGTAGTCACCAAAGACGGCCACACTGTTGGCGCTGGCGCCGTAGGCTGTGGCATCGATGGTGAACAGGAGCTGCAAGCTCTCGGGCATCGACATATCTAGGCAGTCCACCGTGCGCGCACTGGCATTCACGTAGAAGAGCCGCTGGGTTCCGGCGTGGTAATCGACAATCTCGGCTGCACCGGCGTCGAATTGGCCTGTGGCATGCGAACCGACCACTTCGAAGGTCAGGTCAGAAGCCCAGCAGGAGCCGTCGTCGTCACTCGCCTGGGGATGGTAGTTCTCCGCCGACGGATCGGTGCATCCCGCGATGCCCTCGTTCTCGTCGCAGATGCCGTCGCCGTCCTCATCGTTGATGCAGTTTCCATCGCAATCCAGCACGCCGTCCGAAAACACGCAGATGTTGTCGGCGATGGTCGCAGTGGGGTCAAAATTGCAAGCGGTGGCATCGGTGCATCCAGAGGTTCCACAAGCGGCGTTGGCTGCGCCCGGGGTGGGAGGGGTGTAACATCCCTCACCCGCCGCATTGAAGCTCTGGGACAAGGTGCCAATGCTCGGTCCAAGCGTGACCACGAGGGAGTTGCCCTGGCCGTCCCCGAGGACGACAAGGTCCCCTCCACTCGACAGGCCGCTGGTGAAGCTGCCCGGGGCGTCTTCGTAGCCGATCCAGTAGCCACCTGCTTCGATGAGCACTTCGCCGAAGGTCAAATCCTGCAGCACGGTCGCGTCGTCGAGCTGGAAGCCGGTCAACCAGCAGTCTGTGCTGCCTGAGTTGTACAGTTCGATGTAGTCCTTGGGCTCGCCGCTCGTGTGGGCCTCGCTGACGTAAACCACGCCGAGCACGCAAGGCTGGGGTTCTTCCTCAAAGTGGTAGGATACATGGAGCACGGGGGCAGCGGAAGGGACGCCGTCAAAGGCTTCGGCTTCCCGGCGGCCCGATCCCGTCAACACGAAGGCGAGGGCGTTTCCGGCCGACCAGTCGTCGCGTTGCACCGCATGCTGAACCAGTTCTGATAGGTCCGGGGTGGCTTGGGCAGCACCCGCCTCACCGACCACGGTCCACGCGGGAATGGAAGGCCAAACCACCGAACCCCAGGTCGGACGCGAGGAGATGCCGAAGGGTACCGACGGGCTGAAGGGCGCCGGTGAAGCCGCGTCCTCCAGGGCGATGTTCACGCTGGTCGGACCGCTGTGCAGGGCGTCTACCGTGAACTGCAAGTAGGCCGAGGTGATGGTGGCCCCCGCCGGAATGTTCACATGGCGGAACCGGATGCCCACCGCTTGGTTGTCCGCCCCGTCCTCGGTGAGTTCCAAGTCCGAGCTGTCGATGTAAGGGGTTCCGTAAAATGCCGAAGCCGGGTTCAAGCTCTCCTCCGCATCGTCCTCCGAAAAGGCCACTTGGAACGTGACCGTGCAGGGGGAAGACGCCGAGCCGAAGACACAGGAACCATCGTCCGTTGCCGCGTTCGCGTCGTAGTTGCACGCCGTCGCGTCGGTGCAGCCCGGCGCACAGGTCGAGCCGTCGCCGCCACACACGCCGCATGCATCTTCGAACAAGCACGCCGCTGTGGCGCCGAAGTTGCACGCCGTGTCATCCGCGCATGCTTCGGGCAACAGGACCTGGATCCGGCCCGTGGTCACCGGCGGGTAGGCCTGGTAGGCGACGTCGGTCACAGTGCCTGCGAGGTCGAGCGTCAAGTAGTCGATGAACGCATCCGCAGCCCGAACCGCCGAGCCCACGAACACCTCGGTCCCCCAGGGGTAGCAGTCACCACCGAAGCCGGCTGGACCACCGAGGCCCGCCGTGAAGTCCACGGTCGCCACCGGAATGGCAATGCCCGGCACCGGGATGCCGTTTTCGATGATGACCAGCCCGTTGTCGAGGACCAGGCTCCTCACACGCAGGCCGCCGAAGGTGGTGCTGCAATCGGCCGGGTTGTTGAGGTAGGGCGCTGCGGTGACGTCATAGACGAGGGTGCCACCCGAAATCTGGGCGAACCGGCCATCGTCACCGGTGATTTGGCCTGTCAAAGGATCCAATCCAACCTTGCTCACCGCGTTTTCGAACACGAGTTTCAGCTGCTCGGAAGTCACCGACGGGAGCACCGCGATGTAGTTCGCGAAGGGCAGGATGTCGTTCATGTCCACCTCCGTCAGCGTGTAGCCGGCGGGGTAGATGCAGCCCTGGCTGGAGCCGTAGCCGTTGCAGCGGATGCCGCCCCCGTTGGCGATGCCCAGGACGGGCATGGGGATGGCTGGATTTTCCAAGGCCAAATCCCGTCCAGCCTTCAAATACGCGTCGGCCACGATGTTGCCGATGCCGTTTGCCCGCGAGCGCACCGAGGACTTGCGGACGTCGAGGTCGATTTGGGTCACGCAGGTGGCGCCGTTCGCCGCGAGGGCTGCGAGTTCCGCCTGCACCGGCTGAACGACCGCCGTGTAGACCGCCGCGTCCGACGGAGCCGTCGGGCCGAGGTCCACTTGACGGATGCCGCTCACTTCCGGGTGGGTGTTGGTTACTTGGCCTTCCGCATCGAAGGTCACGGTCAGCGCACCCAGGTGGGTGTAGTTGCCGACCGTCGTTACAATGTGAACCGTGGCACCGCTGGCATCCGTCACCTGGTAGGGGTAAGGACCGAAGACCGGGTGAGGGCCGTTGTACGATGCATCGTTCGTCAAATAGTTGTCGCCGCCGCCGGCCACCACGATGTCGATGCCGCTGAGCAAGGCCGCGAGTTCGATGTCGTTCGTGATGCTCTGCAGATGCGAGATGAGGACAATCTTGTTGACCCCAGCCGCCTCCAGGGCGGTCACTTGGGCCTGAATGGCGCCGACGATGTCCGGGTTGATGGTCGTCCCACCAGGGCTGGTGATGCCGATGAGGCCCGGCGTGATGGCGCCGATGATGCCGATTTGCTCGCCATCCCGCTCCACCACCGTGCTCGGCAGGATGCGGCCTTCGTCGACCAGGGCCTGCAACGACGGTACGTTCTCAAAGCTGAGGTTGCAGCTGAGGAAGGGCGGTTGCGAAGCGGTGAACGACGAAATGAACGCCGCGAGCACGTCCGGACCGAAGTCAAATTCGTGGTTGCCGATGGCCAATGCATCATAGTGGAGCATGGACAGGGCAATGGCGTCGTAAGGCGTACCGGTCGGCTGCGCATTCTCGTCGAGCCAAAGCCCGAGGATGGCCCCCGCCAGCATGTTGTCACCGCTGCTCACGAATACCGACGGCAGGCCCGCAGCCTCAGCCGCCGCCCGCTCGGTGCCGAGCACCGAAGCAAAGTGGTCGATGTTGCCGAGGGAGGACTCCCCGTCGTTGTTGTGCAGCAGCACGAAGGTGAAGTCACCCGGGCCGTCGGTTTGGGCAAAAGCCCCCGCTGCGGCGCACAAGATCCACACCGTGGTCAGCAAGAATGAGCGCATGGAAAAGAGATTGGTTTGTGACGACCAAGTTCTCTACCCCTTCGACCAGCCGATGTAAAGCCCGGTTCAAGGTATCATGTCCCCAACGCAATCGTTGTGTTCCCAGAATGTTAATCGGTGCGCGGGGCGCCCAGATCAACGACGGGCCATGGCGGCTTCGATGTCGTCGGGCTCGATGGGAATGTGGGCCATGAGGTCCCGGAAGCCGTCTTCGGTGATGAGGATGTCGTTCTCCAATCGGATGCCTAGGCCCTCCTCGCGGATGTAGATGCCGGGTTCGACGGTGAAGACCTGGCCCACCCGGATGGGCTGGTGCCAGTGGCCTACGTCGTGGACGTCCAGTCCGAGGAAGTGCGAGGTCCCATGCATGAAGTACTTCTTGTAGGCAGGCACATCCGGGTTTTGGGCAGCTACCTCCTCGGGTTGGAGGAGCCCCAGGCCCAGGAGCTCCTGCGTCATGAGCTCGCCCACCTGCACGTGGTACGCAGCGAGCGTCACCCCCGGCCGCAGGAGGCCCATGGCGCCCCGCATGACCCGCAAGACCGACTCGTAGACCGAACGTTGCCGGGGCGTGAACCGGCCGCTGACCGGGACGCAGCGCGTCATGTCGCTCGCATAGCCGCCATACTCCGCCCCCACGTCCATCAGGATCACCTCCCCTGCCCGGCACTCCGCAGCGTTCTCGATGTAGTGCAACACGTTCGCATTGGCACCACTGCCGATGATGGGCGTGTAGGCGAAGCCGCGCGAGCCCCGGCGCACGAACTCGTGCAGGAATTCGGCCTCGATCTCGTACTCCATGACCCCGGGTCGGACGAAGCCCAAGACCCGTTCGAAACCCGCCCGGGTGATGTCGCAAGCGCGCTGCATTTGGTCCACCTCTTCGGGCGATTTGATGGCACGCAGGCCATAGAGGATGGGGGCCGAACGTTCCACACGGTGGTGGGGGTACCGGGCGCGGAAGGCGGCATTTTCCCGGTCGGTCCGGGTTTCTACGATGTTCCGGGCCCGCATGTGGGGGTTGTCGTTGAGGTAGACCACCTCCGCTTCCGCGAGCAAGCGTTGGAGCGTCCGGTCGAGGAACTGGGTCCATTGGATTTGGCCTATGCCCGTCCGCTCGGTCGCCTGCTGCTTGGTCAGCTTCGCCCCTTCCCAAATCGCCAATTCCTCGTTCGTTTCCAGCGTGAACAGAATCTCCCGGTCCCGCGGGTTGGAGGCGTCCGGGAACAGCACCAGCACGGTTTCCTCCTGATCCACGCCGGTGAGCCACAGCATGTCCGAGGCCTGCTTGAAGGGCAAGGTGCCATCGGCGCTGGTGGGATAAATGTCGTTGGAGAAGAAGAGGGCGAGGGCGCCCGGCTGCATCTGGGCCATGAAGGCCGCGCGGTTGCGGCGGTACAGGTCCGCGGGAAGTTGGGTGTAGCGCATGGCCCGAAGATACCGCGGAGGGTGCCACCCTGCCGCCGGTGTGTACCTTTGGCACATGTCCGACGCCTTTTCCACCTCCGGTGCCCCCCTTCCCGTCGGGGCTTACCCCCACGCCCGCCGCGTAGGAGACCTGTTGTTCCTCAGCGGGGTCGGCCCCCGCATCGCCGGGAGCGGTCCGCAAGACAGCGGCATCCCCGGCCTCGAGCGCAACGCCAGCGGCCACTTCGTGCGATTCGACTTCGAGGCGCAGGTGCACAGCGTGTTCGCGAACGTGCGCGCCATTCTCGAAGCCAGCGGCTCCGATTGGGAAAAATTGGTAGACGTGACGGTGTTCCTGGTCGATATGGAGCGAGATTTCGTGGTTTTCAACCGCATTTACGCGGAGTATTTTCCTCACAATCAGCCGTGTAGAACCACAGTGGAGATCAACCGGCTCCCGACCCCCATCGCCATCGAACTCAAGTGCATCGCCACGGTTTGAGGACCCGCCGTGCAGGGTCGGGGGATTCCGGCCCGCTTTTTGGAAGCGTTGGGGCATGAACACCTTCTCTCTCAGACCCAGGCGCTGGGCGGTCTTGGCCGCGCTTGCCGGATGCATCGGGTGGGTTGCTTCCCAGACCGTAATTCCCTGGACACCCCAGATGCCGCCCCTCGTGAGGCCAGACACACTCGCCCACAAGGGCTGGCCCCGTGCCACAACGCCGGTCCGCGCCTACCACCCCGGCGAAAAACTCCAGTACCGGATTCGCTATGGGTTCATCGAAGCTGCCGGGGCCACGATCCAAGTCAAAGACCTCGGACACGTCAGCGGACGGCCCACCTGGCAGGTCGTGGCCACCGGCGCCACGAACGCCGCCTTTGACTGGGTCTTCAAGGTGCGGGACACCTACCGCAGTTCCATCGATGTGGAGACCCAGCTGCCCGTCCGCTTCGTTCGGGACATCCAGGAGGGAGACTACCGCCTCCTGCAGGACTACCGGTTCGATTGGTCGCGGCGGGCGGTGGAGACCGAGGAGCACCGCAAGCGCGCACCCGGCACCGCCTTTCCCTTGCCCCACCCCGTACACGACATGGTGAGCGCCTTCTACGCCCACCGGCACCAGCCCATGGACCACCTGCGCAAGGGCGACACCATGGTCATCCCTTCCATCATCGACGGGGAGTACTACCCGCTGACCGTTCGGTTTGGGGGGAGGCAGCGGGTGAAGACCCCGGCGGGCCAGTGGAACTGCCTGGTCTTCCATCCCGTCATCCAAAAAGGCCGGGTCTGGAAAGATTCCGACGACCTGACCGTCTTCGTGAGCGACGATGCGAACCACATCCCCGTGCTCGTGCGGACCGAGATTTGGGTCGGCGCGGTGGAAGTGGAGCTGATTTCTTGCAGCGGGCTCCGAAATCCTGCCGCACGTGGCCTCTGAACCGCCGGGGAATGTCGAAATTGGCCTGTCAAATGCCAGACCCATCTTCCACCCACGCCTTCGCGCCCGCCATTCTGGAGAAATTGGCCGCATTGCAGGCCAAATACGCCGCAACCGGCCAAGACCTCGCGGCCTACCTCGACGGCCTGTTGCACGCCGATTACCTCTCGTACTGGGACTACATCCACCTGGACACGTTGCTCAGCCTCCAAACGCCGCGCACGCCCATCCCCGATGAATCCATCTTCATCATGTACCACCAGATCACCGAGTTGTACTTCAAATTGTCGCTCCATGAACTGGGCCAAATCGCCGAATCGCCGGCCCCTGACGCCGCGCAGCTGACGAAACGCATCGCCCGCATCAACCGGTACTTCGAGGCACTCACGCACAGCTTCGACATCATGGTGGACGGCATGGATCCAGCGCAGTTCCTGCAATTCCGGATGGCCTTGCTCCCTGCCTCGGGGTTTCAGAGTGCGCAATACCGCATGATCGAAATCCGGTGCACGACGTTCGACCGGTTGCTGCACGCCGGGCACCGGCGCCGTGACACCGCCTACCGGCGCGAAGACATTCCAGAACTCTATCCCGACCTGTACTGGAAGGCGGGTGCGGTGGAACTTTCGAGCGGCGAGAAGACCTTCACGCTCAAACAGTTCGAGGCGAAGTATGACCGGGTGCTGCTCGACTTGGCCCACCAATGCTACGAAACGAACGTCCGCAGTGTGTACCTTGCCCGTCCCGAGACCTCCGGGAACGATTCACTCCGGGAACAGCTGAGATGGTTGGACGTCAACGTAAACATCCACTGGCCGCTTTCGCATTACAAGTCGGCCGTCCGGTACTTGCAGAAGGACCCGGAGGACATTGCCGCGACCGGGGGCACGAATTGGCAGAAGTACCTGCCGCCCCGTTTTCAGAAACGCATCTTCTTCCCCGAACTTTGGAGCGAATCGGAACAGCAGGACTGGGGAAAAGGATGGGTCGAAAAGAACGTTTTCAAAAAAGACTGAAACCACTTGAACGCTCGCCCTTGAGGAGGTTCGTGGGGCTGCTGTTTGCGGTGGTCTTCGGGCTGTCCGGTTGCGGCGATCCCACGGAGGGGGAGGAAGTGGTGGAGGAAGCAGATTGCGGACCCCAGATTCGCTACGGTCTGGATTGGAATTACTTCCTTCCGGATTCGGGTGAAGTGCGTGAAGGCCAAACCCTCTCCGCCCTGCTCTCCAGTGTCGGACTCAACAACCAAGCCATCGCCAAGGCCGTGGACGCCACGCAGGGCATCTGGGATGTGCGGGACCTTCGCGTGGGCAAGCCCTGGTGGTCCATGCACAAGCCCGACAGTGCTTTCACCCCGGTGAGCTTTGTCTATCAGGGAAGTTTGCGCGAGTATGTCCAGTTCCACTTCGGGGACAGCATCTGGGTAGAAAAACACACGTTTCCCGTGGACACGGTGCGCGTGCGGGCGACGGGCACCATCGAAAGTTCGCTGTACGTGGACTTGGACCGCATCGGTGCACCGTCGGCCCTGGCCCTCTCCATGGCGAATGTCTATGCCTGGACCATCGACTTTACCCGGCTGCAAGCAGGGGACGCCTTCGATGTATTCTACGAGGTGGAAACGGTGAACGGAGAGCCGGTCAGTTCACCGAAGATCCTGGCCAGCCACTTCACGCACCGCAGCAAGCTGCTGACGGCTTATCGGTTTGATGCGGGTTCTGGACCGGCCTACTACAATGCGGATGGTGAATCGCTCCGGCGTGCCTTTTTGAAGTCCCCCGTGGAGTTCAGCCGCATCTCCAGCCGGTTCAGCATGAAGCGGTTTCATCCCGTTCTGAACCGGGTCAAGGCCCACCTAGGTACGGACTATGCCGCTCCCCACGGAACCCCCATCATCGCCGTGGGCGATGGGGTGGTCACCAAAAGTGAATACCATTCGGGCAATGGCAACTACGTAAAAATCAGACACAACAGCACCTACGAAACCCAGTACCTGCACATGTCCAAGCGTGCGGTTTCGGTGGGCGCCCGGGTACACCAAGGACAGGTCATCGGCTACGTGGGTTCCACGGGGCTCTCTACCGGCCCACACGTTTGTTTCCGCTTTTGGAAAAACGGAAAGCAAGTGGACCATCTCGCCGAGGAAACCCCAGCTTCCGAACCCATCGCCAAGAAATCGCGCCCCGCATTTGAAGAGGCGTTGCGGGCGATGCAGGCCTGGTATGAGGAGGCCCCCTGAGCTGGGATGCAACCCTTTTCCTTGCTTTCAGGTCTTTACACAGGACGGTGGAATCCAGCCCCTGTCCTGGTTCCCTGACCGAAGACCGGGCTGTCCTTTACCTGCAAGACCTCGGATCCATCTTTGGTCGTCGTGGTTAGGGTTAGACCCCTTGGTCGCGTGTCTTACGCGCTTCCGGGGGGTTTTTTCTTGCCCCAATGGGTGCTTGCCTCAGGCCTGTGCGGGCGGCATGGCGCCATCCTGCATGGCGAGGACCCGGCCGTACAAACGGATTTGGTCTACCATGGACCGCAAACCGTTTGCCCGGGTGGGGCTGAGGTGGGCGGCCAACCCGATGCGCTCCAGAACCCACAAGGGGCCTTGGGCCACCACAGAAGGCGGCAATCCATCGAAAATCCGAACCATCAGTCCTGCCAGCCCCCGGGTCACGATGGCGTCGCTATCTGCTTCTAGGTGGACCGTTCCATCGGGGTTCCGTGAGGCATGAAGCCAAACTTTCGATTGACAGCCCCGGATGAGCCAGTCATCCTGCCGCCGTTCCGCAGGAATGCCGGGAAGTTCTTTGCCCAGCTCGATGAGGAGTTCATACTTGTCAGTCCAGTCGTCGAAGGCCGCAAATTCCCGTTCGATGGCGGCTTGTCGATCTTCCATTGCGTCCATGGGTGCAAGTTACGCCGGTTCAACGGAGGATGCGCGCGGCACGGTGGACGGCTGCCACGAAGACGTCCACCTCCTCTGGGGTGTTGTAGGCGGCAAACGAAGCCCGCACGGTCCCGGGCAAGCCCAAATGCTTCATGAGGGGCTCGGCGCAGTGCATGCCCGTACGTACCGCTACGCCCTGGGCATCAAGCAGCACCCCCACATCATAGGGATGCACCCCTTCGAGCAGAAAGCTCACCACGCCGACCCGCTCGGGTGGAGTGCCCACCAACCGGATACCCGATACCGACCTGAGTCCGGCCAACGCACGCTCCACCAACCGCTGTTCGTGGGCCGCCAGGGCTTCCATTCCCCAGCTGCACATCCAGTCCAGGGCCGCCGCACAAGCGATGGCACCGCTGATGTGCGGGGTTCCGGCCTCGAATTTGAACGGCAGATTCGCATAGGTCGTTCCCTGTTCAAAATCCACGTGCGCAATCATCTCTCCCCCACCGAGGAAGGGCGGCATCGCCTCCAAGATCGCCCGCTTCCCGTAAAGCACCCCGAAGCCCGTTGGACCGTATGCCTTGTGGGCAGAAAATGCATAAAAATCGGCCCCCAATGCCTGCACATCCACTGGGAGGTGGGGGACCGCTTGGCAGCCATCGACCAGCACCAACGCCCCCACGTCATGGGCGGCCCGAACCCAGCGGGCCACGGGGTTGACCGTACCCAACACGTTGGAAACGTGTGGGAAAGCCACCAATTTGGGCTGCAAGGAGAGGCCCCGCTGCAAGTCCTCCTCATCCACCGTTCCGTCTTCCAACACCGCAATGGGCACCACCCGTGCCCCGGTCCGTTCTGCGACCATCTGCCATGGGACGATGTTCGCGTGGTGGTCCATTCGGGTCAAGAGCACCACATCCCCGGCCCGGAGCTGGTTTCGGCCCCAGGCAGCGGCCACGAGGTTGATGGAAGCCGTGGCCCCCGAGGTGAAGATGACCTCCTCAACATGCGCAGCATGCAGGTGCTGCCGAATGCGTTCACGAGCCGCCTCAAAGGCATCCGTGGCCTCTTGGGACAGGGTGTGCACCCCCCGGTGCACGTTTGCGTGGCGGGAACGCAGGTAGTCCGCTTGGGCAGAAATGACCGATTCGGGTTTTTGAGAAGACGCTGCACTGTCGAGATAGACCAAGGGCTTGCCATGAACTTGGCGGCCCAAGATGGGGAACTGGGCACGGATGGCCTCGAGGTCGAAAGGGCGATGCGTCATGTTTTCAAAGGGGTCGATGCAGTCTCAAGAGCCATTCTGCGTTGCCATCTCCCCCCGTGACGGGCGAGGGAACCCAATCCACCGCCACAAAACCCACCTCGCGGGCGGCGGCCACCACCTGGTCCAAGGCCTGTTGCCGAAGCCGCGCATCCCGCACCACCCCGTTGCGGCCGAGGCCTTGCGGCCCCACCTCAAACTGCGGTTTCACCAGCACCACCCCGTGGGCAGGTGAATCCGGGGCCATCAGCGCTTCCACCGAACCCAGCACCCGCGTGGCACTCACAAACGACACATCCACAGCAAAATACGCAGGCAATGGCACACCCAATGCGGTGATGTCCTCCCGCCGAAGCGACTGAATTTGCGTCTTGTCGAACCACCGCACACGACCATCGCTTCGCAACGCCGGTGCCAATTGATCCGACCCGGCATCCACCGCCACCACCCCCAGCGCCCCGTGCGCCAGCGCCACCTCCGTGAACCCACCCGTCGAAGCCCCCACATCCAACATCCACGCACCCACCGGCACCAGTTCAGGCCAAACCTCCCAAGCTCCTAGCAACTTCAGCGCACCCCGACTCACCCAAGGCATGGGCGCGGATTCCCATGCCAGTTCCGCGTCGGACGGAACCCATTTCCCGGGCTTCCGCTGCACCGTCCCATTCACACGAACTCCGCATGCCTCGATGTCCCGTGCAGCCCGTGCCCGGGTGGAGGACATGCCCCGGAGGACCATCAGGCGGTCCAGTCGTTCCATTCGTCCTCCAACCCGAATCCGCCATGCCGGGCCGCCAGCGCCGCCCGTACCGCATCACGCACCCCCTCCCCGGGCAACACCTCCAACGCTTCCGCCACAAAAGCCTCGACCAGCAGGGCCCTGGCTGCGTCCTCCGAGATGCCCCGCGACCGGGCGTAGAAGAGGGCTTTTTCGTCGATTTGGCCTACGGTACAGCCGTGGCTACACTTGACGTCATCCGCGTAAATTTCCAGCTCTGGCTTGGAATACATGACCGCTTCCCGGCCCACGAGCAAGTTCGCATTGCGCTGGTAAGCCTCGGTTTTCTGCGCGTCGGTGCGCACGAAAATTTTCCCGTTGAAAACACCCGTCGCTTGGTCGTACAGCACCCCGCGGTAGTCCTCGTCGCTCGTGCAATGGGGCACCCGGTGGTCCACCGTGGTGTAGTGGGCGACTTTTTCCGAACCACAAGGCAGGTAAGCCCCTTTCAATTCGGTATGAGCGCCTTCCCCCAGCAAGCGGAAGGCCAAATCCGCCCGCACCTGGCTCGCCTGCACCACGAAATGCACATGTTGCATCCGGCTCTCCGCCGCCTGGTTCGCTGTGAGGTATACCTGCCGGTGCACCGTACCGGCGTCGTTCACCACTTGTTGCAGGGATGCGACGGCGCCCTCGCCGAGCGAAAGGGTCCATCCGGTGCCACAGAACCCAGTCGTTTCCGGGGTGCTGTGCGACCACTCCACCACGGTGGCCTGGGCACCGGCCCCCAGCTCCAACCGGTGGCTCGGGAAGCAGGCCACTTGGGCCCCGTGCACCACCGACTCCACGAGGATGGGCGCGTCCAGCGCCACGCCCGCCTCCACCCGCAACACCATTCCCTCCTGTGCATACCGGGTCAACACCGCCCCCATCCAGTCCTGCTGGTCCCATCCGTCCGAAGCGCCCATCTCCACCACCACCCCCTCGGGCAATCGGCTCCACGCGGGCACCCACCGGCCATTGACGATGACCACGCGGTAACCGGACCACGCCGGGCAAGCAACCGCTCGGTCCTCTGGCAGTGGCTGCGGCACCAGCGTAAAACGCTGTTCCAGCAGCGCCCCAATCGGCGTGTACTTCCAACGCTCGAGCCGCCGGTGGGGAACCGGCCACTGCGCCAAAGCGGCCAGGGCCCGATCCCGGACGGCCGCATGACCCGCGGCGGCGCCCACGCCGGCCCCCGGTTCCACGCCGGCCTCCCGGAAAGCCCCCTCCATGGCCGCCAGCCAATCCTGGGCCTGGGCCTGCAACGCCGGCGCCGCGGGCACCCGACGCAACCGGTCACGCACCTCCTCGCGGAAATCCGCCGGTCCCGACACCTCCCAAGTCATCGCTTCCGCACTCATCCGACCCGTTCTTTGATCCAATCGTAACCCCGCTCCTCCAACTCCAGGGCCAGCTCCTTGGGACCCGAATCCACAATGGCACCCTGGTACAGCACATGCACCCGGTCCGGAACGATGTAATCCAGCAACCGCTGGTAGTGCGTGATGACCAAGAAACTCCGCTCCGGCGATCGCATCGCATTCACCCCCTCCGCCACAATCCGCAGCGCATCGATGTCGAGCCCCGAATCGGTCTCATCCAAAATGGCCAACTTCGGCTCCAACATCGCCATCTGAAAAATCTCGTTGCGCTTCTTCTCGCCCCCTGAGAACCCTTCGTTCACCGAACGGTTTTTGAGCCGGCCATCGAGCTGAACCCAGGCCGAACGTTCCTGCACCAGCTCCAAAAACGCCCGGCTGCCGATGGGCTCCAGCCCTTGGTACGCCCGCTTGCCGTTGAGCGCTGCACGCAGGAAATTCATGTTGGAAACCCCGGGGATTTCCACCGGGTATTGGAAGGCCAAAAAGAGTCCCGCCCGGGCGCGGTCGGTCACATCCAGCTCCAGGAGATCCATCCCGTCAAATTCGACCGAACCCTCGGTGACTTCGTAGTCCTCCCTGCCGGCCAACACCGAAGCCAAGGTGGACTTTCCCGATCCGTTGGGTCCCATGATGGCATGCACCTCGCCGGGGGGCACGTGCAAGTTGAGACCCTTCAAAATTTCGTGCTCGCCGATGCGGGCATGCAGGTTGTTGATTTTGAGCATGGCGATTATCCGACGCTACCTTCCAATGAAACGGACAACAATTTGGTGGCCTCCACCGCAAACTCCATGGGCAACTGGTTCAACACCTCTTTCGCATACCCGTTGACAATCAAGCTAATGGCCTGCTCCTGGTCGATGCCGCGTTGCAGGCAGTAGAAGATTTGGTCTTCGGCAATCTTGGAAGTGGTGGCCTCGTGCTCCACCCGGGCGGTGGGGTTGCGCACGTCGATGTACGGGAAGGTGTGGGCCCCGCTGGTGCTGGTCATCAGCAAGGAATCACACTGCGAAAAGTTGCGCGCGTTCTCCGCCGATGGCATCATCTGGACCAAACCCCGGTAGCTGTTGTGGCTCTTCCCCGCAGAGATGCCCTTGGACACGATGGTCGAGGAAGTGTTCCGACCGAGGTGGACCATCTTGGTTCCGGTGTCCGCTTGCTGCATGTGGTTGGTGACGGCCACGCTGTAGAATTCGCCCACGCTGTCGTCGCCCTTGAGGATGCAACTGGGGTACTTCCAAGTCACCGCGCTCCCGGTCTCGACCTGGGTCCAGCTGATCTTCGCCCGGTCGTGGCAAATGCCGCGCTTCGTCACGAAGTTGAATACGCCGCCCTTGCCTTCGGCATCCCCAGGATACCAATTCTGCACCGTGCTGTACTTGATTTCGGCGTCGTCCAAGGCAATCAGTTCCACCACGGCGGCATGCAGTTGGTTTTCATCCCGCTGGGGCGCCGTACAACCCTCGAGGTAGCTCACGTAGCTGCCGCGATCGGCCACCACCAGAGTCCGTTCGAACTGCCCGGTGCCGGCCTCATTGATGCGGAAGTAGGTGCTGAGTTCCATCGGGCAACGAACGCCCGGTGGGATGTAACAGAAAGAACCATCCGTGAAAACGGCGGAATTGAGTGCTGCGTAGAAATTGTCGCGCACGGGTACCACCGATCCGAGGTATTTCCGCACCAAATCCGGGTGCTCCTTCACGGCTTCGCTCATCGAGCAGAAGATGATGCCGAGCTCCGCCAACTTCGCCTTGAAGGACGTCCCCACACTCACACTGTCCATCACAAAGTCCACGGCCACCCCGCTCAACCGCTTCTGCTCGTCCAGCGAAATCCCCAGGCGGTCCATGGTCCTGCGCAGTTCCGGGTCCACCTCATCGAGGGAGTCGAGCCGCGGCCGGGCCTTCGGTGCGGCATAGTAGCTAATCGCCTGAAAGTCAGGGTAGGGGTAGTCCAAATGCGGCCAAACAGGCTCTTCCATTCCCTGCCAAGCCCGCAGGGCCTGCAACCGCCAATCGAGCAGCCATTCCGGTTCCTCCTTTTTCGCAGAGATGAACCGGACGATTTCCTCGCTCAACCCAGCCGGGGCCTTGTCCGATTCGATGTCGGTAGAGAACCCGTAGGCATAGGTCTGCTGGGTCCACTGTTCCAACACCTCATTTTTCTTGTCGTATGCCATGGTTTCCGATGCCCTGCTTCCCTGCTTTAGAGCGAAAAACTCTCCCCACAGCCGCAGGTGCGGTTCGCATTGGGGTTGTGAAACTCAAATCCTTTGCCGTTCAACCCCCCACTGTACCGGAGTTCGGTGCCCACGAGGTAGAGGAAACTCTTGCGGTCCACCACAATCTTGACGCCCTTGTCTTCAAAGACCTGGTCGCCCTCCTGGAGTTGGTGGTCGAAATCCAGTTGGTACATCAATCCCGAGCAGCCTCCTCCCTTCACCCCGACCCGCACGAAGTGGTCTTCCCCGGCTCCGGATTCGCCCAAAAGGCGCTGTACTTGGTCTTTTGCACTGTCGCTCACGGTGATCATCGCATCCCCTTTTTGTGGTAGCAAAGGTAGGTTGTTCAGAATCATTCTAAACAAGGGTGGCGGACCGATGTTCAACGGGAAGACCAAGAAATTGGGGCTGCGGGCTGCGGGTACGTCGAGGGGGTTGTAAGTTTGGCCTGACAAGCGTTCCTTCATGGCATCCCCCCAAACGACTTCCGGCATCACGACGTCCATCACCACCTTGGTGGGCATGACGCTGACGCTGACCATGATCGGCTGTATTGCAGCACTTTACGTTCTGGGGCGCGGATGGGAAACGCAGTTGCGGCAGGAAGCGCGGGTGCAGGTTTATTTCCAGCGCGAACTGGAGCCAGAGGTGTTGCATCTGGCCCAGGAGGCCCTGCGAACGGACCCCGCGGTCGCAGAGGCACGGTACCTGGATCCAGCCGAGGCGAGCCGGGAACTAGAGCAAGAACTGGGCGAATCGTTCGTGGATTTTCTGGGTTACGTGCCGCTGCCCGATGTCATGGACCTGACCATGCGTCCGGAGTTTGGATCGACGGAAGCGCTGGAGACTGCGGTGACCCGGCTTCGGGAAATTCCCGGGGTTACGGAGGTGGTTTGGCAGGCGGACCTGTTGTCGGGCATCGAGGACACCATCCAACAGTTGGTCGGACCGCTGGCCGTGCTGGCCTTGCTGTTCCTCATCGTGGCGGTGGCCCTTTTGCACAACACCATCCGGTTGACGGTTTTTGCCAGGCGGTTCATCATCAAAACCATGCAACTGGTGGGAGCGCACCCCCGGCTCATCCGCCGGCCTTTTTTGGTGCAGGGCGCGATGCTGGGGGTGGTTTCTGGGTTGTTCAGCTTCGCCCTGGTAACGGGTTTGATGGCGTTCATCCGGAGCATCGCCGGGGAATTGCTGGCGGGTTGGAGCGCCTTGCACATGCTGGCCCTGGCTGGGGGACTGATCGGATTGGGGGCGTTGCTGGGGTGGTTGTCGACGGTTTTTGCCGTGAACCGGTATCTCCGCATGGAGATGGACCGGTTGTATTGAGGGGATGCGTTAAATTTGGCCTATGGCAACTTTGGAAAAGGAAGGAAAGTCCCGTTCGGGGGATTTTGCGATGGGCAGAAGCCAGTTTCTGCGCCTGGGCATCGGCATCTTGCTGCTCGTCGTGGGCTACCTCTTGATGTCGGGTGGAAAGTCCGAGGACCCCGACGTTTTCAATCCCGAGATTTTTAACAAGCAACGGCTGGTGGTCGCTCCGGTTGTGGTCCTGCTGGGATATGCAACGATTTTCCATGCGATTCTGAAGCGTTGATGGGCATTGGGGAGGCGCTGGTGCTGGGATTGCTCCAAGGGCTCACCGAATTTCTACCGGTGAGCAGTTCGGGGCATTTGGCCCTGGGTCAAGCGATTTTGGGGGAGGTGGGCGAAGAGGATTTGCGCTTCAACATCTTGGTGCATGGTGCCACCGCCTTGAGCACGGTCTGGATTTTTCGCCGGGACATCGCCGACTTGGTCGGGGGCGTGTTCCGGGACGGGGATGTGCGATCTGCCATCGGACCCCAAGAACCGGCCATTCCCGCCCGAGCCTACGTGCTTTGGATGGCCTTGTCCGCCGTGCCGGCTGCGTTGGTGGGCCTGGGTTTCCGTGAGGTCTTTGAAACCCATTTCGTGGGTCAACCGGGCCGGGTGGGTTGGATGTTGCTGGTGACGGGAGCGTGGTTGTGGATCGCCCAGCGCTTTGCCCGAAATGGACGCCCGCTGGGTTGGGGCGGTGCGGCAGCGATGGGCATCGCCCAGGCCATCGCCATCCTCCCCGGGATCAGCCGATCGGGGGCCACCATCGGCATGGGTCTGCTCGTGGGCATTCCTCGGGCCGAAGCTGCGCGATTCAGTTTCCTGATGGCATTGCCCCCCATTCTGGGAGCCATGTTGTTGGAAACAAAGGATTTGCTCGAGGCAGGCAGCACGGCTGCTGGACCCGAAGCTCCCTGGATCGCATACTCCGTGGGCTTTGTTGCTGCCTTTGCAAGCGGCGCCTTGGCGTGCCGGTGGATGATCCAACTGGTCCGGGCACTGAACTTGGGATTCTTTGCGTTCTACTGCGCGGTGGCTGGGGCGCTTGCCATCTTCTTTCTGAGCTAATTCAAGCCCATCACATGAAAACATTCTCTGCGGTTCGCTCCTACGGCTGGTTCGCCCTGGTGGCATGGGGAATCCTGCTGGCAACGGGTTGTACCCAAGCGACGTTCACCGAACCCATGCCCATGGAACGCAAGGACATGGTGGCCTTTCCGGATGCCTGGCAAGGGGTCTGGGTAGACAAGGACAACAACGCTTATAAAGTGAGCGACCACTACTTCATGCCATTGGACAGCAGTGAGTTGTACATCTTGGGGGAGGAAATGAAACTACGGCGCTACCGGGATTTCCTGGTCATCAACCGCAAGCAGGACAACGGAACCTGGGAGGTAATGCTCGCAAAACGCCGTGGAAACGTCCTTTCCCTGTACGGATTCAACAGTGACAACGAAGACGCCGTCAAGGTTTGGCAGGAAGTACTCAAGGATGGCATTTCCACCACCGGCATCGGTGAGGCGAGCAAACAATGGATTCTCAAGCCGGAAAACAACGCCGCCTTCCGTCAACTCGTCCGAAAGGGCGGTTTGACTCCCATGGGAGAATGGGTGCGTCGGGAGGAGTGATGCCCTCGGCGCTCAAGCTGACGGCTGGGTCCGCGACGCTTGGTAGAAGTCGTTGACTTGGTCCCAATTGATTCTGCGGAAAAAAGCCTGGATGTAATCGGTCCTGCGGTTCTGGTAGTGCAAGTAGTACGCGTGCTCCCATACATCCATGCACAAAATCGGTGTTCCCGGTTGTTCCACAATGCCCTCCATCACGGGATTGTCCTGATTCGGAGTGCTGGTGACCTCCAACTTGCCGGCTGGGTTCCGAATCAACCAAGCCCAACCACTCCCGAACCGCTTGCTGCCGGCATCTGAGAAAAGCTGTTGGAAGGAAGCGAAAGAACCGAAGGTCGTCTCCAACTCCTGGAGCAACGCCCCTTGTGGCGCTGAAGCACCGCCGGGAGTGAGGACACGCCAGAACATGGTGTGGTTGAAATGGCCACCCCCGTGGTTGCGCAAGGCGGTCTCCTCCGGGGTGAGGCTGCGGAGCAGGGTCGGCAAATCCATGCCGTACTTCGCAGGAGCCTCACGCAACGCAATGTTCAACTGCTCCACATAGGTGGCATGGTGCCGGCTGTAGTGCAACTCCATGGTCGCAGCATCCAGATCTGGTTCCAGGGCATCCCAGCTGTAACCGAGCGGTTCCTGAACGAACATCTTGTACTCCCCGGGCTGGGGGGCTTCAGTGGTTGCCTCTTCGTCCTTCCGGGTTCCACAAGCCATCCAAGGCGAGACCAAAAGTCCCGCGCCGCCCAAGCCGGCCAGTTTCAAAAACGTACGCTTTTCCATTGTTCCAAAGATGGGACCCAGAACCGCCGAATTGTGCGGCGGACAAACGATTTTTTGTCGAATTTCGTTCCGATTTCGTAACCCCTCCTGTTCCAGCGATTTCCGATGCAACCGATTCCCAACCCGCCAACGGACGGCAGGCAGGAGGTGCCCGTGGACCGGCCGGCAAAACGCCGCCCTTGGCTCCGGGTCTTCGTCGGCTTGGCGGTCAGCGGAATCTTGCTTCTCGGGGGCGCCATCGGCTGGGTTGCCACCCACGAAGACGAAATCGAAGCCGCAGTGCTGGCGGAGGTGGAGAAGTCCTTGCGGGCCGACGCGCACATCGGAGACATGGACGTGTCTTGGTGGCACGACTTTCCGCGGATCACGGTCGGGTTGGAGGGTGTTTGGCTCGCCGGGAGTGGGGAGGCGCTGACCGAGGCGGGACTGGGCGACACGTTGTTGCGCGCTGAGCGGGTGGGTTTGGCCTTCGACTTGCTGCAGTTGTTGCAAGGCGAGTATGTGTTGCAGGGGCTGAGCTTGGAGGACGGGCGGCTGGCGCTGGCCGAGCGGCAGGGGGGCGTATGGAACTGGGACGTCTGGGAAACGGATTCGACGGCGGCTGGGGTGGACCGGTGGGCGATCGAACGACTGGCGCTGGAACGGATGGAGGTGTCGGTGGATGCGGAGTCGATTTGGGTGGAGGCGCTGCTCTGCCGTGGAGCTTGGGAAAACCAGAATTTTCAGGCGGATTTGAAAGGCCAAATCCTGCCCCAAACGGACTTCCTCAAGCCCGAAGCGCCGATGTGCGCACTTGAGGGCGAAGTTCGGTACGACGGCGTTTTGGGCCGAACGGAGTGGGTGCTCAACGACGCACAATGGGCGGGCATCGCAGTGCAAGGGAACGCGGTTTGGGCCGAGGACTCGGATCCCGTGTGGTCGGTGGATTTCGAGGGGGTGTCGAGCGAGGCCATCGGTTGGGTCGCGGGGTTGCCAGAGGCGGTGGCCGAGTGGGAATGGGCGGGCCGACTGGAGGGCCGAGCAGCGGGGGCAAATGGCTTGGCAGAGGGGGAGGTGCGGATGCGCAATGCGGATTTCCAGTGGTCCCCGGAGAAGGGCTGGGACGGCTTCCGCATCCGGGAACTGGAAGGCACGGCGGGATTCAGCGCCACCTGGACTTACAGCTCCGAAAAGTCCCTGCAGTGGAAGGCGCGCCAGGTTTTGTGGGAGGTCCCGGGGCTGTGGGTCGAGGGCAACGCGTCGGGCCGCGGTTGGGAAAACCCCCAGTTCCAGTTTCAAGGCCAAATCCGCGCCGACCGCACTCCGCTTTCGCAGTGGCTGGATTTCCCGGAAACCTGGGGCCAGGCGCTGCCTTCCGAGGGGCGGATCGAGTTTGACGGGAGCTTGCAGTTCAAGCAGGGCACTTGGTTGCCGCCGAAGGGAAGCTGGAAGCTCCAGGAGCTCCGGGGGGACTGGATGGGCGCAGACTGGACCCTGGACGCGGCCGGCTCCACGGCCGCAGGGGACCTCAACATCGACAACGGCGCCCTGCACTGGGGTTCGTCGGCGGGAACTTTGTCGGGGGTATGGCGCGAGGCGTGGGGCTGGACGCCAGAGTCGGGCCTCCAGGCCCAGTTGGTAGCGGATTTCGGTACGTTGGACCTGCGGCCCTGGGCCCCGGTGGCCGGGGACTCTGTCCCTGCGTCGACCGATCCCGGGCCGGACTCCACGGCCGCCGGCCTCGGGTTTCCCGCCTTCGCCAGCGGGCACGACATCGAGCTCCGGCTCGACGCCGCCACCGTCCTCTGGGGAGAACAATCGGCCACCCGTTGTCGGCTGTTCGCCCAAGTCCAGGGGGCGCAATGGACCGTCAGCCGTCTCGACTTCGACTTTGCCTCGGGTCGGGTTTCCAGCGACTGGGCTGGCAGCGCCGCATCGGACGGCATCACCCTCCAAGGCCACTACCGCCTGGATGGGGTCGACCTACCCACCTTGTTCCGCGGGTTTGACAACTTCGACCAAACCACCCTGCGACACGAGCATCTGGAGGGAAAACTGACTGCTTCAGGCCAAATCCAGCTCGGCTACAGCCCTTCGACCGGCTGGCAAAACGATGCACTCGCAGGCCATGCGCAAATCACCATCGACCAGGGAGTACTCCGCGGGGTGGAAGCGTTTGAGGACATCGTGGCCGAACTCCGGAAAAACCGCCTCATGGCTCCTTGGGTGGATCCGGATGATTTGGCCTCGCGGCTCAAGAACATCCGGTTGGAACGCGTCGAGTCCCAGGTCCAATTCCAAGGGTCAACGCTCTCCTTCCCCCCTACGCCCTTGAACTCTTCGGCCATGAACATCGTGCTTTCGGGCGAGCACAACTTGGCCGGGCGCATCGATTACACGCTGGGCTTCACGCTTCGGGACCTGCGCAACGCCCGCCAAGACAAAATCGGCGAGGTAGCAGACGACGGGCTCGGGAATGTGCTTTTCGTTCGGATGACGGGCACGCTCGATGAACCCGAATACCTCTGGGACCGCGAAGCCCAGAAGCGGTTCCGACAAGCGGCATGGGATGCGGAAAAGGCCCAAATCCAATCCTTGTTCCGAAAAAACGCCCCGTAAATCTTCAGAATTGAGTATTATACAAATGGACGTATATAAACCACCGACAAACAAACGAAGACATGTTATCTTTGTAGGGTCTGAAAGGACTGACTTGACCCAATGTGCGACGCCGGCTCCAGAGCAATCTGGGACCGGCGTTTGCCGTTGAAGCCTTCAGGGGGCACGTATCTTTACACCTCGCGGAAAAACCATGGACACACAGCAACGGAAAGGCCGGGACTTGGCAGGGTGGGTACAGCAATTGCACGATGAACACGCCCGGTGGAAGGAGGAAGAGGTTTCGCTGGAAGCCTTGGAGGCCTTTGTGAACACGGCGAGGCAGGTGTATGAGCGGGCTGTGATTTTGAAGCATTTGGCCGTGGCGGGGGCCCGGAACCAAGCCACCTTGGAGGCCCCGGTTGCTCCGACTGAGGACGCCGTGCCCGAATTTCCGGCAGCCGTCCCGGCAGCCGCCCCGGAGGAACCGATGGAATCCCTGGTCGAACCGGCGGCGGAACCGGCTCGACGCTGGACCTTCCAGCCCCTGGTTTCCCCACCAGAGCCAGCACCGTCCGAGCCCGAGCCGGCACCGTCCGCGACCGCGGCAGCACCATCCGCGACCGCGGCAGCACAGAGCGTCGGTGGGGGGACCAGTTTGGCCCAACAACTGAAGCAGACGGGCATCCCGGCCTTGGCCCCAGCCCTGGGAATCAACGACCGCGTCCGCTTTGCTGGCATCTTTTCAGGAGGCGACGTGGCTGCATTCTTGAAACTCTGTGCGGAAGTCGAGGCACTTCCCACCCTCGAAGCGGCCGAACAACGCCTGCGCAGAGCCGCCAACCCCCAGACGGACTGGGAAGACGAGTCCGGAACGGCGTTTGCCATGCTGCAACTCGTGAAAAGGTTGCGCCAGTTCTTGCCTGCATGACGGGACGATTGACCGTGGTGCCCACGCCCATCGGCAACCTCGGGGACATGACGACCCGGGCCATCGAGGTGTTGCGCCAATGCGATGGGGTCTTGGCCGAGGACACGCGAACAACGGGCAACTTGCTCAAAATATGGGACATCCAGAAGCCCATGAAGGCCTTTCATCTCCACAACGAGCACCGATCGGTGGATGGATGGGTCCAGGAAATGGGCCGGGGCAAACACCTTGCCCTTTGTTCCGATGCAGGCACACCCGGCATTTCAGATCCAGGATTCCTCCTCGTTCGGGCCTGCATCCAAGCCGGCATCGAAGTGGATTGCCTACCGGGCGCCACGGCCTTCGTCCCCGCACTGGTCCTCTCTGGTTTCCCCTGTGACCGGTTCATCTTCGAGGGGTTTTTGCCGCCCAAGAAAGGCCGAACCAAACGCATCACCAGCTGGCTCCACGAACCACGTACCATTGTGTGCTACGAATCGCCCCATCGGCTGGTCCGCTTCCTCGGAGAGTTGGTTTCCCTTTGTGGTCCCCAACGCCCCGTGGCGGTTGTCCGCGAAATCTCCAAACTGCACCAGGAAGTTCGCCGGGGCACCGCTGCCGAAGTGTTGGCCCACTTCACTGAACAGGCACCCCGGGGCGAGATCGCCGTGGTCATCGGTTCCGCAGCCGCCGAGGTCCCTGAAGAGGATTAAAACACGCGGCCGTGCAGGTCGCTCACCTTGTGCACAGCGATGCACTCCAACCCCACCGGTGGAGCCCCCTCCCATTTCGTATGTCCGGACAGAAAGAGGCGCGTCATGCCCATGCGCTTTGCCTCCGAGACGCGCTGCGGCATCCTCGGGACCGGCCGAATCTCGCCGGACAAGCCCACCTCCCCTGCAAATGCCGTACCCGCTGGAAGCGGCACATCGAGCGCAGAACTCAAAATGGCCACCACCACCGCCAAATCCAGCGCCGGGTCCTGAAACTTAAGTCCACCCGCGAGGTTCAAGAAGACATCCTTGGCCGCCAATTTGAAGCCACAGCGCTTCTCCAGAACCGCCAAAAGCATGTTCAATCGGCGCAAGTCAAACCCCGTGCCCGAGCGCTGGGGAGTCCCATACACGGCAGTAGAAACCAAGGACTGAACCTCCACGAGCATGGGCCTCACCCCTTCCAGGGCAATTCCGACCGCCGAGCCACTCAAAGCCTCCTCTCCCTCTGCGCTCAGCAGCACCTCCGAAGGTTGATCCACAGCCACCAATCCCACGCCGTGCATTTCGTACAATCCCAACTCCCCGGTTGTCCCGAAACGGTTCTTGACAGCACGCAACATCCGGTACGCATGGTGCCGTTCCCCCTCGAACTGCAGCACCACGTCCACCATGTGCTCCAGCACCTTGGGACCTGCCAGACTGCCCTCCTTGGTGATGTGACCGACCATCAGAATGGGCACCTGCCGAGACTTGGCGAAAGCGGTCAAAGCGGCAGCACTCTCCCGAATCTGGGTCACGCTTCCGGGCGCTGATTCCACCTGGGGCTGGAACAAGGTCTGGATGGAATCCACCACGACCACATCGGGTTGTTGTGTGGACATCACCTCCAAAACGAGGGGGGTCTGGGTTTCAGGAAGGATCCAAATGCCCTCCCCCACCGTGCCCAGCCGTTCCGCCCGCATCTTGACTTGTTCGGGACTCTCTTCGCCCCCGACATAAAACACGCGCTTCCCCGCATTTGCCATCGCCATGGCGGATTGCAGCATCAACGTGGACTTCCCGATGCCCGGTTCCCCACCCAGCAACACCACCGATCCCGGCACCAAACCTCCGCCCAACACCCGGTCCAGCTCCTTGTCTCCTGAAGAAAAACGTTCCAAAGCACCTGAAACCACTGCCGCCAAAGGCCGCAACTGGGCCTTGCCATCGCCTTGGGTCCAGCCTGCACCCCGGCGCTGGTGCACCTCCTGCACGGGCGGGGCCAAACGCTCCTCTTGCAAGGTGCTCCATTCCTTACAGCCCGGACAACGGCCTACCCATTGCGCAGAGACCTGTCCACAAGCCGTGCAAACATATTGCGTCCTCGTCTTCGCCATCCTACTTCGGTTAACCGTTCAACCCCCTCCAAGACCGCTCCGGACCCTCCGGCCTGACCCCTGAATCAACGCAAAATCGTCAGATTCCCAGAGTAGGCAATGCCATTGGGCAGCAACAAGGTATACCAGTACGTGCCATCCTCCACATCGCCCGCCAACCAATCCCCACTCCGGTAATTCTCATTTCGGTAGATGACTTGACCCCAACGGTTGAACACCTGGAGCAGAACGTCATTGTACACTTCCAATCCCTCGATCTGGAACGAAGCGTTCATGTCATCCCCATTGCCCGGTGTGAACACGTTGGGAATCGTCAAGAAGCAAGCGTCGACAATGACCTCCCACGTAGCCGGGACACCATTCACCGCGCAAGGATTGATGGCCAATGCCGTCAAGGTCAATTCACTTCCCCAGCAATCCATCGGCAACATGGAGCTCACCAAGTTCAACTGCTCCAGCGCATCCGGGAACGCAATGACATCGTTTCCACACTGGATGGACCACTCGTACTCCCCTGCAAACTGCGGATTCAAATCAAACACATTCACCACCTCTGGGCAAAGTGTCAACGCACTGTCCAAGACAGGCAAGGGGTTGACGGTTGGAGGCAAACCAATCCACACATAGGTGCACGCCTCATTGGTTTCACAACCATCCGGATCTGTGTAACTGACACAGATTTCCGTACCGTCATACACACTGCCATCCTGAATGATCCAAGTGTTGTCTGTGGAACCGTCAGGCCAAACAAAAGAGTAATCCGCTGGTGCCTCCGGCACAATCACTGCATATCCGTTGCCGATGCAATCCACGGAGTACGCCTCCAAAGGGTTGGGGATGGGCACCACAATGCTCACATCTGCACACGCGGAAACGCCCTCTGGGTAGCAAGCATTGGACACCTCCACGCAATACGCGCCCGAAGATGTTGCTGTGTAGGTCGCTGTGGTGGCTGCCAAGGGCACCCCATTTTGCGTCCAAGCATAGGTCAAGCCGGCGGGATCGTTTGCAATCGGGTCCAGGAGCACCGTTCCACCATCACATAAGTTGGCATCTTGCAGCGCTGGCTGGGGTTCAAACTGCGAGTTGACGGATGCCTGGGCCGTGGCTGTACCGCACCCATTGGTCACCGTGACATTGATGTTTGCGGTCGTTGTGGTGCTGTAACTGTAGGAATTCTGCAACACATTGTCCTGACCTGGGTTGGGCCAGTTGATCGTACCCTCTCCCGCAGGGTCATAAACATTGGCCACAATTTGTACCGGGGCCCCATCGCAAGCCAAAACCGAAGTTGGAGCGAGCGAGATGGTCGGTGCCTCATTGATCTCAATGGGATAGCAATAATCCACATTGCAAACCGATTCGCTGAAACAAATCTCATACACCCCATATCCATTGGGGGTAAAAACCGTGTTGTACTGGTTGGTTACCGAAAAGGAGCCCGTAGGACCCGCTGTTTGCGTCCAAAGTCCCGTCGCCGGGGATGCCAAACAAAGGGCAGAACCACTGTACACCACACCTGCCGTCATGTTCGAAAGGTTGGTCGCATTGCTGTTGCCGCAATTGTACAAAACGGCAGAAAGCAGATTGGTGTTCATGTTCGGGTCTGGAACGAAAACCACCTCCACCGTTTCCCCCACCGTGAAAGGGAAGTTGTGCTGGGTAAATCCTCCCGTGGACGTCAAAATCTCTGTGGTGGAGGGATTGCCGTTGAAGGTGATTTGGAAGTAACTGCCTCCCCACCCCCCCGGGGCATTCGAGAACATGTACACGAGGAAGGTTCCGTCCTGCGGACTGGAAAAGCCCCCCGAGAAAGGAATCGAGGCCGGGATGGATTCACAATACGGATCAAAGGATACTTCGGGAATGATCGATCCCACGGTTTCGATGATGAACACCCGGCGTCCTTCACAACCCTCGGCATTGGTCACCTCCAACATGAAGGTTCCCGAAGTCAGTTCGGCGGTTGGGCCAGTGGAACTCACCACCTCCCCACCACCGCCATCCCAATCCCCAATCCAGTTGTAATCTGTGTACAAAGGTTGCTCTGTCGGATCAACGGTAGCGATGGACACCTGATCGGGACAAACCGCCGAAGGATCCCAAAAAACATCCGGCAAGAAATACGGCGTCTGCTCCACATCATAAAACAGAGTTTGCTCACACTCCCCGAGGTAGGCATTCAAGAAAAAGTCCCCCCCGTAAGTGTGGGTGCAGGCCGGCGTGGTGCAACCCGTCGACCACGCATATGAATCAAAGCCCGACGTCGCGTTCAAGGTGGTCTCCCCCCCAGCGCAAATCACGAGATCCCCTTCGATGCTCAGAGGAGGCATGACCGTCGCGAGTACCTCCACCACAAACTCAATGGTCGTCGTTTCAGATGGAACCCCATTGTCTGTGGCAGTCAATGTGATGTTGTGAATGCCCACATTGGTCGCCAGCGCGGAAAAAACTCCTGTGATTTGACCTACCGGACCGTTCTGCAGGTTAACCGACCAACCCGGTGCAGCAGTGGAGCTCACCGTGATGGTTTGGTTGGTCTCTGGGGCCAAAAAATCCAAGTCCAACTCGTAAACACCGTTCTGACACAAGACGATGGTGTCACATCCCAAGCTCACCGTGGCCAGCGGTGGCGTGTTGCCACTGGAGGATGCCGTGCTGATGTTGAACACCTTGTAGTCGAGCCAGTCCACCCCATCCACTTGCGCTTCGGTGGTTCCATAAGGACCATTGTAATCAGAGGTGAGGAGGTTGAATCTTCCGTACTGGATATGGTCCCCGGTGGTTGTACCCTTGTCCGCCCCCACAGTCGCTGGGTTGTTTCCACAGCAACCGCCTGACCCACCCACGTCCCCGTGGGCCCACTGCATGTTCAGGTAACATAGCTGGGTGTTGGAACCATCCGGCAAAATCACACCGTTGTTGGGCGTGATGATGATTTGGTAGCTGTTGAGCAAGTCCGTGTGGTTGTTGTAGTAGCCCACATCCACGAAATTGATGTACGCTGCCTCCGGAGTGACCTTGTAGTAGATGTCGCCACTCAACCGGTAATCTGCATCTGCCCAAAAACCGGCAATTTGATTGTAAGCTGCCGAAGGGAACTCTTCCGGTGTCCAGTCTATGACGTAGTTACCGAATGAGATGGACCCCTTTGAATTGATGTAGAATTGGTTGTAATTCTGACCGTAAAAATTGAACTGCCAGCCCAAGTCAATGGGACCATGGGAACAGTCGACATTCACCCCGGCGCCTGCCGTGAAGTCCCAATCGAAGGTCGTGATGTCCTCGTAGGAGTTGTCCGGCTCAATCCAGCAATCGCAATCCCCCGGAGGAAGCAACTTCTGCATGGATGCGCGGCGTTCCCTGTCCCCGGCGAATGCCAACTTCCGTGCATGTACAATCTCCCGAACCTGCTGCTCATCGTAGCCCTCCCATGCACGGAAGACCTCCCACTCATCACGTGACATGTGGTAGATGGCACCCTCCAAACCATGGTACTTCTTGATGATGGCCTCTGCAGTGGTGGCCTGAATCTGGCGGGAGGGCCGGGGCTGCAGCCCATTCAAAGCCGAACCGGGCTGGGCCATTGCAGGCATGAGACCGGCAAAAACCAACATACAGCCCAACAGGAACAACGTGTGGTTTCTATCCATGAGAGTCCGAGGTTTCAGATCGCCCTGAGGAAAGGCGGGTGAAAGTACGCGCAAAACAACATGAGGCCAAAAAAGCCCTCGAAATTTAGGCACAAGGATGACGCCACCAAACCCCCATTCGTTGCACCAGTGCCTGACAGGAAAAACCGTGCTGGAAGGTCATCGCGCTACCGCCATTCCGGCCGGGTTTCGGCGTACTTTTGTTTTCCACCCATCCCAGCATGGAACGCATCCGCAATTTCTGCATCATCGCCCACATTGACCACGGCAAGAGTACCCTGGCCGATCGGCTGCTTCAACTCACCGGCACCATCTCGGACCGGGATTTGCAGGAGCAAACCCTGGATGACATGGACTTGGAGCGGGAGCGCGGCATCACCATCAAGAGCCACGCCATCCAGATGAGCTACAAGGCAGCCGATGGCTTGGTGTACGTCCTGAATCTCATCGACACCCCGGGACACGTGGATTTCAGCTACGAGGTTTCCCGTTCGATTGCAGCCTGCGAAGGGGCTTTGCTCATCGTGGATGCCACCCAAGGCATTGAAGCACAGACCATTTCGAATCTGTATTTGGCCTTAGAGCATGACCTGGAAATCATTCCGGTGCTGAACAAAATGGACCTGGACTCTGCAGACCCCGAGGGGGTGAGTGACCAGATCATCGACCTCATCGGGTGCAAGCAGGAAGACATCATTCCGGCCAGCGGCAAGACGGGGTTTGGGGTGCCCGAGATTTTGGAAGCAGTGGTGAAGCGGATTCGACCGCCCCAAGGAGATTTGGACGCCCCCCTTCAGGCCATGGTTTTCGACAGCGTCTTCAACTCCTTTCGCGGCATCATTGCCTACTTCCGGATCATGAATGGCCGGTTGCGCAAAGGGGATCAGGTGAAGTTTTTGGCCACAGGACGCGAGTACAATGCCGACGAAATCGGGGTGTTGGGCCTCGACCTCATCCCCAAAGATGCCCTGGGCGCTGGGGATGTAGGTTATATCATATCGGGAATCAAGAACGCCAAGGAGGTCAAGGTCGGAGACACATTGACCCTCCGTGCAACACCCTGCAGCGAGGCCGTTCAGGGATTCGAGGATGTGAAGCCCATGGTTTTTGCCGGCATCTACCCCGTGGATACCGACGAGTACGAGGAATTGCGGGGCGCCATGGAGAAACTCCAACTCAACGATGCCTCGCTGGTGTTTGAGCCGGAGTCATCCGCCGCTTTGGGATTCGGTTTTCGCTGTGGCTTCCTCGGGATGTTGCACATGGAGATTGTCCAGGAACGACTCGAGCGGGAGTTCAACATGACAGTCATCACGACGGTGCCCAACGTGAGCTACCGTGCCCGAACCAAGGCCGGCAAGGACATCGTCGTGAACAACCCCTCCGATCTTCCCGATGCCAACCACTTGGAATTCGTTGAAGAACCCTTCATCAAAGCCCAGGTCATCACAAAATCCGAATACATCGGTGCGGTGATGGGATTGTGCATCGAGAAGCGGGGCATCCTCACCAACCAAGTTTATCTGACGGCTGATCGTGTGGAGATGTCCTTCAGCATGCCCTTGGGAGAAATCGTTTTCGACTTCTACGACAAGCTCAAGAGCATCAGCCGCGGATACGCCTCTTTCGATTATTTTCCAGACGAGTACAAGCAGAGCCACCTCGTGAAGTTGGACATTTTGCTCAATGGCGACCAAGTGGATGCGTTGAGTGCCCTCATTCACCGGGACAACGCTTATGAGCTGGGCAAGAAAATCTGCATCAAACTGAAGGAGCTCATTCCTCGACAACAGTTTATGATTGCCCTGCAAGCGGCCATCGGCGCGAAGATCATCGCCCGAGAAACCATTTCTCCGCTCCGAAAAGACGTGACCGCCAAATGTTATGGAGGCGACATCACCCGAAAGAGGAAGCTATTGGAAAAGCAGAAGAAAGGGAAGAAACGCATGCGCCAGGTGGGGAATGTGGAGGTGCCCCAATCTGCGTTCCTTGCGGTGCTCAAGTTGGATTGACGGGCTGCGGCTTCTGGACGCGGCTGAGTGCACCAGGCTCATTCTTGTTCGCCAATTGACCGCACGCCGCGTCGATGTCCTTGCCCCGAGAACGACGCACGTTGACCACCAGGTTACAACCCTCTAAGAAGGCCACAAAGGCTTCCAAGCGTTCTGGCGTGGTCATTTCAAATGAGCTCCCGTCAATGGGGTTGTACTCGATGATGTTGATCTTACAAGGAACGTGACGACAGAAGCGGGCCAGCGCCCGGGCATCGGAAAGTCCGTCATTGAAATCCTTGAATATGATGTACTCAAAGGTCACCCGATCCCCCGTCTTTTCGTGAAAGTAGCGGAGGGCTTGGGCCAAAACCTCCAGCGAATTCGACTGGTTGATGGCCATGATTTCGTTGCGTTTGGCATCGT
Organism: uncultured Comamonadaceae bacterium; assembly: GCA_964405405.1. Lineage (GTDB taxonomy): Bacteria > Bacteroidota > Bacteroidia > Flavobacteriales_D > Sanyastnellaceae > CAMCYM01. Next base: position 59,655 of record CAYONT010000003.1, on the reverse strand, counting down.
CTGCCGCATGCAACGACAAGGCCAAATGAAACCGAACACCATCGTCTGCCAATCGTTGAATCGCCTTCGCGATTCCGGCCGTGCTGACGGTAATCCGTTGGGGCGAAATGCCCAAACCCGGGGTACCGGTGATGCGCGCAATCCCCTCCAACACCTGGCTGTAGTTGAGCAACGGCTCTCCCATCCCCATGAAGACAATGTTCGAGAGGGGGATGCCGTAGTGCTGCAACGCCAGGGCGTTGAGCATCTCAACCTGGTCGTAAATCTCGCCCGCTGAGAGATTCTTCATCAGCTTGAGCTTGCCCGTCGCGCAGAAGGTACAAGCCAAGCTGCAGCCCACTTGAGACGAGATGCAAGCGGTCATCCGCGTGCGGGTCGGAATGAGCACCCCTTCCACCACCTTCCCCGGCCCCACCTCAAAAGCACACTTGATGGTCCGGTCCGAGCTTACCTGCTTCTCAACCAATGCAATGCGTTTCAGCGCAAAGGACGATGACAGGCGGTCCCGAAGCCCCTTGCTCAGGTTCGTCATCTCGGCAAAACCCCCAGCCGCCCGGGACCAAATCCATTCGGAAACCTGGCGTGCCCGGAATGGCTTTTCCCCCCATTCGACCAGAACCGCCTCCAATGCCGCATCCGACAGGGTACGGATGTCCGGTAACTCAGGAAGGGGCGTCTGGTCGTTCATGTTTCAAAGATACACGCTGACCAGCAGCCCTCATGGAGCGTCGTCCTCCGGAACCTGCGGCTCAGCAGCCAGGGGCAAGTCCTGGGTGAAACCCGTGGAACGACGGCGACGCGCCTTGCCCACCAGCATCAAAGCTTCCAATTGTTGCATCACCTCATCCCTTTTGCGCACCGACATGGGCACTTCCCGGCCATCCCGCAAGGTCAGCGTGTTCGCTCGAACGTTGCAAGATTGCACCCCCGTCAAGCGAACCAACTGAGAATTGTGCACCCGGTAAAACATGGGATCGTTGAGCATTTCTTCCACCCGTTTGAGGTTCTTCGATAGGGTGATGCGTTTTCCCGAACTCAGATAGAAAGTGGCATAGCTTCCGCTCGCCTCCACCTGCAAGATGTCCTTGTGTTTCACGAAGTAGCGATGGCCCGAGGTGACCAGTTCCAACTTCTTGTTTGCCCATTCATCCGAACCCCCATCCCCAGCGGGACCCTCGAAGTAAAAGTGCTCCGCAATTCGCCGGGCACAGGCCTTCAGGTCCTTCGCATCCACAGGCTTGAGCAAGTAGTCAAAGGCCTGCTTGCGGAGGGCCTCCACCGCATACTCGTGGTACGTGGTACAAAAAACCACGTAAAAATCACGTTGCGGGAAGCGGTCTAGCATCTGCAAACCCGACTCATCCGGCATGCGCACATCCAAGAACACCACATCGGGTGAGGACTCCACAATCGCCCGGTAGCCCTCCCTGGCGTTGGGGGCCGTCCGGATTACTTGGAGTCCTGGGCAGAACCGCTCGATCTGCCGGCTCAGGGCCTGGCGGGCGGGTTGTTCATCGTCGATGACGATGCATTGAAGTTTTGCCTCCAACATGGCTCTCAGCATTCGCAACGTTTACGGGGCCAAGGAAGGACAGGTTGCCCTGAGCTTCCGCATCCGTTTCACCAACGTCAAGCAGGAGTTTGTAAGCGTCGAATTCAAGCATTGCAATCGCCGGAAAAATGAAGAACTTACAGCCGATCAATTCCCCTGTCATGCGCAAGATCCTGCTGCTGCTTCTGACCTTTGTTCTGTTCGTGGTTTCGGCGAGCTTTCTGAGCGGATACGGCTACATCTGGGGCGGGATGGCCGAGACCTATTTCCGAGGTTGGAAGAATGCCAACATCGATGACTTGGAATTCCGTACCCCCCGGCGATTGGAAGTTGGGGAGGGGTGGGTTTGGCCTGAGCAAACCCTAGATTCCGCGAGCGTCAGCAACATTCTACAACGAGAGGCGGTTGAAAATGAGCATGTTGCGAGCTTCCTGGTCATCCACCGGGATACGGTTCGGGCGGAGCGTTACTGGCATGGCCACGACGTGCATACGGTGACGAACAGCTTTTCCATGGCGAAGTCCATCACCGCGCTCGCCGTGGGCATGGCCATCGACAGCGGTTATGTGCAACTCGACGCGCCGGTGTATCGCTATCTACCTCGTTTTCAGGAGGGTCCTGGTCGGGATTTGACCGTGGAACACCTGCTTCAGATGCGTTCGCACATCCCTTTCGGGGAGGACTACAAGAACCCGTTCGCCTTCATGGCGAAGGCGTATTATGCACCGGACATCGCGGCGTTGCTGGAGCCGTATGCGGTGGAGAGCACGCCCGGTTCCGTTTGGGAATACCAAGGGGGCAACACGATGTTGCTGGAGGAAATTGTGCGGACCGCCTCGGGGCGGGGGTTGAGCGATTGGGTGGAGGCGGGGCTTTGGAAGCCGATGGGTGCCACCGACCCGGCGTTTTGGGGGTTGGATGCGCCGGTGGAGGAGGGCGGAATCGAGCGTTCGTTCGCGCAGTTTTATGCGACGACCCGGGATTTTGCCCGCTTCGGGGCGCTGCTGTTGGACACCGGGAAGTGGCAGGGTCGCTCCCTGGTACCTCATGCCTTTGTGGAACGGATGATCACGCCCATCCAAGACCTGGACCCCGCTTGCGATGCGCGGCACTATGGGTACCAGATTTGGCTGGGCACCACCCCGGACGGACTGCCGTTCTCGGCGATGGAGGGACACCGGGGTCAGTTTGTAATCACCGTTCCTGCGCTGGACTTGGTCGTGGTCCGGACGGGTTACGACAAGGACCCCGAGAAGCGGGAGCGCTTGCCCGTGGATGTCTTCCGGTGCATCGCGGCCGGCCGGGCGATCAGCGGGGTGTGACGCGGGAGGGAGCCGCGGGAGGGGGCTGTGAACCGGGTTAGGGGGCGAAGTCGATGCCCAGCAGCGCGCTCAAATGGGCCCGAACGCGGTCTTTTACTTCGGCCATGGGGACCGGCCGCCCGAGCTCCAGTTGCAGGGAAGTCACCGAACGGTTCTGGATTCCGCACGGCACGATGAGGTCGAAGTACGCGAGGTTGGGCGACACGTTGAAGGCAAAACCGTGCATGGTGACCCAGCGGGAACATTTCACGCCAAGGGCGGCAATCTTGCGCTCGCCCTGGGGAGCCATTCCCGAAACCGAGGGGCCGTCAAGCCACACCCCCGTCAACCCTTCGATTCGGCGGGTTTCCAGGCCGTAGTCGGCACAGGTGAGGATGATGGCCTCCTCGAGCGTGCGCATGTACCGACCGATGTCGGTGAAGAGCTGTTCGAGGTCGAGGATGGGGTAGCCCACGAGCTGTCCGGGCCCGTGGTAAGTCACATCTCCGCCGCGGTTGATGGGGAAGTACGTCACCCCCAGGGCGGCCAATCGCTCCGGCGTGGCCAGCACGTTCCCGGGGTCGCCGCTCTTGCCCAGCGTGAGCACGTGCGGGTGCTCCACGAAGAGCAGGTGGTGGTCGGGCAAGGCCAAATCCTCCCGCCCCACAGGCCCGGGCGCCGTGACCTCCAATCCCGCGTGCCGCCGAGCCACTTTGCGGGCCAGGGCCGCGTCAAAAAACTGTTGCTGCCGGGCCCAAACCTCCTCAAACGGTGCCGTTCCTAGGTCTTCGAAATGGCCGGGCAGGGAAGTCATTGCGGGATTTGGCCTAGGGCATCCTTGAGCCGGTCGATGTTCCGAATGTCCACCGGATCGACCCCCGAACCCTCCGCCAAAAGGAGGCTCAACCAATCGCCCACGTGAACGAGGTCGAAGAACCGCAGCAGGGGCGACGGGCCATCCGGCTCGATGATGACGACGTCCGCGCCCAACTCTTGGAAGATGTCCATGCAGATTTCCATGCGAATCCGGGTCCGCGGATGGTCCTCTGGGAACTGCAGCACCAGCACCACCTCGTCCGGCCCTGCGCCCTCCCAACCGACCAACTCGTTGTGGTTCATCTCAGGAAACACGTGGTGCGAGCAAAGCCGCTTCCCGTTTTCATTGATTTGTTGCCGCCAGCGGATGAGGAGGCCCTCCTGCGCCGTGTCCCCATAGAGCAGGATGTTGCGGTCGTCCATGGCCTCCAGAATCTCTTGGGCGCGTTCTTCTGCCGAGGTTTGGTTGTAGGCCAAATGACCCGGCACCTCACCCAATTCCCGGTACAACGCGTCCGGAACCAGCCCGAAGGCATGGAGCCAGTGCATCACGCCATAGAACGCAAATCCGAACTGGGAACGCGGAGGCTGTCCACCCGGGATGTGCAGCACAGGCCAAGCCTCCTCAGCCGCCCAACCTCCCAAGGTTCCGCCAGAGGTCACCGCCACGATGCGGGCACCGCGGTCGGCCGCTTGGCGCACCGCCGAGAGGGTTTCCTCGGTGGCTCCCGAGTAACTGCAAGCCACCACCAGGGTCTGCGGCCCCACCCAGCCGGGAATGGTGTAGTCGCTCGAGGAAACCACCGGCACCGGCGCGGTCGCCGCGAGCATGCGCGAAGCCACCAGCCCGCTGATGCCGCTCCCTCCCATGCCCAGCACCAAGGCCTGAGCGGGCTGAAAACCGGGCAACGGCGACCCCGGTTGGGCCGCTTGCAACAAGGCCCAAGCAGCCTGGGTCTGTGCGGGAAAATCCGTGATGAGTTGGCGCATGCGTTCCATGCACGCAAAGGTAAGCCACGGCCAGTTCGCTTGGGGCCCCTCCGACCCTGGCCCTCAGATGCCCCACCGGACCCCGGCCCCGACCCCGGCCCTCAGATGCCCCACCGGACCCCGGCCCGCCACCAGCGGCCCGGCAAAGGCACCCCGCCAAAATCCCGGAACTCCCCATCCAGCGCGTTGTCCACCCGAACAAAGACCTCCACCTCACCTTGCCGGTGCCGGGAAGACAGCCCACAGCCCACCAGCGTCAGCCAGCCATAAGGTTCCTCCACCCCAGCCGCGTCCTCAAAGCTGCCTGCCCGACGCTGGTGCGTGACCACCACCTGAAGCCGTTGCTCCCCAGGCAACCCCCCTTCCGGAAGACGCCACTCCGACCAAACATCGGCCTTTCGGTCCACGATGTCCAGAACGTAACTCGATGCGAATTCGGCCTCGGGCTGCGTCGCCTCCAACCATGTTGCGCTCAAGCGCAAGAAAGCCAGGGGCAGGTCCGTACGGTCCTCCGGGGCCACCCATCGAAACGATGCATCCAGCCCCCGGTGGTCCGTCCGCGTCAAGTTCGCTGCCTGGTACAGACTGTCTCCAGGAAGCAACACCCAGTCAATCAGCTGGTTGCCCCTCCTTTGGAAGGCACTCACCTCCCCACTCCAGCGGCTCAGCCACGGCTCCCAGCGGGCCGACGCCCGGCTTCCCCAGCGCGAGGAATTCCCCCGCCAACCCAACTCCCACTGGTCCGCCGATTCGGGCTGCAGGTCCGCCCGGCCCCGGGCACCGCCTTGGTAATACAAATCCGTCCAGGAAGGCTGGCGGGTGGACCGTCCCACCGAAGCATAGACCATCCAAGAAGCCTGGTTCTGTGCATGCCAACTCACGTCCGCAGCCGGCAACACCCGCCAACCCCACCCGTCGTTCCACTGCGTTCCCAACGCAGCAGAGCAGCGGAAGCCGTTGCCCAGAGCGTACCGCGCAGAGGCGTACGACTCGACCTGGTTGCGCTGTGCACCCAAGACGAAAGGCGCCTCTCCGCCCGAGGCCACGCCGAGCACGTTGCTCCCCAAGACGTCGCGCCTGAGGTCCAACCCGAAATCCAAGCGCACCCGATCAATCGGCCGAGACGCCCGCGCCGACACCGCGCCGGTGAGCGCCCAATGCCGGTTCGCCCCCTGATACCACGCCGCCGCTGTGTCGGCCACAGCCCCCCCGACCCCGGCCGGCCGCACATACACCCCATCCCCGTTCGGTTGGTACCAGCCCGCGCCCTCCCGATACAACTGAAACACATCCGTGTGATAGCGGCCGTGCGCCCCCAGGAACACACTCCACAAAGCCAATCGCCGATACGTCACCTGCGCCACCGTGGCCCGGGTGGCCTCAAACTGATGCGGATACCTCAGCGAATAAAAACCCTGCGCCCCGAAAGCCTTGTCCTCCACCCCGACAAACCCTTGCACCCGGTGCCGCCAACCCCAATTCGCCCGGGTGGTCCAACTCCCCCGGGTGACCAGGAAATCGGTGTTGGGGGCAAAACCCGTCGACCGAGCGCGCGACAAAGCGGTCCGGTGGGCAAACCGACCCGTCTGGGCGTGGGCCATGACGCGAACCCGGCTCCAACCATAGCTTCCGCCCTCCACATGCAACTGGGCACGCTGAGAGGTATCGGGCGCCACCCAGTCCAGCGAAACCGCTCCCGCCAGTGCGCCCACGCCCAGCATGGCCCCGGTCCCGCCCCGCGTCAACACCGCATGGCCCACCTCCTCCGGATCGAACGGAAGTTGCATGAGGTGGTGACCGGTTTGGACTGAAGACCAACGCATTCCGTCGACCAGCAGCGCCGTTTGTTCAAACGTGCCCCCCCGCACACTGAGGTCCGTTTGCACCCCCATCGGACCGCGCGTCCGCACATCCACACCCGGCAAACCCTCGAGCACGTCCCCCAAGTCCGCCGTCCCCGGACGCCGCAACTCCGCCGGAGCCAGAGCCGTTGCCGCCTGTGTGGCCAGGAACAGCGGCCCGCGCATCGCAGGCCCCCCGTCGAAGACATCCGCCGGCGGCAACAGCAACGTCGCCATCTTCATTGTGTCCGGTAGCACTGGCCGCATCGAGGCGCCCGGTTGGGCTGCGACCGCCAACCCCACCAACATCGCGCAAAGCCACATCCACGACTTGACCATGTTCATCTTCATTGCAGGCCAAATTTATTCCAACCCATCCGCTCTCCACTGCGTGGCGTGGCAAAGCGTAACTTTGGGCCATGCATCTTTCTGAACAAGAACGCATCCGACGTGATTCGCTCGCTGCCCTGCGGGACTTGGGCATCGACCCCTTCCCGGCAGCCACCTTCGAGGTAAGCCACCGTTCGGCTTCCTTGACCCGTGCTTTTCAAAATGATTTGAAAGTAACGATGGCGGGGCGAATCATGTCGCGGCGAATCATGGGCAAGGCTTCGTTTGTAGAACTCCAAGACTCAGAAGGAACGTTTCAGTTGTATCTGAACCGCGATGTTTTGTGCCCGGAAGAGGACAAGTCGTTGTACAACGATGTGTTTAAGCGGTTGCTGGACCGGGGAGATTTCATCGGCATCGAGGGCACAACGTTCACAACGCAGACGGGAGAGCCCAGTGTTTCGGTTCACGCCATGACGGTGCTGTCGAAGTCGCTGCGCCCCTTGCCCGCAGTGAAGGTGGACGAAGCGGGCAAGGTCCACGATGCGTTCACAGATCCGGAATTGCGCTACCGGATGCGGTACGTGGATTTGGTGGTGAACCCCGGGGTCAAGGCGACGTTCGAAGCCCGATCGCGGGTCATCCGCACCATCCGAGAGGTCTTCGATGCGCAGGGTTGGCTGGAAGTAGACACCCCGGTTTTGCAGTCCATTCCCGGGGGAGCCACTGCCCGGCCGTTCATCACGCACCATAACGCACTGGACATTCCCCTCTATCTGAGGATTGCGAACGAACTGTACCTGAAGCGTTTGATTGTAGGTGGTTTCGAGGGCGTCTATGAGTTTTCGCGGAACTTCCGAAACGAAGGCATGGACCGGACCCACAACCCGGAGTTTACGGTCATGGAACTTTACGTAGCGTACAAGGACTATGTCTGGATGATGGAGACCATGGAGTCCTTGCTCGCCCGGGTATGCGAGGCCGTGCATGGAACCACGCGCGCCCAATTGGGTGGCGTGGAAATCGACTTCACTCCCCCCTTCGCGCGCGTCACCCTGCGCGACGCCATCCGCACCCACACCGGCGTTGACATCGATGGCATGGACGAAGCTGGACTCCGCTCTGCCTGCACAGATCTGGGCATCGAAACGAATCCCACCATGGGCAAGGGCAAGCTCATCGACGCCCTGTTCGGTGCCCGTTGCGAAAAGCACTTCATCCAACCCACCTTCATCACGGACTACCCAGTGGAAATGTCGCCCTTGACCAAGGCACACCGCCACCATCCCGGTTACACCGAGCGGTTTGAGCTGATGGTCAATGGTACGGAAGTGGCCAATGCCTACAGCGAGCTCAACGACCCGATCGACCAACGGCAACGGTTTGAATCCCAGTTGCAACTCAGCGAACGCGGAGACGACGAAGCCATGTTCATCGACCAGGATTTCCTGAGGGCATTGGAGTTTGGGATGCCACCGACCAGCGGTGTAGGCATCGGCATCGACCGGTTGGTGATGATGCTGACGAACCAAACCTCCATCCAAGAGGTTCTTCTCTTTCCACAGATGCGACCCGAGTCTTTTCAACCCCGCAACGATGGCGCTGCGCTCGCCGCTCTCGGCATTCCCGAGGCGTGGTTGCCGCACCTGGCCACGGTGGGCATCTTGGGGGCGGAGGATTTGGCCTCCATCACGCCCAATGCCTTGCGGGAGAAGCTGAACGGGGTTCGGAAGAAACAAAAACTGGATCTCCCGGCCCTTCAACAGGAAGAGGTTGCAACGTGGTTCAACGCACTGCCATGACCCCCATTCCGGATACAGCGACGGTCATCTCGATGCTGAAGACCATTTACGACCCGGAGATTCCGGTGGACATCTACGAGTTGGGACTGATATACGAGGTCCAAATCTCTGCGGAGGGGCATGTTGACATTCAAATGACCCTGACTTCTCCGAACTGTCCGGTGGCGGAGTCCCTGCCTGCGGAGGTGGAGCAGAGGGTCGGTGGCATCCCGGGCGCTTCGGGTGCCAAAGTGCACATCGTTTTCGACCCACCGTGGTCTCAAGACATGATGAGCGAGGAGGCAAAACTCGAACTGGGCTTTTTATGAACGAATCTTCTTCTCCGACCCGCGGCGTGGCCATCCTGGGCTCCACCGGTTCCATCGGCACCCAAGCCTTAGAGGTCATCGCAGACCAGCCGGATCAACTGCATGTGGAGGTCCTCACGGCGCACAGCCAATGCGACCTGCTCATCGAACAGGCACTTCGCTGTCGTCCCAATGTAGTGGTCATCGGAGATGTCGGCCAGCGGGACAAGGTCATGGCAGCCCTTGCGTCAACGGACACCAAGGTTTATGCGGGCGCGGATGCGCTGGAGCAGGTGGTGGAGATGGCGGGCATCGATGTGGTGCTGACCGCCTTGGTCGGGGCTGCGGGGCTGCGCCCTACCCTACGGGCCATCCAGGCAGGCAAAGACATCGCCTTGGCGAACAAGGAGACGCTGGTGGTCGCTGGGGCCTTGGTGATGGAGGAGGCGCGGAAGGCAGGAGTGGCCATCCACCCCGTGGATTCGGAGCATAGCGCCATTTACCAATGCCTCGCCGGGGAAGGACACAATCCCATTGAAAAACTCATCTTGACCGCCTCAGGAGGCCCCTTCCGCGGTTGGAATTCGGAATCCCTGAAGCAGGTCACCAAGGCCCAAGCCTTGAAGCATCCGAATTGGACGATGGGGGCAAAAATCACGATCGACAGCGCCACGTTGATGAACAAGGGTCTCGAAGTCATCGAAGCCCGTTGGCTGTTCGATGTCCCAGTGGATGCCATTGAAGTGGTCGTACATCCCCAGAGCATCATCCACAGCTGTGTGCAGTTCCAGGATGGCTCCATCAAAGCCCAACTGGGCCTGCCCGACATGAAATTGCCCATTGCCTATGCTCTGGGCTATCCATTGCGTTTGGAGAACGACTGGCCCAGGTTTTCGTTCTTTGACTATCCCCAGCTCACTTTTGAGGCCCCCGATTTGAACGCTTTTCGGAACTTGGCCGCCGCTTTCGAAGCAGCCCGACGCGGAGGAAACGCCCCGGCCATTCTGAACGCGGCCAACGAAATCGCGGTCGCGCGCTTCTTGGGAGACGAGATTCGGTTCCCCGACTTGATGCACTTGGTGGACCATTGCATGGCGCACGTCGACTTCGAGGCCCGCCCCGACCTGTCGTCTCTCTTGGAAACCGATGCAGCCACCCGGGTCGTGGCCCGCCAATGGCAGCCCAGCGCGGTACTCAAACCGTCATGATGTCCGCCTCCTTGGCGGTCACGAAGTCATCCACCTTCTTGATGAAAGCGTCAGTCAGTTCTTGGACCTTCGCTTCTCCTACCTTCACGAAATCCTCGGACAACCCTTCAGATTTGGCCGCCTTGAGGTAGTCCATGGCGTCTTTTCGAGCGTTCCTGACGCCCACCTTCGCATGTTCTCCTTCGGAACGGGCGCGTTTGGTCAAATCACGGCGGCGTTCCTCGGTCAAGGGAGGCACGTTGATCATGATGACCTCCCCGTTGTTCATGGGGTTCAAGCCCAAATTCGCGTTGATGATCGACGTTGAAATGGGGTCCAACATGGACCGCTCCCACGGCTGAATGACCAAGGTCCGGGCATCGGTGGAGTTCACGTTGCTCACCTGTCCCAGCGGCACCATGCTGCCGTAGTAGTCCACACGAATCCCATCCAACATCGCGGGGTGGGCCTTGCCCGCCCGGATCTTCGCCAATTCCGTTTCCAGGTGCTTCAGTGCCCTGTCCATCTGCTCCCGGGCACTCTCCAGCGCCATTTGAATTTCCTCGTTCATTTCGACCGCGTTTCCGATTCGAATTCAACCAAAGTTCCAACGTCTTCTCCTTCGACCAAGCGCTTCAGGTTTCCAGACCGATTCATGTCGAAGACCACAATGGGCAATTTGTTCTCGTTGCACAAAGTAAAGGCTGTCATGTCCATCACCTCCAAGCCCTTGGCAAACACCTCATGGAAACCGATGCGGTCGTAACGCACAGCATTGGGATCCTTCTCTGGATCTGCCGTGTAGATGCCATCGACCCGGGTGCCCTTCAAGATGACATCGGCGTCGATTTCGATGGCCCGGAGGGCTGCGGCCGAGTCGGTCGTGAAGAACGGATTGCCCGTTCCCCCCCCGAAAATCACTACCCGCCCCTTCTCGAGGTGTCGGATGGCCCGACGACGAATGAACGGCTCAGCGATCTGGCGCAACTCGATGGCGCTTTGCAACCGGGTATCAATGCCTTGGGCCTCCAGCGCACTCTGCAACGCCATGGAATTGATCACCGTGGCCAGCATGCCCATGTAGTCTCCTTGGGTCCGCTCCATTCCCCCTTCAGCGGCTTGCACACCCCGAAAGATGTTGCCTCCTCCGATTACGATGGCCACTTGTACCCCCTCCGAAACCACCTGGCGAATTTCCTCCGCGTAGACCTTCAGGCGGTCATTGTCTATGCCAAACTGCTTCGCGCCCATCAGGGCCTCACCACTCAATTTGAGCAGAATCCGACGGTATCTCATCAAGGCGCGAATATCCGAAGAAACTTCCCATGCTTCGGCGCCTTCCCACCTGTGGCCCCAAAAAGAAAAAGCCACCCCGTCCGGAGTGGCTTTCTCGCTTGGCTTTGCCAAGCAAAACCTCTGCAATCAATCCAATGCTGAGCGGTGAAAACCCGTAGCCACTGCACCAGGTGCAGCCGACTGGATGTACTGGGCCACCGTCATCTTGTTGTCCTTGATGAAGTCTTGGTTCACCAGCGTTGCTTCTTTGAACCACTTCTTCACACGACCCTCTGCAATCTTCTCAGCCATCTCCGCCGGCTTTCCTTCTTGGATGGCCAACTCCTTGCTGATTTCCAATTCCTTGGCAACCATCTCCGCCGGAACCGAAGACTCATCCAAAGCCACCGGTGCCATGGCCGCAGCCTGCATGGCCACATCGCGGCCCACTTCCGGAGCGATGACTTGGTTGAAGGCAACCAAGGTAGCCAAACGGTTTCCGGGGTGGATGTAGGCCACGACTTGGGCCGCAGTCAGGGTGTGGAAGGTACCCACCTCAATGCGTTCGCCGATCTTGCCCACCTCCTCGGTGATCTTGTCGGCCACCGTGATGGTGGAACCGGGGTAGGTCTGCGCCAAAAGGACGTCCTTCGAAGTGATGCCCTGCTCAATCGACAGGTTGAGCAACGTTTGTGCAACGCCGATGAAGGCCTCGTTCTTCGCTACGAAGTCCGTTTCGCAATTGAGCGACAACAGGACCCCAAAGGTTCCCGCTGCATTCACACCCGAGAGGATGGCGCCTTCGCCTGCTTCCCGGTCGCTGCGCTTCGCCGCAACCTTCTGGCCCTTCAGTCGAAGGACCTCAACGGCACGCTCAAAGTCACCCTCCGCTTCTTGCAAAGCCGATTTGCAATCCATCATGCCCGCGCCCGTTTGCTGGCGGAGCTTGTTTACATCTGCTGCTGTGATGTTCATGACAATGCGTTCTTTTCAATCAATCTTCTGAACCCTCTTCGGTCTCCTCGGAAGCTTCCTCGGCACCCTCTTCCTCGATTGCCTCCCCGTCGGTAGACTCTTCCTCGGCAACTGCCTCCACTGCCTCCACAGGTGCGGCAGCTGCGACCGGTGCTGCGGCTTCTACACCCTCTTCGTCAGCACCTGCATCATCCGCATCATCCGGAGAAGCAGCCTTGTCCAACTTGCGCTCGTGCAGGCCCTCCGCAATCGCCTGAATCATCACATCCATGATGGTGGCTACCGAGCGGCTCGCGTCGTCGTTGGCTGGAATCGGGAAATCCACCGGACGGGGATCTGAATTCGTATCCACCATGGCGAACACTGGAATGCCCAACTTCTTTGCCTCCGCGAGGGCAATGTGCTCCTTCTTCACGTCCACGATGAAAACCGCCGCCGGGATGCGCGTCAAGTCGGAGATCGAACCCAGGTTTTTCTCGAGTTTCGCACGCTGACGGCTCACCTGCAAACGCTCGCGCTTCGAAAGCGTGCTCAGCGTTCCATCCTGTTCCATCTTGTCGATCTGCGTCATCTTGCGAACCGCCTTCCGAATGGTGGCGAAATTCGTCAACATACCACCGGACCAGCGCTCCGTCACGTAAGGCATGCCCACGGCAGCCACGCGTTCGCTCACGACTTCTTTTGCCTGTTTTTTGGTAGCCACGAACAGGATTTTCTTCCCGCTCTTGGCGATTTGCTTCATCGCAGCCGCAGCTTCATCCAATTTCACGACCGTCTTGTGCAGGTCGATGATGTGGATTCCCTTCGTCTCCGTGAAGATGTAAGGCGCCATGTGGGGATTCCACTTGCGCTTCAAGTGTCCAAAATGGACGCCAGCCTGCAACAGCTGGTCAAATGTGGTACGGGCCATGTTAGATAGGTTGTTTACTTTCCTGGGTTAAGCAACAAACCGGTAGCCATCCAGAGGATCGGGTCCGGTTTGTTTGGATACTAAACGGCCAATGCGAGCGGAAGCAAATGCCTCCCAACAGGCATCAGCGCTTCGAGAACTGGGTCTTCTTACGGGCCTTCTTCAAGCCAAACTTCTTCCGCTCGACCATACGGGGGTCACGCGTCATCAGTCCCACCTGCTTCAAGGCAGGCTTCCACTCCGGATTCACCTCGACCAAGGCTTTCGCCAAAGCCAAACGCACCGCGTCCGCCTGACCCGTGATGCCTCCACCGTCGACGTTCACCTGCAAGTCGTACTGACCGGCCGTTTCCGTGATGGCAAACGGCTGGTTCACCTTGTATTGCAATACGGCCGTCGAGAAGTAATCGTTCAGGTCACGCTTGTTGATCGTCACCTTGCCCGTTCCGGGCTTCATGTACAAGCGGGCGACTGCGGTCTTGCGGCGTCCGGAAGTGTTGATAACATCCATTTCCTAGGAATGATCAGTGGTTGAAGGAAATCAATTGGGGCTGCTGGGCAGCGTGCTTGTGGTCCGATCCAGCATACACATGCAGGTTCCGGAATACCTCGCGGCCCAAGCTGTTCTTGGGCAACATGCCGCGAACTGCCTCTTCAATGGGGGCGTGGGGTTTCCGGATGAACATGTCCCGGGCGGAGCGCGTGCGCTGTCCACCTGGATAACCGGTGTACCACATGTACTTCTTCTCCAACATCTTGTTGCCCGTCAACGCCACCTTGGCGGCATTGATGACCACAACATAGTCCCCGCAATCCGCGTGGGGCGTGAAGTTGGGCTTGTGCTTACCACGGAGCAGCTTGGCGATTTCCGAGGCCACGCGGCCGAGGGTTTGGCCTTCAGCATCCACCAACAGCCACTTCTTGTCGGCATTCTCCTTGTTAGCGGAGATCGTCTTGTAACTCAGTGTATCCACGGTCAGAAGATTGAGAATGTGTACATCTCCCCGAAACGGGGCTGCGAAGATAGCGAAAGGATGTTTACAACCCAAGCAGGTCTGTGGACAAAAACCACTATTTCGTTCACAACGCAAATCAAGGGCGGGGTTCGGGCCTTCCGGGAGTCGGTGGCAGCATGCCGCTGCGGCCGTCGCCGAAGAAATGCTGGGAGGTTCCAGGAACCGCTGGGTCCAGTTGGAGCTGACCGCCGAGGCCACTGGGTCCCGACCAGTACAACACTTCGCCCTTGGCGCCGAGGCCCGAACCGAATCCCCCCGGGCCGCCCCCGTAGAGCACGACGTACCCGCCGGCGGGAATCCAGTGGGCAGCGGTGCCCCTCCAGTCCGCGAGCGTCGGATCGTCGTCTATGCGCCAGCCTTCCAGGGAGCAATCCCGTGAAGACGGGTTGTGCCATTCGATGAAATCTTGGCCTTGGGTTTGGACTTCAGACACAAACGCATCCCCGGCCTGGCACACCGGAAGCAAAATCGCCACCGCCTCGAGCACCGGCTGGCCATCTGCCCGAAAAATCTGGAATGCCGGGGCCAGCGTATCCGGCGCCGCCAAGGAAACGGGAGGGCCTTCCGCTGCTTGCACGGGAGGGGCCGCCACTTTCCGATCTGGCAATTGGTAGGTCAAACCCCACCGCACCGTATGCGACCGTTCGGGGAAGGTGCGGTTGTAGTCTTGTTCCCACTGGTAACCGAGGCCCGCCCGCCAAGGCCCGCCCAGTTTCCAATCGCTGTCGAACCGGAAACGAAGGGCAGAAAAGGAGGGTTCCCCGCTCGACATTCGGGCCATGGGCTCGAGGTTCACCCCCAGCTTCACGGGTCCCCAGCGGGGCCCTTCATAGCCCAACCGGAACCGCACGGTGGACCGGGCCGGCTGGGGCCAGCCCCACTCCGGATGCCAGGCGCCTGACCGACCATGCTGCCACATGGCCCGTGCTTCCACCTTGCCCGGTCCCACTTTCCAGTTCCCCAACAGCCGCAGGGCCAAACGCTGCACCGGTAGCCAATCGCCGACGCCGGAACCTGACAACGAAGATCTGAACTGCAGGTCCAAGGCGTAGCGCTTGTTGAATGCGAACTCCAAGCTCGCGTCCCCGAAGGTCGACCGGTGGGCCCGGGCATCGTTTCCCCACCGCGTCTCCAGCCCCAAGGACCCCGACCAATGGTCCGTCCACCGCTGCTGCACCCCGAGGCCCGACCACACCCCGCGATCGACGCCTTGGGCCTTCAAGCCCGTTCCCTCCCTGGGCACACCCCATCCTACGCAAGCCAGCACCAGCAACCAGCGCCTCATCGCTCGTCGTAGATGCGCAGGGTTCCGATGTCCACCGTTTCCCGCCGTCCGGTCACCTCAACCTCCCGAATCACCGTCATCAAGGGGGGGTTCTGGGCCAAGGGCAGGGTGTCTTCGCTGTACACGTACAAGGTGTAGGGTCCTGGCCGCAGCCAGTAAAACGCAAACTCCCCGTCGTAATTCGTCCAAATCCGGTCATCCGGGCCTACCCGGTCGCCGTAGGTGATGTAAACCTCGACGTCCTGTGCCGGCACCACCACGGCACCCGCTGGATTCGCAATGGTGACCCGGCGCTCGAGTTCCACCTTGCCACGGATGATGCCGTTGCCTCCCTCGCCCGGAATGTCCGTGCAGCCCCACCCCAGCACCAGCAACCCCACCGCCACCAGGGCGCCACTCCCCCAGCTCCAAATTCTGTGCTTTCGTTCCATGCCAGCGAAGGTAACGCTTCGGTAACTTCGGCGCGAGATGACGCACCACAACGAATCGCTGGGAATCGCACACACGGGGTTGGGAGAAGGACGCATCGAGGTCATTTGCGGCCCGATGTTTTCAGGCAAAACCGAAGAACTGCTCCGCCGCCTCCGGCGGGCCCACATCGCCCACCAACCCACTGCCATTTACAAACATGCGGTAGATGATCGCTACCACGCCGAACGGGTGACGTCGCACGATGCCAACGGCTTCGATGCCGTGCCGGTGACAAACAGCCAGGAACTGCTGGCCCACCTGCAATCGCTGCCCCAGCCCGTCACCATCGTGGCCATCGACGAGGCCCAGTTTTTCGATTCGGGCCTGCCTGCGTTGTGCACCCAGCTGGCGGACCAAGGGCTGCGGATCATCGCTGCTGGGCTGGACTTGGATTTCACCGGCGAGCCCTTTGGCTGCATGCCCGAGCTGCTAGCCCGGGCGGAGGAAGTGACGAAGTTGCATGCGGTGTGCCTGGAAACCGGCCGGCCGGCGCATTTCTCCCACCGCATCGCCGGGGGAACGGGCACCATCGAAGTGGGGGAGAAAGACCGTTACATCCCCTTGACCCGGCAGGCCTTCGTGGCGGCCCGCTCGAAACCATGACCGGCGCCTTCTTCCGGCTCTTCGGTGCGGTCCACCTCCACCGCTGGGACGCCGAAGTCGTGCCTGAGACCCTGGCCCTGTCGTTCGACACCCGGACCCTCTCCCCACCCTCAGCCGGCCTCCCGCCCACCGCTTTCCTGGCCCTCCGCGGCCCCTGGCGAGATGGCCACGCCCACCTGCGCGAAGCCTGGGAGAAAGGCGTTCGGCACTTCGTGGTGGCATCCGATCCGGGCCGCGGCGTCCTCCCCGACTCCGACGTCCTGTGCTTCCCCGATCCCCTCGTCGGACTTCAGACCCTCGTCGGCGCGTGGCGCCAAACCTGTGGCACCCCCATCGTCGGCATCACCGGGAGCAACGGAAAAACCGTTGTCAAAGAATGGCTCGCCACCCTCCTCAGCGACCGCCAGCCCCTCCATTCCAGCCCCCGTTCCTACAACAGCCAGCTGGGCGTCGCCTCGACCCTGTGGTCCCTGTCGCCGAGCCACGTCGCCGCGCTCGTGGAAGCGGGCATCAGCGCCCCCGGGGAGATGGAGCGGCTGACCGCCTGCATCGACCCGGATGCGGGAATTTTGACCCATTTGGGGGAAGCGCATTTGGCCTCGTTTGAAAGCCCTACGGCCTTGTTGCAGGCCAAACTCGCCCTCTTCCCCCGCCCGCGTTGCCAGTGGGTGGTCCTGCCCGGCTTCCTCCATCCCGCACGGGCCGCGCTGCGTGCCGCCGGGAAGACCCCGGTCTGCTGGGGAACCGAACCGGGGGACGACCTGCGGATCCTGGACCAGCAGGTCGTGGCCGGCACAGGAGGCAGCGCGCA
>CAYONT010000003.1:0-42103 GCA_964405405.1 uncultured Comamonadaceae bacterium | reverse complement strand
GAATTGGCCTTGAATGATTTGATGCAACTTCCGGGTACGCATGGCAAGGCGGCGATCATCGGAGAGGTGCCCGGGATGCAGGCGGCAGCTTGTGTGCGGTTGCAGGCCTGGGTTCGGAACCACCCGCTGCAGGCACTGTGGCTGGTGGGCGATGGCTGGCGACAGGGCTGGGAAGGACCGCAGGGCGGGGATTCCACGGTTCCCAGGTTCTTCGCCAACGCCGAAGCGGCGCTGGAGGCACTGGAGACCCAGCCGTTCGCGGGTTGGGATGTGTTGGTCAAGGGGCCCCGGGCGGCGGCGTTCGAGCGTTTCGTGGCCCGATTGACCCGGCGCGGGCACAGCGCGGTGCTGGAAATCGACTTGGAAGCGGTGGTGGCGAACTACCGGCTCATCCGGGACCACGTGCGGCAACGCTGTGGACACCCCGTGGGCATGGTGGCGGTGGTGAAGGCCGCAGGTTACGGCACCAACGGACCCGCCACCGCGCGGGTTCTCGAGCGCCAAGGGGTGGATCTGCTCGCGGTTTCTTGTACCGAGGAAGGCGTTGAACTGCGCGAGGCCGGCATTCGATCGCGCATCTTGGTCTTCAACCCCGATGCATCGACCTTTCCGGCCCTGATCGCTCACCAACTGGAACCCGAGCTTCATGACCTGCAACAGGTTCAGGCCTTGGAACGGGCCTTGGACCGGGGCAGTGCCGCACGCCCCTACCCGGTCCATTTGCAGGTCGAAACAGGCATGAACCGGCTGGGCTTCTCGCGAGAAGCCTTGGACGAACTGATGCGAGAGTGGCCGGGTCAACACAAGGGTCGGCTTCGGGTGGAGAGCGTTTTTTCCCATTTGGCCAGTGCGGAATCGGCGGAGGCGGATGGATTCACGAGGAACCAAATCCAACGGTTCGAAGCGGCCGCCGAACGCCTTCGGGCGGTGTTGCCGGCGGACGAGCATCCGCTGCGGCGGCACCTGCTCAATTCGGCGGGCGCCCGCCGTTTTCCAGAAGCTGCGGGCGACTGGGTTCGTGTAGGCATTGCGCTCTACGGCATCGGAGACGGCGGGGCGGAGGAGGCCATCGGATTGCAGCCCGCCCTCCGGTTTCGGACGGTGGTCTCTGCCCTGCGCACCGTACCGGCGGGGGAAGGAGTGGGGTATGGCTCCACCGATTCCGCACCCCATGACCGACGCATCGCGACTCTGCCCATCGGTTATGCCGATGGATACCCGCGTCACCTCTCCAACGGGGTAGGCTGGGTGGTCATCGCGGAACGAGAGGCGCGTGTTGTAGGTCGGGTGTGCATGGACATGACCCTCGTGGACGTCACCCACATCCCCGCCCACCTGGTGCCCATCGGCGCCGAAGTCATCCTCTTCGGGGACAACCCCCGCATCGAGGACCTGGCCGCCGCCGCCGGCACCATCCCCTACGAGCTCATCGCGCGCATCCCCTCCCGCGTACACCGGGAACAACGCGGCAACTGAACCGAAGCGCGGCCCTTGCGCCGCACTCCGATCACTGCAAGGACTTCCGCAAGAAGTACTTATAGCGCATCCGCTCCATCCACCAATACATGATCGGAACAATGATGAGCGTGAGGAACGTTGCGAAGGTGAGCCCATACACAATCGCCCAACTCATGGGCTTCCAAAACACGTTGTTGTCCCCTCCGATGTAAATCTTCGGATCATAGGTCGCCAACAGCGAGACAAAGTCTATGTTGAGTCCTATCGCCAAAGGCAGCAATCCCAACACCGTGGTGATGGCCGTCAGCAATACAGGGCGCAAACGGGTTTTGCCCGCCATGACCACCGCCTCTTCCAATTCTGGAAACGGCAGTTCATCGGGCTCACCCATCTGGGCCTTTCGCATGTTGCGCAGCAAATCCGTGTAATCAATCAACACGATGGCATTGTTCACCACCACCCCTGCCAGTGAGATGATGCCGATCATGGTCATGATAATCACAAAGTCCATCCGGAAAATCACCAACCCGAGCAACACCCCAATCAAACTGAAGAACACACTGAATCCAATGATAAAAGGCGGGGTAACGGCATTGAACTGGGCCACGATGATCAAGAAGATCAAGAACAAGGCAATGAGCAGCGCGCGGGTCAGGAAAGCCAGCTCCTCTGTCTGTTCCTCCTGCTGGCCAGTGAACCGCCATTGAATGCCGTCTGGAAGCGCGTAGTTGGCGAGCGCTTCTTTCATGTCCACCACGATTTGATTCGCATTGGCCCCCTCCAGCACGTTCGAACTGATGGTGATGACCCGGTCCAAATCCTTCCGCTTCACGCTGCTGAAGGTGGTCCCTCGCTCGATGGTGGCGACGGCAGAGATGGGGATTTCCTTGATTTGGCCATCCGATGCGCTGCGAAAAATGACCTTCTGGTTCATCAATGCATCGATGTTGTTGCGGTCAGAATCCGCAAAACGCAGGTTGATGGGGTAGTCGTCCTCACCGTCTTTGTAGGTGCTCACCTCCCGGCCGAAGAGCGCCGTCCGGATGGTGTAACCGATGCTCTGGGTGGACAAACCGTACCGCTGTGCCTTCTCTCGATCGATGGTGATGGGGAGTTCGGGCTTGGTTTTGTCCACGTCGATTTTGAGCTCTTCGACGCCGTCGAAGTTGAGGTCCCGGAGGTGCTGCCGAACTGCTGTGGCAGCGATGAGAAGTTGATCATAGTCCTCGCCCGTGAGCTCCAAGTTGATGGGCGGGCCTTGGGGCGGTCCCGCCGAGTTCTTCGCCACGATGATCTCAGCGTCGGGATAGCCCTTGAGCCGGTCCCGCACCGCATTGAGCACGTCGATCGTAGAGAGGCCTCGACGGTCCTGGTACTTGACGAAGTTCACCACGATGCGCGCCTTGTTCGGGGTGTCGCCCAGGGAGGGTCCCTCCGACGGGTCGCTGGTCCCATTGCCTACCTGCCCGATGACCGAATTCGCCACAAAGGACTCCATCTCCCCGGTCTCGGGATGGGGCCGCATGAAGGCCGAATCGTTCAGCACCTCCAGGACCGCTTGTTCCACCTCCTTCGCCACCCGGTTCGTTTCCTCAATGTCGGTTCCGATGGGCTTCGAAATGAAGATGTTCAAATACTGCGGCTCGTTGCCCGGGAAAAATTCGACTTTGGGAGGGAATGTTGCCATCAGGACTATGGCGATGAAAAACAGCGAACCCGTGCCGTAGAAGAAGTACCAAGGCCTGCGTCCCGACAAGGCAAACCGCAAGAACCGTTCGTAACTACTCTCCAAGATGGGCAGGAACCCATTTTGAAACCGCGTGGAGGCCGGATGTAGGAAATACGTATTCAACAACCCAAACCCACCCCCCACGAGGAACAGATTGCCCCAGGTAGTCGCCCCGGCAAGCAACAACAACACCCCCACCGCCATCAAACCACCGGAGACGATCCAAACCCGGCGCCGGTTCACCTGCTCTTCACCGACCCGCATGAAATACACCGCCAGAACGGGATTGATGACCAGCGCCACAAACAACGACGAACCCAACACGATGATCAAGGTGATCGGGAGGTACTTCATGAACTCCCCGAACAAACCCGGCCACAAGGCCAGCGGCAGGAACGCCGCCAACGTCGTTGCCGTCGACGCGATGATGGGCCAAGCCACCTCCCCCACCCCATACCGGGCTGCCTCCACCGGCGACTTCCCCTCCGACATGTAACGGTACACATTCTCCACCACCACGATTCCGTTGTCCACCAACATGCCCAATGCCAGCACCAACGAGAACAACACCATCGTGTTGAACGTCACCCCAAGCGCTGCCAGAATCATGAACGACATGAACATCGACAACGGAATCGCAATGCCCACGAACAGCGCGTTGCGCATGCCTAAGAAAAACAGCAACACCCCCACCACCAGCAATACCCCGAAGATGATGGAGTTCTGCAGTTCGTCTACTTGGTTGCGGGTTTGGTCTGACTGATCATTCGTGATCGTGATGGACAAATTCGGCGGCAGATCCTGCACCCTCGCCTCATCAATGATGGCGTTGATTCCATCAGACACTTCCAACAAATTCGTGCCTGCCCGCTTGATGATGTCCAACGAAACCACCGGCCGCAAGTACTCCCGAGCGTAGCTCGTTTTTTCCTTCTCCACAAACCGAACCGTAGCGACATCACGCAAATACACCGGGGCATCGTTCTCACTCTTCACAATGACCTGCTCGATGTCACGCGTGGAGGTGAAATCGCCCACCACCTGCACCGACCGGCGGAAGTTGTCCACCAGCAAGTCTCCCCCAGAGATCGTCAAATTCTCCGCAGCGATGGCCCCAGCGATGTCGTTGAAACTCACCTGCATCGCCTCGGCGCGGAGGTAATCCACCTCCACCTCCACCTCCCGATCCATCACGCCTCGGATGTCGACCTTGCTCACCTGGGGCAGCGCCTCAATCGATTCCTCCAGTTGCTCGGCATACCGCTTCAGTTCATCGAGCGGATAGTCGCCCGAGAGGTTCACGTTCATGACCGGCAACAACTCGCTGAAGTTGAGCTCGAAGATGTTGGGTTCGGCCGGCAGGTCGTCTGGAAAATCCGGATCCGACATCGCCTTGTCCACCGCATCCTTCACCTTCCGCAACGCCTCTGAAGGCTCCACGTCGAAAGTGAATTTCACGTCAATGGCGCTGTATCCCTGCACCGAAGTGGAAGTGATGGCATCGACGCCCGTGATGGTGTTGATCTCCTTCTCCAAGGGTCGGGTGATCAGCTTCTCCATGTTCGTCGGGCTATTTCCCGGATAAGCCGTACCGATGTAGACCTGTGGAATCACCACTTCCGGGAAACTCTCCTTCGGGACCGTGATGTAGCTGTACAGACCCGCAATCGTGATGATGCCGATGAGCACAAAGACCGTCACCCGGTTCTCGATGCTCCAAGTCGTCAGCCCGAAAGTCCGGTTCTCCTGGGCCTCCGGTTGCGGCGGTGTGGTCGGTGTCGTCATGGTGCGTAATCAGGACTTGATGCGAACCGTTGCGCCATCCACCACACGCGTCGCGCCTTGGTCTACGATTTCTTCACCGAAGGCCAAACCCTCCAGCACCTGCATCCGATCCCCGGCGCCCAACCCGACCCGAATGACCCGCTTCGCCACGGTGCGCTCCGAACCCGTCCCCTGCAACACGAACACGTAGTCCCGCCCGTCCATGTCCTGCTGGATGCGGGCAGACGGCAACACCACCGCCTCCTTCACCCGGACATCCTCGATGCGCACACTGGCGAACATGTTGGGGAGAAACTTGCTGCCCGCCGGCAACGGCAAGGTGATTTCGACCGTACGGTTCGAAGGCTGGATGAAGGCACCCATCCGGTCCACCCGGGTGCGCACCGTGTCCCATCCCGCCACCACCACCTCGGCCGGGGTGCCCTTCTGCACATGCGGGATGTAGTGATCACTGAGATCCGCGCGCACAAACAAGTCCTTCAAGTCGATGACCCGGGCAAACGGCACCCCAGGCGCCGCCATTTCGCCCTCCTTCACGAAAACCCGGTCCACCACCCCCGAGAACGGCGCACGCACCACGGCCTTCGCCTGCTGCTCTTGCAACGTCTCCAAACTGCGCTCCAAGGCCTCCTTCTGGGTCCGCGCCTGCAGGTACTGAACTTCCGACCCCAGCCCCTGCTTCCAAAGACGTTCTTGGCGGTCGTACAAGTCGGAAGCCAACGTGAGCTGCGTGCGCAACTCCGCCTCCGACCGCTTCAGGACATCGTTGTTGATGCGTGCCAGGATTTGGCCAGCCTTCACCCGCTCACCTTCACGCACCAGCACCTTTTCAACTAGACCTGAAAACTCCGGCATCACCGTTGCATTCCGATCCGTTTCGACGTTGCCCTGTACACTGAAATGATGCACGAACTCCTGGGGTTCAATGCGCAGCGCTGTCACCTCCATCGATTCCGGTGCCACGACCGCCGTGGAATCCGCCCCTGCAGCCGCGGGCGACGCATCCTCCCCTTGGGCTCCACAGCCCGCTGTGCCGACGAGCAACCCGCCCACAGCCAAGACCCCCAGGGTCCCTTTCCAGATTGATTTCATGTGCTTCATGGATTCGATGTTTCAAAGGCAGACAAAGCGGCCTGCAAGCGCACCCGGGCATTGAGGCATTCCAGCAGCGCGTTCGTTCGTTGGCCGCGCGCCTGAATGACCTGATTGCGGGCTTGGGACAATTCGAAGGAAGTCGCCACCCCTTCTCGGAATGCCGCTTCCGTACGTTCGTTGATGCGCAAGGCCAAATCCACCGCCCGGTCCCGCTGCCGCAGGGCCACCGTTGCCTGTTCCAGCGCCACCTTGGCCGACCGGTACTCCCAATCCGCCGCCGCTTGCATCTGGGACAACCCCGTCTCCGCCCGAATCACCTGCAGCCGGGCTTTCTCCACGCGCTGCGCCCCGCCCCCGCTCGTCCACAAGGGCACACTCAACGTGATGCCCCAGAGTTCAGCGGGAAACCAGCGCCCCCCGGATTGAAACAGATCAAACTCCGTTCGCTGCGCATTCCGTGCGTTCGAATAAAAGGCCGACACAACCGGCAAGGCTGCAGCCTGCTTGTTCTTCACGTCCAACCGGGCCAAATCCAACTGCGCCTCCATCTCGCGCAACGCGGGCAACGCTTCCCACTGGAACGGGGTCGCCAACAAGTCGCCCGCTGGACCTTGCTTCCAAAGGGTCTCCAAGTCCTCTGCAATCTCCAAGGGCTCAGTCCCTTTCAATCCCATTTGAAATCGGAGCAGGGCCAAGGCCAACTCCTGTTGTGCCCGGGCATTGCTGATGCCCGCCTCCAACTCCGAAACCGCCAATTCCAACTGGTCTACCGCCGTAGCATCCACAAAACCCGCTTCCTTCATCGCCCCCATTTCCAGCCACTGCCGCTGTGTCGCATCCCGGGTCTCCTCCAAAATGGCCTGCCCATAGGCCGCCGCAGCCACCAGATAATACGCTTCGGCCACCTGACGCAGCACCTCATCCGTGGTGCGGGCCAGCGCCTCCTGCCGAGACGCCGCATAGCGACGGGCCGCCTGCAACCCCACGAGATAGGAGCCGCTGAAAAGCAGTTGGCTGGCTTGGATGCCCACGTTCGCCGTGTGCTTGTTCCCGAAGCGCAGTTCACTCAACCCATCCGGGTCAGGCGCCGGGGCATTGAGTACCACCCCCGTGGCATCCGACACCCCGCCGAAAAACTCAATCAAGTAGGGAGGGAAACCGAAGGCATCTCCAGGCACCACTTGGGTCGGAATCTCAATGAACTGATTGTAATCCGCGCTGAAGCCCAATTGGGGCAAACCCTGGGCCCGGAGTTCTTTGATGTCACGCTGGGCTACCTGCTGATCCAGCTCAGCGTACTTCATGGCATACGCATTCTGCAAGGCCCAGGCCTGCGCCTGCGCGAGGGTCACCCGGGTCGGGCCTTGCGCCGCTGACCCCGTGGCCCAGAGGAGTCCGAGGACCCCGAGTATCGTGCTTCGGTTCATGCTTCGTGGAGAGATTCGTCGCGGAGTTTGGCCTCCAACTGAGCCAACCCTTGCTCACTGGCAATGCCGCGGATGTGGTACTGGAAAGACTGGATGTGGAACTCGGCAATCGGGCAACCCGCTGCCTCCAACTGCCTGGGCTGCGAGGTCAAATGGGCCAAAGCCACGAAAAACTGGGCCACCACGCCGGGATGGATGTCCGATCGGTACACCCCTTCCTGCTGCCCGCGCAACAAATTGCGCTGTACCGCCGACTGGATGACCCGATCCCGGTGCTCGGTCATCGCCGCAAAAGCGCGGGGATAGAACTTCTCCAAATCGAACAAAACGCTGGGATGCAGGTCCTTGAGCATGGCCCGGGTCTGGCGCATCATCTCGAAATCCGCATCGATGGCCGTGCCGGGGTAGTCCACCAGCAGTTCCATCATCCGGGCCTGCTCAGTGGTGATCCAGTCCAGAGCGAGGTGCACCAACTCGCGCTTGTCCTTGACGTACTTGTACAGGGTCTTCTTGGAAACGGCGAGTTGTTGGGCCAAATCGTCCATGTTGACCGCCTTGATTCCCAACCGCATGAAGAGGAGGGCGGCGCCGGCAATCAACTCGCGGCCCCGATCGTCTAGGGTTTGGTAGGTGGCTTGGTTTTCCATTGGGCGCGCAAAAGTAGCGCACGCTTTTCACAATGGAAACATTTTAACACCATTTTCGTTTCCGGCGCTCCGGGTTTGGAGAGCATTCGGTCCGGTTCAAGACTTCAAGCTGCGGGCAATGAGTTCATCATCTGCCGCATGGGGCAGGGTCACATGCAACCGGGGCTCAGCTTCCATCGCCCGGCGAATGGCCCACTCCGCACCCGGATTCCGGGCCCAACCGCGGCGCGCGATGCCGTTGTTCACGTCCCAGTGCAACATGGAACGCAACCGCCGCTCGGATGCATCCGAGCCGTCAATCAACATCCCAAACCCACCATTGATCACCTCGCCCCACCCCACCCCACCCCCGTTGTGCAGGCTCACCCAGGTCGCACCCCGAAAGGCATCGCCCACGAAGTTTTGTACTGCCATGTCCGCCGTGAAGGCCGAACCATCGTAAATGTTCGAGGTCTCCCGGTACGGTGAATCCGTTCCCGACACGTCGTGGTGGTCCCGTCCCAGCACCACAGGTCCCCGCAAACGACCCTCCCGAATCGCCCGGTTGAAGGCAGAGGCGATCTCCATCCGACCTTGGGCATCCGCATACAAAATGCGGGCCTGGGACCCGACCACCAAGCGGTTCGATTGCGCTTCCCGGATCCAGAGGATGTTGTCCGCGAGTTGTTGCTGAATCTCGGGGGGGGCACTGGCCTGCAACCCCTCCAACACTTCGCAGGCCAGGGCATCCGTCACCTCGAGGTCCCGGGGATCCCCACTGGTGCAAACCCATCGGAAGGGCCCGAAACCGAAGTCAAAACACATCGGCCCCATGATGTCCTGTACGTAACTCGGATACCGGAAATGCACCCCGTCACCGGCGAGAACATCCGCTCCTGCGCGCGACGCCTCCAACAGAAACGCATTCCCGTAGTCAAAAAAGTACGTGCCCCGCGCGGTGTGGCGGTTGACCGCCGCGGCGTGGCGCCGGAGCGATGCGTAAACCCGCTCCCGAAACTGCGCCGGGTCGGATGCCATCAGTTCATTCGCTGCCTCGAAGTCGAGACCCGCCGGGTAGTATCCGCCAGCGAAGGGATTGTGGAGGGAGGTTTGGTCTGAGCCCAAATCCACGTGAACTCCCTCCGCGTCGAATCGCTCCCAGACGTCCACCACGTTGCCGAGGTAGGCATACGAAACGGCCTCTTGCGCAGCGACCGACGCCCGGACGCGCTGGACCAGGGTGTCAAGGTCTTCGACCACATGGTCCACCCAGCCCTGGGCGTGCCGCTTCCATGCCGCGGCCGGGTTCACTTCTGCGGTGACGCTGACGACGCCGGCGATGTTGCCCGCCTTGGGCTGGGCGCCACTCATGCCGCCGAGTCCCGCCGTCACAAACAGCTTGCCCCCGGGTGCCCCTCCCTGCTTGCGGCAGGCGTTCAGCACGGTGATGGCCGTGCCGTGAACGATGCCCTGCGGCCCGATGTACATGTACGAGCCTGCGGTCATTTGGCCATACTGGCTCACGCCGAGGGCGTTCATCCGCTCCCAGTCGTCGGGACGGCTGTAATTGGGGATGACCATGCCGTTGGTCACCACCACGCGCGGAGCATCGGGATGGCTAGGGAAGAGGCCCATGGGATGGCCGCTGTACATGACGAGGGTCTGGTCCTCGGTCATCTCACTGAGGTACCGCATGGTCAGGAGGTACTGGGCCCAGTTCTGGAAAACCGCCCCGTTTCCACCATAAGTGATGAGCTCCTCCGGGTGCTGAGCAACCGCAGGGTCCAGGTTGTTCTGGATCATGAGCTGGATGGCTGCAGCCTGGGGCGTCTGCGCGGGGTAATCGCTGATGGGCCGGGCCTTCATCGCATATTGCGGCATGAACCGGTACATGTAGATCCGGCCGTAGGAGGCCAATTCCCGAACAAACTCCGGCGCCAGTTCTGCATGGTGGCGCGGCTCGAAATAGCGCAGCGCGTTGCGCAAGGCCAGTGCCTTTTCTGCCGGGGTGAGGAGGTCCTTGCGGACAGGGGCGTGGCTCACCGCCTCCGAACGGGGGCGCGGGGGCGGAAGCTCGGAGGGAATGCCGGTTCGGATGGCGGCCTGGAAGGCATCACGTTCGGTCATGGCGCTGGCTTTTTTCGAATCGTACCGGTGCTTTTGTCAAATCCATAGGGACAGTGTTTGCAACCGCTTTGGCAACAATGACCCCGTTTGAGGTGATAATGTTCCGTGAAGACGATGAAACCCTCTGGGCTGTAGTAAAAATCTTCAGGTGCGAGCGGTCCCGGCATGGTTGCAAAGGTAATTTTCAAGGCGACCTGTGCGTCTCATTTTCCCCAACCTTCCCCAACCTTCCCCAACCGACCGGCCATGAAGTCCATTCGACCGATCCTCCACCTCGGATTCCTCGCACTCGGCGCCTTTTTCGCGGCCACCCACAGGCCCTTGGAAGCTGCCACGTACTGGGGAATCGCGCTCGCCTTCGACCCGTTCGACGATGCGCAACCTTGGAAGGAAAGACCGATCTGGCAGCGGGCATGGTTGCTGGTTCATTTGGCCTTGACCGCTGCGGCTTTCGGTCTCGGAATGGGATGGAATGACGCCGCTTGAACTCCTGGAGGAGCACGGTTCCCTCGTGCGCCACCTCATCCGGATGCACCTCGGGACGGGACCGGATGCAGACGATGCCTACCAGGAGATTTACATCAACCTGCACCGAGGTTGGGCTGGGTTTCGGGGCGCATCTCAGGCCCGTACTTGGCTCTACCGCGTGGCTTTGAACACCCTGCTCACCCAGCACCGACGCCAGGCCATTCGGCGCACGGAACCGCTGGAAAACCACGAACACGCAAGTCCTGTGGTCCCCCAGCACGAACAGCGGGACCTGCTCGAAAAGGCCCTCGAAATCCTGAGTCCCGTGGAGCGCTCGCTCATCGCCCTGCATCTCGAGGGCTTTGACTACGGCGAAATCGCGGACATCTTCGGCATCCCCCCAGGTACGGTCGGGGTGCGCATTCACCGAATCAAGAAAAAAATCACGGCATGGATTCAACATCCTTCGACTTGAACCGGGCCTGGGCGGATGCCCGGGGTCGGTGGGAGGCCGCCGGGGGCGGCCCGGGGAGCGGGGCGGCCCCGGTGCACCCCGCCCCCGCGGGCGTGCACCGATCGCGGCCAGCCGGCGTCCTCGACCGGGCGGAACGCACCTTCCTGCTGAGCCACTTGATGACCGCGGTGAACGTGATTCCCCTCGGCGTGCTGGCCGTGCTGCAGCCGTTGCCGTGGTTGCGGCTGGGACTCGCCGTCGTCATCGGCTACAACCTCATCGCTACCTGGCAACTCGTTCGCATCCAGCAACGGCTGCGGGCCGCCCGCCACCACCTCGACCTCCCGCTCTCCCAGTACCTCCGCCGGACCGCCGACGCCCTGCGGGACTGGCAGCGCGCCCAGTACCGGCACGGCTGGTGGCAACTCCCCTTCTCCGGCGGCCTGGGCATGGCCTTCGGCCTCTGGGCCTCCCAACCGCCGGGCACCGCTTGGCACGAAATCGAGGCCCTACACAAGCCCCTGTTTTGGGCCATCGCCATCGCCAACTTGATCCTCCTCTCCTTGCTGGGCCAAACCCTCGTCAGGACCCTGTTCCGCAAGAGCTTCGGCAGGGACGAAACGAACCTGCGCAACTGGGCGGATGAACTCGCGGGGGAGGGAGAGGGTTGGCCTAAATTTGGCCCACCCCATGAGCGACATCCTCCAGCATGAGTGCGGCATCGCGCTGCTCCGACTGAAGCAACCCCTTCAGCATTACATCGACCGGTACGGAACGGCCTTCTACGGCCTCAACAAGATGTACCTGCTGATGGAAAAGCAGCACAACCGGGGTCAGGACGGCGCCGGCCTCGCGAACATCAAACTCGACTGCAGCCCGGGTGACCGGTACATCAGCCGCATCCGCTCGGTGGACAGCCGGCCCATCCAGGACATCTTCCAACGGGCGATGGGACGGTTCAGCGACCTCCAGCAACAGCAACCCGAACGCCTCCGGGACGCCGCTTACCTGCAAAAGCACTTCGCCTTCACCGGAGAACTGTTCCTGGGCCACCTGCGATACGGCACCTACGGCAAGAACCAAGTCGAGAACTGCCACCCCTTCCTGCGGCAGAACAATTGGCGCACCCGCAACCTGGTGGTCGCCGGCAACTTCAACATGACCAACACCGACGAGCTCTTCCAGAAACTCGTCGACCTGGGTCAGCACCCCAAGGAACAAGCGGATACCGTCACGGTGCTCGAGCGCATCGGGCATTTTCTCGACAACGAAAACCAGCGGCTTTTCGCGGAATTCAAGGCGCAAGGGCTGAGCAATTCAGAAATTTCAGGCCAAATCGGCTCCAACCTCGACCTGTTCCATGTGCTGACCCGAGCGGCCAACTCCCTCGACGGCGGCTATGTGATGTGCGGGTTGGTGGGACACGGGGACGCTTTTGTGATGCGTGACCCCCATGGAATTCGCCCGGCTTTTTGGTACGAAGACGATGAAATCTGCGTGGTCACCAGCGAGCGTCCGGTGATTCAAACCGCGTTCCACGTGCCCATCGAGTCCATCCGCGAGGTGGAGCCCGGACACGCCTTGGTCATCAAGCGCAACGGCGAAGTACGGATGGAACGAATCAAGCCCGAGGCCCCGCGCCGGGCTTGTAGCTTCGAGCGCATCTACTTCAGCCGGGGCAACGACCGCGACATCTACGAAGAGCGCAAGGAGCTCGGCCGCCTCATCGTTCCCCGCGTGTTGGAGGCCATTGAGCACGACCTCGACCACACGGTCACCAGCTTCATTCCCAATACGGCCGAGTCTTCATTCTACGGTCTCATCAAGGGACTGGAAGATGTCCTCAACCAGAGCAAGATCGCACGCATCTTGGGACTGGGCAGCAATCCCGAACCCGAGGAGGTCCATGCCATTTTGACCGAACGTCCTCGGATCGAAAAAATTGCGATCAAGGACGCCAAGCTCCGAACCTTCATCACCGAGGACAAGAGCCGAGACGACCTCGTGGCCCACGTCTACGACATCACCTACGGCACCTTGCGCCCCGGCGTCGATTCCCTCGTCGTCATCGATGACAGCATCGTCCGCGGCACCACGCTCAAGCAATCCATTCTGCGCATCCTCGATCGATTGGGTCCGCGCACCATCGTAGTCGTTTCCAGTGCACCCCAAATCCGCTACCCCGATTGCTACGGCATCGACATGGCAAAACTTGGCGACTTCATCGCCTTCCAGGCCGCCATCGCCCTCATCCGGGAACGCGGCATGGCCTCACTGCTCGACGAAACTTACGCCCGATGCAAAGCAGACCTCGCCCGCCCCAAGGAGGAAAACGTCAACCACGTCCAAGCCATCTACGCTCCCTTCACCGAGGAAGAAATCAGCAAGAAAATCTCGGAATTGCTCACCCCTGATGACATCCAAGCGGAAGTGAAAATCATCTTTCAAAGTGTGGAGAACCTGCATCGTGCCTGTCCCAACCACACCGGCGACTGGTACTTCACAGGTGACTTTCCCACCCCGGGCGGCAACAAGGTGGTGAACCGGGCCTTCGTTTACTACATGGAAGGCCGCGACGAGCGGGCTTACTGAACCCAATCCCCGGTCGCCTCGAACAACAAGTCGTCTCGAACAAGTCGTCTGGAACCGGTCGCCTCACTCCACCACCCACCGCAACACCTCCCCGGTATCCACTCCCCGGACCAGATAGACCCCCGGCGCCCAATCCCCGGTGTCCCAGCCCACCGAAGTTACCCCCGGAGGTACCCGCTGACGGTGCACCACCGCGCCCGAAGCCTGGCAAACCTCCAACTCCGTGGGCGCCCCCCCCACAGGCCAAACCACCGAAACCCGTCCCCCAGCCGCCACCGGATTGGGCACCACCACCCCGCGCAACCCATGCGCAGTTCCCTCTCCCCCCCCGAATCCATTGGGTTCTGTCCCCAAGAGGAACTCGCTTACCCAATACGAATAAGCTTGCTCCGTCACCACGGGCTCTCCCCCCCCCGCTAAGTCGTCCAGGGTCGTGGATTGAACCAATCCCAGCAACGGAAAAGCGTGGTCAGCATGGTAGAAATACGAACCATCCAACAAGATTTCGTAATCCCCCAACGATGTGTGGTCCAAGATGGCCTCGGTCATGTCCACCCGGTACACGTTGTCGAACACCATCCCACCGGGCAACGTCAACGTACCCTGGCCCACACACGCCGAAGCCACAGAGCCCGATCGGGCTACGCTGACCCCGCCCGCCCCGTAATTGCAAGCGAAGACATCCTCGTGCGTGGCCCCCAACGCGAACGGATACGGATGGTACACCTCCGGATCGGAGTAGGCCACCACCATCGCCCCTTGGATGCCCCCGTGGTACGCCGCCGCTCCTGACCAACTGTAAAAAAGTTCCACACCGCCTTGGTTGACCCAATACGTAGCCCCGCCAAACGATTTCGCCAAAGGATGCTGCCCTACCGGCGCCACCACCTGGGCAATCGGATTGCCCTGGGGTTGCAGTTCGGAATAATCCCAAACCGAACCCGCTCCCTGGAACCCGGGCACTGCATAATTGCCGACCCGAAGAACATAGGACCCCACCGACGCGGGATCCGGTTGCTCCAACTGTGACCAAGCCGCACCCGAAACGGCGCACAACAAAAACAACGCTGTCGACTTCATGTCGGAAAGGTAAACCATCGGGCATGAAAAAGCCCCGAATCACTGGGATTCAGGGCTGCTTTGTACCCGGAGTGGGAATCGAACCCACACTCCTTTCGGAACACGAGTTTGAGTCGTGCGCGTCTACCTGTTCCGCCATCCGGGCAACTTCCGTGGACAGGACGGCAAAAATACAACAGAAGCGTTGCAATCCACAACAAAACATTTCCGTTCTTCGCGCCGCGAAATTCCGCAGATTCCGGAAGTTGGCCTGATCGGCCAGTGAGGTGATATCTGTTTGGCTTTCAAAACATTAGCTACTTTATCCCTGCACCCACTCGTCATGAGCGAAATTCGAAACGTCGCAATCATTGCCCACGTTGACCACGGAAAGACCACCCTGGTGGACAAAATCATCCACCAGTGCCAGGTTGTTGACGCGCGGAAGGAAACCGGCGAACTGATCCTTGACAACAACGACCTCGAGCGGGAACGGGGCATCACCATCCTCGCAAAAAACGTGTCTGCGGTTTGGAAGGGGGTGAAAATCAACATCTTGGACACCCCCGGGCACGCGGATTTCGGAGGCGAGGTGGAACGGGTGTTGAAGATGGCCGATGCGGTCCTACTCGTAGTGGACGCCTTCGAAGGCCCCATGCCGCAAACCCGGTTCGTTTTGGGCAAGGCCCTCGAATTGGGGCTGAAGCCCATCGTGGTCATCAACAAGGTCGACAAAGAAAACTGCACCCCGGAATTGGTGCAGGAACAGGTGTTCGACCTCATGTTCACCCTTGGAGCCACCGAGGAGCAGCTGGACTTCCCCACGGTGTACGGTTCTGCGAAACACAACTGGATGGGCCCGGATTGGCGCACCCCGACCCAGGACATTACCCACCTGCTCGACGTGGTGCTGGAACACGTGCCGCCCGCCCCGTACATCGAGGGGACGCCCCAGCTCCAGATCACCTCGCTGGACTACTCCCGCTACACCGGCCGGATCGCCATCGGACGGTTGTTCCGCGGTGATTTGCACGCAAACAAAGACTACACCCTCTGCACAGCCGATGGCAACCGCAAAGTCCGGGTCAAGGAGCTCTACGTATTCACAGGACTCGGCAAAGAGAAGGTGGAGCATGTTCGCAGCGGCGACCTCTGCGCCATCACGGGCATGGAAGGATTTGAAATCGGGGATACAGTCGCCGATTTGGAACAACCCGAAGCCATGCCCCGCATCGCTGTGGACGAGCCCACCATGAGCCTGCTCTTCACCATCAATACCTCCCCCTTCTTGGGACGCGATGGAGAATTCCTGACCAGCCGGCACATCCGTGAACGCTTGGATGCTGAGTTGCAGAAGAATTTGGCCTTACGCGTGGAACCCACCGATAGCGAAGACAAGTGGACCGTGTTCGGACGGGGCATTCTACACCTCTCCGTGCTCATCGAAACCATGCGCCGCGAGGGTTACGAGCTGCAAATCGGCAAGCCGCGGGTGCTCTTCAAGGAAATCGATGGCGTTCTGAACGAGCCTTACGAGCACCTTGTCATCGACGTTCCCCAAGAAGTTGCGGGCAAGGCCACGGAATTGGTGATGATGCGGAAAGGCCAAATGCAGGTCATGCAAGCAAAAGGCGACCTCCAACATCTCGAGTTCCGCATCCCCTCCCGGGGCCTCATCGGGTTGCGCAACCAGGTCCTGACGGCCACCGCAGGAGAGGCTGTGATGACGCACCGATTGGACGGTTTCGCCCCCCACTGCGGCGAATTGGCCACCCGCCACTCGGGGTCGTTGGTCAGCGCCGAACTGGGCCAGGCACGGGCCTACGAAATTGACCGGCTCCAAGACCGCGGCACGTTCTTCATCGATCCTGGTGAGGACATCTACAAAGGCCAGGTCGTGGGCGAATGCGCGCGGGACAACGACATGGAACTGAACCTCATCCGTGGCAAAAAGCTCACGAACATGCGGGCCAGCGGAGCGGACAAGGGCCTGCGCATTGCGCCAGCGAAGAAGATGTCACTCGAAGAGTTCATGGAGTTCATCGCGGACGACGAGTACCTGGAAGTGACCCCGAAAGCCTTGCGCGTTCGGAAGATTCCGAAGTGATGTTTTAGGTGGCCTGAGCCACCTGCTGCTCTCTGACGCGCATCAACGCCTCGTAAAGAGGAAATTCCTCCGGGTAGACCCTCTCTATCGCCTTTCGCACCGCATCCGATGCGGTGCGGCTGGTTTTCAGTGCGTTCTGACGTTCCATGGGCCTGGTTTGTCCATAAAGCCGTTGGAACATCCGGTCCCAGTCTTCACCCATCGACTCCAAGCATCCCACGAACACCAACCTTTCCCTTTGGGATTCAAGGTAGGCAATGCTTTGAAAGTAATGGGAATAGGATAGCCGCAAATGGAACACCTGCTTCCAAGCCCGAAAGGCTTCCTCCCGGCCCTCCAGGGTGGCCGCCACCAAGTCCTCGAACCGCTGAAACCGCTGAAAAACCATGGCCTCCTCCGCACTCCATTCCACCTGGTAACTCGGGTAGCCTTTCCTCAACATGTGCTCAAAACCCGAAGCAAAACGGGTGGCGGGATGTCGAATGAAACAAGCCACCTTGGC
The DNA here is from genome assembly GCA_964405405.1 of uncultured Comamonadaceae bacterium. GTDB lineage: Bacteria > Bacteroidota > Bacteroidia > Flavobacteriales_D > Sanyastnellaceae > CAMCYM01. The sequence goes on along the minus strand of CAYONT010000003.1, from coordinate 24,674 downwards.
CCCAAAAGGAACCTTGTGCAATCCGAAGTTATGTGGAAGCGGAACCACGAAACAACGGTCTGATTCCATGCCCAGTTGATCCAAGGCCGCCAAGACACTCGTTCCGGCCGCCTTGTTGATGTGCAGATAATACACCAGTTCCTTGCCCTTGAACCAAGCCACCAAAGGATACACCCAACGCTCTTCGATAAACCTTCGGCGCCAGCGACCCCACCAGGTCTTCCAGTTCAAATTGCGTCTTATAAAAGCAGAAATCCGTTTCATGGATCTCCACATACGAACCCAAAGGGAAAGGGTTACTTGAGCAAAACCCGGAACACTGTATGGCTTCCCAACTCAGATTCCAGCACGAAAATGCGTCCCCCGTGGTATTGCTCCACGATGCGCTTCGTCAGCGACAACCCGAGCCCCCAGCCCCGGGGCTTGGTGGTGAACCCCGGTTGAAACACCTCGTTCCAATGGGACCGGGCGATTCCCTTTCCTGAATCCCGAACATCGATGGCGATGCCCTCAGGAACCCGGTGCAACCACAAGGCCACCTCCCCCTCCCCCTCGATGGCGTCCACAGCATTCCGAATCAAATTTTCCAGCACCCAACTCAGCAAAGGAATAGAAACCGCGGACCGGGCACCCTGGGATTCATCCCGGTATTCCAGATGCACCCGACCCCCCATCCGAGGCCGCATGTATTCCACCGTCAACTGCACCACCTCGCCCAAAACCTCCGGCTGCAGCTTCGGCTGAGAACCGATCTTGCTGAACCGGTCAACCACCGTATTGAGCCGGTCAACATCCTTGTTCATCTCCTTCAGGTACGCTGGATTGACCCCTTCCTGTTCCAGCAAACCCACCCAAGCCATCAGTGAACTCATAGGCGTACCCAGTTGGTGGGCCGTTTCCTTTGCCATGCCCACCCAAACCTGATTCTGCTCCGCCCGTCGGTAGCTGCTGAAAATCAAATAGGCCACCACCAAAAACGCCCCAATCAAAATCAACTGAACCACTGGGAAGAACTTGAGCTGCTTCAGCACCACCGAATCCTCAAAGTAAACATAGTGCTTGCCCTCCAGCGGCAAATCCACCTCGATCGGTTCATTCTGTGCCGCCATTTCAGACAACCGCTGCTGCAGCCGAAGCGAATCCTGCACCCACAGAGAATCCACCCCCTGAAACCGGACCGCTCGGGCCCGGGTACTGTCCACCAAAATCACCGGAACCGAAGCGCTATTGATGACTGTTTCAGAGATGAACGAACCGATCAAATCCCCCATTACCCGTTTCAACTCACTCAATCTCAAGCTTTCACTCCAATAGATGGTCGTTCCTTGGCCTTCGAAAACAATGGGCTTGTGGTCCTTCGCCATCGCAAAGCGCAAGGAGTCCCGGTCCACCCCTGTCGGCACATTCACATCGAACAAAAACCGACCATCCCCATCATATGCCAACACCGGAATGGACTTGTTCGACCAAACGAAGTCCGTCACAAAACTCAGGTCCGACTGCGCCGGCATCGTGAGAATGCGATAGGCGTTCGCCAGTCGGTCCGCCTTGCTACGCTCTTCTGCCTCCAACTCCTCAAACAACTGTTGGGTGTATCCCACCAGCGCCGCCCGCTGGGCGATGGCCTTCGACCACATGGCCACCTTGCGTTGCTCCTCCGCCCGAATGCGGCCTGCAATGTGGTTCGAATAACCCAACGTCGCCACCACAATGAGCCCTGCTGCGAAAAGCAGGATCCCCTTCCAGCGTTGCTTGTTCGTGTAAAGATCCAAGACCGAACTTTCCGTCAATTGTAAGCCGGACAGGGCAAGCCTCCCTTCGAACGAGCGTCGCAAGCATTGATGCCCAACACGATTTCGTGCCCCCCGGGTGCCCCCGGACGCAGAGCCGAGAAGTTCCAATCATAGGCATAACCGATGCTGACATAATCGGCGATGTCCACCTGGAACATGGCCACCAGCGCACTGCCATTGCGATAGCCCGCACCGAATGAAACCTTCCCATCGTAATCCAGAATGGCCACCGCATCCAAGGAGGGACGCAATCCCTGGGCAGCGCGCAAGGTCGCCGATGGAAGAAAATCCCACCTTCCCTCCAGTGGAATCCGGGTCCCCACAAGCCAAACCAAGCGACGGTGCAGGACCGATTGCACCCCGATTGCGTCCAGCGCAGGCCGGGTCACGTTGCCCCAGGTCAACCCTGTGTACGTCCGTCGGTTCTGGTACCACAGCCCCAAATCGACCAAAGGAAACACCGTTTGGGTACTGCCCACCACGGCTGCGTCTTGGCCGGCCCCGACTTCAGGCAGATCCAACATGCCCCAATTGAGCCGCTGCTGGTAAAAGCCCAGCCCGACCCCAGCCGCCAACCGCGATCCTTTGCTCAGCGGCAAGTTGTAGGCGTATGCGCCGCCCAACGAGGTCGATTGCCAAGCGCCGGTTTGGTCCGTTTCGACCCGACCGCCCACCCCATGGAAGGCGTCTTGAGTCGCCGTCCAAGCGCCATGCAGATTCGCGTAGGCATTGGTGGGCGCCCCATCCAAACCTGCCCACTGGCTCCGGTACCCCACGTGCAAGTCGAGGCACTCCCGGGTTCCAGCTGCCGCCGGATGGTCCTGAAACGGATTGAGCATCCCCAGGCTCCGCTGCGGAAACAACTGGGCCCTTCCTTGCGGCATTCCTGCCAACACTGCGAGCAGCAGAAGCGAACCCTGCAACATCCGGCCAATCATCGCTTTCATCGCACCAAACTGATGTACCCCGTGATGGCTTCGAGCTGAACCTGGGGATCGTTCAGTTCGATGGAATAATAGTACGTTCCTTCTGGCACCGGGGTGCCATCGCGGGTTCCGTCCCAGGGTTGGGGATAGCCGATGCTCCGGAAGACCAACTGACCCCAACGGTCGTAAATGAGCACCCGGGCGCGCTCGTACGGGACGAGGTCCGGCACCGAAAAGAAGTCGTTGACATCATCCCCGTTGGGCGTGAAGCCGTTGGGCAAATCGAGTGGATTTCCGACCGAGACCGTCACGGCATCGGTGTAGGCGCAGGCCCCGATGAACCCCGTAACAGAGTACGTCACTGTCACATCGGGGGAGGCCGTGACCGAACTTCCTTGGATGGCGGAGAGTCCCGTTTCCGGGAACCAAGTATAGCCCAAGGCGTCATTGCCGCCGACCACCTGCAGTTCCGTGGACTGGCCCGGAGCCAGCACCGCTGTACAACACACGTCGATACCGACCGCCGGTCCAGACAGGCTGACCAAGAAGGAGCACGGTCCCGCCGCCGGGTCATGGGAAGTTCCCAAGAGCAGCAGGTACTCCGTGTTGGGCTCCAGGTCGGGGGTCGTCATCGTGTACGGCCCCACCCAATCGAGACACGTCCCCACCGTCTCGTAAGAAGCCACATCGCAGGTCGCCTGGGGGTCCGGCCGAACCACCACCGCTTGGATGAGGTCTGGAGCACCGGCGGTTGCACAGGCCACCTGGGCCAACGCAACCGTCACCGGCCCCGTGTAATCCGTGTTGCTGTTCGTCGTGAACGAAAAAACGCTCACATAGGGCGCATCGAGGCACGCATACAACGTAGGCTGCGGATAGCTCAGCTGCACCTGCTGCGGATTGTCTCCACACAGCGCAACAGGGTCACTGCAGTCTTGGGCCGTGACAAGCAAGCCCCCGAACCCGGTCAGTAGGAGCAGACCCACCCGGCCGAGGGGCACAAGGAAATTCAACATGGGCTTCAAACGTCGGTTGTTTGGGATTCGTATGCCACCAGCATCTCCCCTTTCTCTACCGCTGCACCCGGAACCGCGTGGACCGAGGCAATCTGTCCGGCACGGGGCGACCGGAGGACATTCTCCATCTTCATCGCCTCCAGTATGAGCAGGGGGTCGCCCTCAGCCACTGCATCGCCCGGGGCCACCGCCACGGAGAGCACCTTGCCTGGCATGGGCGCCCGCACCTCCTGGTCTTGCGCCACCGACGCCTTGCTCATGCCCATGCGCTCCAGCAGCAAGGACCGCGCGTCCACCGCCTGCACCGCCACCGCCACCCCGTCCACGGTGAACCGCAAATGGCCGCGGTCATCTGGCCCCTCCAGCAACACCACCCGAACCGTTCGGTCCCCCAGTACCACATCGTAGGCGGCCGGACCACAGGCCCGCCAGGTTCCCTGCGCCAAGCCCTCCGGGCCCACCGAAACCACCCGGCCATCTGGCCAGCGAACTTCCCATTGCATGCCGCAATTTAACCGCATTCCGCACGAACTTGCGGCCGTGTCCGGCATCTATATCCACATTCCATTCTGCAGAAAAGCCTGTCACTACTGCGACTTCCATTTCTCGACCTCGCGGGCGGCGGCAGGCCAAATGGTGGAAAGCCTGGCCCGGGAGATTTTGTTGCGGGGCCGGGTTTGGCCTGAACAGCCACGCACCCTCTACTTCGGCGGTGGAACCCCCTCCCTGCTCACGCGCGACCAGCTCCAGCAGCTCTTTCGCGCCCTGCAGGACGTCTGGGGGACGGTGCCCTGGGAAGAGGTGACCCTCGAGGCAAACCCCGAGGACCTCAGCCCGGAGGCGCTGAGCGCGTGGCGCGACCTCGGCGTGACCCGGCTCTCCATCGGTATCCAGTCCCTGCAGGACGACACGTTGCAGTGGATGAACCGCGCGCACACGGCCCGCGAGGCCCTGGACGGGGTGGAACGGGCCCACCGCGCCGGATTTCCCCACCTGTCCATCGACCTGATCTACAGCCTGCCCGAGCCGCACCACCTACACTGGGCCCAAGACCTCCGGCGCGCGTTGGACCTCCCGATCGATCACCTGTCCGCCTACCTCCTCACAGTCGAACCCCGGACCGTCCTGGGCCACCGGGTCGAACGCGGCGACACACTTCCCCTTCCCGACGATCGGACCGTCGAACAGTACGCCCTGCTCCGCGAATCCACGGAACAGGCCGGCTTCCAGCATTACGAAGTCAGCAACTTCGCCCGCCCCGGCGGCCACGCCCGCCACAACAGCCGGTACTGGGACGGGACCCCGTACCTGGGCATCGGCCCCGGCGCGCACTCCTTCGACGGCCAGCGCCGCCTCGCCCAACCCGGCAACAACCCCCGCTACATCCGGACCCTGCACGCCGCTGCGGACGCCGATGCCATCCCCCTGGAAACCGAAGTCCTCACCCCCACCGACCGGTACAACGAGACCCTCATGACCGGGCTGCGGACTGCGGCCGGCATCGACCTGCGCGGCCTCGCCCACCGTTTCGGATGCCGGCCCGACACCGATCTCCCCCGCGACTGGGAGCGCCTCCTAGCCGCCGGCATCCTCAGCCCCACCGGCACCCCCGACTCCTACCGCATCTCCCCCGCCCACTGGCTGCTGGGCGACACCGTCGCCGCGACCTTCTTCCGCACCGACTGATTAAGACCGGGTGCGTCGGCTCCAAGCATCGGCAACGACTGAGCCCACCAACATCGCAGCACCCGCGTAAAACGCCGCATCCATCTGCTCGTGCTCACGGTACAAGAGCGCCGCAAAAAGAATCGCATACACGGGCTCCATGTTGATGGCAACGGCAACCGTGAATGGCCTCACATGGCGCATCACCTCGATGCTCATCAAAAAAGCAAACGAAGTGGCCACCCAGCCCAGCAGCAGCAACCATCCCGCATCCCGTGCACTGACCCTCCACACGTCCGTCTCCCCCCCAGCCGACTGCATCCACAACAGCCCGCCCAGCGCCAGGGCCGCGGCTGTCAACTCCCACCGGGCCAAATTCGCCGCATCCGTATTTCGAACCAGCACCGAGTTGAACACGCTGAATGTCGCCGCCAGCGCCGCCGATACCAGGGCAAAACCCACCCCCGCCAGCCGTTGCGCCGGATCCAAGGACCCCGCCCCTCCCTCGCCACTCCAGCCCGGCAGGTCCACCAGAACGCACAGCCCCAAGACCATGACCGCGCCCAAGGCCAGCTCCCGCCGCGACACCGGCCGCCGGTGCACCAGCGGCTCTATCACTCCCACAAACAACGGCGCCGAAGCCAAGGTCGCCAACGCCACCGACACGTTGCTCACCTTGATCGCATGAAAGAACGTGACCCAATGCGCCGCCGCGATGAGACCCACACCTGCCACCCGCGCCGCCAGCAACGGGGGCATGCGGCGGTACTTCCCCCGCAACAGCAGCCAAAGCCACACCCCCACCCCCCCAATCACCACCCGCCAAAAAACCAGCGGCACCGCCTCCAGGGTGATTTCCCGGCCCAAAATACCCGTAAAACCGAAAATGAGCACCACAAAGTGCAGCATCCACATGCTTTGGCGCTCGTTCATGCCACAAAGAAAAGGGAGACCCGCGGTACCTTGCACCATGATCCAGAACCTGCGCACCCGCCTGCGGACCGCATTCAGCTTGCACATCGCTTTTTGCTGGGCGGCCCTTGCCTTGCCTGTTCCTTTCACAGGCCAAATCCAATTGGACGGTCAATTCCAAGATTGGAGCGACATTGCGACCACCTGGCAGCCTCCGGCAGGTACTACAAACCCCTACACAGCGCTGGCCATGACCCAGGACGGCGCACGCCTCTACCTCCGGCTCGGATTGCAAACGCCGGTGGCCCTCGATGAGACCGTCCTGCCCAACACCCACCTCCTGCTCCTCGACACCGACAACGACCCCAACACGGGCTCCAACTACGCGAACCAGGGGCTCGGCGTGGACCTCCTCATCAACTTCGGAACCCGAACCGCCATCCGGTACACCGGCAACGTGGGCTCAAGCAACCTCAACAGCACGGGTTTGCGGGCCGCACCGACCTACAGCGCCGACGCCTTCGAACTCTCGCTCGACCGCGCCCAGTGCGGCTTGGCGGACGGAAACACCCTGCGTGCCCTCCTGTACCACACGGCCACCGGCACCGCCTTCCCCGCCGGCGGCGCCACCTTGGCCCTCGTCCCCGGCTCCATCCCCATCTTCGCGCTACCCCTGGAACGTGCGCCCGGCACCGCCACCCGCGTCGCCTTCTGGAACGTCAACGGACGCATGGACCAGTCCGCTGCCCAGCAGGCCATGGGCCGCATCCTCGCCGCCGTCCAACCCGACATCATCGGCTTCTCCGAAGTTGACGACATGGGCACCACCACCGTTCGCAACCTCCTCAACACCTGGATGCCCCTTCCCGACGGGGCGAACTGGGTGGTGGTGAAAGACGACTACGACCTCATGGTGGCCAGCCGCTATCCCATCGCCGCGACCTACCCTGGCGTAACCCGCCAGTTCCCCACCGTGGTCCAGGTGCCAGCCCCCTGGCCCGGACCGATGCTCTTCACCTCCAGCCACCTCAAATGCTGCGGAGGCAACGAAAACGAAACCATCCGGCAAGACCAAGCCGATGAAATGATCGCCTTCCAACGCGACACCTGGAATGCCTCCCACCCCCTGTGGAACCCAGAGAGCCCCGTCGTCTATGGCGGCGACCTGAACCTCGTGGGCCTCGCGGGCCCCATGGTCACCCTGCGCACCGGCGACATCGCCGACGAAACCACCCACGGCGCCGACTTCGCACCCGATGCCGACGGAACCCCCTTGACCGAATGGCCCCTGCTCCAGAGCGACCACCCCGCCGATTGGACCTGGGGCGACGGCACCGGCCAGTGGATCCCGGGCAAACTCGACTACATCGTGACCGCCGATGCCGTCGCACCCCTCCTCCATGGCTTCGTGCTGAACACCGCCTTCATGCCCGTGCCCCGGCTGTTTCAGTACGGACTGCAGGCTGGCGACGCCGCGGCCGCATCTGATCATTTGTTGGTTGTGGGGGATTTGGCCTACACCCCACTGGACGGTGGACAGGGCGATACCGACACGGATGGGGACGGCATCCTGGACGACCAAGACAACTGTCCACTGGTCGCCAATGCAGGCCAAACCGACTTCAACGCAGACGGTCTCGGCGATGCCTGCAGCGATGCCGACGGGGACGGGCTGAGCGATTGGCTCGAGCTGTACTTCTACCTCACGGACCCGCAGGCCGTGGACACAGACGCGAATGGCGTTCCGGACCCGCTGGAGTGCTTGACCACCCCGGCCGACAATTCCTGCGCAGGCGATCTCAATACGGACGGCGTGGTGTCCATCGCGGACTTACTGGCCCTGCTGGGGCTCTTCGGCACCCCCTGCTGACCCCACCGGTCCCGCCAGACCTGCCGGCCCCCAATCAGGGTGCCACCACGAGCCGAACGGTCGCCCGGGCCACCCCGCCGGCGCTGCGCTCGCCCGTCAGTTCCAACAGGTACATCCCCGGCGCCCAGCCCTCCACAGGCAAGTCCACCCGCGAGGTCCCCGGGAACGCAACGGCCTGCAACCAGCGGCCCTGCGCGTCGCGCACCACCCCACCCGTCAACCGACCTCCCTGCCATTCGATGGTTACCACCCCGCCGGAAACGGGATTGGGCGCCACCCGCCATCCCGCTTCGGGCAGCGACTCCGCCACCCCCACCGGCAACACCTCCACCTCTGCCGAAGCTTGGTCCGAACACAGCCCATCCGTGCTGTTCGCCGTGAGGTAAATCGTATACACACCCGCCTCAGGATAGGCGTAAGTGGGTTCAAAATCCTGGCTGTTCGCCCCATTCCCGAAGGACCAGAAGTACCCACCGGCCCCCTCGCTCAGGTTCGTCAGTTCCAGCGGACCATCCGCCGTGGTCCAGGGCGACGTGACCGTGAAATCCGCCTGCACCGGCTCCGACAAGTCGTCCTGCCCCCGCGGCGAAATCCTATAACCCCCGAAATACGGCGGCGTGAAGTCCACCTGGTCTCCGATGCCCGTCACCCCGAAAACACCCTGCGGCGCTGGTTGTCCCCACAAATCCGTGTTCGCATCCACCCGCATTTGGTAAGTGACCGAACCCGTCGTGATGTCCACCACAAACGAAGGCAGCGCATTCGTCCACTGGGCTGGATTCACCAGCTCGGCGCACTTCAAACGAATCATCCTCGATTCCGTGTGTTCCCCGAGCGTCGTCACCAACGCCGGCTCTTGCATCGCAAAGCCGCTTCCCTCGAAAATCAGCGTATCCGCGATGAGCTGGATGAGCCCTCCGAATTGGTTGACCACCCCCCGAACCCGTACGCTGTCCCCGGCCGTCACCGGCGCATACCCGAAGTTGTACACCGGACTGAAGACATTGATGCCCGACGTGGCATCGATGAGCGTGAACTGAAACGCAGACGGATAGTCATTCCAACCGTGTACGATGCCGCGCAATTCACACGCAACCCCCAGCGAGTCGGCCACACCCGTCGTGGCATTCACGCCGCGCACCTCCACGATGTCGTACACAGGATAGGCCAAATCACTTGGCAAAATGTGAATCGTGCAGTACCCCAACACCACCGCCACATCTCCCTGCAACACCGTCAACGCCAGTTCCACTGTCTCCTCAAATTCCGGCAACTCATCGTCAATCGCCGCAAAGGTGAACACCTGGTCGTTGAGCAGGCCCACCGGGAACAGAAACTCCAACCCGTCGTAGATGCCCGGGTAGTCCTCCCCGTATACCGCCGTCCCCCCCACAACCGACACCTGCACGACCGCATCTTGCAGCGGATAATCGACCGAAATGGCCACCGCCACTCCGCCCCCTTCGCTGCAGAAAAGTTCAGGCGCCGCAAAACCGACCTGCATCTGCGGCGTCACGTCACACGTGGCATTGTGGTACCCGATGAAGTCGAAGGTGTTCTGCGGATAAACCTCCCATTGTTCCTGACCGAGGGACCAATCCGTGGTGCCCAAGCTCACGTTCGCCTTGCGGACCAACGTAAACTCCGCCATGGCCCCATCCCCGCCGTCCACAGTGAACGGACCCTGCGGATCCGTGCCCAGTTCGCCCATTTGGTCGATGAGTACGTCATCGTGGACCAAACGAATGACATCATTCCCGTTGAACCACGTCGCCTGGCTGATGATGTCGCCCGCCTGCGAGAGCGCCGGCACCGCGAGGGCGTTCACCAGCACAAAGACATCCTCCGGCTCCAGCGTTCCCGTCAGGTTTTGGCTGTTCGTAGGCGCCGTAGCCCCATTGTTCCAGGTCTCCACCCGATAACCCGCCAAATCCACCACAAAAGGCGTCGGGTTGTAGATCTCAATGGCCTTGTTGTTGCTCGTCCCTTCTACATACTCCGAGATGAACAACTCCGTACACAAACTTCCGCTCTCGCAAGCGAGGATTTGGACCGTCAGCGCTGACGCCGACAAGCTGTCACACTCCAAACCCTGGATGCCCGCGAGTGGACCGCCCACCGCGAGGGTTGCCGGCACAAAGCCGCCCAAGGCACTCACCCCCCAAACTTGCCAGGTTCCGACCCCTAGGTTGTTGAAGTCGTAGAGCGGGTAGCTCACCGTGTCCATGATCTGCTGCGCGCCATCCGTCACCACAAACAAATACTCCGCCTCGACGGCTTCCGAGGTGTAGCCGAATGCGATCTCCGCGTTTTCGTAGCCGAAGCACCCCATGGCCGTGGGGGTTCCGCCGGCGTCGGTCACGTTGCCCCCGTCGCAGGAAGGGAGGTCACAAGTGACCGCAGTCACCTGCACGGAATTGTAGGACAGGGAGATGCAGCCTCCCCCGCTGCTGACCCCGGAGAGGGGACTGCCAGGGAGCAGGGACTCCGGGAGCAACGGCGCGTCGTGGGAGACGGCCCAAACGGAGATGAGGGCGTCCCCGAGTCCGGAAAAGTTGGCTATGGTACCCGGGAAGGATTGCTGGATTTGGCCTGCGGCATTTGCCAGCACCAGCGTCACAGACGCCTGCGGAACGTCAGTGGTATGGACGAACCCGACCTGGACGACGCCGATGTCCGAGCACACTGTGGAAGCATTGCCGGGCGCCAAGACGAGGGTACCACCCGAACAAGTCAGGACGTTCGAACTGCCCGGCGTGGGGTTTTGCGCAACGAAGTTTCCAGGCTGAAAGGGCTCACCGCCGTTGGGGATGCGGGCACAGGACTGATAGGGTCCCTGGCCGTTCGCCGATTCATTCACCTGAACGCCGCCCGGGGTCAGGACCTGCCGAAGCCCCTGGTCGGTGGGGTGGTTGTTTCCGTAAACCACGGCATCCAACAAGTTCTCGTTGGTGACGGGCGTCCCCACCGCAAACAGGGTCGGGTCGCCGTCAAAAAGCGCGATGGCCTCGGGACCGTTTTGCAGGTGGTTCACGGGGAACAACAGGTCCACACCGCCGGGCACGTTGGGTCCTCCCGCCACGAAGTAACCAGAGGCATCGAGCGAATAGCCCGTCAGGTCCCAAGCGGAATACACGGCATCCGTAGAGCCATTGTAAATCACCAGCACGAAGCCGTTGAGGGGCGTGTTGGGCAAACCATAGAGTTCAATGAATTCAGCGTTGTCTTCGCCGGCCTGATCTGAGTCAAACTCATTGATTACCAGCGTTTGAGCCTGTGCCATTGCCAGCACGCCCAACCCCATCCCCACCAGGAGGAACAGCTTGGAAACGAAGGGAGCTGAAAGGATGCGGTGTGCCATGGGGTTCGAATTGGGGACCAAAATTACATTTTCTTGGACGCGGGCACGCAAGGGCCTTGCAAAGGATGCAGACGCACTGCGTAACTTTACGAATCGATGGAATCCCAATCCCCTTTGTTGGACAAACTCGATGCGTTCATCCGGAAGTATTACCGGAACCGCATGATCCAGGGGGGCTTGTGGGCGCTGACCGGAGCGGGGGTGGGCTGGTTGGTACTGGCTGCCCTGGAGTATTGGGGGCGTTTTGGAGTCGCGGGACGAACGATTCTGTTCTACGTTTTCGTGGTGTCGTTGGGGGGGATCGTGGTTTGGCGGGTGCTGGTGCCGGCGTTGCAGTGGATGAAACTGGGGCCGCGGCTGGGGTACGAGGCGGCGAGCTTGATCATCGGGCGCCACTTTCCCGAAGTGGGGGACCGGCTCTTGAACACGCTGCAACTGCAGCGGGCCGGCGGGGGCGACTTCGGCGCATCAGAGGAGCTTTTGGCGGCCAGCATCGCCCAACGGACGGCGGAGCTGAGGCCCATCGCCTTCACCTCGGCCATCCGCATCCGGGACAACGTCAAATACCTGCGGTACGCCTTGCCGCCCCTGGTCGTGCTAGCGCTCGCCTACCTCTTCAAGCCGGAGTGGGTGGCCGAGCCGACCGAGCGCATCCTCGCCCACGACCGGGAATTCGTGGCACCCGCCCCCTTCACCTTTCTGCTCCTGAACGAACGGCTTGAAACCGCCGTTGCCCAACCCTTTGACGTGCTGATGCAGCTCGAAGGATCGAAGTGGCCGTCGGTCGTGTACCTCGAAACGGAGTCGGCCGGTCGCTTCCGGATGAACCCCGCTGCCAGCGGAGAATCCGGCCGGTTCACCCACCGTTTTCCCTTGGTCCGGGAGGACATACCATTTCGTTTTTCGGGCGGCGGATTCACCTCCCCCTGGTACACCCTCAAGGCCTTGGCCGTTCCCGGCCTGGCCACCTTCAGCGTCCAAGCCATCATCCCCAACTACACCGGCATCGACGACTTCGAGCAAGCGAACAACGGCGACCTGCAAGTGCCGGAAGGAACGCGCATCGTTTGGCAGATCGACAGCCGCAACACCGATGCCGTGGACCTGCGTTTGGGCGACCAGTCGCTCGGCGTCGAACGGGTGGCCGGCAACCGCTACCGGGCCGAGTGGACCGCCACTGCCTCCGTTGGTTACGCGCTGATTCCGAGCAATTTGGCCTTGGGTGCGCCCGACACGATTCGCTACCAGATCCGCGTCGTGCCCGATCTGCATCCCAACATTTCCGTCACCGAAACCGAGGACAGCACCTCGCATTGGATGCGGTATTTTGCAGGCCAAACCCGCGACGACTACGGGTTCTCCAAGCTCGAGTTGGTCGTCCGATGGCTCGAGGCGGCACCGCCCGACCCGAACGGCGCACTGGACCTCGCCCAACTCACCCGGGACCTCACACCGCCCCAGGTCGGCACCGTGCGCCGCACTCCGCTCCCGGTGCCCGACGGGCGGGACGCCCCCTTCTTCCATGCCTGGGACCTCGCTGCCTTCGGCATCCGACAGGGAGATGTCGTGGAATACTGGTTCGAAATCTGGGACAACGACGGCGTCCACGGCGCGAAATCCACCCGCTCCGCCATCCGCACCTTCCGACCCCCGACCGACCAGGAACTCCGTGAAGAACGCGACGCCGCCAACGAAGCCCTCGATAACGACCTCGAGCAGGCCCTCCGCGACGCAGAGAAACTGAGCCAAGAACTCGAAGAACTCCGGCGGCGGCTGCGCGAAAACCAGGACCTCGATTGGAAAGACGAACGTGCCCTAAAAGAATTCCTCCAACGGCAAGCCGAACTCCAACAGCAGATCGAAGCACTGCGCCAGGCAAACGAGCAGAAGGACAAGCGCTCGAAGTCCACGGACGAAACTGACCAACGGATTGAACAGAAGCGGGAACAACTCCAAAACCTGTTGGATTCTATCCTGACCGACGAATGGAAAGCCATGATGGAAGAGCTGCAGCGCCTCATGGACGAACTAGACCAGGAGAGCCTCGACGAAATCCAGCAGCAACTCGACGACATGGACGTCGACCAAGAAGCCCTAGAAAAAGAACTGGACCGTGCCTTGGAGCAGTTCCGCCAACTCGAGTGGGAGCAGGACATGCAAGCACTCACGGAGGAATTGAAGGATTTGGCCCAAGAACAACAGGATCTAGCAGACGAAACCGAGCAAGGCAAACGCCCCCAGGAAGCGCTGCAGGAGGCGCAGAAGGACCTCGAATCCCGCTTCGAAGAAGCCATGGAACGGCTGGAAGAACTTGAACAGCGCAACGAAGCCCTCGAGGAGCCCAACCCCATGCCCGAAAACGGCGAACAACAGGAGTCCATCCAGCAGGACATGCAGCAGGGATCCGAGCAGCTCCAGAAACAGAAAAACCAGAAAGCCGCTGAAAAACAACGCAGTGCGGGCAAGAAAATGGAGCAGATGGCCACCCAAATGGAGCAGATGCAAATGCAGATGCAATCCGAGTCCATGGAGGAAGACCTCGATGCCTTGCGCGCCCTATTGGAAAACATCCTCACCCTGTCCTTCGACGAGGAAAACGTGATGGAGGCCTTGCGCAACACGGCGCCCAACGACCCGCGGTACGTCCAGCATGGCCAAACCCAGCGCCGCCTCAAAGACGACGCCCGCATGGTCGAAGACTCGCTCTTCGCCCTCAGCAAGCGCATCCCCCAACTCTCCTCCTCCGTCAACCGAGAGATCGGACTCATCAACCGGCACATGGAACGAGCGCTCACCGGCTTTTCCGACCGCGTTACGGACCAAATCGTACTGGACCAGCAATACGTCATGACGAGCTTCAACAACCTGGCCCTCATGCTGGACGAGGCCCTGAAGCAAATGCAACAAGCCATGGCGCAATCCCAGCCAGGTTCTGGCAATTGCCAGAAACCCGGTGGCAACGGTTCCCCCTCCCCCAGCCCCAGCGCCGGCGAAATCAAACGCATGCAACAAGCCCTCGGTGCCCAACTGGAGAAGATGAAAAACCAGCTGGGCCAGGGATCCAACGGCGGCCAAACCCCGGAACAAAAAAGGCAACTCAGCAAGGAATGGGCCCAACTCGCTGCCCAACAAAGTGCCCTCCGCCGAGCCGCCGAGAAAAAAGCGAGTGAGCTGAGCGAAGACGGCTCAGGCATGGGTGAAAAAATGCGAGAAATCGCTCGGGAAATGGAAGCCTTGGAACGGGACCTCGTGAACAAAAATGTTCAACCCGCCACCCTTCGGCGCCAGCAAGACCTCATGGTCCGGCTGTTGGAAGCAGAAAATGCAGAACGCACCCGGGGACAGGATGACAAACGCAAATCGACCAGCGGCGATCCCAACCTGCGCATGCCCAGCGGCATGATGGAGCAGTACCTTCGCCAAAAGCAACGCGAAAGCGAACTTTTGCGAACAATTCCACCTGAATTAGTCCCTTACTACCGCGATCGCGTCAACGAATATTTCAATAATTTGGACGGCGACGACCGTTAAGACCGCACGCCATGCTCACCACCATGCAGGAACTCCGATTTGCGTCCGAACCCGAGAACATCGCACGGGTCGAAAGGTTGATCGACGACCTCCGCGAAACCAACGGCTTTGACGAAGCATCCTACGGAGACGTCTTGATTGCCATGACCGAAGCGGTCAACAACGCCATCGTTCACGGCAACAAACTCCGGCCCGACAGCGAAGTTTGCGTCGAACATGAGGTGCGCGGAAACGATCTCTTCTTCCGCGTGTCGGACGAAGGTCCAGGCTTCGACTACGAGCATGTACCCGACCCTACTTCGCCAGAAAATCTCGAAAAACCCAACGGACGGGGGGTCTTTCTCATGCGACAACTGTCCACCACCTGCACTTTCCTGGACCACGGTCGCGTCGTAGAACTGACGTTCGCGGACGTCTTCGGCCATTGACCGCCAAAGTTGGGCACGGTTTCCTTCCACAACGCGGACGTTTCCTTCCGTTGTCCACAACGTCGGAAACTCCGCGATTGGCTCAGCCAAGTTGCTGTTTATCAAGGTTTTGAGGTTGAGTCTATCGCCATCATCTTCTGCAGCGACAACTACCTCCTCGATCTCAACCGCACCCACCTTCAACACGACTACTTCACGGACATCATCACGTTTGACGATAGCCGTGGCCAACTTCTCCTGGGTGAATTGTACATCTCCATCGACCGGGTCAAAGACAATGCGCCCCGTTTCCAAAGTTCATTTCTAGACGAGCTGCACCGTGTGATGGTCCACGGCTTGCTCCACCTCTGCGGACTGGGCGACAAGACCGACTCAGAAGCCCAACGCATGCGTCAAGCCGAGGATGACATGCTCGCCTTACGCGCTTCCTTTCTCCAACCATGATGCAAGATTCTTACGACGTCATTGTCGTTGGCGCCGGCCACGCTGGCAACGAAGCGGCGGCAGCGGCTGCCAACCTCGGATGCCGTACCCTATTGATTACCATGAACATGGGCGTCATTGGCCAAATGTCATGCAACCCGGCCATGGGGGGCATTGCCAAGGGCCAAATCATCCGAGAAATCGACGCCCTCGGAGGCTACTCAGGGCTCGTCAGCGACGAAAGTGCCATCCAGTTCCGGATGCTCAACCGATCCAAAGGGCCTGCCATGTGGAGCCCCCGCACGCAGAACGACCGAATGCGGTTCGCTGAACGCTGGCGGCTTCGACTGGAGCAAACACCACTCCTCGACTTCTACCAAGACATGGTTTCTGGTTTGCTCATCGAAGGAAACCGATGCGTTGGGGTCACAACAGGCATCGGCACCGCCATTCGATCGCGCACGGTGGTGCTGACGAATGGCACGTTTCTCAATGGCATCATGCACATCGGCGAGAAACAATTCGGCGGAGGTCGGGCTGGTGAGCGAGCAGCCACGGGCATAACCGAACAACTGGTCTCCCTCGGGTTCACTAGCGACCGCATGAAGACGGGCACTCCGCCCCGTATCGACGGTCGATCGCTGGACTACAGCCTGATGGAAGAACAACCCGGCGACCCGGATCCCCGATCCTTCTCCTTCCTCCCCACGCCGCCTCTTACCCGCCAGCGCAGTTGCTTCATTACGCACACGGACGAAAAGGTGCACGACTTGCTCCGAGAGGGGTTCGATCGATCGCCCATGTTCAATGGCCGCATCCAAGGGCTAGGGCCCCGTTACTGCCCGAGCATCGAGGACAAAATCAACCGCTTCGCCGACAAGGACAGCCACCAGCTGTTCGTGGAACCCGAGGGCTGGGACACGGTAGAGGTCTATGTCAACGGCTTTTCAACCAGCTTGCCCGAAGATGTACAAATGCGTGCCCTTCGCTCGGTTCCCGGGTTTGCACAGGCCAAATTCTTCAGACCCGGTTACGCCGTAGAATACGACTTCTTCCACCCCACCCAATTGCGGCACACACTCGAAACCCAAGGCATCCAAGGCCTCTATTTCGCAGGCCAAATCAACGGAACAACGGGATATGAGGAGGCGGCGGCACAAGGACTCCTGGCAGGAATCAACGCTGCACGTTCCACGTGGAACAAAGAACCTGTGGTCCTCGGTCGAAACCAAGCCTACATCGGCGTTCTGATTGACGATCTCGTCACCAAGGGGACCAAGGAGCCCTATCGGATGTTCACCTCGCGCGCTGAGTACCGCATCCTCCTCCGACAGGACAACGCAGACGAACGCCTCACCCCCACCGCTGCAGCGATCGGACTCGCCAGCCCTGAGCGAATTCGGTGCTTCGAAGAAAGGCAAGACACCATCCAACAATGGACCCGGCTGCTGCACCAAACAAGCGTTGACCCTGAATTCATACAACGCACCTTGGACCAACTGGGTGAGCCCATCATGAAGCAAAAGTCCAAGGCCCACCTCCTACTCTTGCGACCCGCCATCGAATTGAAACACCTCATCACCGCACAACCGGAACTCCGCGCCATGATGGATACCCTACCCCTCGACCCTCCAACTCAAGAATCCATAGAAATCAAAATCAAGTATGCCGGCTACATCGAGAAGGAGCAGGCCATGGCCGACAAACTTCAACGACTCGACGATATCACCATCCCTGCAGACTTCGCCTTCCAGAACCTGCAGTCCCTCAGTGCAGAGTCCCGCGAAAAGCTGGCCCAGCATAGACCGCAAACATTGGGGCAGGCGTCCAAGATCAGCGGGGTCTCACAATCCGATCTCGCTGTTTTGCTCATCCACTTCGGCCGCTGACAAGTGTTCCACGTGGAACACGGCTTGAAACACGAGATTCACCTCGATTTCCGCCCCAAAACCAGCGTTTCCCCTTTTATTCGACCTGCACATCCAATCCAACGGCGTTCGTCGATTTCTATATTCATCTATTTATCAATGCTTTAACCCAAAACAAGCGCCCATCAGGCGCTTCGATCTTCCCTCCCTTTAACTTTACCACAAAAAAAAACCATGGATATACAACATACCCTCCAAACCCTCCGCATCCAGCAGCACAACCCCGGTGTTTGGATCGGGTCCCAATCCATGGGGTCAGGAGAAACCATCACCTCCTATTCCCCGGTCGATGGAAAGGCCATCGCTAGCTTCACCACGGCGACCTCAACCGAATACGATGCTGCTGTCCAAGCAGCAACCGATGCCCAAAAAGTTTGGCAAAACACACCTGCACCCAAACGCGGCGAAATCATCCGGCAATTCGGTGATGCATTGCGCCAATTCAAAGAACCCCTTGGAACCTTGGTTTCCTATGAAATGGGAAAGAGCCTGCAGGAAGGACTCGGAGAGGTTCAAGAAATGATCGATATCTGCGATTTTGCCGTTGGGCTCAGCAGGCAACTGTACGGGATGACCACCCATTCTGAACGCCCCGACCACCGCATGTACGAGCAATACCATCCGCTCGGGGTCATCGGTATCATCTCCGCCTTCAATTTCCCCGTTGCGGTTTGGTCTTGGAACACCGCTTTGGCCTGGATTTGCGGAAACTCCTGTGTTTGGAAACCCTCCGAGAAAAGCGCCCTTTGTTCCATTGCTTGCCAACACATTTGGAACGATGTGGCTACGCGGAACCACCTACCGGCTGGATTGTCGGTCGTGGTCAACGGACGAGCGCCCATCGGTGAGGCCATTGCAAATGACCCACGCATTCCCTTGGTATCGGCAACCGGTAGCACCCGCATGGGCAAGGCTGTGGCAGTCGCTGTGGCACAAAGACTCGGCAAGTCCCTCCTGGAATTGGGAGGCAACAACGCCGTCATCATCACACCGAGCGCAGATTTGGGCATGGTTTTGCCCGCCCTCGTCTTTGGTGCCATCGGTACCTGCGGTCAACGCTGCACGAGCACCCGGCGCTTGATCATCCACCGCTCCATCTACCAACAGGTCTGCGACACCCTGGTCAAGGCTTATGGACAACTCCGAATCGGAACGCCCCTTGACGCCCACAACCACATCGGACCACTTACGGACATCGATGCCGTCCATGCCTACCTCCAGGCCATTGAGCAGGTGAAAGAACAAGGCGGTCGTTTTCTCATCGAAGGCAAGCAACTCAGTGGCCCTGGATTTGAAAGCGGATGCTATGTCACCCCTAGCATTGCAGAGGCCCACAACAACATGGCCATCGTCCAACATGAGACTTTTGCTCCCTTGTTGTACGTTATGCCCTACGATACGTTGGATGAAGCCATTGCCATCCAAAACGGCGTCGTACAGGGCCTTTCCTCTGCCATCATGACCCAGCACATCCAGGAAGCAGAAACCTTCCTTTCTTGCCGCGGTTCTGACTGTGGCATCGCCAATGTCAACATTGGCACCTCTGGGGCAGAAATCGGAGGCGCGTTCGGAGGGGAGAAAGAGACCGGTGGCGGCCGCGAATCAGGTTCCGATTCCTGGAAGGCCTACATGCGACGCCAGACCAACACCATCAACTACGGGAACGCCCTTCCCCTGGCCCAAGGAATCCGGTTCGAATTGTGAAGGTACCCGCCTTGCTTATGCTGCTCCTTGGCAGCCTGAACGCCTCACGGATGTACGCCTCACCTGAACCTCAAGGTGCTTGGGAACTCAGGTTCCATTTGGCCGAATCTGTCCAATGCAGTTTCCCTTGTCACTTCGATGAGCAAGGGAACCTCCTCGTCCTGAATGGCAGCGAATACCTCGCTTGGACCCTCCAAGACAATGGATGTTACCATTTCGCCTTGTTCGATGGTTGGCTGGAAGGAAGCTGGAAATCGGACACCTACCCTTCCCACTTTACCGGCCATTGGGTCGATTCCCTGAGGATCCCAGTTGCTCGCATTCCCATCACCTTGGCTCCTGCTGGAAAGCCTCATCGTCCTACTGAATCGCTTCCCACTGCCCACTGGGATTTCTACTTCGGAGAAGGTCCCCTCGTGGGTTCACTCGTTTTCAATTCCGAAGACCCAGACGATGCCACACAACTCCATGCCTCCATTTGGACGACCACCGGAGATTTTCGCTACCTCACTGGGTTCATACGAAACAAATCATTGATTTTGAGTACATTCGACGGTTCACACCTTTATCACTTTCTCGGCACCCTAGACGCCAATGGAACCCTCCAAGGTCTTTTCTACAACGGCTCCCAACCTGGACGTCCCTGGCGCGCGGAACCGGTGGAGGACATGCCCGGGGCAGTCATCGGGAGGTTGACGACCCTTCCCGGGGTGCCCATTGCCTTCTCCGGCATGGATCACCAAGGAGCGAATTGGTCCTTTCCACCGCCCGAGGAACAAGCGGACCTGACCATTCTCGACATCACCGCCACGTGGTGTCCCAACTGCCTCGATGCCACCCGCCTCATCCAGGAACTGACCGCAGGAACCGAGGCATCCATTGCGTGCGTCTACCTCGCCTTCGAGCGCGGGGCCTTGTCCCAACCTGACAAATCCCTGGAACGCATCGCAAGGTATGCGCAACAACTGCACCCAGAAGGCACCTGGCTGCTCGGTGGAGAGGCTTCCAAAGAGGCAG
Source organism: uncultured Comamonadaceae bacterium (assembly GCA_964405405.1). Classification (GTDB taxonomy): domain Bacteria; phylum Bacteroidota; class Bacteroidia; order Flavobacteriales_D; family Sanyastnellaceae; genus CAMCYM01. The sequence goes on along the minus strand of CAYONT010000003.1, from coordinate 4,100 downwards.
CGCGCCTTGCCCTTCCCTTCCTACCTTCCGTTCCCAGCTTTCCGACCGTTGTGTTCATCCCCCGAGAAGGCACCCCAGAGGTCTATACAGGCTTCTATGGACCCGCCACCGGGTCCGCCTACCTGCAACAGCGCGCGGCTTTCGAATCCGCCATCACTCGACTGAGCCATCGACCTTGATTCGATCGTCCTGAAAAACCAATTGCCAAGCCGTGTGAAACACCAGCCGGCCGATGGACTCCATTTTCCCGAATCGAATCTTCTCCACGTCGTCTCCCGGTTTGTGGTAATCCTCATGGACACCACTGAAGTAAAAAATTACGGGAATTCCATTCTTCGCGAAGTTGTAATGGTCTGATCGGTAGTAATAGCGGTTGGGATCGCTTTCTGCATTGAATGTGTAATCCAAGGCCAAACCCGAAAACAAACCGTTCGCCTGCTCACTGATGGCATGCAAATCTGAACTGAGCCGATCGCTCCCGATGAGATAGACATAACGTTCGTCCGTAGCGTGGGCATCGTCCACCCTACCAATCATGTCGATGTTCAAGTTCGCTACGGTCTGTTCCAAGGGAACGAGCGGATTCAGGGTATACCACTCTGAACCCAACAACCCCTTCTCCTCCCCAACTACAGCGAGGAAAAGGAGGGACCGACGCGGACCGAAACCCGAGCGCTTCGCATCAGCGAAGGCTTGGGCCAGTTCCAACAATGTCACTGTACCCGAGCCGTCGTCGTCTGCCCCGTTGTGGATTTGGCCTTTGATCACACCAACGTGGTCATAATGGGCCGTGATCACCAGCCATTCCTTCGACAGCTGGGGATCGGTTCCCACCACGGCTCCCGCCACATTGACTCCCTGAACGGATGCACGCTGCTTTTCGATCTGCGCCGACCAACGCAAACCGGACAGCGGACCACGCCACAAGGTTCCGCGCCGTGCCACTTCCTTCCGTAGGTTCTCCAAGTCCTTCCCCGGCGTTCCGGCCCACCAACCCGCGGCAACCTCCTCGCCAACGAAAAACGTAGGCAAGGCGGTTCCCCAGTCGGATGCCTCCGGATCCTCGCGGTCCAGACGAAGACCTTTGCTCTCCAACCAAGGCTTCAATCGACTCCGGGTAACACCAAAATCTTGCGCCACAATAACCAAGGCGCGTGCCCCCAAATCAGATGCCAAATTCCGCTTGGCCTCCAACGCTTCCAGCCACCGACCGTCCAATCGATTCTTTCCAGACCCGTCCACGGGCTCTCCAGCGAGCACCAACACCACACGGTCCTTGACGTCCAGTCCTGCGTAATCATCCCAACCCTTTTCCTGAATTCCATAGCCCGCAAATACCACCTCTTGATTCAAAATCTCGGTATCCTGTATGCCGGGAAAAAAAACAAAATCCTCCAGGTAGCGCAACGATTGAGCCCCCATGCTGCATTGTCCGCCCACAACGGCCTCAGACTTCATGGCAACCGGCTGGAAGTAAGTTCCTCCCGCCATGGGCTCCAAACCCAAGGCCCCAAATCGCTCAGCGATGAAATCCGCTGCCCGTTGGGCACCCTCTGTACCGGTTTCCCGGCCCTCGAAGGCATCGCTGGCCAAGACCGTCAAAAACGCCTTGAGATCGACCGAATCGACACCCTGCGCAAAATGGCGGGCGGCATCCGGATACGGATAAGAAGTGACTTGTGCCCAGCCCGTGGACAACCAACCCCCCAATAGAATACAATACAGCGTACGCATGATTTTGTTGACCCTATTTGCATGTCGGCCGCCCTCAAACTCCGTTCGGACGAAGGACTCGGTCATTTCAATGGCTTGTTCCTCGGTGACAAACCGAGCAGGAATGCACAGGACATTGGCATCGTTGTGGGCCCGGGCCAAACGCGCCACTTCAGCGCTCCACGCAATCGCCGCACGGACCCCTGGATGCTTGTTTGCTGTCATCGCCACACCATTTGCAGAGCCACAAATCAGAATACCCATGGCCGCATCGCCTGATGCCACATCCTCTGCGACTTGGTGCGCATAATCCGGATAATCCACGGAATCCGTTCCATCCGTTCCGCGGTTGATGAAGGTATGGTGCTGGCCGAAGCGACCGATCAACAAGGCTTTCAACCCCGGGCCTGCGTGATCACAACCAATGGAAATGCGCATGATGTTCAGCTTTTGAATGGCGCCGGAAAGGTAATTCACACCGCCAACCCTTTGCACGTGGACATCAGGAGGACAAAGTCTGAAAACTCAATTTGCAATTCACAAGCCAATGTCCTAAGCCGATAACACCCCCTAAAAACCAAATCCGTTGCCCCCATTTTCCGAAGGACTTTTCGACCCCAATTTGCAACCTGTTCACAGGATGAGCGGTCGCAGTTTCCGAACAACTTCGTTTTTCAACAACCCCGTGATATCCGTTGATATCTGATTCAATCCAAGCCCAATCAAGGCATTCCCATCCACAGAAGGACTTGACAACCTCTCTGATTTTGTGTCCAACTTTCAAACCAAGAAAATGACCAGGTAATTTTCCACGGTTTTAACAGACCTATGTATGAGAATGAAATCTCTTTTAAAAAAAGTCATTTCATACACTGTGTGAAACAACCTTGCACCCTGCACCCGGGCAAACCACAATCGCCGGATATTTGAAGCATGGTTTGGCTCCACCGATTTTCAGGCAGTTGCAGTGCGATGTTGTGGTGCACAACGGCTGTCTTGGGCACCGTGGCGGCGCAACCTGAATTGCCGGGCTGTGTGTGGACGCAGTTCACCTTTGCGACGGGGGGTTTGGCCAGTCAAGGCTGTTTGGTGGATGGAAAACCGGAGGGAGTCTGGGAAACCTACCATGCAAACGGAGCCTTGAAGAGCAGGGGAGGTCGCGAAAATCATTTTCTTGAGGGTTTGTGGTCCTTCTACGATGAGCAAGGGGTGTTGCAACGTACGGTGGAATACCGCGAAGACAAGAGATCGGGTTGGGAGATTGTGTATGGAACCGAAGGTCAAGTGTTGGAGAAGGTGCCTTTTGTTGACAACCGCAAACAAGGAGAGGCCACTTACCACCACCGATCGGGTGCGGTTCACAAACGCATTCCATTCGATCAAGATGAGGAACATGGGCTGGGGCTGGAGTATGCTGAAGATGGTCGGCTGATTGCGCGTTTGGATTACTATCGGGGTCACCTCCGGGGCATCGAGCGCATCAATCGATACGATGAATTGGGGTTGCGCACGGGAATGTGGGTGTTGTTTCATCCCCAAGGAGGGGTCCAAGAAGAAGGACCTTACCTGCGGGATCAACGACATGGGGTATTCAAGTTCTACGATGCCAAGGGCGATTTGATGCGGTTAGAACGTTATGCATATGGGGAACCCATTGCCCCGGACGAAACCACCTTGCTGTTGGACATCCGCACTTCGGTTTTGCCGGATGGAGGAACGGTGGTGGGTTCTTACCACGCGGGTGAGGCGCACGGGGTTTTTCGAAATTATGATGCCACCGGAGCATTGGTGGGGGGAAGCGTGTACCACCGAGGTCGTCGGACCGCTGAGGGGATCACGGCTTCCGATGGTTTGCGTCAGGGCCATTGGCGTTTTTTCGACGCCGAGGACCGTTGTGTTGCGGAGGGAATGTATGAATCGGGATTGCGTCAAGGGGAATGGAAGTACTACGACGAAACCGGTTTTTGCATCCAAAGGGGAACCTATCGGGACGACTTGTACCACGGGGAATGGGTGTGGTACTATGCGGAGGGTGTGGTGCACCGCCGTGAAAACTACCGCAAGGGGTTGGAGGATGGTTCCTTCGAAGAATGGGACCGCGACGGCCGCATCTTGTTGAAAGGAGAGTACTTGGCGGGATTGCGTCAAGGACCGTGGAGTTACCACGTCAACGACCACCGAGAGGAAGGGGCTTATGTGGACGGAGAGAAAGATGGGTCCTGGGTTCACTTCTACGAAAACGGGCAGCTTCGATTTGAAGGAAACTACATTCAGGGTGTCCCCGATGGGAGGCACCGCTATTGGCGCATCGATGGCAACCGGTCTGTAGAAGAGAACTATGTGGCCGGGGTTCCTGACGGCACGTGGGTGTACACTGGTGAGGATCC
>CAYONT010000002.1:21049-145151 GCA_964405405.1 uncultured Comamonadaceae bacterium | reverse complement strand
AATGCAGATGCGTCGGAACCCTGTCCGGGTGCACCTTTCACCACCGTTCCGGGTTCAATGGTCAGGGCCTGGCCGCTGTTCACGAACACGTAGCCCTGCAATACATAGGTGTTGTTGCAGGACCAAGTCGTGGTGCCTGTACCGGCACCATTGTTGTCGGTAACGACCACGACGGGTCTGGAGGCCAGCGGAGGACAGTTGCACTGTCCCAAAACCTGCTGGACAAACCCTGTGGCAACCACCACCAGGGCAAGCATCAAAGTTCTCATGGGAATTTGGTTTGAGTTTCCCCAAAGTTCTTCCCAGGATCGTCCGAGGGGTGTTATCGTTCCATGAAGTCCATGTGAACATCGATGGCTTGGAATCCGGTGAATTTGAAGCGACTGTGACCGCTACATTGCCAGATTGTTAAGGCGTATTCAACTCCAACCGAAGGCCAACAATCCGCAACCCAGCACCACCTTTGTCCAAGCGGACAGTGCCCTAGCGTCAGAACGCCAGACCGCGCGGTAGGCGAAGGCCAAGGGGAGAAGGTAGATCGCTGCGGCCCAGTGGCCCTGCGCAATGCTGAGAGCAGTGAGGCCAGCACCCACGGCTGTATATCCCCAGCGAAGAGAGGTCCAAGTTCGTTGGTTGCCCCATCGAATGGGCAGGGTGTCGAAACCCATTTGGGCGTCCCCGGGGGCATCTTGCACGTCTTTCACCACCTCCCGCAGCAAGGTCAATGCAAATCCAGCCGCAGTGACTGCGAACCAAGGGGCCAAAGGCTGGGCCCAGTCCGCGCCTCCCTGGGATACCAGCAGCGCCCACAGAGGCAACTGCGCAACCGAGCCGGCAACAAGGAGGTTTCCAATCAGGAAACGTCTCTTGGCCCAAGGCGAGTAAATGGTCAGGCAAATCCCCAAAACGAGTGTCCAAATCAAGGGCCAAGACGCACCCACTCCAGAAGAAATCACAACCGCGGCGAACAATGCCACCAGCATCCAAATCCAATGGCTCACCAAAACCACCCGGCGCTTGATGACGCGCCCCACCAATGCCAACCGGGGTTTGTTTACAGCGTCTTCTCGGATGTCAAAATAGTCGTTGATCATGTTCCCACCTGCTGCCAGGGCCACCATCACTCCGATGGCGCACAGCCCAAGTGTGGTGAAACCATCGACGTTCGCACGCCGGTAAAACAGGAGCATGGCCCCGATGATCATGGCCAGGTTTCCGGGACGCATGATGCGAAACCAAGCCTCCCAAGGAGACCGGGTGACCGGTGCTTCAACCGTGTGTGGCATCGGTCAATTCGGTACGCCCTTCACGGGTTTGTGCATAGTTGAAGCCAGGATGAATGGCATGGGCCCCAGTCACTCCATCGCGATTGAGCGCAAGGTAACCAACTTGTAAATCAGACGTTTGCATCCTGCTTTGAATGCGGTGCACGGCCTCTTCACAGGCGGCTTGCGGACTCGCTCCCTGTCGCATCCATTCTACCACCAGGAACGATCCCACCGTCCGCATGACCGCTTCACCCAACCCTGTTGCGGTGGCCGCGCCCACTTCACCATCCACAAACAAACCCGCACCGATGATGGGACTGTCTCCTACACGACCGTGCATTTTGTAGGCCAAACCACTCGTCGTGCACCCCCCCGCCAACCGTCCCTGGTCATCCAATGCCAGCAGTCCAATCGTATCGTGGTTTTCGATGTTGATGACTGGGGCATATCGGGACTCCGCCCGCCAGCGCACCCAAGCTTCCCGAGAAGCCGGTGTCAACAGATCTCGTTCAGGGAACCCACAGGCCCGGGCAAATTGCTCGGCCCCTGCGCCTGCCAACATCACGTGGGGTGTGTCTTCCATCACCCGCCGCGCCAAGCTCAGGGGATGCTCGATGTTCTGAACAAAGCAAACGGAACCCGCGTTCCCGGTGTGGTCCATGACGCAGGCGTCCAGGGTAACGTGCCCATCGCGGTCGGGCAAGCCCCCCAATCCCACACTCTGCCCCGTGGGGTCGGATTCAACCACCCGGGCACCCGCTTCGATCATGTCCATGGCACTTCCACCTCGTTCCCAGGCGCCCCAACCCGCTTGGTTTGCCTCTACCCCATGCGACCAAGTCGAAACCATCACAGGCTTTCCAGTTTGACCGCCTGAAAAACCCATTGGGGCAGGAAGTTGAACGGGAACAGCGCCCCATACATGATCCCAGCGTGTCTGGACCCAAGAGCCTATCCCCAATGTAGCCAGCAGTGCACTTCCCTGTTTCAAAAACGTCCTTCTGCCCTTGTCCATGGAGGCAAGTTCGCAAAATTCGCGGAGCTTCCTCAGGAAGACTGCCTCAGTTTTCCGGGAGGCCAGCGCAGAAGCAAAAGTGGGAGCAAGAACAAATCTGCAACGACCGCCAATACCAATGTCAAACCAATCAATGCTCCGATGTAAAACGTGCCCATGAACTGGCTCCCAGCCAAAGTGACGAAGCCGCCCGCCAAAATCACAGAGGTCAAGATGACCGCTTTCCCAGTGGATACAAACGTGCGCCGGATGGCTGGCTCGACCGCCCAACCTACAGATTGTTCTCTTCTGAAATTTGCCAACATATGGATGGTGTCATCCACAGCAATGCCGAAGGCGATGGTGAAAACGATGGCAGTAGATACCTTGAGTTCAATCCCCACAAATCCCATCAAACCGCCCAAGAGGATGAGAGGAATGATGTTGGTTATCAAGGAAATGAGGACCATGCGCAGGCTTCGAAAGAGCAACCCCATGATGAGGGAGATGGCGGCAAAACTCAGGAGGAGGCCTCCCACCATGTCCCCGGCTAAGTAGCTGTTGTTGACGTCCACCAAATGGGCTGTTCCAGTCGCCCTCAGCCTGACGGGCGCGTCCGGATGAGAGGCGGTAAACCACCGTTGCAAACCTTCAACCTTGTCTCGCATCACCACCGCACCCAGATCCTCGGTTTTGCCAGAAATCCTGAGCATTCCGGCACTGTCGGAGGCCCAAGGCTTCATCAGCGAAGCGCTTCGGCCTTTGGTGAGCCGACGCACGAGCAGGTTGTATTCGCTGGGATCTTCGGGCAAGCGATCATGCAGCGGTGAGTCGCCATGCATGAGGCGGTTTGCCGTCATCATCAAACCTGCTGAAGAGACCACACTGCCCACACCCAAGACATCCTCCATGTAAGCGGAAACATCGGCCACTGCTTGTTGGACATCGCGGTCCCAAGCATCATGTCCCGCCTTCACTTCCACGGCGAGTTCGAAAGGCCTCACCCCTGCGAAGTGGGTTTCGAAAAAGCCAAATGCTTTGCGCAAAGGATCGTCCTTGCTCAGGTCTTCCAGCAACCGGTTGTTCACCTCCAACCGGGTAATTCCAGCGATGGCAGCCAGCACCAAACAGGATGAAATCCAAGCGATGCCCTTTCGGTTTCCAACGATGTATCGATACAATCGCTCCAAGGCGGGGCCCCAATGCGTAGCGGTTTGGTAGGCAGATGGCGGCGGGGGGTGGGCGCGGAATATAACCGAAGGCAACAGCGTAAATGCCAGCGCATAGGAGACCAGGACACCCACGGTGGCATAAATTCCAAAGTCCTGGATCGGCCCGATGCTCGAAGTAAGCAGAGTGAGAAAACCGATGGAGGTGGTCAGGGAAGTGAGGAAAGTAGCCAAACCAACCTCCTTGCAGGCCGTGCGCAATGCGTTCCACGTCTCCTTGCCAGATCGCAACTCATCGAAATACCGGGAGAGAATGTGCACCACATCGCTCATGCCCACCACGAAAATGGTCGTTGGGAGCACAATGGTCATGACATCGATGGACTTGCCCGTCAATTGCATGATGCCCAGGGTCCAAAGCCCGGACAACAAAACCACCACCAACGGAACAACCACCCCCCACCAAGAGCGGAAGGACAACCACAAAAACAACACAATGAGGAAGATGGCGATGCCCACAAAGGTCACCACTTCACGTTGCATGAGCTGGATGTAATAGGCTTGCGCCACCGACCTGCCCGCGAGGTGAAACCGATGGGGCTGCGCTTGGGCCTCTACCCAGGCATGGGCTGCAGCTGCGAGCGAGTCACAACCCGATTTCGACAGCGCTTGGTCGTGTTGCAAAATGATGCAAAGTGCGCGCCCGTCTTGGGAGAGCAGGGTGCCGACGTATTCACTGCGGTGTGAAACCCGGGCACTGTCACGCAAGAGATCGGCGCGGGATCCGTCCTCCCAGCGAAGCAGGGGGCGCATGAAAACAGACCCACCTGCTCCGATGGGTTCGCGAATCCGGGTCGGGGAGACCACTTCGGTGACATGAGGAAGGGCTTCCCATTCAGCCACCCAGCGGTCGATGACGGCAAGACTTTCTGGTCGGTAAATGCCATCCGGCACGTCGATGCCCAGCAGCAGAAAATCATTGTCCGATCCGAAGGCATCCCGGAATTGGCGATAAAAGGCGGTCTCGTCGTCGCCTTCCGGGAAGAACTGCTCGAAGTCATAATCGAAGCGGAGCTGTTGGAGTCGAAAGGCAAAGAAGATGCTGGCACAACCCACCGCCACCAACGTCCACCGAGCCCAAGCCTTTGGAGCATCGGGACGATCGAGGAGGGATGGCCAACGGGGAACCTGCATGGGCATGAGAACAAGGCTATTCGGTGGATGTTCAACGCTCTCGGAATGCAACCAAAGTTCTACAGTTGGTCCATCCCTCTTGTGGTTAAAAACGAAATGGAAGAAACAAAAAAGGGCGAACCAGTGGCTCGCCCTTTTCCATTCTATTAGAGATTACTTTACTTCTTCGAAGTCCACATCGGTAACCTCTGTGTCCGCGGTGTTGCCCGCTCCGGCCCCTGCACCTGGCTGACCGTCTTGGGGTCCGCCCTGGGCATACATGTCTTGGCTGGCCGCTTGGAATGCTGCATTCAAGCGTTCCATGCCGGCTTTGCAACCGTCTAGGTCCTGAGCCGTGTGGGCTGTTTTCAAGGCCAAAATGGCATCATCGATGGCCGCACGCTTTTCAGCAGGAATCTTGTCTCCAAACTCGTTGAGGTTCTTTTCTGTTTGGAAGAGCAATGCGTCCGCTTGGTTCAGAACATCAGCCCGCTCCCGAGCCTGTCGGTCGGAATCGGCATTTGCCTGGGCATCGGCCTTCATCCGTTCGATTTCTTCGGCACTCAAGCCGCTGCTGGCCTCAATGCGGGTTTTTTGTTCTTTGCCGGTGGCCTTGTCTTTTGCAGATACGGAGATGATTCCGTTCGCATCGATGTCGAAGGTTACTTCAATCTGTGGAACGCCACGTGGTGCAGGCGGGATGTTGTCCAAGTTGAATTCACCGATCAGCCGGTTGTCCCGCGCCATGGCGCGCTCCCCCTGGAGGACCTTGATTTGCACAGAAGGCTGGTTGTCGGAAGCGGTCGAGAAAACTTCTGATTTCTTGGTGGGGATGGTGGTGTTTGCCTCGATGAGTTTGGTAAATACCCCCCCCATGGTCTCAATGCCGAGGGAGAGCGGCGTCACATCGAGCAAAAGCACATCCTTGACATCGCCCGTCAGAACCCCCCCTTGGATGGCTGCACCCACGGCGACCACCTCGTCCGGATTGACCCCCTTGGAGGGCTCCTTGCCGAAGAACTGCTTCACCGCATCTTGTACGGCTGGAATCCGGGTGGAGCCACCAACCAGGATGACTTCATCGATGTCGGATTTGTCCAATCCCGCTGCTTTCATGGCAGAGACACAAGGTTCGATGGTTCGCTTGATGAGGGAGTCAGCAAGCTGTTCGAACTTCGCTCGGTTCAATGTGCGTACCAAGTGCTTGGGTACCCCATCCACTGGCATGATGTAGGGGAGGTTGATCTCCGTCGACGTGGTGCTGGACAATTCGATCTTTGCCTTCTCAGCTGCCTCTTTCAAGCGCTGAAGGGCCATGGGCTCGCGGGAGAGGTCGATGCCGCCGTTGTCCGACTTGAACTCTGCGACCAGCCAATCGATGATGATTTGGTCGAAGTCATCGCCGCCGAGGTGGGTGTCACCATCCGTGGACAATACCTCAAAAACGCCGTCACCGAGTTCCAAGATGCTGACGTCGTGCGTGCCTCCTCCCAAGTCGAAGACCACGATTTTCTGGTCCTTGTGCTTTTTGTCGAGGCCATAAGCGAGGGCGGCCGCAGTCGGTTCGTTGATGATGCGCTTCACCTCCAGACCGGCGATTTCTCCAGCCTCTTTGGTGGCTTGGCGCTGGGCGTCGTTGAAATATGCAGGTACCGTGATCACTGCAGCAGTTACTTCCTGGCCCAAGTAGTCTTCCGCGGTCTTCTTCATCTTCTGCAGGATCATGGCACTGATTTCCTGCGGGGTGTAGAGTCGCCCGTCGATGTCCACCCGGGGAGTGTTGTTGTCGCCTTTGACCACCTTGTAAGGGACCCGCTTGATCTCCTCGGATACCTGTTGGAAGTCCGTGCCCATGAAACGCTTGATGGAGTAGATTGTCTTCTCCGGGTTCGTGATGGCTTGGCGCTTGGCCGGTTCACCGACCTTGCGTTCGCCGCCTGCGATGAAACCAATGATGGAGGGGGTGGTGCGCTTCCCTTCTGCGTTGGTGATGACAACCGGTTCGTTGCCTTCCATGACCGCGACACAACTGTTCGTCGTACCGAGGTCGATGCCGATGATTTTGCTCATAGCGTTGTTGTTTCGTTTTGTAACCGGGTGAACGCAATTCCTGTGCCGGAGCCGGGGGAGGGGAGGAGGGCTGACAGTTGTGCGGGTTTGGCCTGCCGCCTAGGCCAAATCCTGACAGGTTGTCCGAAAATCCTGTCAGCCCCGGGCCCAAGCGTCCAATGTCGCCCGGGCGTGCCACATGCGGGAACCATACCAACTGAAGGCCTCCCCGTCTACAAACTGCACGTTCAGCCCCCGCTGGCGCCATGGCGCGGCGTGCGTGGGCTGGAAGGGAAAGGGCTCGGATGAGAGCAGCACTTCGGGCTGCAGCTGCCACACGGGTTCCGTGCCGTCTACGGTCGGGTAACGGGGCAGCGCGTCGAAGATGTTCTGACCGCCCCACCAGCGCAGGACGGAGGCGATGTAGGTGTCGCCGCCTGCCGCCATCCACGGTTCCGCCCAGATGAGGTAGGCAACCGGGCGGGTCACCGGGCGGGGATGGCCCCACGCAGTCTGGATTTGGTCGAGCCAAACGCGGCCCGCCGCTCCCCGGCCCACGGCCTCTGCGATGCGCTGCATCTCGCTCCAGGCGCCCGGAACGTCCGGAACGTCGGTCAGCAGCACAGGAACGAATTCGGCCAGGGCCTCCACCTGCTCCCGCACGTTCTCCTCCCGGTTCGCAATGACCAGGTCCGGGGCCAGGGCACGCACCCGCTCCACATGCACCCGCTTGGTCCCACCCACGCGTGCGGTGGCCCGCCACCGATCCCGCGGGTGCACGCAGAAGGTGGTCAGTCCCACCACCTCGTCCCCGCAACCGAGATCGAAGAGCCACTCGGTCCAGCTGGGCACCAAACTCACAATGCGCATGCGCCCAAAGTTAGGCCGGGACAAGCCGGTCCGTTCTAACTTCACGGCGTGAATACCCGGATGCTGCGCCGTTTCTGCTTGGTCCTGTGGGCTCTGGTGGGTGCCACCGGGTTCCCCGGTTCTCTCGGCACTGCCTCGGCCCAACCGACCTCCGGGCCGCGACCAACGGTGGGCGTTGTGCTCAGCGGGGGCGGTGCGAAAGGTGCGGCCCACGTCGGGTTCCTCAAGACCCTGGAGGAGGCGGGGGTGCCCATCGATTATGTGGCAGGCACTTCTATGGGGGCTTTGGTGGCCGCCTATTATGCCGCTGGTTGGTCCCCGGCCCAGATGGAGGCCCTTTTGGAAACCGATGCCTTCGCCGAGCGGGTGGAAGGAAAATCCCCTTGGCAGTTCGGATTCGCCGACGGGCCCGTGGATCCTTCCATGGTCGACGTCCGGTTTTCGGCGCTCGGCGGGTTCACCCAGGGGTACTTGGTGTCCGCATTGCCGACCGACTGGGCCCTCATGTCCGAACTCGGTCCCGCCAACGCCGCCGCCCACGGCGACTTCGATGCCCTCTTCGTTCCCTTCCGCTGTGTCGCCGCAGACGTGACCACCAAGTCTGACGTCGTCTTCTCCAACGGCGACCTGGCGACCGCGGTTCGGGCCTCCATGACCTTTCCGTTCTACCTGGAACCCATCGCGGTCCAAGGTGCTTACCTGTACGACGGCGGCCTGTACAACAACTTCCCGAGCGACGTCGCGTACCGCGAATTCATGCCGGACATCCTGCTGGGTTCGCTGGTCAGTTCGCCCAACGTCGAACCCGATTCCGACAACTTGGCCGCCCAAATCGAGAGCATCATCACCCGTCCTTCAAACTTCGAACCCATTTGTCCCGAGATGATCATCGTCAGGCCCGAGACACCGCTGGGGACCTTTGAATTCGATCGCGTGGTGGAGGCGAAAGAGGCAGGGACGATGGCCACACGGGCCTTGTTGGACAGTGTTTGGTCTATGATGTTGACCCTCCAGCCGGATACCCAGGCCTTTGCGACCGCCCGTCCGGAGGTGGTGGCTGCGCGGCGGGCGACCTACCGGCAGCAACTCCCGCCATTCGTCATCGGTTCGGTGGAAGTGACGGGTTTGATGCCAGGCCAAACCCACTACGCAACGCGCATCATCGGCCGGCCCAAGCGCCTCGCGCAACTGGAACGCAACCTGCACTTTCTGGTCGCCGACGAGCACGTCGCGAGCGCGCGCCCGGTGGCCCGATTCAACCGGGAAACAGGACGCTTCGATGTGGAGGTGCTGGCGAAGTCGGAGAGGGACTTACGCTTCCGGGCCGGGGGCAGTTTCTCGTCATCCCCCGTGGGATTTGGGTACGCGGGGGCGTCGTATAGCCGTTTCAGCCGGGTGCCGTTTACCGCTCAGATCAACAGTGCATTCGGGAGTTTTTACAGTGCCATCCAAGCTTCGCTGCGATTGGATACACACGGCCCCATCGCTCTGGCGCTGCAACCGGAGTTCCTCCTGCACCGGTGGAACTATGTTCGGAGCTTCGCCACGTTCTACCAGGATGTGCGCCCCAGCTTCATGGTGCTGACGGAGCAACAAATCGGGCTCACGGTGCTGTCTCCGCTCGGCGCGGAGGGCCAGTTGACGCTCCGCGGTGCCCACCTGCGGACCTTGGATGACTACTACCCGGGCGAGGGGTTTCTCCCGGTGGACACCACCGACCGCACCACCTTCCGGGGCTTCGTAACGGCCTGGGGGTTTCGATACGCAGACATGCCGGAGAAGTTGCTCAACCGGTCGGGCAGGTCGTTTGCTGTGCACGCACAGCGTTTTGTAGGCCAAACCACAACGCTACAGCGCTCCGAAGACGGTTTGCTGGCCCGGGGAGATACGTCAACGCAGTCGGTGAACTGGGCGCGGCTCGTCCTCCGGGGAGAGCAGTACTTCGGCGACGAGGACGGCCGGATCAACTTCGGTGGGGTGGGCATGGTCGTGGCTTCTGACGAGTTGCTGCGCCCGACTTACCGGGGCAGTCTCATCCAAGCGACGGCCTTCCAGCCCACCCTCGGGAGCCGAATCCGGTTCTCTGATCGCTACCGCGGTTACAACTTCGTTGCTTTGGGAGCCATCGTGGACGTCCGGGTGGGCGGCCGGGTCCGTTGGCGGACGGAGGGTCATCTGTTCCGCCCGTTCGACCGGGTGGCGCAGAGTGACAAGGGCCCGTTCCTCGACCGAACACCGGCGCCAGGCGGGATCGCCGGATCCTGGCTGGTCCTGCAATCTCCGGTGGGTCTGATCACCCTCGGCGCGGAATACTTTTACGGGGACCCCGATCCCTGGCTCTGGGAATTCTCACTGGGCTACCGCATCTTCCGCCCTTCCGAGCGCCTGGCCCTCCCTTTTTGACCCGCCACCCTCCGCACAAGTCTCCCCCGGTTGGACGTACTTTTGGCGCATGGATTTTCGATTTGGGGTCGTGGGTGCAGGCCACATCGGCAAGCGCCATGCCGAGATGATTCGGCGGCAAGAAGGTTGTAGCTTGGTGGGGCTGGCGGACGTTCGATCCGCAGCAGAGTGTGGTTGGCAGGGCCCCGAACCCTTTTACAACGACATTTCCGAGTTGTTGCGTGAGAGGGGCGACCAGTTAGACGTGGTCTGCATCTGTACGCCCAACGGCATGCATGGTGCCCAAGCGTTGGAGGCACTGCGGGCAGGAAAACACGTGGTCATCGAAAAGCCGATGGCGCTCAACCGACAGGAATGCGAGGCGGTCTTGTACGAGGCCCTAAGCCGAGGGAAACAGGTTTTTTGCGTCATGCAGAACCGATATTCTCCTCCTTCGGTATGGCTCAAAGACATGGTGGAATCGGGGCGATTGGGTGCCATTCGCATGGTCCATGTCCAGTGTTTCTGGAACCGAGATGACCGCTATTACGGCGCCATCCCTTGGAAGGGGACATTGGAATGGGACGGTGGCACGCTTTTCACGCAATTCAGCCATTTTGTGGACATCATGTACTGGCTTTTTGGAGATATCCACCAGATTTCCAGCCGATTTGAGGATTTTTCCCACGCCCACAACACGGAGTTTGAGGACAGCGGCATGATCAACTTCGCCTTTGTTCGGGGGGGCTTGGGTTCCTTTCATTTCTCGACTTCGGTGGACCGCACGAATTATGAAAGCAGCTTGACCGTCATCGCAGAACACGGCACCATCAAGGTGGGCGGGCAATACATGAACGAGGTCACGTATTGTGACATCGCTGGATACACCATGCCCGAGTTGCCCGCTGGCAACCCCGCCAATGACTACGGGCACTATAAGGGCTCTGCGGCGAACCACGGCCATGTATTTGAAAATGTCGTCGCTGCCTTGCGTGGCGAAAGCCGCATCGCCACCAACGCCCTCGAAGGACTCAAAGTGGTGGACATCATTGAGCGGATGTACGCAGGCGGGGTCAGACCGTTGAAGCAGCTTCCCGCGCGCTGATGCCCGAGAACGCCCCGTCTGGCCTGCGGCGAATTCTGTTCCAAACAGGCCAAATCATGGGAGGAACGCTCGCCGGGCAAGGGGTATCGGTGTTGTCTGGATTGGTCCTTACGCGCCTATACGGGCCGGATGATTTTGCCCTTTTGGAGTGGTTTGCGCTCGTGTTGTCGCTGGGTATGACGGCCGCCACGTTGCGGTTGGAGCAGGCGGTTATGCTGCCAGAGTCGGAGGTCAAGGCCCAGGCGCTCTTGCGCGCGGGTATGTGGGCTGCGGCCTGGGTTTCATTGCTCGGTTCCGTCGTAGGGCTGGCCACCATGGGGCTATGGCGATCCCCACTGGGGCTTTCGTCGGTGGGGGCTGCCGTGTTTGCCGCATTGGCTGGAGCGATGACCTTCTCAAGCGCTCAGGCCAAACTCTGGGAATACTGGGGGCTTCGATTGGGCCGCACAGGAACGGTCGCTGCCTCCAATGCCATCGGTCCCTGGGCAACGGAATCGGTGAAATGGCTCGCTTCGGGAACACCCATTGCGCCCGGGGGGCTTGTGTGGGGAGTCTCCGCTGGGACGGTGGTTCGGACGGCTTATTTGAGGCGCTGGTTTGGCACTGTTTCCCATGGCTGGTGGCGTATGCCTTGGAAGGAATGGCGTTCTGCGGTTCTGGCCTATGCTGATTACCCCACCTGGATTTTGCTTGGGAGTTTGACCAATCGATTGGCTCAATGGCTTCACGTGGTGTTGTTGGCTGCACAGGTGGATTTGTGGGTGCTGGGTCTGGTAGCCCTGTCCCGCCGCATGGTGTTGCAGCCCTTGACGGTTATTTCCCAGGCCTTTGCCCCCGTCTTTTACCGTCACATCAGCCAAATCTCAGACGCCACCTCCCTGCGCCGGGCCTTCTGGCGTGCTGCAGCGGGAATGGGCGGGGTGGCTTGTGCCGTTTCATTGGTGGTTTATTCGGTTCCGGAAGGTTGGGTGGGATGGATTTTTGGTGTTGACTGGGAGCCGGCCCGTGGCGTGATGCGCATCCTGGCGCCATGGTTCGCTTTGAATTTCATTACGGCAGGCTTGGGCGGGATTTTGCACAAATTGCGGAGGTCGAAGGCCATCTTTGTGATGGATGGATTGCATTTGGTGTTTGTGTTGGTGGGATGGTGGTTGGGAAGCATGGGAGCAGGCGGCCCAGATCACCTGGATCCATTGCGGGGGATTGTGGTGGCGAAGGTCCTTTATTACCTGCTCAGTTTGGCCCAAATGGCTTGGACGGTTCAACGGGCAGAAAAGCACTTGACATGAGCAAGATCAATGTACTCGTTTTGAATGATTTCACCCGTGATAACCGCGTGCTGAAGATCGCCCGAACGCTACACGAGTCGGGCCATGAAGTGCAAGTTTTGGCGCTTTGGCGGCCTGGACTGCCCGAGAAACAGCGTGGGGAGGATGGCGTACAGGTTTTTCGGCTCAAGCTTTGGAGTCGCCGTTTGCCCGGGGGCAAATTTGGTGGCATGGTGAAGTGGTTTGAATGGACTGTGCGCGTGATGCACCGGCATGCTGGCGCAGATGCTTGGCATTGCAATGACATAGAGACCTTCGTGATCGGCGTAGCCGCTCTGTTCCGGAACCCTCAGCTCCGATTGGTTTACGATTGCCATGAACTCGAATCTGAACGCAATGCTCAACCTCGTTGGATGCGGAGGACCATCAGCTGGTTGGAGCATCGGTTCATCCGCCATGCAGCGGTAACCCTCGTCGTTAGTCCTTCCATCCTGCAGTACTACCAGGACAAGTACCAAGGTTCAGGGATGGGGAGCATTTTTATGGTGCGCAACGTTCCCCACGCGCCACAAGGACGGTTAGGTCATCCTTCCGTTTCCGGATTTCAGACACACTTTGGATTGCCTGAGGATTCACGCATTGTACTCTACCAGGGCGCTTTCACATACAACAGGGGCTTGGAGACTTGCATTCAGGCAGCATCACTCCTCCTGCAAGAGAACATCCATCTGGTTTTCATGGGCTACGGTCCTCTTCAACCTTTGGTTGATGAAGCGGTAGGTAGTCGTTCGAATGTACACTACATGCCTGCGGTTCCTTACGATTCAGTTTTGTCTTGGACACGGACCGCAGATGTGGGACTGGTTTCCGTTGCCCCTGTTTGCCTGAGTTATCTGTACTGCCTTCCCAACAAGTTGTTCGAGTACATCCAAGCGGGCGTTCCCGTGTTGACCAATGAGTTACCAGACTGCAAATCGCTGGTCATGGGATATGGAGTTGGGGAGGTCGTTTTGGAAGATACACCCTCGGGTTGGGCAAACGGCATTCGAACCATTTTATCCAAGCCCCCAGGAAACTACCAAAGAGGCCTAGAAGTTGCTGCCTCCGAATTGCACTGGGACAAGGAAGCTGAAGTGTTGCGTACGGCTTATCGCGCAGCGGGCATCGAATCACCTGTGGCTTGAACCTTCGGTCTTTGTTTAACCACCAATGGCACGCTTGACAGCCACGAATTCTTTGTCTTTGTCAAAGAGCGGCCCAGCCAACTGGACCCAA
Source organism: uncultured Comamonadaceae bacterium (assembly GCA_964405405.1). GTDB lineage: Bacteria > Bacteroidota > Bacteroidia > Flavobacteriales_D > Sanyastnellaceae > CAMCYM01. The sequence continues at coordinate 131,598 of CAYONT010000002.1, read as the reverse complement.
CGCAGCGCTCCTGCATTGTCCCCTGCGGCCTCCAATTGCTCCGCTGTGTAGATGATGGCATACTTCAGCAAATCCAGCTGAATGGGCTGCAGGCCCTTTCCTCCTTGCTCGGTGAGCAACTTCTCTGCGACGGCCCATGCTTCTTGAGCGTCCCGGGTTGCTTTTGCTTTCCATAGGACCGATCCATACATGATCCAAGCACCCGGATCCTCAACATCCAAGTCGTACAAGTACTTGTACATGCCTTTCGCTTTGGCAAATTTCTCCTCGTCGACCATGGCTTCTGCTTCGTTCATGGCTGCCCTGCGAAGTGCGTTGATGAACTCCATGTATTGCGCGAAGTATTGGTCGTCTTTGTCTTTCTTTCGAAATTTGACGGCATACTTCAAAGCATCCTTCAGCGCATTGGGATACTTCGCCTTGAGCACGGCATCGTCACTTTGTGAAATCCGGAAATAGGCCTCTGCCATGAATACATAGGGACGAGGTTCTTTGGATGTTGCTTCTTCCTCCGTGTATCGAATGGCCTTGTAGAGCACCTTCTCGTACTTGCCATCGACCATCCACATCAACATCTCATCGTAGACACTTTCTGGAATCAAGGGCTTCTCGTCTTGGGCAACCCCCATCAATGTCTGCGCGAAAAGCGTGAGCATGAGCCCTGTGGCAAAGAACCAATTCTTCATGACTTCCTGAGATTTCTTACGGTTCGGATAGACAAATCGCATGCCGAAGATAAGGGATGCCTGTGAAAAATATGGTTCCCATCCGGTGCCCCCCCGCAAAACCTGCTGGCGTTCACGCTAAATTCGCGAACCATGCAAGATTTCAGGTCAGGGTTTGCCATCATGCGCTTTGTGCGTTGGATGTTGTTCATTGGTTTTGTCATCCCCGGAGCTACTTGGGCACAAGGCACCGTGAAGGGCTTCTTGCGGGATGCGAAGACCGGTGAACCAGTCATGTTCACCAGTGTTTTCCTGGAAGGCACCCCCCATGGTGTCATGAGTGACATCGATGGATACTACAGCATAAGCAAGGTTCCAGCAGGTCGATACCAGCTTATCGTCTCTGGGTTGGAGTATGAGCCCGCCTCCGGAGAAATTGACATACTGGACGGCAAGATTCTCACGCGGAATTTCATGTTGGAATCCAAGGTGATTGCATTGGGGGCTGCTGAAGTATCTACCGACCGAGACCAGCAAGAGCGCAATGTCAACATGTCCATTGAAACCATCCGACCTTCAGATTTGAAGCGGATTCCCAGTTTTGGAGGCCAACCGGATTTGGTGCAAGCACTGCAGGTTTTGCCTGGTTTTGTCTCGACAGGTGACCAGGGTGGGCAGTTGTACATCCGGGGCGGTTCACCCATCCAGAACAAGGTTTTGTTGGATGGAATGATTGTGTACAATGCCTTTCACAGCATTGGTTTGTTCAGTGTGTTTGATTCGGATGTGGTCTCCAATGCAGACGTGTACACGGGAGCCTTCTCCGCCAAATTCGGTGGAAGGATCTCCTCAGTCATGGACATCACTACCCGGGATGGGAACAAACAAATGTTGACTGGAAAAATTGGTGCAAGCCCTTTTGGCGCCAAACTGTTGGTAGAGGGTCCTTTGATGCGTCTCAACAGCGAGGGTACTGGAATTTCATACATCCTCTCACTCAAGCACAGCTACCTGGAGCAAACATCCAAGGTTTTGTATGATTACGTGAACAGAGATGGTCAAGGGCTTCCGTTCAATTTCACCGACGGATATGGCAAGGTTAGTTTCTCCGGGGGCGGAGGCAGCAAATTCAGTCTTTTCGGATTCTCTTTCAACGACCAGGTAAGCTACCAAGCGCTTTCTCGATTGGGGTGGACGAATATCGGTGGGGGCGGAAACTTTGTTGTGGTGCCGAGTGGGTCTGCCATCTTGATGAATGGACATTTTGCCGCAAGTCGTTATGACATCGCGTTGCAAGAGGAGGGTGTGCCCGATCGGTACAGTACGGTCAACGGATTCAACTTTGGATTGGACTTCAAGTACATTTTGGGCGAAGATGATGTTCAGTATGGAATGGAAGTGGTCGGGCTTCGCACGGACTTTCGCACCTTCAACTTGTTGGGGGTAGGGGTGGAGCAGGAGGAAAACACCACGGAATTTGGAGCCTATGTGGATTACCGAATCCACCGAGACCGTTGGATCGTTCAACCCAGCTTCCGCCTTCAGTATTACAGCTCGCTTGCGAAGTTCCGGCCCGAACCCCGCTTGGGAATCAAATACAAGTGGAACGAGCGGCTCCGGCTCAAGTTGGCAGCAGGAATCTACTCCCAGAACATCATCAGTTCCAATTCAGACCGGGACGTGGTCAATCTCTTTTACGGTTTCCTGTCCGGACCCAGCAACTTGCAAAGAGACTTGACAACCCCCAACGGAGACATCCGCGAAGTCAGGCACTCGCTGCAAACAGCAAACCACTTGATCATGGGGTTTGAGTATGATTTGACCGAACATTTCAACCTGAATGTGGAAGGGTTTTTGAAGGATTTTACGCAGTTGACAAATCCCAATCGGAACAAGCTCTTTGAGGACAATGCTGAAAATTCAGACGTCCCGGCCCTACTACGAAAGGACTTCATCGTGGAAACGGGTTATGCGGTGGGTGCGGACATTGTTCTCAAGTATGAGAATCGGTTCACTTACCTCTGGTTGGTTTATGGCATTGCGAATGTGGATCGTTGGGATGGATTCAGATGGTATGATCCGGTATTTGACCGAACCCACAACGTCAATCTGGTTGCATCTCAGGGTTTGGGCAAGGATGGGCTTTGGGAAGTTTCTGCCCGATGGAATTTGGGGTCGGGGTTGCCGTTCACCCAAACGCAGGGATATTATCAACCACCCAACGTAGCTGATGGGATCGGTTCTGACTACATCCTCGCGAACAGCCCCGAATTAGGATTGCAGTTTGCAGGTCTCAATGAGGGAAGATTGCCTGCTTACCATCGTTTGGATTTGAGTCTGCGGAGAGATTTCCATCCCACTGATAACCAAACCCTGTCTTTGTCTGTGGGGGTAACAAATGCTTACAGCAGAAGGAACGTCTTCTACATCAACCGAATCACAGGAGAGCGGGTGGATCAGCTCCCCTTCCTCCCTTCAGTGGGATTGGATTGGAGTTTCTGACCGGAGGGCGTCCAGCAAGCTTTGTGCATGCTGTGTTGCGGCTTCGCTGACCTCAGCACCGCTGAGCATTCTGGCGATGGCTTGCACCCTTGAGGAGGCAGTCAATGGAATCAGTTGGGTGGTGGTTGAGCCTGCCGATTCGAATTTGGCCACTTCCCATTGCTGATGGCCTGCTGCGGCAACCTGGGGGAGGTGGGTGATGGCAAGGACTTGGCGGGAAATGGCCATGTGTTGCATGGTACGCGCCATTTTCTCCGCGACTTGGCCCGAAACGCCTGTGTCAATCTCGTCCAAGACAATGGTCGGAACCCCCCTTCCGCTCTCTACCACCGATTTGATGGCCAGCATCAATCGGCTCCGTTCTCCACCCGACGCAACCAGATGCAAGGGCAGGGGAGGGCTTCCGGGATTGGCGCTGAACAGCCAGTCGACATCATCGATGCCCCAGGCATCCCAAGTGTTCTTCGATTTCCATTGAAAAACCAACCGAGCATGGGGCATGTGAAGGCTCTTCAGGGTGGTTGCAATGGCTGCAGCTAGGTCTTCCCCCGCTTTCATGCGAAGTTTTGTCAAAACTTGGGATTCCTTCTGCAGTGTTTCTTGACACTCCTTCAGTCGCACAATCGCCTCTTCCCGAAGCGCGGCAGATTCACACCAACGGTCCCATTGCATGCGCAGCTGGCGGTGAAAGGCGACCAAATCAGAAACAGCCTGGCAACGGTGTTTCGCCATCAAGCGCTGAAGTTCATCGAATTGGAGGTGCAAACGGGCGAGCGATTCCGGATCTTCCTGAACAGCATCGGCTTCACGGGCGATTTCACGTCCCACCTCCTTGAGTTCAGTCAATGCTTCGTTCACTTCGGTGTGAATTTGCTCCAGCCGAGGAAGCAAGGAAGAAGCCGCCCCCAGTTGCTTCTCAACAGATTTGAGCAGGCTGAGGACATCCGGTTCGCCATCGTTACCTCCGCCCAAGGATTGCCATGCCAAGAGCAACGCACTCCGAATTCCATCCGCGTGAAGAAGTGTAGATCGCTTGTTTTCGAGTGCCTCCCAATCTTGATCCGCTACCTGCAGTGTATCCAATTCGGCCAGTTGGAATTGAAGATAATCAGGGTCGATTCCTCCCCATTCCTGGTGCAGTTGGTCCAGGTCACGCTGTGCCTTTCCAAAGGCATCCCATGCGATTCGGTAGGCTTCAATCACGTCAGGTTGCTCGAGTCGGCCATCAATCCAATCCAATCGGCGTTCCCGGTCCAACAATGCCCTGGTGTCATCTTGTCCGTGTAAATCGACCAATTGACCCGCTAGTTCCCGCAAATCGCTCAGATTGACCGGTGTGTCGTTTACAAAAGCACGCGATCGACCTTGTGATCCTAGTTCGCGGCGGATGGTGATTTCTTCAAACACATCCAAGCCTCGTTGCTCTAGCCACGAATGGGACCGTGGAGTCAAATCAAACACGGCTTCTACCCAGCATTTTTCGGCCCCTTTGCGAATGCTAGAAACGTCTGCACGTTCTCCCAAAGCCAATCCCAAAGCCCCGAGTAAGATGGACTTTCCTGACCCCGTTTCTCCAGTTAGCGTGGTCAATCCACTTTGCCACTCGACACGCAAGTGTTCAATAAGTGCATACTGATGCACTTCCAAGATGCGCAACATGATGGATCAACCCAAGGCGTTGTCGTACTTGTTGATGTTCCCGGGGTCCATTTGTTTGAGGACCGGAAGCAAGCGGGCACGTTCGGCCTCTGGTGCCGGAGTGAATACTTTGAGAATTTCATCCACCTTCGCAAGGAAGAAAAGCTGAAGGTTGTAAGATGAAGGTCTGATTCTGTGGGTATTGCGCATCTCAATCAAGGCATCGGCCATGGTGAGTCGACCGCGTTCCACGTCGTCATAAAGTCGGTCCAAACCCAACCTGTGGTAATTGTAAAGACAGTTGCGAACAGGCCTGAAGGTTTGTGACAACATGTTCTCGACCAACCAATAGCGATTTTGTTGTCCTTGACTAGCTTTCCAGCCCAGGTTGCCTGCACTCTGCGCATTGGCCACGATGGTTTGGGCTTTTAAGTAATGATCCGTTCCACCTTCCAATGCCATGGAATCGTAGTCCATCCCCAGGATCATGTACGCGTAGTAAGCGAGAACGGAGGAGAGGTTGTCCCGATGCTGGTCCAAGCTGAATTGAATGGTTGAACTTCCGTCCCAGATGAACTCAAAGTCCCCATCATTTACCAACAAGAGTGGTGTTTTGTAATCAGAATTATAAACCGGTCTGGAGCTTTGAACCTGCAGCGTTCCCTTGAAACTGGTTGCAGAGGGAGCCTCGGAGATGGTGATCTGCATCGTGCATTCGATCCGTTCTTCCAAGCGGAAGTCATCATTTGTCCAACGCCTTCCGTTCATGAATTCCTGAATAGCATCCTCCAGTGATTCAAATATGGAACCCTCTACGTTGGCGATTTGAGGAGAAATCACGGAAATCTGACAATTGAGTTCTTGGGCCATCAGGGGATGAAAGGCCCCGATGCCAGAGAATATCAGGACCCAAGGGATGAAACGTGGAATCGTCATTTCCGTTGATTTTGAAGCGCATCTACCAGGAAGGATACGAGCTCCGAGGCGATTAAGTTCTTTGATTTAAGTCCAAATGTATGTGAATCTCCCCCTTGGGTTAGTACCACAACTTCATTGGTGTCGGTACCAAATCCAGCACCGTCGGTTAAGAGGGTGTTGAGTACGATGGCATCACATTGCTTCCTGATCATTTTTTCTCGAGCGCGAGCCATTCCTTCGTCATCCTCGAGCGCAAATCCCATGAGGTATTGATGCGGTTTCTTGGTGGTCCCCATCGCGGCCAAGACATCGGTGGTGGGCTCGAGCGGAATGGCAGCAGGCAATTCACCTCGTTTCCACTTTCGGTCATGGCGCAGGGCTGGGCGAACATCGGCAACGGCGGCACATGCGATGCCCACATGGCATTGGGGCCAAAGAACAGCGACCTTGTCTCCCAATTCTGCAGCCGATTGAATGCGGTGAAAGGAGGCCAAACCATCTGGGATGTCAAGTCCCGTTGGGCCAGAGACCAGGTGGACCCTGGCCCCAACTCCCACCAAGGCCCGTGCAATGGCGTAGCCCATTTTACCGGTGCTGTGGTTCCCGATGAAACGAACCGTATCAATGGGTTCATGGGTGGGTCCAGCAGTAAGCACCACTTCCATGCCCGCCATGGGGGCACTCCCTTCAAAAAAATCCGTGACCCAATGCACGATGGTTTCGGGTTCCTCCATTCGTCCTTTGCCCTCCAATCCACTGGCCAAGAAGCCCGTCCCGGGCTCCACGATATGCACCCCACGCTCCCTGAGGACCCGCAAGTTTTCTTGGGTGGCAGGGTGGGCATACATGTCCAAATCCATGGCTGGCGCGACGACCACAGGACAGCGTGCACTGAGCAAAACCGCTTGAAGCAGGTTGTCGCAATGTCCAGATACCATGGCTCCAAGGGTATGGGCAGTTGCGGGGGCCACCAAAATCAGGTCTCCCCACAATCCCAAATCGACGTGGTTGGTCCAGGTTCCTGCTTCTTGATTCTCAGTGAAGTCACTGTGTACGGGATGCCCGGAAAGGGTAGCCAAGGTGAGCGGAGTGATAAACTCTGTTGCGCCCGCCGTCATGACCACGCGAACCTTGGCCCCGGCTCGAATGAGTTCTCTTACCAGCAGAGCAGCTTTGTACGCGGCAATGCTGCCGGTGACTCCCAACAGGATCCGCTTTCCAGACAAGGGTGCACCGGCGACGGCGCCTTCCATCAGGCGATTGACGCGGGGGTGTGCTCCTTCCCAGGAGACACGGCTGCAGCCCCGAGCTCTTGCGCCTCAATCTGCAGGCGATTCTGACGCAGTTCGGCAATCGCGATGCTGTGGGGTTTCGGAAGCCGCTCGTAGAACCGCGAAATTTCAATTTGCTCCCGGTTTTCGAAGACCTCGTCCAGGGAGTCAGTAGGGGCGATGAATTCCTCCAACTTTTTCGACAACTCCTCTTTCAACTCAACCGCAATCTGGTTGCTCCGCTGGCTCAGAACAACAATCGTTTCGAACAAGTTGCCCGTTCCACACAACTCCAAATTGTGGTTGTCGCGCGTCTCGGTCGTCTTCTCGGCTTTGATGCTTTTGAAATTCATGGCGTAGAGGGTGGAGGGGTAGCAGTCAGTCGTTCCATCTCCGCCAGGCAAGACTTTTGGATGCGCTGGGCATCTGGAAGCCTGAGGCTTTGCGGAAACCGGGCAGCAAAGGTAAGAAAAGCATCTAATGCTTCGTTGTATCGTTCCAATTTCCTCCGCTCGGTGCTTTGGCGAGCATATTGGAAGTGGCTGTCGAGGATCAACCACTGGATTTCTTCCCGATAAGGGGTGTCAGGGTGCTCCTTGAGTGCATTGCGCAAGGCGATGGTGGCGCTGTGGTACTGCTGGGTTCGGTGGTAAAGCGCTGCGTTGTCAAAGGACTTGCGTTGCAGTTTGGCCAGCAAGTCATCCACCATTTTCTGACTGGAATCTCGATAGGCGCTCGACGGGAAACGGTCCAAGAACAACTGGAATTCCTCCATGGCAGCCTTGGTTTCCGATTGGTCTAAGGCAGCTGAAGGGCTCAAACGGTAACTGCAAATGGCGGCTTGGAACTGGGCTTCCTCAGCCCGCGCATCCGAAGGAAAAGTTTTTGAAAACTGACGGAGGTGATACCGGGCGAGGTAGTAGTCACCTACGCAAAAATGAGCTCGTCCCAGTTGAAATTGAACGTCTCGCCCACGCTCTGTACCCCGGGTCAGGCCCGCCAGCTCCTCCAAAATCGGCAGTGCGCCGTAGCATGCGTTGGAATCCACGAAACCGACGGCTCGCGTGTATTTGTACTCCAAGTCGGGACTCTTCAGCACCTCATTGTATGGGTTGCAACCCAATAGAATCCCGGCCAAAGCCAGGGACATCGCGAAAAGTAGGTAGCTGCGCTCGGTCATCATGTAGCGGGGCGAAGTTAGGTCGGCTCCTCCCACAATGCGATGCCCGGCAGCCCGCTTTCGTGCGCATTTGATAACATTTGGCATAAGATACGCACAACCGCCACCCGCGGATGGATGCCCCGGCTATCTTTGTGCCCTCAAATACAACTGTCTTGGACATTTTTGAACGCATTCGCAAAGACCGGGGTCCCTTGGGACAGCACGCCCGGGAGAGCCACGGTTACTTCACCTTTCCGAAGTTGGAGGGCCCTATTTCGAACCGGATGACCTTTCGCGGCAAGGATGTGCTGGTTTGGTCTATCAACAACTACTTGGGGTTTGCGAACCACCCGGATGTCCGGGCAGTGGACGCGCAAGCAGCGGCAGATTGGGGGATGGCCTATCCCATGGGTGCACGGATGATGTCAGGCCAAACTTCGCAACACGAGGCCCTCGAAGCCCAACTGGCGGACTTCATGCAGAAGGAGGATGCCTTCCTGCTCAACTACGGTTACCAAGGTTGCATGTCCGCCATCGAGGCGTTGGTGACCCGGCATGATGTCATCGTATACGACAGCGAGTCCCATGCTTGCATGGTGGACGGCGTTCGATTGCACCAGGGAAAGCGCTTCGTATTTCAGCACAACGACATGGAGAGCTTCGCGAAGCAGTTGGAACGCGCGAAGGCCCTCACGGATGTTTCAGGCGGCGGTATTTTGGTGGCGACCGAGGGGGTTTTCGGCATGGCCGGGGACCAAGGGAAATTGGCTGAAATCGCAGCATTCAAGAAGAAGATTCCGTTCCGATTGTTCGTAGACGATGCGCACGGCTTCGGTACCATCGGTGAACACGGCCGTGGGGCGGCCGATTTCCAGGGGGTGCAACACGAAGTAGACATCTACTTCGGCACGTTTGCCAAGTCCATGGCCACCGTCGGTGCTTTTGTAGCGGGGGAGGAGGATGTAATTGAGTACTTGCGTTACAACATGCGCTCCCAGACTTTTGCCAAAGCACTTCCCATGCCCATCGTCATCGGCGCGATGAAGCGACTCGAGATGATGCGCACCCAGCCGGAACACATGGCGAAACTTTGGGAAAATGTTCGGGCCTTGCAATCGGGACTCCGTGCTGCGGGATTCAATATTGGGCACACCAATTCTTGTGTCACTCCCGTTTTCCTGTCGGGCGGCTTGGGCGAAGCCACGAATTTGACCTTGGATTTGCGGGAGAACCATGGCATTTTCTGTTCCATCGTCGTGTACCCCGTTGTGCCGAAGGATGTGATCATGTTGCGTCTCATCCCCACCGCGGTTCATACGCTAGAAGACGTGGCGTACACCATCGAAACCTTCACCACAGTGAAGGACAAACTTCTGGCAGGGGCCTACAAGAGCGAGTCCATCGCTTCTTGGGCTTGATGCTGAGCTTGCCCTGCAGTGCGGGTCTTCCTGGAGTTGCAATTTGACGGCACGGATTTCTGTGGTTGGCAACGCCAACCGCAGGCTGCATCGGTGCAGTCCGTTTTGGAAGATGTCTTATCCCGTTGGGCAGGGGTTCGTGTGGGGGTGGTTGGGTGTGGCCGTACGGACAGTGGGGTGCACGCATCCTATTTTGTGGCCCATACGGATCTGCCGGAGACCTGTGCCGAAAGGGGTTGGGAAGATGGACTCCGAAGGATCAATGGCATGCTCCCTCCGTCGATTGCAGTGGCGGCAGTGGTTCCCGTTTCTGGCCAAGCCCACGCGAGGTTTTCCGCACGCGAGCGCACCTATGTCTACCGTTTGCATGAGGCGAAGGATGTTTTTTTGCAAGGGAAGTCGGTTCGGGTCTACCGGCCGCTGGATGTGCAGCGCATGCAAACTGCGGCAGACTTTCTGTTGGGAACACGGGATTTTGCATGCTTTTGCAAGTCGGGAACGGATCCCCATGCGACAACTTGGTGTGACCTCCATCGGGTAGAAGTGACGCGGGTGGGGCCCCATCGGGTGGAGGTTGTTTTGACGGCGAATCGGTTTCTGCGGAACATGGTTCGGGCCATAGTCGGGACGTTGCTGGAGGTGAATTCGGGTCGACGACAGCCAGAGGACATGCCTGCCTTGCTGGCATCCTGCGATCGAACCCTGGCAGGCAAATCTGCGCCTGCTTGTGGGTTGTATCTGGCCGATGTCGTGTACCCGGATGAGATTTGGCCTGCAGACTGGGACCGGTTTGCTCGGCAGGCATGGGTCGAGAGGGACTAACTTTGCAACATGGCCGATTCCCGACAACCCACAGCCGGAAGGTTGTTTGATCGTGCGCTTTTGTGGACGCTGTTGAAGGAGGTGAAGCCCTACCGCCGGAGGTTTCTGTGGACCGGTTGGTGGGTTTTGGTTGTGTCAGGAATGATTTGGATCAGGCCTGCGCTGATTCGCCGTGCGCTGGATGTGGAGATGGCGGAAGGCGATGCCATCGGATTGCTTTGGATCTGCTTGGCAGTGGTGGGCGTGCTGTTGGTGGAGGCATTTTTACAGTACCGCATCGCTTACTTGGCGAATTGGGTGGCCCAATCGGTCAGCTTGGATTTGCGGAGCAAGTTGTTTTCCAGAGTTTTGCGGTTCCGGGTGGGGTATTTTGACCGAACCCCCGTGGGGACCTTGGTGACGCGTCACATTGGAGACATCGATGGCATCGCGGATGTCTTCTCCAATGGCATCTTGAACGCGGTGGGCGATTTGCTGGCCCTGGTGGTGGTGGTTTGCGCCATGTTTTGGATGGACTGGGAATGGACTTTGTGGGCGTTGTTGCCCATACCCTTGCTGGTCTGGGCGACCCGTGTGTTTCAACGCCACATCAAGAAGGCCTTTGTGGATGTTCGAAATGCGGTGGCACGGATGAATGAATTCGTGCAGGAGCATGTTACCGGCATGGGGGTGGTCCAGTCCTTCGGCCGGGAGCGGCGGGAAGCGGAGAAGTTTGCGGCCATCAATGCGGCCCACCGGGACGCGAACATTCACTCCATCTGGGCTTTCAGTGTTTTCTTTCCCGTTGTGGAATTGCTTTCCGCCATCAGCGTTGCATTGCTGCTTTGGTGGGGGCTGAACGATGTCATTTCAGAGCGCATGACCTTGGGCGCGCTGCTGCAGTTTATGCTCTATGTGTTCATGTTGTACCGTCCCATCCGACAATTGGCGGACCGGTTCAATGTTTTGCAGATGGGCATCGTGAATTCGGAGCGGGTGTTCAAGTTGTTGCATTGGGATGAGTTTCCGGCGGAGGATAGAGGCATTCGGGCGTCCGAGCCCTTCCGGGGAGAGATTCAGTTTGAGGGGGTTTGGTTTGCATACCAAGATGAGGACTGGGTGCTCAGGGACTTGAGTTTCCACATTCAACCGGGGGAGTGCATCGCTTTGGTAGGGGCCACGGGGGCTGGCAAGTCTTCGATTGTGCACTTGCTGACCCGATTCTACGACATCCAAAAGGGTCGGATTACCATTGATGGAAGGGACATCCGCGACTGGGATCTCGGGGATTTGCGGAAGCAAATTGGTGTGGTGATGCAGGACGTGTTTCTGTTCTCAGGAACGTTGCGCGACAATGTGACTTTGCATGATGCCACGGTGAGCGATGCGCAACTGGATGCGGCTACGAACGCGCTCGGGGTGGGGGATTGGTTGCGCAAGCTTCCGGACGGATGGAACCAAGATGTCCGGGAACGGGGTGCCATTTTGTCGGTGGGTCAACGGCAACTGATCGCCTTCATGCGCGCCCAAATCCAGCAACCCAGCATCTTGGTGCTGGACGAAGCAACGTCATCCATCGACAGCGAGAGTGAACGGTTGGTCCAGCGGGCCACAGAGGAAATGACCTCAGGCCGCACCTCGCTGTTGGTCGCGCACCGGCTGAGCACCATTCGGCATGCGAGCCGGATCTTTGTCGTCGAGCAGGGTGCCATCGTCCAGTCCGGCAACCACGATGCCTTGGTTGCTGAAGCCGGACCTTATCGAACCCTCTACGAGAAGCAGTTCAAATACACTTGAAGTGGTCGAAGGGTTCCTGACAAGCATTGCACCGGTAGTGCGCCTTGCAAGCAGTGGAACCGAAGGCGCTGACCAGGGTGGTTTCCAAAGACCGACAACGTGGACAGGCGACTTGACGGTTTTTTCCAAGGAGAAAGGCGCGATCAGCCTGTCCACTTTCCGGAGGGGCAATTCCATGGGCCCGCATTTTTTCTTTGGCGGCCTCTGTGAGAACGTCGGTGGTCCAGGGGGGGGTGAGTACCAGTTGAACCTTGCCTAGCGGCTCGATTTTCGCAAGAAGGCTGCGCACATCCTGCAGGATGACATCGGTGGCTGGACAACCCGTATAGGTGGGCATGACTTCAACCACTGGCTCGCCCGATTCCATGAAAACCCTAGGCACCATGCCCAATTCCACCACATTGAGAAAGGGAAGTTCCGGATCGGGAATGGATTTCAAGCGCTGCCAAATGCGATCGAGGCGCTCCGTTTCTCGGGCTTCTGCGCTCACGTCGCTCGCATCTTTCACCATGTAGCTCCCGGGTGGCTGCGGGCGATGGACTGCATTTCTGCGAGCAGGTAACCCATGTGCTCCGTGTGCACGCCGTCTTTGCCGCCGCGGTGCATCCAGCCATCGGCAGGACGCTGCAGGGTGGCGGTCTCCAGCACAGCGTTGACCTCTGCATTCCAGGCTTCCTGGAGGACCGAGGTGGCGGGCAGAAGCCCGACTTCCGCCGCTGCAGCATCGACCGGATGGGGGAGGAACAGTTCGCCGGTGTAGGGCCACAGCCGCAGGAGACTGGATTGCACCCGGTCATGGCTTTCAGGCGTACCATCGCCTAGCCGAATTACCCAATCAGCGGCATGGGCTTTGTGGTAGGCCAATTCCTTCACAGCGCGCGCAGCGATTTCGGCGAGCGGTTGGTCGAAAGTTTGGCCTGCAAAATGAACCATGCGGTGGTAGGCGAAGGTGCTGTAGAGCAGGTGCCGCACCAGGGTGTCGCCAAAATCGCCGTTCGGCAGCTCCAGCAGCAGATGATTCCGAAATTCACGTTCCTCCCTGAAGTAGGCCAAATCATCCTCTGTCCTTCCCTTGCCCTCCACCTGTCCCGCCCGTGTCAGCAAAGCCCGGGCCTGCCCGATGCAATCCAAGGCCAAGTTGGTGAGCGCAATGTCTTCTTCTAGAATCGGGCCATGTCCACACCATGCCCCCAAGCGCTGTCCGAGAATCAAGGCGTCATCTCCCAAATGGAGGAGGAAAGCGAAGTGCTGTTCTTGGGTCACGGTCACATGTGCTTGACGGCATCCGGCAACTCGTAGAAGGTGGGATGGCGGTAGATTTTGTCGTCGGCTGGATCAAAAAGTACGTCCTTGTCCCCGGGAGCGGAGGCAACAATTTGCTCTGCGGGGACCACCCAGATGCTCACGCCTTCTTGGCGCCGCGTGTAGACATCCCGGGCATTCTGAATGGCCATGGCAGCGTCAGCAGCGTGCAGACTCCCAACATGTCGGTGTCCTAGCCCTTGACGGCTGCGAACGAAGATTTCCCAGAGGGGCCAGTCGGTGGGTTGTGTGGCCATGGTTTCAGGCGGCTTGGTGCGTGGTGGATGCGGACCGTTGGCGCACTTTTTCAGCGTGGGCGGATGCAGCTGCCCGCACCCAGGCTCCGGAATCGTGGGCGTTCTTCCTGGCTTCTAGACGTTCGCGGTTGCAGGGTCCATTGCCCGCAATCACATTGTTGAACTCCTCCCAATCGATGGCGCCAAAGTCGTAATGCCCACGATTTTCATTCCAATGCAGGTCGGGGTCTGGTACCGTCAGCCCCAACAATTCTGCCTGTGGAACGGTCATGTCCACGAACCGCTGACGCAGGTCGTCGTTCGAGAATCGTTTGATGCGCCAGCGCATGGACTGGGCGCTGTGTGGCGAATGATCATCTGCCGGGCCAAACATCATCAGAGACGGCCACCACCATCTGTTGAGTGCATCTTGGGCCATCGCCTTCTGAGCAGGGGTTCCCTCACTGAGCCGCAACATGATTTGAAACCCTTGGCGCTGATGAAAGCTCTCCTCCTTGCACACCCGCACCATGGCGCGGGCATAGGGGCCATAACTGCACTTGCACAGGGGGACTTGGTTCATGATTGCAGCACCATCGACCAGCCAACCGATGGCTCCTACATCCGCCCAGGTCAACGTGGGGTAGTTGAATATGCTGCTGTACTTCGCCTTGCCGGTGTGCAATTCGTCCAACAGCGTGTCCCGATTCACGCCCAGCGTTTCTGCCGCAGAGTAGAGATAGAGTCCATGCCCCGCTTCATCCTGGACCTTGGCCAGCAAGATGGCCTTGCGCATGAGGCTCGGGGCACGTGTGATCCAATTCCCTTCCGGCAACATCCCCACGATTTCGCTGTGGGCATGCTGGCTGATCTGGCGAATCAAGGTTTTGCGGTAGGTGTCCGGCATCCAGTCCCGCGGCTCGATTTTCTGGTCGGCGGCCACATAGGCTTCGAAGCGTTCGTTCAGGTCCATTTCCATTTTCCGGGTCGTTCGATGCCGAAAGATACGGCTTCGGCACCCTGAGGAAGATGACTTGGGCATTCCAGGGGCACGAAAATCCCCCGTGTCGGGCAGGAGGGGAGGAAAGGACCTAATTTTGCCGGCCATGAGCGCATTTTACCCATTGATTGTTTCGGATGTCCAACGGGAGACCCCCGATTGTGTTTCGGTGGAATTGCTCCCCGCCCCCGAAGCCCGGGATGCTTTTTCTTACCAAGCAGGCCAATACTTGACCTTGCGCACCCACATCGGTGGAGAAGAGGTGCGCAGAAGTTATTCGCTCTGTTCCGCACCGCACGAAGGGGGTTGGCGGGTGGCCGTCAAGGCCGTTCCGGGTGGGAAGTTCAGTCAGTTCGCGAACCGGGATTTGAAGGTTGGGGATCAATTGGAGGCCATGCCGCCCCAAGGTCGGTTTGTCCTTCCACCCGCTACCGGATCCAAACGGCATTTTGTGGGCATTGCTGCTGGCTCTGGAATCACCCCTTTGCTGGGATTGATCAAGGAGACCCTCGCCTCGGAACCACAGAGTACCTTCACGCTGTTCTATGGGAACCAAGACACCCAACACATCATTTTCCGAGAAGCATTGCAAGATCTCAAGGATACCTACCTTGGGCGGTTCGCGCTGCACTTTTTTCTCTCCCGTGAGCCGGTGGAAGCGCCCCTGTTCCATGGTAGGATAGAGGCGGATCGGCTAAAAAAGCTGCGCAGTGCTGGTTTTTGGGATGTCGCTGGAACCGATCGTTTCTTTCTGTGCGGACCCGAAGCCATGATTTGGGACTGCAAGGCGGCTTTGGAGCAAGAAGGTGTTTCCGCTGAGCAGGTTCAGTTTGAACTTTTCACGGCCGCTGCTCCGACCGATTCAAGGAAGGCTCCGGAGGTAGGCAAGACCTCGATTGGTGGGGATGCCATTCCCGTAAGCATTGTCTTGGATGGACTGACTACTCAAGTGGAGGTTTTGCCTGGCAAAACCATCATGGACGCAGCACTCGACGCAGGCCTGGATGTTCCTTACAGTTGCTTGGGGGGCGTTTGTTGCACCTGCCGTGCGAAGATGACATCCGGAGGGGCGAAAATGGCCATCAATTACGCATTGGAACAACGGGAGGTGGAACAAGGTTACGTGCTGACTTGTCAGTCCCGTCCCGAGGGGGCTGGTCCTTTTGTGGTGGATTTTGATCAGCCCTGATCTTCGTGGACTTGCTTGGAGCCGTTTGAATGGCAGACGAGTCAGTTGGGTTGCTGATCCAATCGCTCTGAGAGTTCCAGCCAGCGCATTTCGGCGTCTTCAAGAGCCTGCTGTAGCTTTTGTAGTTGCTCACTGAGCACCATCAACGAGGTGTGGTCTGTGGTTTGCGCCAGCAAGTTCTCGGTCTCTTTCTTCTGGCTTTCCAAGTCGGACATTCGGCCTTCAAGTTGGTCCCACTCTTGGCGTTCCTTGTAAGTTAGTTTGTTGTTGGCGCTTGGCTTATGTGGTTTTTCCGCAGGGGGGTTGCGGATAACCTCGGCGGTCTCACGTTGTGCCCGAGCCTCTTCAAGTTGCTCTTCCCGGGCGAGCCTGTATTGGGTGTAGTTTCCGGGATAATCCCGGATGGTGCGGCTGCCGTCTTCTCCCAAAACCCACACATGTTCCACCAAGCGGTCCATGAAGTAACGATCGTGGGAGACGACAATCAGACAACCCGGGAAATCCAAGAGGAAAGCCTCCAGCGCCTGCAAGGTGAAGATGTCGAGATCGTTGGTGGGCTCGTCCAAGATCAAGAAGTTGGGATTCCGCATCAATACCTGCAAAAGGTGTAGCCGCTTTTTCTCTCCGCCGCTCAGGGTTCCGATTTGCAGGTGGTGGGTGTGGCGGGGAAAGAGGAAGCGCTCTAGGAGATCGGCTGCGGTGAGTTTGGCCCCACGCTGCAAAGGCATGAATTCGGCGATGCTGCGAACTGCATCGATGACCTTGAGCTCATCCGGAAAGTGTGCGCCGTGTTGGTGGTAATGCCCGAAAACCACAGTCTCCCCGATGACGACCTTGCCAGCCGCGGGTTCAGCCCGTCCCACCATGAGGTCCAGCAGGCTGGACTTACCGGTGCCATTCGCGCCCACGATGCCCAGACGCTCCCCCCTCCGAAAATGGTGGGTGAGCCCCTCGAACAAGACCCGTTCACCAAAACGTTGCCCCACCTTGTGGAGTTCGACGAGCTTTCCACCGAGCCGCTCGGGATTGAGGGCGATGTGCATTGGGTCGGTCTCCAGCGAAACCCGTGCCTGGGCCTTGATCTCGAAGAAACGGTCGATGCGCGATTTGGATTTTCCGGTCCGGGCTGAGGGCGTGGCGCGCATCCAGTCGAGCTCCCGGCGAAACAAACTGCGCGCCTTTTCCCGCTGGGTCAGCGCGTTCTCGAGGCGCTCTTCGCGCTTTTCGAGGTAGTACGCATAACTGCCTTTGTACCGAAACAGCTGTTGCTGGTCCAACTCGAAAATGGTATCACAGACGTTCTCCAAGAAGTAACGGTCGTGGGTGATCATGAGCAAAGTGATTCCGGACTGAGCCAAGTGTTTCTCTAGCCAGGAGATCATTTCCAAGTCCAAGTGGTTGGTTGGTTCGTCCAGCAACAGAAGGTCGGGCTCTTCGATGAGCACCTTGGCTAGGGCGATGCGCCTCCTTTCGCCCCCGCTTAGGCTGCCTGTTATCCGGTCCAAATCGTGCAAATCCAACTTGCCGAGCACTTCCCGAGCCCGGGCTTCGAAGTTCCAGCCTCCTGTTCGGTCCATGGCGTCGTAGGCACGTTGCAGCGGATCGCCCTCCCAACCCTGAGCCATGGCCTCCTCATACAACCGGAGGGCCTGGACTGCCGAATTGTCCCCGGCATACAAATTGTCAAGGATGGTCTTTTCTGGTGCCAAGTCGGGTTCTTGGTCCAGAAGGGCCCAACGCGTGCCCGCCTCGAAAGTGACCACCCCAGAATCGGCGGGTTCCAAGCCACTGATGGCGTGAAACAAGGTGGATTTGCCTGTTCCGTTGCGGGCGATGAGGGCAGCTTTCTGGCCCTGACTCAATCCAAAGGTCACTTCGTCGAACAACAGACGTTCTCCGAAACGTTTCGAGAGTTTTTCGACGGAAAGGACGTTTTGTGGCTGCATGGAAGGGGAGAGGGGCGCAAAGATAGCGTACTATATTGCGGCATGGATTGGAACCTTGCCCATTGGCAGGACATGGAGCCGAGGTCGCTCCATGGGGTTTTGCAGCTGCGTCAAGCGGTCTTTGTGGTGGAACAGGATTGTGCTTACCTAGACCTCGATGGTGCGGACTTGAACGCCTGGCATATCTGGGGAGACCAGGGAGGCGAGGTCGTGGCTTGCGCGCGGGTCTTGGCGCCGGGGGAGAAGTATCCTGAGGCCAGCATCGGTCGGGTCTGCACCGCGTTGAGCGTCCGAGGTACCGGGGTCGGGCGGGCGCTGATGGAACAGGCGATGGCGGCTGCGGCGATCCAATTTCCGGGGGCTGATTTGAGAATCTCGGCGCAGTCTTACCTGCTTCCGTTCTATGAATCCCTGGGGTTTGTTCGCACGGGACATGCCTATTTAGAGGATGGAATTCCGCACGAGGAAATGCACCGTGCGTTCCGGGCCTGATTACCTTTGGGTCGTATGGTTTCCGTGGTCATTCCCTGTCTGAACGAAGTCGATTACATCGATGACACGTTGGCTTCTTTGCAAGGCCAAACCGATTGCCAAGAGCCTTGGGAGGTCTTTGTGGTGGACGGCGGGAGCACCGACGGGACCCGGGAGCGGGTTCGTGCTTGGAGCAACCGGGATTCTCGCATTCAGATGCTGGACAATCCCCTGCGATACACGCCCCAGGCCCTGAACATCGGTATCCGTGCCGCACGTGGGGAGGTGGTGATCATCCTTGGAGCGCACGCGCATTGTCACCCTGATTTCTTGCGCCGCAACCTGGATGCCTTGCGGGCCCACCCCGAGTCCGCGTGCGTTGGGGGCATCGTGGAACAACAGCACGGTTCGGTCACGTCTCGTCGAATCGGGGCCGCCCTGAGCACCCCGTTCGGGGTGGGCGATGCCCGGTTCCGCACCGGCGGCTCCGCTGGCCACGTGGATACGGTCGCATTCGGAGCCTACCGAAAAGAGGCCCTTTTCGAGATCGGTCTCTTCGACGAACGGCTGGTTCGGAACCAGGACGACGAACTCAACTTCAGGCTCCACGAAGCCGGTTGGCGGATTTGGTTCGACCCCCGGATCCGGAGCAGCTACCATGTTCGGTCTACCTACAAAAACCTCTTTCGCCAGTACAAGCAATACGGTTACTGGAAGGTGTTTGTGAACCGGAAGCATAGAACTGTAACGACTTGGCGGCAGGTTGTGCCCGCGTTGTTCCTACTTTCTCTCCTAGCGGGATTGTTGGGATATGCATGGGAATGGACGGGTCGAGGTTCGGATGCATGGGTAGGATTGAGCTTCTCTTGGTTGGTTACGCTGCTCCTGGCCTGGTTGACCGGGGCGTCGTTTTCGGCTGTGAACATCGCAGCCCAGGCCAGGGATGTGCCCGGCATCATATGGTCCTTTGCCGTGGTCCATGGTGCTTACGGATGGGGTTACTTGGAGGGGGTTGTCCGGTTTATTTTGTTCCAGCTTCCCCCTCGGGCAGCTGCCCACCGAATCACCCGTTGATGCCCCGCCTTCGAAACCTCAGTGCCTTTCTGTGGCATGGGTTCCCGGTGCTCATGGCTGGCGTGATGCCGGTGAACCCTCGTTTTACCTCCTACGTGTACATATTGTGGGGCATCTTCGTTCTGCTCGCAAGGTGGACGCGCCCCCGGTTGAGCGGACCGATGGGAACTCCCAAAGGATGGCTTTGGGTGCTGGGAACCCCTGTGATTCTGTACCTCGCGCACGGGGTGGCACTGGTGTGGACGGACGACTGGGCAGCAGGATGGTTTCAAATGGAATCGAAAATGGCCTTGATGGTGACTCCTTGGTTGGCTTGGGAGACCCTCCGTCGTGTACGGGGGGAAGAAAGGGCACAACTTTGGCGACGTTTGGCCTGGGCCTTTGTTATTGGCTGGTGCGTACACATGGCCGGGGTCTGGATCCGCTTCTTCGGGTTCGTTTGGCGTGATGAATGGCCATTGCCTTGGCGGTACCAGAAGTTGGCCTCGCCTTTTCACCCCAGCTATGCGGCCTTTTATTTGCTTTGGGCAGGGTTGTTGCTGTTGCTCCTCACTGCGAAGCGAAATCGGAGTCTGCGTTGGTTCCTGCTGCCTTGGAGTGCTCACCTGGGGTTGTTGGCCTCCAAAGCGGGCTGGGTCTTGGGGGCCGGACTTTTGGGGGTGGCCGGGCAACGTTACCGATCGTGGAAGCAACGGTCTTTGATCACGGTAAGTCTCGCCTTGCTCATCGGATTGGGTGGGCTGGCAGGTTCCAAGCGGGTCTCAGAGTGGCTGGGGTGGATGGCCGCGCAAGATCTGGGGATATCTGAAGGGGCAGAAGCCGAGGAAGCGCATCCCGTTTCCACCAAGACGGGCTCAACAGGAGGACGCGTGCAAGCATGGAAGGGTGCATGGGATGTGCTGAGGGAGAATCCCGGTGGCGTTGGACCAGGGGATGCTCCCCATGTTTTGGATGCAGCATACCAAGATGCCGGATTTGATTACGCACTCACGAAACACTTGAACCCGCATAACCAGTGGTTGCAATGGGGGGTCTCATTGGGTTGGTTGGGAATGTTGCTTCTTGTTTTTTGGTGGTCGTTGTGGGGTTGGATTGCATGGAAAAACAACCAGCCTATGTTATTTATTTTGCTTGTTATGATTTCATTAAACGCACTCTTTGAAAGTGTTTTAGAGCTACAGGCAGGTGTCGTGTTTGTGGTCTTTTGGACATGCTTTGGGCTGGCATTGGAGCCTAGCCATTCCTTTCCCTGGCCGTTGGGGAGAGGGCGCAGGCGAGACGATCAAGCCTTGGCTTCGTCCTGAATGGGTTGGTTCAACGTCCGTTCGGTCGATTTTTCAGCGGGCCCTGCTTTTTTTAAAGCTGCGGTAATGAAGCCCACGAACAAGGGATGCGGAACGAGAACGGTGCTCGCATATTCCGGATGGAACTGGCTCGCAATGAAATAGGGATGTCCTGGAATCTCAACGATTTCGACCAATCCCGTGCTGGGGTTTACACCTGAAGCCCGCATGCCTGCCGCTTCGAATTGCTCCAGGTAGGCATTGTTGAATTCATACCGGTGCCGGTGGCGTTCTTCGATTCGGGTTTGGCCATAAACCTGAGCAGCCAGGGAATCGGGGGCAATCTCACAAGGAAATGACCCCAAACGCATGGTTCCCCCCAAGCTTTTCAGGGACTTTTGTTCCGCCATCATGTCAATGACGGGGTCCGGGGTGTAAGACTTGATTTCCGTCGAATGTGCTTCTGGAAGATGCAACACGTTTCGGGCAAACTCAATCACGGCACATTGCATACCGAGACATATGCCGAAGAAGGGAATGCCTTCTGTGCGGGCAAAATGGATGGCTTCGATTTTGCCATCGATGCCCCGGGAACCGAAGCCCGGCGCGACCAAGATTCCCTGGAGTCCGTTCAGTTTCTCGGCAACGTTGCGTGGGTGAATGCTCTCGGAATGGATCCAATCGACTTGAACGTCGGTTTCCAGCGCAGCCCCAGCATGGATGAGCGCTTCGGAGATGGACTTGTAGCTGTCCTTGAGTTCCACATATTTTCCAACCAAACCGATTCGGACGCTCTGTTTCGGGTGCTTGAAGCGCTGCAAGAACGCTTCCCAGTCAGCGAGGTCGGGTTCCTCCGTACCCACTGGCAACCCCAACTTGGCCAGAACTACCTCATCGAATCGTTCAGATCGCATCAACAAGGGAACATCGTAGATGGTCTCGGCGTCAATGCTCTGAATCACCGCGTTGGGAGCCACGTTGCAGAACTGAGCCAATTTTTGACGGATACCAGGCGTTAACTCGTGTTCGGTGCGGCAGACCAAGACATCAGGTTGTACACCGAATTCAAGCAACTGTTTGACCGAGTGTTGGGTGGGTTTCGTCTTGAGTTCTCCAGCAGCTGCCAAGTAGGGAACCAGGGTCAAATGGACCACCAAAGTTTCCTGGGGGCATTCCCATTTCATTTGGCGCACAGCCTCGATGTAGGGCAAGGACTCGATGTCCCCCACTGTACCGCCGATTTCGGTGATGACAAAGTCGTAGTTGTGCTGCGTTCCAAGGATTTGGATGCAGCGTTTGATCTCGTCCGTGATGTGTGGAATGATTTGTACCGTGCGTCCCAGGTACTCCCCACGACGTTCTTTGTCGATCACCGATTGGTAGATGCGCCCCGTGGTGATGTTGTTCGCTTGGGTGGTTCGAACGTTGAGAAAACGCTCATAGTGTCCCAAGTCCAAGTCTGTTTCCGCACCGTCTACCGTGACGTAGCATTCACCGTGTTCATAAGGATTGAGTGTCCCAGGATCCACATTGATGTAGGGATCCAACTTCTGAATGGTGACCGAATAGCCCCTGGCTTGTAGCAAACGCGCCAAAGAAGCAGATACAATCCCCTTGCCCAAGCTGGAACTCACGCCTCCGGTTACAAAGATGTAACGGCTGTTGCGTTGGGTGGAAGTTCCGATGGCTTCCGAGGCTGGAGGTTGAGACATGGCCCGAATTCGAGGATGGAGAATACGGGGAACAAAGGTAAGTGCATTCAGAACCCGGATGCCTGACCTGTGAAGAGATTGTTACAAATTGTGCGTAAGCCGGTCGATGACCTTGAACCCACTCAAAAACTCCCTTGCAACAATGCGGAACAAGGTGTAGCCCGGAATGGCGAACATCATGCCCACGGGACCTCCGAGGCTTCCCGCCACGGCAATGACCACAAAAATCTCCAAAGGGTGGGCGTTTACACTGCTCGCAAAAACAACCGGTTGGGTAAAAAGATTGTCGATGAGCTGGGCAATGGCATAGGTCAAACCAGCCCCCACCAAAGCACCAAATAGTTGATCGGGTTGTGCGGCGAAGGTGGCTGCTACCAACAGCAACCCAACGGCCGTGCCCGCGAGGGGGCCTACGTAGGGGACCAAGTTGAAAATCCCCGCCACCAGACCGAGCAAAAATGCGTGCTCCGTACCGACCAGCCACAAGCCGATGGTCACTGTGGTAGTAACCAAACTGATTTGGATCACGAGTCCGATGAAGTAACGGCTGAGCAGGGCGGTTGTCCGGTTGATGATAGAATCTACTTTCTCCTCATAACCATCCGGGGTAATGGCTGTGATCATATTCCGAAACAAGGCCCCATCCTTCAGAAAGAAAAACGACATGAAGAGCACGGAAAACAGGGCCACAGCGAGGTCACTCAGGCCAGATAGCAACCCAGCAAGCAAATCGGTCACCTGGCTTTTGTTCCGCCAACGCGCCAATTCCTCGAGTACAAACTGGCTATTTGGAATGCCTCTGCCGCTCAAATCCAATCCGCCCAATTCTTGGTCAAGCCAAACCAAACGATCCGAGAGGGTGCTCTCCAACATGAGCCAGTTCATCTGCCGAACCGCTTCGGCTTGGGAAATGACCATGGGCAAAAAGATCTGAAACAACAACACGGCAGCGGCGAACATTGACAGCAGGGTGATTCCGGCTCCGATGCCTGTGGGGATGGGGCGATTCCGAATGTGGATGCGGTGGATGGCCAGCACCAGGGGTCTTCCGATGAAACTGATGGCCACAGCCAAGAGCATGTATGCGAGCAGATCTCGAAAACGCCAGAGACCATACAATGCGATGAGCGTCCCGAGCAGACCGAGAATGGAACGCCAGGGGAGGGGTTTGTTCAGCATGCAATCCAACGGGATTTGGGAGCCACAAAGGAACGAATCCGACCGGTGTGTCGGGCGATTTGGTTCCAATTTGAGACAGAAACCTCCATTTCGAGCCAACCCGAAGTGGGCAATTCCAATGCATGTCCCGTGAGGTAGGTGCCCAATTCACTGAGACCGGGGTTGTGCCCCACCAGGCCTAGCCATTCTAGGTCATCCGGTTGTTGTGACAACCATTCCAGCCAAGTCCATGCATCAGCGAGGTAACCCTTTTCGAAGCAAGTCATAGCGCTCAATTGCGGCCCGACGACATCACGGACAATGTCGGCGGTCTCGGAGGTTCTGCGCGCAGGGCTGTAGGCCAGAGTGCCCGGACCGTTGAAGGCAGCTGCCACTTGGTTGACCACAAGAGTCACCTCCCTAACACCCCTGGGGCTCAATGGCCGATTGAAGTCAGTGAGTGGGGCGACTTCGGGTGAAGCATGTCCATGACGCAGGAGGAAAACACTTCGGGTCATGGGCTAAAGATGCTTCAATTGGTTCGTATATCTGTTTTTTTTGGATGAACATTGCTTGTTATTTAGCCTACCCTAAAAAATATTTACCTTTGCGACATGTCTCAAGCCATCCCCACCACCAGCCAGGCGGACCACTTGAAGGGGATTCTGCACCTTTCGAGGGACACACCTTGGGTTTCCACGAATGCACTGGCCGCTTATGTTCAAAGCAAGCCCGCCTCAGTCACGGGCATGGTGAAGTTGCTCGAGAGTCAAGGCTGGGTAACCCACCGGGCCTACCGAGGGGTAGCATTGACCGAAGATGGACGTCGTTGGGCCCTTGGGCTGGTCCGCAGCCACAGGCTTTGGGAGGTGTTCCTTTCGGATTGTTTAGGGTTCGCATGGCATGAGGTGCATGACATGGCTGAGCAATTGGAGCACATCGGGCAAGGCGAATTGGTAGAACGTTTGGATCGTTTTTTGGGGCACCCCCAGTGGGACCCTCATGGAGACCCCATCCCCAATGCCCATGGGGTTCTTCCCGTGCGCCCGAGGGTTTTGTCGATTGAGGATTTGACGCAGAATGTGTGGGCTGAGGTGGTGGGAATGCATGACGTGAAGGATGCCTTTTTGATGCATTTGGATGCGCTCGGGATCTTCTGTGGATTGCGTTTTCGCGTGCTCCGGGTCTTCGAGTTCGATCGGTCCTTTGAAGTGGAGTACTTAGATGGAAAAAGATGTATATGGACGATGGAAACTGCTGGTAATATGATGTTTGAATTGGTTTCAATGGATCATGAATGAAGTAATCATTTGGTTTGAATCGATGGAGCCGGTTCAGGCTGCGGCGGTCGCCACCACGACGACTTGGTTGTTGACAGCTGCAGGTGCTTCGGTGATTTTTTTGTTTCGAGACATCAGTCGTTCCGTCTTGGATGCCATGTTGGGATTCACGGGAGGGGTGATGGTTGCGGCCAGTTGCTGGTCGTTGCTGACACCTGCCATTGAAATGAGTGAGGGAGTGGGGCTCATGAAGGCCTTGCCCGCTGTTCTGGGGTTTTGTTTGGGTGCTCTGTTCCTGTTCGGACTGGACAAACTACTTCCTCATTTGCACCTGAATTTTGCCAAGGACGAAGCGGAAGGGGTAGCCACGCCTTGGCATAAAAACACTTTGCTGGTGCTGGCCATCACCTTGCACAACATACCAGAGGGCCTGGCGGTCGGCGTTTTGTTCGGCGGGGCTGCATTGGGATTGGAAGGGGCTACGGTGGCTGGGGCGCTGGCATTGGCCATGGGCATCGCCATTCAGAACTTTCCCGAAGGGCTGGCGGTCAGTGTGCCCCTCCACCGAAGCGGAATGCCCCGTTGGAAAGCAGCATGGTATGGACAATTGAGCGCCATCGTAGAGCCCGTGGCCGGTGTCGTGGGGGCGTTGGCGGTCATTCAAATGCAGGCCATTTTGCCCTACGCCCTGGCTTTTGCAGCAGGGGCGATGATCTATGTCGTGGTGGAGGAAGTGATTCCAGAGACCCAACGAGACCAATATACCGATGTGGCCACGCTCGGGTTTATTGGAGGTTTTGCTTTGATGATGCTACTGGATGTGGGCTTGGGTTGAATTCCCCTTGTTATCGGTTCCACCGGGCACCGCCGAACCAGCCGCTGCTCATCAGAAGAAGGGTGGCGTTCTCTCGATGCTCCTGGTCCCACATGGCCTGTAGCACCTCGACATCGTTAACAATCTCGAGGTTGGGGTTGGCAAAGCAACTCCTGACGAACGCTGCATCCAATTCGGGCATGCGCTTCTGAGCCAAGACCTGGGGGTCGAAGTAAACCACCGCTCGGTGAGCAGCATCCAATGTTCCTTGGTAGGTGGGTAGAAAATCCCGGTTCAAACTGGAAAAGGTGTGCAGTTCAAAATAGGCGACCAGGTTCCGATGGGGTTGAGATGCGCGAACCCCTGCTACCGTCGCTCGCACTTTCGAAGGAGCATGGGCGAAATCCCTAAAAACATCAAAGTTGTCCCCGCTGTCCCAAGACTCCAAGCGTCTCGCAGCACCCGTAAAATCCGACATCGCAACATCAAAGGCAGCGGGTTCCACCCCCATGGCCGTGGCGAGTGCACGGGCTCCCGCCATGTTCTGAAGGTTGTGGATGCCGATCAACGGGGTGCGGGCTCGGGTTCCATCCGGCCAATGGATTTCAGTCGTGCCGTCGGTAAAAACTTCATATGCTGGGGTGGAATAGGGTAAAAAGGTGAGGTCGCTCCGGGTTTGCCTGCTCACCACATCTGCCAAGGCTTGGTCTTCTGCGCACCAAACCACCTGAGCTTCCGGAGCCAAGGTGGTCAGGTAGCGGTCAAAGACCTCCACATAAGCCTCCTCAGTGGGAAAAACGTTGATGTGGTCCCAAGCAATGCCAGACAGCAGGGTCAGGTGTGGCTGGTAATGAAAAAACTTAGGGCGGTCATCCAAAGGAGAACTGAGGTATTCATCCCCCTCGAACACAGCAAATTCGTTGGATGCGTCGAGATGCACCATGCGATTAAATCCCGGCAATTGAGCTCCCACCATGAAGTCACCTTGCCTCCCAACGTGCTTTAAGGCATGCAACAACATGGATGTGATGGTGGTTTTTCCATGAGATCCACCGACCACAATCCGCATTTTGTTTGCCGTAGCTTGAAACAAAAATGCAGGGTAAGAATGGATGGGAATGCCGAGCGCTTGGGCGGCCAGCAACTCCGGGTTGTCTTTGCGGGCATGCATGCCGAGCACAATGGCATCCAGCGCCGTCGTGATACGCTCGGGATGCCAACCATCCGATTCAGGCAACAACCCAGCCTCACGCAAACGGCTGCGAGAAGGCTCAAGGATTTGGTCATCAGACCCCGAAACACGGTGGCCTCCATCGTGCAACGCCAGGGCCAAGTTGTGCATGGCGCTCCCGCCAATGGCAATGAAGTGTATCCGCATGCCCAAAGTTCATCACCTCGGGCAGGCATCAGCATAGGTCAGGCAGAGAATTATCCACAACGAGTCCCTTTAAGCGGGAGAGGAAACCCATTGGATCTTTCCACCTATGGCCTCCAAATCGTCAAAAAACGCAGGGTAGCTTTTGGCGACGCATTCAGCCCCGTCAATCTCAATGGGGGCACCAGCGAGCCCCAGCAGGGCGCATGCCATGGCGATTCGGTGGTCGCCTCCCGCCTGGATCCGAGCCGGCAACACTTTGTCCTTCCCTTTGCGAGGATGCACGACCAAGGTGTCTTCCTCCCGCGTCACCGAAATGCCGGCTTGTTGCCAACAACGTTGAATCGCCTCCGCGCGATCGGACTCTTTGTAGGCCAAACGACCCGCGCCCCGCAACCGTGAGGGTCGATCCGCAAAAGCGGCCAGCGCCGCCAGTGCTGGGAATAAATCGGGACAGTGCTCCAAATTGACATCGAAGGCACGAACCGGCCGCTGGGCGATTTGGATTCCGTTGTCTGTTCCACTCATGGCTCCGCCCGCGAACAACAAGGCACCGCGAATCGCTTCATCAGCCTGGGGGAACCTGTTGTCCAATCCCGAAACCGTGAGGACGGGATCGGCCGCCAACATTCCCGCAACCAGCAAAGTCGCGGCCGCACTCCAGTCGCCATCCACCCGAATGGATTGAGGAACATAAGATTGACCACCTGGAATCCGGAAGCATCCGTCGGTTTCTTCCGTGATGTCCAGACCGAAAAACGTTAACAAAGAACAAGTCAAATCGATGTAAGGCCGGCTGGTGGTATTCTCCAGAATCAGCGTGCTGTTTCCGTCCAATGTGGGCAGCGCCATCAGCAACCCAGTTGCAAATTGGGAACTCATGGAAGCGTCGAGTCGATACTCCCCTGCCCGGAGGGGGCCATGGATGCGCAAGGGCAATTTGCCCGAAGTGGTGGAGATCACGCCTGCCAATCCCTCGGTTTGATCCCAGGTTTCCATGGGGCGTCCCAACAAACTTCCCGTTCCTGTCAGTGTCACAGGCATCGTACCGCAGGCAGCGATGGGGGCAAACATGCGAACCCCCAATCCAGATTCCCCCAGATCAACCACCGGCATGCGGGGGACTGGTTTTCCTCCAAATCCTATGACGCGCACATCGGTTTCACCCAACTCCACCGTGGCTCCCAGTCCGGCGACCGCCCCCAACGCGGCCGTCACGTCATCGCAATCACCGATGCCACGAATCATGCTGGCACCCGGGCACAAGGCGGCTGCAGCAATGAGCCTTTGGGCCACGCTTTTGGAGGGCGGAACCTCCACCACACCCTGAAGCTTTGAAGGCCCCACCCTGAGAATCATGACCCTGCAGGCACTTGGGCGAGGTAAATCGTCGCAATTCCCCCCGTCAAGGACAGGGTTCGAATCGAAACATAACCTGCATCTTGGAGAATGTCCACAAAGGCTTGGCCTTCCGGAAAGATGGCAACACTCTCCGGGAGGTAGGAATAGGCCTGTGCATCCTTTGAAATCCAGCGGCCCAGCGTGGGCATAAACCAGCGGAAGTATAGGCCAAACAGCTGCTTCATCGGAAATCGTCTCGGTTTGGAGAACTCCAAAATGACGCCCACCCCCCCGGGTTTCAATACCCGTTTCATTTCCAGCAACCCGCCCGATAGGTTTTCAAAATTCCGCACCCCGAAGGCTACGGTGTAGGCATCAAAACTGCCGTCGGGATAGGGGAGGGACACGGAATCCCCTTCGACCAATTCGATGCTCGTGCTCCAATTCCGATCGCGCACCTTTTTCCGACCGATTGCCAACATGCCTGGGCTGATGTCCACCCCGGTGATGTGCACTTCAGGTCCCATCATGCGACGGGTTTCCAGCGCAAAATCGGCGGTGCCGGTGGCCATGTCCAGAATCTTTTTGGGTCGTTCCTGACGCAGCAACCGCACCGCTTTCCGCCGCCAAACGACATCGATTCCCAGAGAGAAGAGGTGATTCAAGAAGTCGTATCGGGGTGCAATGCGGTCGAACATCTGTGAAACTTGTTCGCGCTTTGTGCCTCCCGCTGCGGGGCCGTAAGGGGTGAGGGGTGTTCCCATGGTAGATGGCGCACGTCAACCGATCATGGTCTGTGCTTCAGGATATTTGATGTGGGATTGGGTGACTTTGCCTCCAATAGCGAGAATTACCGTTAGTGCGCCGACCCTTCCGATGAACATGCTCAAAATGATGGCGACCTTGCCCACAGGACTCAAAGCTGCAGTGATGCCGGTACTCAAGCCTACGGTGCTCATGGCGCTGACACTTTCAAACATCAGATCGATGACTCCCCGTCCTGGGGTAGCCAAAATTTCAGACTCTGAAACACTTAACACAAAGACGGTGATCATGTTCCATCCCAGGAAGAATAACAACACGCTGTAGGCCCTGGAGCGGATGATTTCGGGTATGGTGCGTTGGAAGAGTCTGACGTGGTCAAATCCTTTGATGGTCCTCCAAAGGTCGGCCAACACCACCGCCAGGGTAGAAGTCTTGATGCCTCCACCGGTTGAACTGGAGGAGGATCCAACAAACATCAAAAAGATGGTGATCAGGACCATTGGGGCGCTGGCCATGGCAAAGTCGATGGTGCTGAACCCTGCGGTTCGGTTGATGCTCATGAAAAACGCCGTCGTGATTCGTTCAGTCCAGTCCATGCCCCGTTGGGTGTGGTCTTGTTCCAACAACAGGTGGGCAAGGGCACCCAACAAAACCAAACCCAGCGAAAAGTAAAGTGCGATTTTGGTTGCAAACCCGATCTGCTTCCAAGGGTGTTTCATTCGATCCCGAAGCCTCGCGGGATCGAACAAATCAAACATGGCCAGGATGCCCAGGGAACCGGCGAAAATGAGCGAAAACATGACCCATTGGACGGCATAACTCTGTGCTGCACCTGAGGCCATGAACCCACCGGGAAACAGTGATATTCCACCATTGTTGAAGGCCGCAACGGCATGGAACAAGGAGGCAAAAAACCGGTTCCATTCGCTGACAAAGGGAACCTGATTGCTCCAAGTCAGATACAAGCCCAATGTGCCGAGCCCTTCGATGAGGAAGATCCAGAACATCACCTTAGCCAACAGACCCCGGCTGGATTGCAGGTTGTCTGCCGTCATGAAATCTTGGATGACTTCATCGTGCCGGACCCCCACGCCCAACTTGGACACCAAGGACAAGAATACCCCAAAGGCGATCAAATTCAGTCCTCCAAACTGCATCAAAAACAAGATAACCCAGTGCCCCTTCTCGGTGAAAAGCGGAGTATCAATGGTCATCAACCCGGTCACACAAGATGCGCTGGTTGCCGTAAACAGTGCGTCGAGAAAGGGCGAACCCAGCTTGTCCACCGTCATTTCCGGCATCATCAAGAGGCCTGTTCCGCATACGATGAGCAGCAAAAAACTGATGACAAAAACCGTGGCTGGATGGATGCGAAAGCGCGGTAGGATTTGGCTTGAACGCAACACCTCGGTCACCACAACGACAAAGAAGTATCCCTGGATGAACAGGGTGTAGAGGTCCTTTGCCACGGGCAAGCCCTGTTGCCGGATGAGCCTTTCTAGCAGCAGTTCCCCGGTGAGCAAGTCGCTCGCACCTTCCACCACCAGCACCAGCATGAGCAGGGCTTCCAACCAGGTCGAACGGATGAAGGTCCATGGATGAAATTCATAGACGACCTTGACGAAGTACTGAAAAACGTAAAATCCAAAGCTCCAGGTGACACCCCGCAAAATCCACTCAGCGGTTTTGCTGTCGTTGGGCCAACCATAGTAAGCAATGAGCAACCCCAAGGCGGCGGTAGAAACCAGTAGGTTGCTCCAACGCAGCGCCGACAAAACCCTGGGCTTGTGGCCATATAGTCCTATGTTGACCCTTTCCCGAAATTCCCTGAGTCCCATCCTGCAGTCAGTGTGAAGGGGCAGATTGTAGACCGGTAGAGGCGAGCTCGGCCATGAGTTCTTCCTTTTGAATAGGCACCACACCTACTTTCTCGCAGACCAGGCCTCCGGCTAGGTTCGCCACGGAAGCGGTTTCGTCCAGCGGTACCCCCAGCGCCCACAGCACGGAGGCCACAGCGATCACTGCGTCTCCTGCCCCCGAAACATCGACGATCTCGCGCGGGTGGGCGGGGATTCGGCGGTGTTCGATGCCCGCACGGGGTGCATGAACCCAGACCCCCCGTTCTGACAGCGTGATGAGGGCACA
The DNA here is from genome assembly GCA_964405405.1 of uncultured Comamonadaceae bacterium. GTDB lineage: Bacteria > Bacteroidota > Bacteroidia > Flavobacteriales_D > Sanyastnellaceae > CAMCYM01. The sequence continues at coordinate 100,335 of CAYONT010000002.1, read as the reverse complement.
TTGGGGTTGCCAGCCTTCCATGATCGCCTCAACGGCCTTTCGAATCGCCTCATCATCATTGCGGTCAATGCGCACGCCCAGTCCCTCCTCGAGTTCTTTCAAGTTGGGTTTGAACAATCCCATTCCTTGGTAGGCTCGGAAGTTTCGGAACTTGGGATCTACCGCGATGGGAATGCGATTTTCCTCTGCCCAATTGCGGACCCGCTCAATGAGTAAGGGTTGAATGGTTCCCTTGTCGTAGTCTTCGAATATGATGACGTCAATGGATTGATTCAGAATGGCCTGATGGCACTTGTCTGACAATATTTCGAGCGATGAGGATGGCAAGGGGTCGCTGATTTCCTCATCGATCCGCATCAGCTGTTGTCCCTGGGACATGAGGCGGGTCTTGACCGTGGTGGGACGCTCGGGGTCGATGGAAACCGCATCACAGTTGACCCCCATTGCATCCAGCTCGTCCAACAGAAACTTCCCCGCTGCGTCAGATCCTATTACCGAGCAAAACGAAACCGACGCCCCCAATTCCACCAGGTTTTTGACCACATTCGCCGCTCCGCCAAGTCGGCTGTGCTTCTCCCGCACTTGCAAAATGGGCACAGGCGCTTCCGGGGAAATCCGTTGTACATCCCCAATTTGGTAGGCGTCCACCATCGCATCCCCGATGACCAAAACCCGCAATGAACGGATGCGCCCGAGGGCCTCCCAAGCCGCTTGGTGTCCTTTCGGTTCTGCGGACATGGCTCAGTTCAAAAGCTTAGACGCTTCAGCGATCCTGTTCATGGCCTCCTCCAATACTGCGTCCGAGGCGGCGTATGAGATGCGGATGCACTCAGGGGAACCAAATGCGGGGCCACCGACCACGGCCACCCGGGCTGCAGAGAGCAAGAACAGCGCCACATCGTCGCCGTTTTCCAAGATGGTTCCCTCATAGGACTTGCCCAGCCAGCCCGAGACATCCGGGAACAAATAGAACGCACCGGTGGGCTTGTGCGACTTCCAGCCTGGGATGGCCTCCATTTTTTGCAGGACCAAATCCCGCCGCCGGAGAAAAGCGTTGCGCATTTCATCCGCAATGGACGGATCCGCGGAAACAGCGGCCTCAGCTGCGACCTGTGCGATGGAACACGGGGCGGAAGTGATTTGGCCTTGAATTTTGCTGCAAGCATCCGCAATCCATTGGGGAGCAGCGAGATATCCCAGCCTCCAGCCCGTCATGGCGAAGCCTTTGCTGACCCCATTGACCGTGATCACCCGATCGGCGATTTCCACGTGGCTGGCCAGACTGGGGGACCGCCCTTGGAATTGGATGAGTTCGTAGATCTCATCGCTGATGGCGATGACTTGGGGGTGCTGGGCCAGGACCCCTGCAATGCCTGCAATCTCTTCGGGGGTGTACACGGATCCGGATGGATTGCAGGGCGAAGAATAGATGAGGAGCCGGGTTTTCGGTGTGATGGCTTGGGCCAGGCGTTCGGGCGTGGCTTTGAAGTCGTCCTCCACACGGGTCGGAACGATGACCGGTGTCCCCCCCGCGAGTTGTACCATGTCCACATAACTGACCCAGTAAGGCGCCGGGATCAGCACCTCGTCCCCGGGATCGACAAGCGCAAGCACGGCGTTCGTGATCGATTGTTTGGCTCCGTTCGAGACCACAATCTGGCTGGGCTGATAGGCCAAACCATTGTCGCGCTTCAGTTTTTGTGCAATGGCCTCCCGGAGGGAAAGCAATCCGGGCACTGGGGTGTAGTGGGAGAAATTCTGTTCGATGCCCCGGATTCCAGCGGCTTTGATGGGTTCGGGCGTATCAAAGTCAGGCTCTCCCAGGCTGAGGGAAATGACATCCAAACCGGCCGCCTTGAGTTCAGCCGCCTTCCGGGCCATGGCCAGGGTCGCTGATTCTGTGAGGCGATTGAGCAGGGCAGAGGTTCTAGGGACCATGCGGATATTGTGATGCACAAAGGTAAGTTCCCACCTTGTGCATTCAGTGCACCGGTTGGGAGGGATTTGGTCTTGACAATGCCCAGAGTCCCAGAAACATGAGCCCACCGTTGAAGGGCAACAACGCGAATCCCAGGCTGAACCCCGCCCACTCCCGGGCCGCCCACTGCAGCGCGTAACACGCCACCGGAGCGAGCAAGGCAAGCATCGGAATGGCCCGGTCCCGGGCAGCCCGCCGGGTGAAGAGTCCGAAGAAGAACAGACCCAAAATGGGACCATACGTGTAGCCGGCGACCTCAAAAATGGCGCTCACGACCCGCGCATCCGAGAGGGCGCCGAAGACCGTCATGACCCCCAAGGTGAGCAGGCTGAAAAGAATGTGCATCCGTTTGCGAATGCGAACCGCCTGCGATTCCGGCATGTGCTCGGTATCCAACAAGTCGACGCAGGCGGAGGTGGTCAAAGCCGTCAGGGCGCTGTCCGCCGAACTGAATGCCGCAGCCATGAGTCCGATCAGAAAGACGAAGCCGATTCCCATGCCCAGCGTTCCCTCCAGGGCCACCGTGGGGAAGAGGGCATCCCCCCGTGCAACGGACAACCCCGTGACTTCAGCGTAGGTCCAAAGCAAGGTGCCCATTCCCAAGAACAGCACATTGACTCCGACCAGAATCATGGCGAAGGACCCCATGTTCCATTGGGCTTCCCGAAGACTTCGACACGACAAGTTCTTCTGCATCATGTCCTGGTCCATGCCGGTCATGGCAATGGCAATGAACGCACCGGCGAGCATTTGCTTCACTGCGTGGTTGGGTGCCCGCCAATCCGACCAAACCCAGACATCGCTCAGGGGACTGGATGCCACCTGGTGAACCATTTCCCAACCCTGAAATCCCAGTGCATCCGAGATGGCCAGGCCGGCCCAGATTACTGCGATCAACATGGCCGTCGTCTGCAACGCATCCGTCCACACCACGGTCGCCAGACCTCCGCGGCGTGTGTAGGCATAAATGACCAACAGGATGAGCGAAGAGAGGATGGCGATGTGCAGGGTTTGGCCTGTCGTTTCTCCCAAAATTGCCCGGAGATCCCAGCCCATCGGACGCAACACAAATAGGTCCAACACCATGGCTACCAGGTACAAACGCAAGCTGGAGCCCACCAACCGGCTCACGATGAAAAACCATGCACCGGTCTTGTGTGCACGGGGACCGAATCGCAACAGAAAGTAGCCATAAATCGAGGTCAACCCCAACCGGTAGTAGAGTGGCATGAGCACCCACATGATGAAGGCGTAACCACCGAGATAGCCCCAGACCATCTGAAGGTAGGACCAAGAACTGTCCCGAACCCATCCGGGTATGCTCATGAAGGTCACACCGCTCAAGGAGGCGCCAATCATCCCGAAGGAGACCAGGTACCAAGCGTTGTTCCGCCCCGCGAGAAAGAACCGGCTGTTTCCCGAATCGTCCAGCGCTACTGCATCCGGTGCCTGTTTTTTCCGGTTGGTCCAAGCGGCTAGGCAGAAGAGGAGGCACGCATAGGCGACAAAAACCCAAAGCGCTGTGGTTGGATGCATGGGGCAAAAATGCAACAAGCCGCGTTCCTGCGGTACATTCGCAGCCATGGAATTGCCCTCGAAGTTGGTGGAAGCGGCAGTCGATCAGATTGCTTCCCTTCCGGGCATCGGACGCAGGACAGCGCTGCGGCTCGCCTTGCACCTGCTGAGGCGTGATGCCGAGCGCGTGGAGGCCTTTGCGCGCAGCTTGACGGCCATGCGCGAAGGGGTTCGGGGATGCAGCCGCTGCCACAACTTGTGTGAGGGAGGGCTCTGTGTCATTTGCGAGGATCCCTCCCGGGATGCGCATCAAGTTTGTGTGGTGGAGGATGTTCGGGATCTGCTGGCCATCGAGTCCCTCCGAACCTACCGGGGAACATACCATGTGCTGGGCGGCGTCATCAGCCCCATGGATGGCGTGGGCCCCGCTGATTTGTACGTGGCAGATTTGGTGGACCGCATGCGGTCCGCGCCGACGGAGGCAGAGGTCATCTTTGCGCTCCCCACGACCATGGAGGGGGAGACCACGGCCTTTTATCTCTATCGGAAACTGGGCGATTTGCCTCTGCGCATCACGGCCATTTCGCGCGGTGTAGCGGTCGGTGACGACCTCCAACACGCCGACGAGGCCACCCTGGCCCAATCGCTGAAAACGCGCATGCCCTACCATGGTTGAATCCGCAATGGACCTCACCGTCGTGGTGGTGAACTACAATGTGGAGCACTTCCTGGTCCAATGCTTGGTGTCGGCTGAGCGTGCTGCCCAGGCAGCGGAACGCGCCGGCTACCGGGTGGAGATATGCGTGGTGGACAATCACTCTGTCGATGGTTCTTGTGCTCAAGTTCGCAGTCGATTTGCGCATGTTAAGCTGTGGGCGTTGTCGGAGAATTTGGGTTTTTCCAAGGCGAACAACTTGGCCATTCGGGCCACCACCGGGCGGTGGGTGCTGTTGTTGAATCCGGATACCGTGGTGAAGGAGGACGGATTCGTGGCCGTTCTGCAATACGCAGATGCCCAACCGCGTTTGGGGGGGTTGGGTGTGCCGATGGTGGATGGTTCGGGCAGGTATCTTCCAGAATCCAAGCGGGGGCTGCCTACGCCGTGGGCCGCGCTCTGTAAAATCACGGGTTTGTATCGTTTGGCCCCTAGGACGCAGCGCTTCAACCGCTACTACATGGGCCACATCGATCGGGCCCAAACCGCTCCGGTGGAAATCCTCAGTGGGGCGTTCATGTGGCTGCGTCGGGAAGCCCTGGAGGAGGTGGGGCTGTTGGATGAAACCTATTTTATGTACGGCGAGGACATCGACCTGTCGTGGCGGCTGATCCAAGGCGGCTGGGAGAACCACTATTTCACGGGAACATCCATTATTCATTACAAAGGGGAGAGCACGAAGAAGGGGTCTTTGAATTACGTGCTTGTGTTCTATCGGGCCATGCTCATTTTTGCGGAAACGCATTTTGCGGGCAACCAGGCATGGCTTCTTTCCTGGACCATTCGATTGGCCATTTACGCGCGGGCGGGATTGGCCATCGGTTCTCGGCTGGTTTCGCGTTGGGGGGTGATGGTGTCTGATGCCGTGTTGCTTTGGGGGGGCTGGCGGCTCGCCATGGAGATTTACGCGGCGGGCACAGGCATCGTTTATGATGCCCGCCTGGCGGCATGGGCTTTTGCAGTGTACACGGGGGTTTGGGTGGGTGTGCTCGCCTGGATGGGCGGATATGAGCGGCCGTGGCGTGTAGGCCAAATCCTGCGCGCCCAGGCAGCCTCGACCGCCTTTTTGCTCATTGGATACGCCCTCCTTCCGGAGGACCTGAGGTTCTCGCGGGCGATTTTGTTGCTGGGGTCTTTGTTTGCCGGGGTTTCGGTGCTGCTCACGCGGACGGGGTTGCACCCGAAGAGCTGGGTGCGTCAGGCGCCCCGCCGCCGGCTGTATGTCGGGACGGGGGGCGAACTGGACCGGATGGTCCAGATGGTCCGGGCTTCGGATGCCGGTGCGCTCGCCGTCGGCGGGGAGCGGGCCTGGGCGCTCCGACCTACGGGCATGGTGCCGAAGGAGGGAGGGGAGGAGCGGTCGGAGGGACGGCCCGAGGTCGTCGGGGGGCTGGCGGACTTGGCGGAGGCCATCCGGGTTCATCGGGTGCACGAGGTCGTTTTGAGTGGCCGGGATGTTCCTGCGGCCGACATCATCGATGCCATGGCCTCCGCCGCGGGCTCCGGGGTGGACTTCCGGATCGCTTGGAGCGACACCGAGCCCCTCATGGGTTCGGGGGGGCCCGATGCGTTCCCCCTGACCGACCTCAGGCGTTCCCTCCAGGTTCCCTCGGTTCGCCGTCAAAAACGTCTTTTCGACGGGGTGGCCGCCAGCTTGATTCTGCTCGGGGCGCTCCCGCTCAGGTTGTCAGGACGCAGGGGATGGGGCCGTGCCGCAGTTGAAGTGCTCCTGGGACGAGCAACGTGGGTGGGATATGCCGGTTCTGGGGCGCATCTTCCGGCACTCCGGAAGGCAGTATTGAGCCGAGGTGCTGGCCAAGACGAGCGGATGGTGCGGCGGATGGATTTGGCCTATGCAAGAGATTATCGTTGGACAATCGACTTATCGGTCGTGGTGCAGGCCTTAATTTTGCGCCGAGGAATCTGAAATCATGGCTACCATCGAAATCCTGCTCCCCAAGATGGGGGAAAGTGTGGCGGAGGCAACGATCACCAAGTGGGTCGTTCAACCCGGGCAATCCGTAGCGGCCGATGAGCCGATGGTCGAAATCGCCACGGACAAGGTGGACAGCGAGGTTCCAGCCCCTGAGGATGGGGTGTTGTTGGAGTGGTTGGTCCAGGAGGGGGAGGTGGTTCAGGTCGGTGCACCCATCGCGCGGTTCCAAGTCGGTGCCGGGGCTTCATCCGAACCCGTTGCTCCTGCAGCAGCAGCCACTGCTGCGGCTCCTTCTGCGGCCCCCGCTGCAGCAGCTGCCGAGGCGCTGGTGACTGCGGCTCTTTCCGCCACATCCGAACCTGGCGCACTCCCGGGTCGGTTGGGAGCAGATGGGCGCTTTTATTCCCCATTGGTGCGCAGCATTGCCCAAACCGAAGGCATTTCCACATCGGAACTGGACGGCATTCCGGGCACAGGAGCAGAAGGGCGGCTCACCAAGAAGGACCTGATGGGCTACCTCGCACAACGTTCCGGTCAGGCTACCCCAGCGGCTGGGGTTTCGCCCATTGCTCCGTCTCCGACCACGCCGGTTTCGTCACCGGTGGTGGTCAAGCCTGCTTCGCCCGCACCCGCAAAACCCGTTGCCGGGGTTTCCATCGGGGCTGAGGATGAGATCATCGAAATGGACCGCATGCGCAAGTTGATTGCGGATCATATGGTCCGATCGGTGTCCACAAGTCCGCACGTCACCTCTTTCGTAGAGGCGGATGTGACGCACCTCGTGCAGTGGCGTGACAAGAACAAGGCTGCGTTCGAAAAACAGCACGGGGAGAAGTTGACGGTTACCCCGTTGTTTGCAGAGGCCATTGTGCGCGCCATTCGGGATTTTCCCGGTGTGAATGCCAGTGTGGATGGGGACCGGATCATCCTCCGCAAACGAATCCACCTCGGGATGGCCACAGCACTGCCCTCCGGAAACCTGATTGTGCCGGTGATCCGCGATGCCGATCAGTTGAATTTGGTCGGTTTGGCCCACGCAGTGAATGATCTTTCGGCGCGGGCACGGGCGAACAAACTGACCCCGGACGATGTGGCAGGCGGGACTTATACCTTGTCCAATGTGGGGACGTTTGGGAATGTTTTTGGAACGCCCATCATCAACCAACCCCAAGTGGGCATTCTCGCATTGGGTGCCATCCGCAAGCGGCCTGCGGTTCTCGAGACGCCCCACGGAGATGTCATCGCCATCCGCCACATGATGTTCCTGTCGCACAGTTACGACCACCGGGTGGTCGATGGTATGTTGGGGGGCAGCTTTGTCCGCAGGGTGGCAGACTACCTCGAGGCCTTTGATCCACAGCGCCCCATCGTCTAAGCATGGACCTAAAAACGTTGGGACTCAAGCGTCCCCTGGTCATCTTTGACCTGGAAACCACCGGTACGGAAATTGGTAAGGATCGGATTGTCGAAATTGCCTTAATCAAGATCCATCCAGATGGCACGGTGCTCAGGAAACCCGAGCAACGCGGTCGAGAGAGCCGAATTTTGGTGAATCCGGAAATGCCCATTCCTCGGGCGGCGAGTGAGGTACATGGCATCTGGGACGAAGATGTAAAGGATGCGCATACTTTCGGGAAAATTGCGCCGGGACTGTTTCGATTGCTCGAGGGTTGCGACTTGGGGGGATTCAACAGCAACCGATTTGACGTGCCCATGTTGGCGGAGGAGTTTCTCCGTGTGGGCATTGACTTTGGCATCGAAGGAAGGAACTTGATCGACGTTCAGAACATCTTTCACAAGATGGAGCAGAGGACCCTGCGGGCAGGTTACTTGTTCTACTGTGGCAAGTCCTTGGAGGATGCACACGAGGCCATGCCCGATGCAGAGGCCACATTGGAGATCTTGTTGGCACAGTTGGATCGCTACCGGGACCATACTGTGTTAGACTCGCGTGGTGTAACGGTGGGGCCGCTTCCCCAAAACATGGAGGATCTTTCGGAATTCTGCCGCCAGCATCGCTTTGCGGATTTGGCGGGGCGATTCATTTACGATGACGAAGAGGAGGTCGTTTTCCACTTCGGTCAGCACAAGGGCCGCAGGGTCAAAGATGTATTGCTTGAGAATCCCGGGTATTACGGCTGGATGATGGATGCTGACTTTCCCCAGTATACCAAGCGGGTTTTGCGTTTGGTCCGGGAGTCAATGGCTCCGAACCGGTCTTAAGAGCATCACCTTGGGCCGAATCTTTGTTCTGGTTTCGAACGATTTGGTTCACGACCAACGGGTGAGGAAAACCTGTGGGACTTTGAACCGGTTGGGTTGGGAGACGTTCTTGTTGGGTCGCCTGTTGCCCCACTCAGAACCCCTTCCGCCGGGCGTGCATGGCACCCGGCTGCGCCTTTTTTTTCACAGGGGGGGGCTGTTTTATGCGGCGCTGCAGGTTCGATTTTTCTGCTTCCTGCTGTTCCGAAGGATGGATGGAATCTGGGCGAATGACTTAGACACGTTGCTTCCGGCCTATCTCGTTTCCCGGATTCGGAGGGTGCCTTTGGTTTATGATAGCCACGAATTCTTCACCGAAGCAGCAGGCTTGACGCATAGGCGATTCCAACGTAGCGTTTGGCTAGCAGTGGAACGATGGTTGCACCCCAAGGTTCGGGCAGTTCTGACGGTGAATGACAGCATCGCGGCAGGCCTTCAGGAACGCTATCCCCATGCGAAAAGTGGGCGGCCCCGCGTGTTGCGCAACATGCCTGTTCGCGCTCCACGGGCAATGGTCGACGGCCGTGAAGCCTTTTCCGAGGCCGGCATCCCAACCGATCGGCCCATTGCGTTGCTTCAAGGTGCTTTCATGGACACCGACCGGGGCATCCGCGAAGCGGTGGAAGCGGCACGGGGACAAGCGCATTTCCGATTGGTGTTGATCGGTGCCGGCCCAGAGTGGGAATGGGCACGTCAAGAACAAACCGGTGCAGATTTGGCCCAAAGCCTCTTTTGCTTGTCCAAGCAGCCCTACGAAGTGCTCCGCAGGTTCACGGCTTCAGCAGACGTGGGGCTCTCTTTGGACAAGGGTGTGCATGGCAATTACCTCCTGAGTTTGCCCAACAAGTTGTTTGATTACATCCATGCGGGCATTCCCGTGGTGGCCAGTCCTTTGCCTGAGGTTGAAAAGGTCGTCAAGGGTTGGGACGTGGGGGTCATCGCAGCGGGGCACGATCCCCAATCCATCCGAACAGCGATCGAAGCGGTGCTTCAGCAGCCTCGAAGCCACTGGGAGCAAGCGTGCGCCCGAGCGGCGGAATCCCTGCATTGGGGCGCTGATGAACCGCAGATAGCCGCTGCGCTGCGAGAAGCGGGGTTCAGGGATTGAGGACGAAGAACGCGCCGTTGAGGGAGTTGGCCACCAAGAGCCAAAGGAGATAAGGCACCAACCCCCACGCAGCTTTCCGCATCTCTTTTCGAAACCACAGAAACTGCCAAGCCACGACGACGAAAAGCAAAGAGATCTCTACCCATGCCCACCCCGTTCGTCCCCAGTAGAAGAAAAGGGGGTTCCATAAGACGTTGAGGCCCCATTGAAGCCCATAGAGATTCAGAAATTTTCGCTTGCTCGACACCCGTCCCAATCCCACGGCACACCCCCATGCATAGGCGAGCATGACCAAGGTCCAGGCAGTGCCGAAGACCCAACCAGGAGGTGTCCAAGGGGCTTGGGTGGCCTCTTGATACGCAGGATCAGCCACTCCCGGGCCTGTAAACAGCCCTCCAATGGCCAAAGCCGCAAAATTGAGAACCAGGAAGGCAACCAGGCGTAAGAGGGTCGGGTTCATGGAGGACTGATGTAAATTTGACCGATACAACGGGCAAATTACGATGCAGGCAGAAGATTTGAGCGGGAGTGGTGAGGAGGGGAAGCGATCCCTGAATTTCATTGAGCAAAAGATCGAAGCGGATTTGGCCTCCGGCAAGCATGGGGGGCGTATCCACACCCGGTTTCCACCGGAGCCCAATGGTTACTTGCACATCGGACATGCCAAGGCCATTTGCGTGAGCTTCGGTTTGGCACAGAAATATGGTGGGGTCACCAACCTGCGGTTCGATGATACCAACCCCGAAAAGGAGAGCACGGAATATGTCGATGCCATCCGCCGGGACGTTGCTTGGCTGGGTTTTGAGTGGAAAGGAGGGGAGTTCTACACCAGCGACTATTTTGAAACGTTGTACGGCTATGCCCTGCAGTTGATTGATGCGGGCAAGGCTTATGTGGATGACCAAACCCCTGAAGCCATTGCTTCTCAGAAAGGCGCCCCAGGTGTTCCAGGGACGGACAGTCCCTTCCGCAACCGCACGGCTGCAGAGAACCGGGAATTGTTTGAATCGATGCGGGCGGGTGCTTTTCCGGAGGGCAGTCGTGTTTTGCGAGCCAAGATCGACATGGGGCATGACAACATGCTCATGCGCGACCCCATCATCTACCGGATTAAGTTCGCCCACCACCACCGGACCGGTGACCGTTGGGTGATCTACCCCATGTATGACTTTGCGCATGGTCAATCCGATTCTATTGAAGGCATTACCCATAGTTTGTGCTCTTTGGAGTTTGAAAACCACCGACCGCTCTACAATTGGTTCATCGAGCAATTGGGGATTTTTCCGAGTGAACAAACGGAATTTGCCCGATTGAATCTCAACTACACCGTCATGTCCAAGCGGAAGTTGCTCCGCTTGGTGGAAGAGGGGGTGGTGGATGGATGGGACGACCCCCGGATGCCCACCATCAGCGGTTTGCGTCGAAGAGGGTACACGCCAGAGTCGATTCGAACGTTCGCCGAGCGGGTTGGGGTGGCAAAAAGGAACAATGTCATTGACGTGGGGTTGCTGGAATGGTCACTGCGCGATCACCTCAACCGGGTAGCCCAGCGGGCGATGGTTGTTCTCAGGCCCCTGAAACTGGTGGTCACGGACGTGGCCCCGGGCGAAATAGAGTGGCTGGACTTTGAGGTCAATCCGGAATCGCCTGAGGCCGGTGTGCGTTCGATTCCCTTCGGAAGGGAACTTTGGATCGAGCAGGATGACTTTGCAGAGGAAGCGGTCAAAGGATGGTTTCGTTTGGCTCCTGGGGCTACGGTTCGGTTGAAATCGGCTTACATCGTCCGTTATACAGGGCACGTGAAGAACGATATGGGTGAAGTCACTGAGGTCCATGTGGAACGCGTACCCAATAGCCGCAGCGGCCAGGATACCAGCGGGGTGAAAGCAAAGGGCACCTTGCATTGGGTGAGTGCTTCTCACGCCGTGGACGCCGAAGTGAGACTATACGACCGCTTGTTTATTCATCCCGAGCCGGATGGATCGGAAGCGGGGGATTTCATGAACCACATCAACCCAGATAGTCTCGAAGTCCTGTCCCATTGCAAGGTCGAACCGGCATTGGCCTCGGCCGAACCGGGCGTTCCGTATCAATTCACCCGGCTGGGGTACTTCACGGCGGACAGCAAATACAGCCAAGCCCATGCTTTGGTATTCAATCGAGCGGTCACCTTGAAAGACGGTTGGAAACCCCAAGGGGGATCATGATGCCACGGGATAGAGTCCCATCTCCGCACCAATTTTCAGGGTTAGTTCCATCGCAGCTTCCCGCTGGTTGGGAATCTCCCCCTCGAGGATGGCCTCTTTGATGGCGTTTTTGATTTCTCCAATGGGCTTGCTGGGAGGAATGCCAAACAAAGCCATGATCTCTTCTCCCGAAATGGGAGGTTGGAAGTTCCTGACGTGGTCTTTTGCCTCGACTTCCCTGAGTTTCTCCAGTACTACCTCGTAGTTTGCGAGGTACCGCTTGACGCGGGATTCATTTTTCGAAGTGATGTCGGCTCGACACAGGGTCATCAAGGCATCGATGTCATCACCGGCTTCGAACAGCAAGCGCCGGATGGCACTGTCTGTGATTTCGGATTTGGTGAGGGCGATGGGCCGCAAGTGAAGGAGGACCAACTTCTGAACGAATTTCATCTTGGCGTCCATCGGTAGCTTCAGCCGTTTGAACAGCTTGGGCACCATGCGGGCTCCACGGTCTTCATGGCCATGGAAGGTCCAACCGTGCTCCTCGCTGAAGCGCTTGGTGGGAGGCTTGGCGATGTCGTGCAAGATGGCTGCCCAACGGAGCCAGAGGTCGTCGGAATGCTCCGCCACATTGTCGAGCACTTCGAGCGTGTGGTAGAAATTGTCTTTGTGCGCAATCCCTTGGCGAACTTCGATGCCCTGCAGGGCCACCATTTCGGGGAAGAATTCATGCAGGAGCCGCGATTCGAACAACAACTTGAAACCAACAGAGGGCTTGGGGGCCAGGATGATTTTGTTGAGTTCTACGTGGATGCGCTCTGCGGAAATGATTTCCAGCCGCTTTGCGTTCCGTTGGATGGAGGTAAAGCTCGCATCATCAATGCGAAAGTTGAGCTGGGTGGCAAAGCGAATGGCGCGCAACATTCGCAAGGGGTCGTCGGAGTAAGTGACGTCCGGATCCAATGGGGTCCGCAAAATGCCACGGTGCAAGTCGGCAATGCCTCCGAAGGGATCCACGAGGTCGCCGAAGTCTGGTTCGTTGAGGGAGAGTGCCAACGCATTGATGGTGAAGTCTCGCCGGTTTTGGTCATCCTCCAGCGTCCCGTTTTCCACCACCGGTTTGCGGCTGCCTCGGTCGTAACTCTCTTTGCGGGCGCCCACAAATTCCAATTCGTAGCCACCGAATCGGAAAGCAGCCGTTCCGAAATTTTTGTAGACACTCACCTGCTTCACCCCCAAGCGGGCTGCTGTGGCACGCGCCAATTCGATTCCGCTCCCTTCCGTGACGAAGTCGATGTCCTTGCAAGGACGCTCGAGCAACAAGTCACGGACGAACCCGCCGATGGCAAAGGCCCGGCCGCCGAGTCCCGATGCCGCAGTGGAGACGGCTTCGAAAAGAGGGTGGTTGAGGTCTTCCTTACAATTCATCGGGCTGCCAACCAAGCGCCTACGGCGTCTTGGATTTCATCAACTTGGTTTTCTGCCGGTTGTGGAACAAAGGAGCGCCCGGTGAGGCGCTCGTAGAGGGCGATGTACCGCTCGCTCACGGTGGATACGAAGTCGGAGGGGAGTTGGGGTGGGGTTTGGCCTTCAAGCCCACGAAATCCTTGTGCCATGAGCCATTCTCGCACAAACTCCTTGCTCAATTGCTGCTGGGGCAAGCCGGCAGCTTGGCGCTCGTCGTAACCTGTGGCTTCGAAATACCGGGAACTGTCAGGTGTATGCAGCTCATCGATGAGCATCAGTTGGTTCCCGTGTAAACCAAACTCGTACTTGGTGTCCACCAAAATCAACCCCTGCGCCGCAGCCAATTCGGTGCCCCGCTTGTAAAGCGCCCGGGTGGCAGCTTCCATCGACTCGTAGAGTTCAGGATTTACGATGCCCCGGGTGAGGATTTCCTCCCGAGAAACATCTTCGTCGTGCCCAGCCTCAGCCTTGGTGGCAGGGGTGATGATGGGCTCAGGGAATGGGTCGTTCTCCCGCATCTCGTCAGGCATGCGGACACCACAGAGCATCCGCTCTCCCGACTGGTAGGTGCGCCACGCATGTCCAGCCAGATAACCTCGGATCACCATTTCGATGCGGATGGGTTCACAACGGTGACCAATGGTGACTGCGGGATGTGGACAGGCGAGTTTCCAAGTGGGCAACAAATCGGCAACAGCATCCAAGTAATAGGAGGCCAATTGGTTCAAAACCTGTCCCTTGTAAGGAATTGGTTGGGGCAAGATGAAGTCGAAAGCAGAGATGCGATCGGACACCACGGCCACCAACAAATCTTTGCCGATGCCATACATGTCACGCACTTTGCCATGGTAAACGGAGGTCTGTCCAGGAAACTGAAGGGTAGGGGTCATCGTTCGGAATTGAAGGGGGGGCGTTCTCGCTTGCGGGCGGCGGCTTCAGACTCCAACTTGGCATCGGTGGCGTCGAAGGCATCGATCATGGCTTTCACCAGTCGGTGCCGGATGACGTCGTCGCCCGTCAAGGAAACAAACTCTAGACCGGAGATGCCAGAGAGGGATCGCTGGGCATACACCAGGCCGGAAAGTTGACGACGGGGCAAATCCACTTGGGAGACATCCCCCGTGATCACAAACTTGGCTTCCCGGCCCATCCGGGTGAGAAACATCTTCATCTGAGCGACCGTGGTGTTCTGGGCTTCGTCCAAGATGACGAAGGCCTTGTCCAACGTGCGTCCCCGCATGAAGGCCAAAGGAGCCACCTCAATCACCCGCTTTTCCATGTATTCCGCCACTTTTTCGTACGGCAACATATCCAGCAAGGCGTCATAAAGCGGTTGGAGGTAAGGATCCAATTTCTCCTTCAGATCGCCGGGAAGAAAGCCCAGGTTTTCTCCTGCTTCTACAGCGGGTCGCGTCAGTACGATGCGCCGCACCCGCTTGTCTTTGAGGGCTGCCACCGCCATGGCAACAGCAGTGTAAGTCTTGCCTGTACCTGCGGGGCCTACGGCAAAAACCATGTCATGCCGCCGGATGGCCTCCACGAGCTTGTGCTGGTTCGCCGTTCGCGCAGAAATCCGGTTTCCACCTACCCCGTAAACCAAGGTGTCATCCTGGCTTGCTGTTCGCATCACATCGGCCGTTTCTGACCGCAGCAGACGATGTACGTCGTCCTCGCTGATGTGCTGGTAGCGTTCGATGTGCCAAACCAGCAACCGCATGACCTCCTCAAACCGCCCCAAGTCCGCTTGGGCCCCCTTGGCAAGGATGTTTGAGCCCCGGGCCACCAGATTGAGTTTGGGGAAATGGGCCTTGATCAAGCGCCAATGGGTCTCCCCCGGCCCCATGAAATCCAGCGGATGGACGTTTTCGAGTGAAAATTCGGTTTGATGCATGTGCGCAGCAAAAATAGGTTTCGGAACTTTGCTTCGTGCCATTCCTCACACTTCTATCTGACTGCGGCATCAACAGCCACGAGCCAGCCATGCTCAAGGGGGACTTGTGGTCGACCCACCCGACTTTGCAGGTGGTCGACATTTCCCATGCTGTGAACCGTTTTGACTCCGCTCAAGCAGCTTACATGCTCGCAGACGTGCTGCGAACTTTTCCTTCCGAAACGCTTCACCTAGTGGGGGTCAATGCGGCCCGCACCCCAGATTCACCGCATCGTTGTGCCCGCATTCTGGACCAGTGGGTGTTGGCGAGCGACCGCCCGTTTTTCGGGCTGCTTCAGCACGATTTAGGGGGTGTCCCGATGGAACTTTGGGATGTTCCTGAAATGCCTTCCGGAGGCGCGCCCAATTTTCCTGAGCGGGAAGTCTTTGTGCCGGTGGCTCGGCAGTTGCTCGATGGCATGCATCCTCGGGAACTGCGCTGGGAATCCGCCTTACCCATTCCTGGGCGGCGGCCTGTCCCGAGGGAGGAAAGCCAGGCTCTATTCGGTCAGGTCATTTACGTGGATGGTTTCGACAATGCGGTGACCAACATCGATCATGCCACCTTTGACCGCGCCCGCCGGGATCGTTCATTTCACATTGTCATGCGTGGTTCTCGAATGGACATCAAGCGAATTTCGGTTCGTTACGACGAGCATCCTCCCGGTGAGCGGCTTGCTTTGTTCAACCAACGGGGCCTTCTGGAAATCGCGGTGGCCCATCACAACGTACCCGGACACCATGGCGGGGCCAGTAGCCTGCTGGGACTTCCGGTCGGACACACCATTCAAATTGTGTTCGAAGGATGAACACGCAGGCTGGAGGACCGATTGTTAGGCTTGTTCGCTTGTACATCCGGCCAGAGGCGGTTCCGGAATTTGACGCTTGGTTTGCCCTCCACGAGGTGGCGATTGCCCGCAGTCCAGGATGTCGGTCCCTTCGGCTTTTGACCGATTGCGCCCCTTCGACAGACTTTGTGGTTCGGGTCACTTGGAGTGTTTGGGATAGCCCGGCGCATTTGGAGGCTTACCGAAAATCTGCTTTGTTTGGTGTGGTTTGGCCTAGAACCAAGACCTTTTTCGCAGCGGAACCTGAGGTGGGAACTTTTGCGGAATTGACCCCGGGAAACGCGTAATTTCGCCCCCCATGCTTGCACTCGTCCTCAAAGAGTTTCGCAGTTTCTTCAGCGCCCTCATCGGTTATGTTGTGGTGCTGTCCTTCCTGGCATTGACGGGTTTGTTTCTGTGGGTTTTTCCGGGAAGTTGGAACATTCTCGATGGCGGCATGGCCACCTTGGAGCCTTTTTTCATCTGGGCTCCTTGGGTGCTGGTATTTCTCGTACCGGCGATTACGATGCGGAGTTTTGCGGAGGAACGGCGGTCGGGTACCCTCGAGTTGCTGTTGACCCGGCCTCTGGGGGAGGGCGCCATTGTGTGGGCCAAATTCATCGGAGCAACGTCCGTCCTCGTGGCGGCCCTGCTGCCCACGCTGGCCTACACTTGGGTGGTTCATGCGTTGGGCGAGCCGGTGGGCAACCTGGATTGGGGGGCAACTTGGGGAAGCTATGCCGGCCTGTTGCTCCTGGGCATGGCCTTCATCGGAATCGGGTTGCTGATGTCTTCCCTGACGGTCAATCCGCTCGTGGCATTCTTGTCTGCCCTGGTGACTTCGGTGGTGACGTACATCGGTTTCACGGCGCTGGCGAGTTTCGATTGGTTGGGCAACTGGGACTATGCGTTTTCCCGGCTGGGCATGGAAGCCCATTACCGGGGCATGAGCCGGGGATGGATTTCGTCCCTAGATCTGGGTTACTTCGGCGCTTGGATTGCCATCACAGGCCTCGCGACCCGTTGGTCTCTGGCGTCTCGAAAGGGGCGCATTCGCGAGGATGGCCTTCAGTTCGTTTTGGGCTCTGCAGTCGCGGGGGCAGTGTTGGCCCTTTTCACGATTTTTCCCTGGTCCTTGGATTGGACGGCGGAAGGAAGGCACACCCTTTCACCGGCTACGGTGAAGATGTTGGAATCGATGGAGGAGGAGGTCTCGGTCACATGCTATTTGTCAGGGGCCTATCCGGCAGATTGGCAACGATTGGAGCGCAGCATCCGAGACAAGTTTGAAGAGTTTGCCGTTCGCAGTGGTGGGAAATTCCGCTACCAATTCGAGGACATCTACGCCACCGAGGACGCCCAGACCATCGGCGAAAACGAGAACAAACTCTGGGAGTTGGGACTCCGATTCACGCGCATCGGATTTCAGGAACAGGGGGTGAAGGCTTTCAAGACGGTTTGGCCTGCAGCCATGGTATACGCTCGGGGCAAACAGTACCCAGTTCAGTTTTTCAAAAGCGAGATGCCTGAACCTTCCGCAGAGATGATCCAAGGTTCCATCAATTCGGTCGAGTTTGAACTCGCATCGGTGCTCCGGAAGGCGTTGCGTCCAGAGACGCCTAGGATTGCTGTTTTGGAGGGTCACGGAGAGTTGTTGCCCATGGAGATGGCTGATTTAACAGCTTCATTGGCTGAGAACTACGAAGTAACCCGGATTCGAATTGACGAGAAAGTGGGGGCGTTGAGTGAGTACACAGAGGGCGTTCGGTATCGCAAGAACCGCTTCGATTTGGTCATCGTGGCGAAACCGGACTCGATGTTCAGCGACAAGGACCAGGTGCTATTGGATCAGTTCATTATGAACGGGGGCAAGGTGCTTTGGTTGGTGGATCCAATCGATGTGAACCTCGACAGCCTCTCCAAAAACCAAGTGACCGAGGGGGTTACGCGGGAGTTGGGGTTGTACGATATGCTGTTCCAATACGGGGCCAAGCTCAATCGCAACTTGGTCATCGATCTTCAATGTGCTCCCATCATGTTGGATGCAGGGCCCAGTGGCAATCAGCGACAGATGGAGATGTTCAGTTGGTACTTTGCTCCGGTGGTCATCCCGCAGGGCATTTCACATCCTGTGACGACCAACCTGGACCCCATTCACTTCGATTTTTGTTCCCGGGTGGATACGGTGTCTGCTGCTGGGGATGTACGCAAGACTGTGTTGCTGTCCAGCTCGGAGCGGTCCCGGGAGTACAAAGCTCCCGTCCGGGTCTCGAGCAGCATCGTCACCTTGCGCCCAGATTACTTCGATGCGCCTCAGTCGGAAGCCCAGCCGCTCGCTGTGTTGCTCGAGGGGACCTTCCGGAGTGCGTTTGAGGACCGACTGCCGCAGGCTTTGCTCCAGGATCCGACATTTGCCTTTCGCAACGAAAGTGCATCTACGGCCATGGTGGTGGTTGGGGATGGGGATTTGGCTCGAAACAGGACACGTCAAGGTCCAGAGGGATGGCAGCCCTTGCCCTTGGGATTTGACCGCTATGCAGGGAGGGTCATCTACGACAACAAGGATTTCCTGCTCAACACAGTCAATTATTTGCTGGATGACCAGGCGCTCATATCGGTGCGTTCGAGGGCTATTGAGTTGCGGGCTTTGGATGCAGAACGGGTTCGGACCGAACGCCGTGCTTGGCAGTTGATTGCCGTGGCTTTGCCCATGGTTTTCGTCGCAGCTTTGGGGTGGATTTTCATCCGGCTGCGCCGCAAAAGGTACAGCCTCAAACCGTTGAATGCATGATGCGTCCCGCGCAGAAAAGGCTGTTGGTGCTGTCGGGCAGTCTCTTGGTGCTGCTCATGGGTTTGTTTTTTGGGAGAGGTTGTGGAGGCCCAGCATCGTTGGATGCAAATGCAGCTGCCCAGTTTGCCATTTCAGATACGGCATCCGTAGACCGGATTTTCATCGCCGACCGGGATGGAGGTGAGGTCTTGCTGGAACGTGTTCCAGGTGCCACCTACTGGAAACTCAACGGCAAGTACTGGGCTCGGAAGGACGCTGTGGATTTGCTGTTGAAGACGTTCCTTCGCATTCGGGTTCAGTCCCCCGTCCCACTCGCGCAACGCGAGAATGTCATTCGCATGTTGGCCGGAAGGGCGAAGAAGGTGGAGATCTACATGGGAGACGACCGGCCAGCTAAGGTCTGGTATGTCGGAACGGCTACCCAGTCCCACACGGGCACACACATGCTGCTTGAAACACCCGAGGGACGAGGGCAAGAGCCTTTTGTCACCCACATGGAGGGTTTCACGGGGTTTTTATCCACCCGGTTTTTTACCGATGAATTGGAATGGCGCTACACGGGCGTTTTTGATTTTCCGGACCGAACACTCAGAGGAATCTCTGTGGAGTTTCGGGAGTCACCCCAATGGAACTATGCACTGGAGGTGGATACCTCGGGGACGTTGGTTTGGAAAGGGGCAGGCGGTTTGATTCGACCCGTCCCCGATTCCCAATGGCAGGATCATTTTCTGTCGTTCCGGAAGGTGCACCTCGAAACATTCAAGAATTATCTGACCCCTGATGCGGTCGACAGTTTGGCCCAAACCCAACCGGCTTTTGTGCTGCGGGCATGGGGGGCGGATGGTCGCCGGGATTCCATTGCCCTGTACTGGAAGGCACCTACCCTGGAAACCTTGGATGAGCAAGGCAATGCGCTCCCTTGGGACGGCGCCCGCATGTATGGAAACTACCGGGGTGAATGGGTGCTTTGTCAGCGGTTTGTTTTCGATCCACTTCTCCGCAGTCCCGCTGAGATTCAAGCGGGAATCGGCATTCAACCCTGACTCGGTTGCTCGTCTCTGAGCGTGAGGAGGGCACTGTGTGCGAAAGTGGACCAAGAGAACTGCGCACGAGCTCGAGCAAATGCTTCATGATTTTCTCGCAGGTCGTGGGACAATGCGGACTGGATTCCATGAGCAAACCCCGTTGCATCCCGATGCAAATCCCCTGATCTTGGAACCAATGCGCCCGTTTCTCCGGGCTCAACGTATTCGGAAAGTCCTCCTACATCGGTAGCAACCACCGGAATTCCATAATGCAGTGCAATGGCTGTTACACCACTCTGAGAAGCCTTGCGATAGGGGAGTGCAACGCAATCCGCTGCTCCGAAAAACAAAGCTACCTCGTGGTCAGGGATGAACCGGGCGTGCACTTGAATTTCATCGGCTGCAACCGAGGCGTCGATGGCGCTTTGGTAAGGCTCCCAATCGCCATAGCACTCACCGGCAATGACCAAGTGAACAGGCAGATGCCCCTCGCCAGTCTCCAGTTCCTTCTTCAGAATGGACATGGCTTCGATGAGGACATCCAACCCCTTGTAAGGCCGGATAAGACCGAAGTACAGCACCACATGTCCCTCTCCTGCTGGGGGCAGATGGAGCAATTTTCTGGCTTCAGCCTGGGGAATCAAGTCGGGGAAGTGGTCGTAGAGAGGATGAAACAGCGTGTCTACGGCCAAACCCGCTTGCATCAATTCCAACTCCATGGCCACCTGAGCACTCAAGGTCCAAGCCCTGTCCAATCGTCCCAGCAACCGACCAACCAACCAAGTGTCCCAACCGCTCGCATCATGGCTACAAGCGTTGTGCATCAAGCCCACCACCTGAACGCGATGACCGATGGCCTCCAAGTCCCGCTTGACCCGACGGGCCAAGTAAGTCATCGCAGGGGACAATGCGGCATGCCAGAAAGGAAGTACCAAAACGTCGATACGCTGCGCAACCAGTTGCTGGGCCACCCGTCGCCAACTTCCGGGGTGAATGGAGTCCAGCAAGGCAGGAGGGCCAGCGCTCAGTTCACTTCCCGCCTCGAGCTGGGACTCCCCGGGGAAGAACAAACGAGGATATTGGCGCGACCAGTTGATGGCAAGGACTTCATGGCCTGCCTCCTCCAGCGCCCGCAACAGGGCTTGGTTGAATTGCGCGATTCCCCCTCGGTAGGGAGGAAAGGTGGAAGGAATGCCGATGCGCATGGGCAAATTTGGCCTGCACCACCCCAACCTCCAACGCCCGGGGCATATCTTTACGAACGTAGTATCAACTGATTTCTTGAGCGCATGGACGCATTTTTGGTGGATGGAATTCGGACGCCCATTGGCGCCTTTCAGGGGAGTTTGGCGCCTGTTCGGGCAGATGATTTGGCCGCGTTGGTTCTATCGGAACTGCTCAAGCGCCACCCCAACATGGACCCTGCTTGGATAGACGATGTGATCCTCGGATGTGCAAACCAAGCAGGGGAGGACAACCGGAACGTGGCGCGCATGGCGGCATTGTTGGCAGGTCTGCCCGACACGGTGCCCGGGGAAACGGTGAATCGCCTTTGTGCATCGGGACTGGCAGCTGCGGTCAATGGCGCCCGGATGCTGCACACTGGAGAGGGTAGGGTGGTCCTGGCGGGAGGAATCGAGCACATGACCCGGGGTCCTTGGGTCATGGGAAAGGCCTCTCAGGCTTGGGGACGCGACAGTGAATTGTTTGATTCCAGTTTCGGGTGGCGGTTCGTGAATCCGAAGATGGCGGAGCGTTACGGGGTGGAAGCGATGGGGGAAACGGCGGAGAACCTGGCCGAACTTTATGGTATTTCGCGGGAGGATCAGGATGCGTTCGCATGGCGATCTCAACGGCGGGCTGTGGCGTCCGAGGCATTTCGGCGCGAGGAATGCGTGCCGGTGGAGGTTCCGCAACGGAAAGGAGAGGCGCGGGTCTTCTCACAGGACGAGTTTGTAAAGCCCGCCACAACGTTGGAGGCCTTGGGTGCGTTGCGTCCCGCTTTCCGGAAGGGGGGGACAGTGACCGCCGGGAATGCCAGTGGTTTGAACGATGGTGCGGCAGCGCTGCTCTGGGCGAACGAGTCCGGTCTGAAGTTGGGGGGGTGGGAACCCATGGCGCAGTTGATTTCCAGTGCTGTGGTCGGGGTGCCTCCGCGCATCATGGGCATCGGGCCGGTGGCGGCATCCCAACGTGCTCTGGAGCGCGCGGGACTGGGGTGGGACGATTTGGACGTGGTGGAGCTAAATGAGGCATTTGCGGCACAGGTTTTGGCCTGTACGCGTGCCATGGGACTGGCAGATGACGACGGCCGGGTGAATGCAAACGGAGGGGCCATCGCCTTGGGACATCCACTGGGGATGACGGGTGCGCGGCTGATGTTGCATGCAGCGCGTAGGTTGCGCGCCTCGGGGGGGCGCTATGCATTGGTGACTTTGTGCATCGGCGTAGGCCAAGGCTATGCCGCAGTGATCAAAAACCCCGCCGCCTGAATCTATGGTCCAGTCTTTTCAAGGCATGGTGCCCGTCATCCATGCGAGCAGCTACGTACACCCCCTGGCGAGTATAATCGGACATGTGACCATCGGACCGGATTGTTTCATCGGTGCGGGTGCAGTGCTGCGTGGAGATTGGGGCAAAATCATCTTGGAGGAAGGTTGCAATGTCCAGGAAAACTGTGTGTTGCATCTTTTTCCCCAAGGAAGAGTGTACTTGGCATCTGGTGCACACATCGGGCACGGGGCCATCATCCACGGTGCCCACGTCGGTGCACAATCGCTCGTGGGCATGAATGCCGTGGTGATGGACGATGTGGTCCTCGGGGAAGGGTGCATCGTGGGCGCACTTTCCTTTGTCAAGGCAGGAACGAAGTGGTCTGATCGGAGTTTGCTCGTGGGGCATCCAGCCCAGCGCATCGGAACCGTGACAGACGAGCAATTGTTACACAAACAAGAGGGCACCCGGCTTTACCAAGCGCTGCCGCGTGCCATGCACTCCTCGGCATTGGAATGCACGCCTTGGGAATCCGATCCAGGAGACCGTCCCGAACATTTTCCGACGTACGAAACTTGGTCCACCAGGAAACACCGAACCCCCAAGTCCTAGTTTCACTACATGGGAACCTCGCGCAACCGGGTCATCCGGTTTCATCAGTTTTCCATAACTGACGACCGATGCGCCATGAAGGTGGGCACCGATGCCTTGCTGCTGGGTGCTTGGGCGGGTAGACATTGGGAAACGCAGATGCCCTTGCGTGTCCTGGAAATCGGTGCGGGTTCCGGAATCGTATCCCTGATGCTCGCCCAGCGCTTTCCGAACGCCCAATTCGTTGGCATCGAGATTGAGGAAAATGCCGCACAGCAAGCATACGAGAATGTTCAATCCAGTCCATTTCGGGAGCGCATTGAAATCGTACAGGCTGATTTTCTGAAATGGGCCCGCGGGGTGGAGGCAACCCAATGGGACTGGGTGGTTTCTAACCCGCCATACTTCAAGAACAAACCCAAATCACCGGATCCCGCACGGAACCTCGCCCGTCATGAAGATGCCATGCCGCTCGTTCAATGGATGCCTCTGGCAACGCAATTGTTGCACGCGCAGGGTGTAGTTTCCTTGGTGTGGCCTTTGGAGCGTTTGGGAGATTGGGACGCAATGGCAAAGATGACAGGCTTCTCTCCCTTGTCCACCTTATGGTTTCGAGGTAGTCCTCAGCAACCTCCGGAACGTGCTATACTTGAAATGGCGCGATACGCATCGCATTCGGTTGAGCATGTTCTATCCATTGATGAACATCCCGTCTCTCAAACAGGCGGAGTTGCATTGCGGACGAATGAATACAAGGATTTGGTCCGGCCTTTTTTGATTCATATCTGAAATCAAGCGCCCAAGACCTGCTTCAGCCGGTCTACTTGTGCTTCCCAAAGTCCTCGTTCATCCTCGCAATCTTCGGGGTATGCATAATCGGTAATGACCAGAGTGGTGTCCCCCGTCAATGCATCTACCTTGATTCGGAACTCAAAAAAAGCGTCCGTCGGGCCATCTTCATTCGATTCCCATTGAAACCGGACGAACTCATCACGCTTCTTGGCAATCAAGTGGGCGATGGAAATGTCATCGTTCCAGGCGAATTCATGGCGGGTGTTCCGGATGTTGACATCATCACAAAACCATTCAGACAATCCGCTCGGGGTGCTGACAGCGGCATACAACACGCCACGTGAACTGCGAATTGGAAACTCACATTGGAACCGAACCTTACTCATTCCTTTTGAATCGGATAACCCTACAAGATAAGGAAAGTGGACGAGAACCGGTCTATCCTTCCGAAAAAAAAGCCATTGCCTTTGCTATCAGGTGGCATCCTCTGTGTTATCTTCGCGGCCTTGTTTTGGCGGGATAGCTCAGCCGGTTAGAGCGCATGATTCATAATCATGAGGTCCCGGGTTCAATCCCCGGTCCCGCTACCAAAGAAAGGCCTTAGGGCTTTTTTTTTGCCATAAAAAAAGGGCCCCAATGGGGCCCTTTCGGTTGTTCTTCAGTCAATCAACGGGCGTCCCGCTGCTGGCTCTCATTGCAGCGCAATGGACGTCCCAATAAATCTTTGCCTTCCATCGCACGGAGTGCAGCTTCGGCTTCCTCACGATTGGGCATTTCAACAAACCCAAAACCCCGGCTGCGGCCCGTTTCCCGGTCATGGATGACTTTCGCGCGCTCAACATGCCCATGGGCTTCAAACGCTTCCCGCAAGACCACGTCATCGACGCCCCAAGCGAGATTTCCTACAAAAATGTTCACGATAGCTTAAAACTTAGTGGAACAAAGGTAGGTGAACTCATTCAATTCCGGCGTTACAAGGAATATTTCTTTCTAGGGAATGGGCTCTGCGAAGAAAGTTCGAGAATTGGATAGGATGTCTAAGTTCAAACGGAGTCTCAATTAGATAGTAAAAAAAACACCATCAAAAAAACCTATTCAGTCGAAGAAATTGGCTAACTTGCAGAGCCAAATTACTTTAAGTCATGATGCGGAATTTCGCTATCTTTTCAGGTTTCGTTCTCAGCGCAATGTTTGCTTGGGGGCAGGTTTGCCTAACCCAACCATCCGGCGTTCAAGTTTCGGGTTGGACCGTGTTGGAAAACACGGACTGGAATCCCAACGACCTGTACCTCGACGGGTTGAACCCATCCCCACTCACCTGGTCATTGGGCTCGGGTGTTTCGGACGCAGGCGTATCCAAAGTATTCAACAGCCAAATGCAGTTCATGCTGGCGGCGCACAAACGGAACGTGGTTGCTCCCGCAGACATCCTTCCTTTCGTTGGCGGTCACTACGTTGCCCCAGCTGGCTATTCCCCGATTTCCCAAGGGAGTTCGACGGCTTCCACGCTTGCTTCTTGGAACCTTATTCTCTACGCAAACCTGGGGTCGAACAGCTTCGAAGATGTTTCGATCAGGGCGTACTTTGATTTTGATCCGTGCTATGGCCTCGATGAATCAGAGATGTTCGTCTTGGACCTGAACGCAGCTTTGCTCACCAACGGGTTTGATTTGAGTGAGTTGAATGCGTTCGGTACCAATCAAAATTTGGCTTCGAACTTCTGGAATGCCCTCAATTTCAACGGGGATGCAGATTTTGACCCCACCGTTGAAGGTTACTACACTTTTGCCATTGAAGTTCTGGATGCTTGTGGAAACCGCAAATTGTGGCATGACATCACGGTTTCTGTTTTGAACCCGGGGTCCGATGCCAATGCGAACGGGATCGCAGATGCGGATGAACAAGTAGGATGTACGAACGCCCTGGCTTGTAACTACGATTGCGCCAATACCAGTGAAGACGGTTCTTGCGATTTTACATCCTGCACAGGATGTACGGTTGCTCAAGCCTGCAACTACAATCCACAAGCGACCATCCCCAACACGGAGGATTGCCTCTACCCGGCAGACATCTATGGCTCTTCCGCCTACAATTGCGAAGGGGTGTGTTTGCTGGACTCAGATCAAGATGGTATCTGTAACGCTTTGGAAGTGGTCGGTTGCCAAGACCAGGATGCATGCAACTTCAATCCATCGGCTACGGATGCAGGCAATTGTATTTACCCTGAATCGGGCCGGGATTGCGATGGCAATTGTACAAATGACTTCGACCAAGATGGGGTTTGTGACCAAGACGAAATCACGGGTTGTACCACACCCAATGCCTGCAACTTCAATGTTGAAGCCACCGAGGACAACGGCACTTGCGAATTTGTCACATGTTCAGGTTGTTCGGTGGTCGAAGCATGCAATTACGACGCTTCCGCAACCATCGCCAATTTGGCGGCGTGTGTTTATGCAACCGGATGCGACACCTGCAGCGGAGACACGGACGGCTCAGGGGTTGTTGTGGATGGTGATGTTGACAACGATGGCGTTTGCGATGACGAGGAGGTACTGGGTTGTCAGAATCCTGGAGCTTGTAACTACGACGCCCTGGCCACCGATGCAGGGTCTTGCAACTTCGATTGCATTGGCTGCATGATTTCGACGGCCTGCAATTATGACAGCAATGCCACCCAAGCTGGGACATGCACTTTTGCCGATCCCTTCAAGAATTGTGAAGGTGTTTGCCTTGATGATACGAACAACAATGGAATCTGTGATCAGTTGGAGATTGAAGGTTGCACGAACGCATCAGCGATCAACTACAACCCATTGGCCACAGTTTCCGGTCCCTGTACCTTCTCGACGGTAGGTTGCATGTTGCCATGGTTTACAAGTTACAGTTCGTCAGCAACTGTTCAGGGTCTTCCAGTCTCCACCTTCTGCTTCGGATCACCCGCGCCAGCCGGATCACCTGTTCCCATGGGGCTCCCGACGGGATGCAGTGATTTTGCTGCATGCAATTATGCTCCGGGAGGCGATCCGGCAGAACCTTGCGATTATTCTTGCTTCGGCTGCACGAACTCTGCCGCGTGTGATTACGATCCTGCGGCCGTGTACAACACGGGATGCAGTGATTTTACCTCATGCTATGGTTGCACCAACAGCGCTGCGTGCAACTATGATGCGGACCACACGATTGAAAACGGAACCTGTGACTTTGTTTCTTGCGCAGGATGCATGAATGCCATTGCGTGCAACTATGATGAGAATGCCACCTTGGCGAATCCAGGCACCTGCGTTTATGCGTCGGGATGTGACACCTGCAGTGGAGCGACGGATGGTACAGGCACGGTTGTGGATGGTGACGTGAACAGCAACAATGTGTGCGATGCCTCGGAAGTTGTTGGTTGCATGAACAGCAACGCGTGCAACTACGATGCTTCGGCGAATGTCTCCTCTGCGTGTGATTTCACATCTTGTGTGGGTTGTTTGGACAGTGATGCTTGCAACTACCAGGGCTCCAACCCGAGCATTACTTTGAACAACCTGTTGTCATGTACCTATCCTGCCTTTGCTGAAGATTGCTCTGGGGTTTGCATCAATGACAGCGACACAGATGGGGTATGCGATGAATTGGAAGTCGTGGGTTGTCAAGTTCCTTCTGCTTGCAACTACAATGCTGCGGCAACCGATGCGGGCACTTGCACTTTTGCTGCTGCCGGTTTTGATTGCGCAGGCAACTGCATCCAAGATGAAGACAATGACGGGGTATGTGACCCGCTTGAAGTCTTTGGCTGCACCGTGGCGCTCTCTTGCAATTACAATCCAGCCGCCACTGAGAATGACGGAAGTTGCGACTTTTCGAGCTGTGTGGCTTGTGGGTTGTCGACGGCTTGTAACTACGATGCATCCGCCATCTTGGTGGACAATTTGACCTGCACCTATCCGCCTGCTGGTTACGTGGATTGCGCGGGCTTGGTTTGCATCGATGTGGACAATGATGGCAATTGTGATTTTGACGAAATCCCTTCTTGCATCGGCGATTTGACTGCCCCTGTATTCCCCTCCATGACGACGGTGTTGCTTTCATCGGCCCCAAGCACCTGGAGCTCGGGCGTTGTATTGACAGGGGTTACCGATGACAATGCTTTCAATTTGTCCCAGGTGGATGCAGTGGGCCGGTTTGCGTCTGGGGTCTATATGGTGGCTCGCACCTACACAGCAACAGATGTTTGTGGCAACGCGTCTACGGGCATTCAAGTTTTGGTTGCCGACGGTACGCAGCCTGCCGGTTGTACTGAGTTGCAGGCGGTCAATTACGACAGTGCGGCAATCAATGACAATGGCACCTGCTCTTACGAGCCCCTATGTCCTGCGGATTTGGACGGGGACAATGTGGTTGGTGTGAACGACTTGTTGGGCCTGTTGAGTGTCTTCGGCATTCCATGTCCGATGTAATTCTACAAGGACTCCCAATTCAAAATGAGCGCCCGGTGGCGCTCATTTTTTTTTGCCCCTTGGGCTGTTGGCGAGAAGACTTGTTGAAGCGACAAAGGCATGAAACGCTATTCTCTGTTGCGGAAGGACGACCAAGTGCCTTCAAAAAAAAATCCCTCCGATTCAGGTGAAACCGGAGGGATTAGCGTGCGAAGGGAAGGGCGATCAGTCTTCCTCCTCTTCCTGGTAGATGGGCCCACTTGGAGTGGGGAGCGGCAGACCTTCAAGACGCGCTAGGATCTCGGCAAGTTGTTCTGCACCAATTTGCTTGGCGATGACCCGCTTGTCTGCATCCAACAAAAACAGCTTGGGGGTCGCGTAGACGTCAAAGGTGGTGCGAAAGTTCAGGCTTTGGAGGTTGGTGATCCGCGCGCTGAGCAACTTCATGGCGCTGTCCTGTTGGTTGATTTGGGGATTGTCTGTAACATGGGTCCACGATGCGAGCTCTGGGTGTTCTCCGAGGTATTTGAGCCAAGGCTCGGGCTCAAAATCATTCCCAATGGCATAGAACTTCAAACCTCTTGGAGCCCATTCTTCCGCGAGCGCCTGCAACTTGGGCATTTCCTTTTTGCAGTGGCCGCAAGTGCTTTCCCAAATGAGCAACACAGTGTACTTGCTGTTCAAATCATACAGGGATTTCCACTCTTGCTGATTGACGCTGGGGAGGGTGATGTTGGGAACTTGCTGATCGCACAGCGCAGGTTTCAAATCATCAGCTCGCTCAGTGATTTTCTTGAGTTGGTCAGGTTTGAGCCAGGTGGCCATTCCTGTGCGATAGTAGCGATCGACCAAGGCAACAAAGACTTTGTCCATGCACATGATTTTGGACGATTCGGCCTGGAACGTGGCATAATGTGTGATGTACTTAAACATTTCCTCGTTGTTCCTCGCCTGCTCAATCAGACGAATGGATTCGGCCAACACCGTGTCAGGAGCCTGCGGGATAACGCGGGTAAAGTAAGTGTTCAGAATCTGCTGGAAACTGCCATCGTGGACCAATCGGGGGTCGTCAAAATCCACTCGATTCCAATAGGCCTGACGATACATTCGGTAGAGGAGTTCATCTCGGTTCGCGATTTCCATTGGGATTTCAGGCAAGGCAGGCTCCACCACCATGTTCAGGTACTTACAAAACAAAAGGTCAGGGAGTTCTTTCAGAAGGCGCTGCTGTTCTGCTTCTACCTCCTTTCCGAGGGCATTCATCGCCTCTCTTGCCTGGGTTATTGCAGCCTCACTTGCTGTGGAATCGCCTAAGACAACTTCATACGGAGCCCCCAACAGTCTTTTGCTTTGGATGAACCTCAAATAGTTGTAGAACACTTGATTCTCCTTGCTTTCGATGACTTCGAGACCTTCAGAAAGTTGGTTGATTCGTGTCTTGATCACCACATTCTCTTGGACCCCGAGGAATTCGAACATCCGCTGTCCGGGAAGGATCACGGCGAATTTGCCACATTTTTCGTACGGCTGACCGGGAAACTGAAAACGACCTTTTTGATCCGCAATGGCCGTATCTGCGTAGAACATCTTGTCGCCGTAGTAATTGGCGAGGTATACTGTATCTGCGCCGAGACCTTCAACGGTAAACTGATAGCGATAGGGGAGGGCTGGACTTTGGCCAGAAGCTTGTAAAGAACCGGTGAGAGCTACTCCCAGCAAGGAGAGCATGGTGAATCGTCGTTGGGTCATGAAGTCGTGGAATGGATCGATGGCTAAAATACGCTTCGGATGGGGTTCAGGTTGCCCCGATATTGCCAAGGATTGAAAACAAAAAAGGGCTGCCCATGGGCAGCCCTTTCATCTATGCTGTTGTATCGCTCAATCGTTGATGACCAAGCGTTGCATGGTCCGAGAGCCTCCGGCTACAAGTTCCACGAAGTAAATGCCCCCCGGAAGATTTAAATTCATTCGCTCCCCACGGGACAGCCCGGATAGTTGACGTTCCATCATCAGTTGGCCATTCAACCCCAAAATCCGAACCTTTCCATTGTTCACTGAACTGTAAACAGTGATGAAGTCTGTAGCAGGGTTGGGGCCGAAGTTGAGGGTCAAAGCCCGAACGGGTTCCTTGACCGCAACCGTGGTGAAGCCCTCTTCGATGGTAACATCATCCACATACATACTGCCAGCGAAGTTGCCTGATCCGGTTCCAAAGAAATTGACGGAACCAAAGGCGCTGTCGAAAACGAACGAGCCCAGGGAGGTCCCATTGTAAAGGATTTCCACCGTGTCATTGTCCAAATCCACTCGGTGCTTCATCTGGAACCACTGATCAAAAACGAAACTACCTCCCAAAACGGTGGCTTGGTCCTTGATGAACGTCATGGTGCCATCTCCATTGAAGAAGCACTCAAATGCCCAGCCTACTCCCGGTGTGGGGCTTTCTTGGACGTTGTAATATCCAGCAAAACCACTGGGAATGTAGGCGTAGAATGAGTACTCATATGTACCAGCGTCCAATCCGACCAGCATGATGACATCCATGGGCCCTTGGTTGCCATAGATGTGCAACGAATTGCTTCCATTGTGGGCGTATGCGTTGGAAATTTGTGCGTCCTCGGCAGAGCCAGGGTTGCTGGTCCAAGTATCCCAGATGGGACTATCGGACACATAAGCACCCGGAGCAAATCCTTCAAAGCCCTCCTGATAGAGCACCTGGGCAGAGCCCACGATGGACGAGAACAAGCCAGCGAAGAGTAACAGTTTCTTCATGGATGATGGTATTGAGCAGGTAGTTTGACTGCAAGATAGGAGATTCCCTTCGCATTCACAACCCTTCGAAGGCTATAGTATGCCAAATGTTCAGAAGGGAGGTCAGAGGCCCGACATTTGCCGACGAACAAAGATGAAATCAGTAAGAATGGAATGGGAAGGCAACCTGAGAAAACTCAGAATTGAGGCAGCGGGGGCAGGAGGTTCGAGGGAATTGCGATACGCTTTGGCAGGGAAGGATGTGCTGGAAGATATGCCAGCCCTTTTGCTCAATGATTGTGTGGGGCGGGAATTGTCCATTTCTTTTCTGGGACAAATTCACTGTGTCAGCACCGGGAAGCGAATCTCGAAGGCGTATGGTGAGGGGTACAGTTATGAAGCGTGGCGCCGGGCTCCGGAGCAAGTCGAAAGTGTGATCAGACCGGAATTGAGCCGCATCCATGAGGGCATTGCCTTGCGCGATTGGGACTGGGAGGAGGCAAATCACAACCAGCCCCATTGGGTCTATATCGCGCAGACCAGTGGAATCAAAGTGGGCGTGACGCGCGTGGCATACGGCGAAAACCGCTGGTTTGATCAAGGAGCCATCCTGGGCTGTGCGTTGTTCGAAGTTCCTTATCGGCAGTT
Source organism: uncultured Comamonadaceae bacterium (assembly GCA_964405405.1). Lineage (GTDB taxonomy): Bacteria > Bacteroidota > Bacteroidia > Flavobacteriales_D > Sanyastnellaceae > CAMCYM01. The sequence continues at coordinate 68,893 of CAYONT010000002.1, read as the reverse complement.
GGCAGGCCAAATCGAAGTCCAACTCAAGGCCCACATGCCAGACAAAACCCAATGGCGCACCATGCTGTCCAACGTGACTCCCAATCTGCCGGCCATGGAAACGGCACGTGCGCAAGTCTCAGCTTGGCTCGGGGCGCAGTTTCGAACATGGGAGCTTCCGGGGTCGGAAATGGTGGAAATCCGTTATCCTGTGGAAGCATTTCCGCAGAAGTTAACTTCCGTTTCACTCGACAAAGTCCACCACCTCGAAGGAAGATTGGTCGGATGGAAGGGGCAATATGCCCTTTTCGAGGACGGTCGGGTGCTGAACTTCAGAAGCCATACCGGCTACCGGGTTCGAATCGCCTGGGATTGAACCTCGGTCAGTTTAAGGACGGGTTGGAAGGCGCATTCGCAATGTGGGCATAGGCATCGCCCATGTCAGAGATGAGTTGACGCCAGAGATCCTCCTCTTCAAAAGCCGTGTCCATGATGCGGTATCCCGGGGTTTGGGTGACAAACCAGCTGTGGGATTGAATCTCTTCCAGCAATTGGTTGGCGGACCAACCCGCATAACCGATGAAGAAGCGCAAGTCGTCCGGGGGGATTTTTCCTTCCTCCACATTCTTTCTGATCTTCTCGAAGTCGCCTCCCATGCAAATGCCTTCAACGATGGGGATGCTTCCTTCGATTTCCGGATGCGTGTGGAGGTAGTACAGATTGGTGTTTTTCACAGGCCCCCCCACGCTGATGCGATGCGACATTTCGGGCCAACCTTCCATCAAATCCCCCAACGCGATGTCGACAAAGTTGTTCAACACGAAGCCGAATGAGCCTTGGCTGTTGTGTTCACACAGCAAAATGGCCTTTCTGCCGAAGTAAGGATCTTCGAGAAAGGGTTCGGCGAGCAGGATGCTGCCAGCTTGGGGCACCTCTTTCCCGCTGGGTGTGAATCGAATCATGGGAGCAAGTTCCGAATTTTGCTGCGATGAGAAAGAACCGCACAGGTTGTACGCATGCCCAATCCCTCGGGTTACGACAATGTTTGGGAGTTGGGATGGTGGTTGGGGCGCTCTCGTTGCTACCTTGGCTCACCTGTGCCCAAGGACCTCCGGGTCTGTATGCACCCCATTTGTGGGATTTGGGCGATCCAGAGGGCCGTCCGGACAACAACCTCACCCCGACGTGGGAGGAGACCGTCGCCCTTTTTTCTGGCTTGGCAGCAGACCATCCTCGGTGGGCGAAATGGATGGTGATTGGGAAGGACGATGGTGGAGCCGACATCCATGTCCTGTTGTTGGGGGATTTCCCGGAAGGGCTGACGGGTTGGAAGGCATTGCGGGCCCAGAGGTCGGGGTGTCTGCGCATCCTGGTGAACAATGGCATCCATCCGGGAGAACCGTGCGGTGTGGATGCGGGTTTGGCCTGGGCGCGGGACCTGTTAAGCCACCCGATGGAATGGAAGGATGAGATGGTCGTGGCCATGGTGCCGATGTACAATGTGAGCGGGGGACTGAACCGAAATACTTGCAGTCGGGCAAATCAGGATGGGCCCCGGGCATACGGATTCCGAGGAAATGCCCGGAATCTGGATCTGAATAGGGACTTCATCAAGATGGACGCACTGAATTCATGGGCCTTTGCATCGCTGTTCCATGCTTTTGATCCCGATCTTTTCGTGGATACCCACACCACGAACGGAGCTGATTACCAGCATGCCATGACCCTCATCACGACCCAACCGGACAAAGCGGGACCGGTGTTGGGTCCATTCTTGCGGGAAGTGGTGGATCCCGCGTTGTACAATGGCATGGCAACGAGTGGATTCCCCATGGCTCCTTACGTTCAACCCCTAGGCGAAACCCCGGATAGCGGTCTGGTCGGTTTTCTAGAAACGCCGCGATACAGCACCGGCTATGCGGTGCTTTGGGGAACGTTGGGATTCGTATCCGAGGCACATATGTTGAAGCCGTTTCCAGAACGGGTCGCAGCGACTTGGGCATTTTTGGAAGTCCTCTCCACTTGGGGAAGGTCGAATCGGGAGGCAATCCATGCCATTCGAAAGGCCGAGCAAGCCCGATGGGAGGCCGCATCCACCCTGCCGGTTCGTTGGAGCCATGATCCAGCTCGAGCGGATTCGGTTCCATTTTTAGGTTACACAGCGGAATGGCCTCAAAGCGAACTCCATACGGGTGAAAGGCTCCGTTACAACCGGAACCAACCTTGGAGCCGGACCCTTCCGTTTTACAACCACTGGACTGTGGCCCAGGAAACGACGTTGCCTGAGGGATATGTATTGGGGCAAGCTTGGCGCGAGGTGGCCGATCGATTGAAGGCCCAGGGTGTGGAACTGGTTCCCTTCCAGAGGGATACTGTTCTTCAGTTGGAGGTGGGATACATCCGAAAATTCAGTTCCGTGGCGGTTCCTTATGAGGGCCATCACCCGAATGCCATCCACGAAGTCTCCTGGCGGAGCGAGTCCGTTCCCGTTCGCGCGGGGGACTGGTGGATTCCTTCCGAGGGACGGTCCCGTCGGTACCTGGCGGAGACACTTTCCCCCGAGGGACATGACGCCTTCTTGGTTTGGAACTTCTTCGACAGTGCACTGCAACAAAAAGAATGGTATTCCTCCTATGTTTTCGAGGACACGGCCATGGAGTTGTTGGCTTCGGATGCTGCCTTGCGTGCCCAATGGGAGGAGGCAAAGCGGCTGAATCCCAGTTGGGAAAACGATGCGTCTGCGGCCCTGAACTGGTTGTACCAACATTCGCCTTACATGGAACCTTCGGCAAACCGGTACCCTGTTTACCGCATGCCCATCCCACCGAACCAACAACCATGACACCGCAGCGCGAAACCCCCGCCAAGCGCAAGCGAAGGCTACCTCAGTGGATGCAGGAGCCCATCTTCACAGGCATGTTGCCGACGCGAATGCTCTCCACGGGCCATGCTTGGGGCAGGACGATTCGACGTGAAGTGGTTGGAATGACACCGCAACAGATCCGGACTTGGCTCGACGGGTTGTCTCGTCTCAATCCCGGTCCCGCAGGGGGGACGTTCGAGTTGGAGGAGAAGGGGGGCGTTCCCACAGCCGCAGTGCGATGCGGTGGCAACGGCCGGTTGTTGGTCTTGTTGGTCCACGGTGGAGGATTTGCCTTTGGGTCGCCGCGAACCCACCGGGCATTGGGGATGCATTTGGCCAAACGACTCGGCGCCGAAGTGTGGATACCGGCATATCGTTTGGCCCCCGAGCACCCATTCCCACAGGGGTTGGACGATGTGTTGCGCGTGTATGAAGCGGCTTGCGAAACACACGAGGAAATCTGGGTGGTCGGGGACTCGGCTGGCGGCAATTTGGCAGCGGCCTTGGTGCAAACAGCCCGGGATCGGGCCCAACGAATGCCCATGGGTTGTGCACTGCTTTCACCCTGGTTGGATTTGAGGCCGGAATCCCGCAGCAACCAGCAGGATGCCCACGCACTCAGCATGTTTGACGCTGAGGACATGCGGGCCTACAGCAAGCAGTATCTGGTGGAAGTATCTCCTCAGCACCCGCAAGCCTCTCCTTTGCTGGGCGGATTCCAGGGCTTCCCCAGAACCCAGATACAGGTTTCAGCGACCGAATACCTCTATCCGGATGCCATGCACTGCCTGAAAGAACTCGAGGATGCGGGGGTACCTTGTCAACTGTATCTCGATCCCGGGGCATTGCATGGCTGGCAGCTGTTCCCGGACTTTCTTCCGGAGGCCCAGCGGGCCGTGGATGCCTTGGTCGACTTCATCCTGACCCCCCAAGATTGAGGCGGATTCGGGTCACTCCTTGGCCCCGGCATCCAAAGCACACAGCAGCTGTTCAATGGCCCATTCTACCTCTGAATCCAAAAGGTTGAGAGGCGGTGCCATGCGAAATGCTTGGGGCGTGCTGAGGAACCAGTAGATGAGCACCCCCCGTTGCAAGGCGTTCTCGACCACCCGGTTGACTGTGGCACTGTCTCGGCACTCCACGGCCATGAACAACCCCAGGCGGCGAACCTCACGGACTGCGGGATGGCTGGCGAGGGCCTGCTCCAACATCTTCCCGTGTCGCTCCACAGCGGTCCAATCCGTGGCCTCCAGCAAGGCAAGCGCCGCAGCAGCTCCCGCGCAAACCACAGGGTGGCCTCCAAAGGTGGTGATGTGACCCAGTTCCGGATCTTGTGCAAGCAGGGCCATGTCCTCAGCCGAGGCGACAAAGGCACCGATGGGCATGCCCCCTCCCAAAGCCTTGCCAAGGCATAGGATGTCTGGGACCACGTTGAAGTGTTGGAAGGCAAAAGGGCGCCCCGTCCGGCCCATTCCCGCTTGGATTTCGTCTAAGACGAGCATCGTCCCCGTTTCGTCGCAACGGCGACGGATGGCTCGAAGCCAAGTGGCATCGGGAATGCGAATCCCTGCGTCGCCCTGAACCGTTTCCACCACGAACGCAGCCTGGCTGCCATCGATGGCGGCGAGTGCCGAAGGGTCGTTGAACGGGACGAAGTCAATTCCCGGCAGCAACGGTTCGAAAGGAGCACGGCGCATCGGGTTGTAGCTGACGCTCAGCGCTCCTTGCGTGTTGCCGTGGTAGCCGCCCTGGCAAGCCAAGAACCGCTTGCGGCCCGTCTTCCTTTTTGCCAGTTTCATGGCACCATCGATGGCTTCCGCACCTGAATTGACGAAATAGACGGCCTCGAGGGGCCGGGGTAGGAGAGCGCAGAGCCGACGGGCCGCTTCGTATTGGGGGGTTTGGCCTAACTCTCCATACACCATCGCATGCAGGTGTCGGTCAATCTGGGTGTGCAGCGCAGCCAAGATCGCCGGATGTCCATGCCCAAAGGAGGATACGCCGATGCCACTGATCAGATCCATCCAGCGCGTTCCGTCCGTGAGGTAGATCCAAGGACCTTGGGCACGTTCCACGTCCTTGCCGAGGGGATGCAACGTGGTCTGCGCCAGGCCCGCATCCAGCAGGAACCGGTTCATGGCGCGGTTTCGATTTCCCACTCATCCAGGAACATCCAAGAAGGGTTTCCGGTTCCGAGGTGCCATGCGGGCAAATTGCCGAAAGTCGTCGCTTCGAAGCGAACATACCGCACCTGAGCAGGGGTCATCAACTCAAAACGATGTACTTGGGGGCGTTCATCTCGGTCGTCGCGTTGGGGGGGAGGCGGGGCCGTTCCCAGCAGCACCCAATCCCGGCCGTCCATCGAACCCCAGAAGCGAACCGTTTGGGGGTAAAAAATCCAGGGCCGGGTGTCTTGCAAGGCTCCCAGCCGCAGCCGCAGCAGGGACGTGGTGGCCCCCAGGTCCACCGTGCCTTGGACATCTTGGCCGTAAAATCCTTGCCATTCTCCCGTCTTGAATTGGTTTCCGCCGCGGATGCCATCCAGCAGCGCTTGGTCTCCACCCGCATGGTATTGGTTGTCAAACTTGCAGGCCAAATCCAGCTTCCAATCATGTGAGATGGCACGGATGGGGTGGGAGACGGTAGCGGAGCGATTCCCCGCGCCATCGATCGAGCGGGCCTCTACGGTGCAGGATTCCTGGACCCAGAAGGGGCTCGCATAGGGGAGCCAAGGGCCCGAGGGGTGCAGGCGGTAGGTGACCTGGGTTCCAGGTGGAGGATCGATGGAGACGGTCACGCCTTCAGGATGGAGGCCCTGGCGGAATGCACGCGGTGCGTGGAGGGTGGGAACGCCGACGAACCCCTCGTCGGGCCAGGCTGAGCCAGGCCAGTGGTCCGGGTCCCTCCCCCAAGTCGAAGGTTGCGGTGCGACCTCTACAGTCCAGAACCCACCGTCCCGGAGGGCTTGCACCGCCACCCCGGCCCCGAGCTTCCGATCCGCACCCCGTGCCAGACCGACCGGATAAATTCCTTCCCCCCTTCGCTCGATCACCGTTTCTGGACCGCCCCTCGGCCGGACCGTGGCCCTTTGAAACCGAGGCGTCCCGAAAACGACCTCTCCGGATCCCGGCGCAACCGGGTAACAACCGAGCGCACTCCAGACATACCAAGCACTCATTTGGCCACAATCCTCGTTGCCGGATAGCCCATCCGGACCATCCCAGTACAGCGAATCTAAAATCCGGGTCACCCATTCAGCTGTCAGATCAGGCCTACCGGCGTAAGCGGGAAGGTAGGCCACGTGGTGGCTCGGTTCGTTGCCGTGGGCGTACTGACCGATGCAGCCTGTGATGTCCGCCTGGTCTCTTCCCGTCGTTTCCGATGTCGCCCCGAACATGGCTTGCAACCGCTCTAGGAATGCGTCCGAACCTCCCATGGCTTCCATCAATCCGGGCACGTCATGGGGCACGAAGAAATGGTACTGCCAACCGTTCGCCTCGGTGTAGTGAAAATTGACCTCCCGCGGATCGAAGTTCTCCACAAAAGCCCCTCCGCGCTTCGGCTGAATGAAGCCCGTGGCCGAATTGTACAAATTGCGGTAGGACAGGGCGCGCAGTCGATACAGATCGCTCTCGGGTTTCCCCAGCGCCGCGCCATACCAAGCGATGCACGCGTCATCAAAGGCGTATTCCAGCGTCTTCGATACCGACTCGTGTTCCTGTTCAGAAGGGATGAACCCCAGTTCCCGATAAGCAGGCAATCCCCCCCCCGTCCCCATGGCGGAAGACTGCATCGCCTCCCACGCCAAGGTCTGGTCGAAGGCTCCTATGCCCCAACGTACGGCGTCCATGATGACGGGCACGCTGTGGTAACCAATCATGCAATTCGTCTCGTTCGAAGCCAACTCCCAAACCGGCAAGGCCCCACCTTGATCGTACATCCGAAGCATAGAGCGGACAAAGTCACGCGAACGCACCGGCTCGATCCAATTGAGCAACGGATGCAACGCCCGGAAGGTATCCCAAAGCGAGAAAACGGTGTAATGCAACCCATCCTCCGGGCCCAGTTGGTGGATCCGTTGGTCCATGCCGCGGTAACGGCCATCCACGTCGGAGGCCAAATTCGGTGTCGTACAAGCATGGTACAACGCCGTGTAAAAGACCCGGTGCTCCCGCTCCGGATCGGTGCCCGGGGCAACCTCCACGTCCACCCGTCCCAACTGATCATCCCAGCGTGCGGTGTTCTCCCGAACGTAGCGGTCGAAGTCCGTGTGCGGCGCCTCAGCCGCCAAATTGCCCAAGGCGCCTTCGATGTCCACGGGGCTCAAGGCGACCCTGATGACCATGGAATCCACCACCCCCAACCCCGCCGCGAACACCGGCACAAAGGTCATCCGCTGTTGCAAGGTGCCATCTGCCAGCGTGTCCATGGTTTCGATTTCGGTGAGGGCATCCTGCCAATCCATGGGGCGGTCAAAGCGCATCGCGAAGTACACATGTTGCTCCCGAGCCCAGTTGTCCGACACGCGAAAGCCCACCAAGGTGCTGTCGTCCATGGGCTCGATTTGGTATTGCAGGAGCGCATCCCGGTGGGCCAAGTCCACGATCCAAGTCACCGTGTCCGGGGCATCCAAGATGTAGCGGTGGATGCCCACCCGGGGGGTGGTGGTGAGTTGAGCTGTGAGCTTATGGTCCTGCAAGTACACGGCATGGTAGCCCGCGTGGGATTCCCCTTCTATTTGGCTGAAAGCACTCTTGTAACGGTTGCGCCAAGGCCCAGCATCTGCAGAGAACTGGGTGCACGGCATGACCAAGATGTCTCCGTAATCGCTGACACCAGTCCCTTGGAGGTGGGTATGGCTGAAGCCAAACAAAGTGTCGTCATCGGCATGGAATCCACCACAACCATCCCATCCATCCAAGCGGCTATCGGGGCTCAGTTGGACCATGCCGAAGGGCGAAGTGGCCCCCGGATACGTGTGACCGTGCCCCCCCGTTCCGATGTAAGTGTCTACGCGTTGGTGGTAGGGGAGAGAGCCCCAATCCGTGGCCACCCGGGTGGCTGGTGCCCCCGTTTTGCACCCGATGAACCCCAGCCCGGCCAGCAGGGCCCACGTCCATTTGTCAACTTGCAACACGTTCATGGAAGTTCGGTTATCGGCCCTGAGGCACTGGGAATGCAAACACCGCATTTCATTCGGTCGTGGATGCCGAAGTGGAGCACGGCGGGCCGGGCGGGACGCAACCATTGCTCCAAGGCTTGGGCACTGGATGGAAGCACCAAGGCACGCAATGCCTCATCCCGATCGGTTTGGCATGCGGTCTTTTGTGCGATAACCCCGTTCATCGCTTGGGCCTCAGCCCCTTGCGCTTCCAGCCGGGCCAGGGTTTCGGATGCTTCGGACTGGCACTGTTGCGCCTGGAGAGCGATGGCGTCGAGCCGGAGGTGAACTTCGGGTACGCTCCAATGAACCCCGTCCGCCGTGAGCAGTCCTTGCACCCACTGGCGGTTCTTCTCGGAAAGCGCGGTGGGCAAAGTGTCCGCCGCGAATCCCGCCCACGCTGAGCCCAAGCTCCCGATCAGCAAGGCGCAACCGAAGACCCAGCAACGCTTACTCGCCATCCTGTGCCGCTTGGATCCGGTTCAACAGGTCGACCGCTTCTTCGTGGACGGCATCCCGCCCCGCTTCCCAATCGGCCCGGGTTGGTGCCGTGGAGCGGTGGGGTTCCAAAGGTTGCAGGCCAGGCCCCGGTGCATGGTTGTAGTACACCGCTGTGGAAATCATCACGGGCCATCCTGTGCGGGGCAAGGTGCGCATCACGCCATTCCCGAAGGAACCTAGAGCCGAACCCAACGCCGGGCTGCCGAACAAGTAAGTCAGGTCCCGTTGCTTGAGCCAGGCGGCCAGCGTGGTGGCGGCTGAAGCGGTGGTTCCATCGATGAGCACGGCCAAGTAGCCATCGAAAGCATGGCGGGCGCGTGGCATGGGCTTCCGAAACTCCATTGCAAAGAGGGCGCCCGGTGGGGTGGAAGCCAGGCCTTGGGTGAAGGCAGCCCACTCGTCCTCGGGGAGGTGCCGCTGGGTTCGGCGCATCGCTCGGGGTTTGCGGGCCCATTCGGTTTGTGCCCAGCCCTCTGGGGTTTGGCGGATTTGCACGCCTGAAGGCCAAACCACCGAATCTCCTCCCAATCCTGCGCGCAATGCCTGCATCGTCCGGACGGAGCCACCTGGATTGTTGCGCAGGTCGAGGACCACCCCGGAGATGTCCCGCTGCGAACAGGCGCGGAGGAATCGGTTGAGGCGCCGTTCGAAGGAGGGAGAAGCGTAGGGGAAATGGGTCACGGTGAGGGTGGCGGGACCGCCGTCGGCTCCCATGGACCAGGCCAGCGCCCGGCGGTCCCGCTTTCGCTGGGTCCGCCGATTCGGGGGATTCCGAGCAACGACGGTGACTTCCCGCTCCAAGCGCTGGCCTTGCCAGGTGGCCACCACCGGTACTTGGGTCCCGGGCGGCAACCCATAAGCCCATCCCGCCACATCGTTCCACAGCCGGTCCGCCCGCAAGGCTGCCGCCTCGGGCGCTACCCCTTCCACCGGTGCCAACGAATGGGCCCACTGCCGCGCCACGGACGCACCCTGTTCTCGGATGGAACGGAGTTCAGCCCCGGCTGGAAACGTGCCGCTGGGGTCGCTTTGAACGATGATTTGGCCTTCAACAGACCGAACTTCAAAGGGCAACAGACCCCAATCCGAACGGTTCATTTCCAATAGCCCGGGCAAGTGGAGCGTAGTGTGCGCGTCCTGGAAGGTCCGCAGGAAGCGGGTCATTCCCTGGGCCGCCGAAATGGCGGTCACCGAGTCCTGGTTCCAAGCCGCCTGAACCGATGCATGGGCAGCAGCAACGGTTTTTGGGTCAGCGTGCGCATGAGGCTGAGGATGAACGGCGAGCACCCAAGCCCGCAGGGTATCCAGGTCAGCAAGAACCGCCTCCCGGGCAAGATAATGAGGTGCACCCTGCCCATGCACCTGCGCTCCCAATGGAAGCGAAGCACCCGTGGTGAGCATCCCCACCATCCCGACGAGCCCGGCCAACATCTTCTGTCTCATGACACTGGTTCCCGCATGCGTACCATGGTTAAAATGGTAGCAATCGCGACAGACTCGCCGGTCTCATCCGTGACGTCAACATAAAACTTCACGATGCCTTTGGGAACATCCCCGGGTTCGCGTTGCTCCTGTGCGATTTTCTCCTTGACGGTCAATTGAACTCCAATGGTCATCCCGGGGTAAACGGGCTTGGTGAACCTGGCCTCTTCGATTCCATAATTGAGGAGCACAGGTCCTTTGCGTGGATCCACGAACATCCCTGCGGCCTTGCTCAGCACGTAGTACCCATGTGCGACCCGACGTTCAAAGAGGGTTCCCTCCAACGAGGTAGCATCGACGTGCGCATAAAAATGGTCGCCGCTCACATTCGCAAAGGCCACGATGTCCGCTTCGGTGACCGTGTGTCGGTGGGTGGTGATGGTGTCACCAATGGCCAAATCCTCGAATTCCTTTCGGAACAAGTGCACCAGAGATTCTGGCCGCGCACCGCCGGGTTGGTATTGGCCCAGGATTTGGCCCAACACCGTGGGCGAACCTTGGATGGCAGTTCGTTGCATGTAGTGTTTGACCCCGCGCAATCCACCCATTTCTTCCCCTCCGCCTGCCCGCCCGGGTCCGCCATGCACCAACGAGGGCAGGGGAGAGCCGTGGCCCGTTGACTCCCGGGCGCAATCGCGGTCGAGCACCAAGATTCTCCCATGCATGGGCGCTGCTCCGTGCACAAATTCCACAACTTCTGGCGCATGATGGCTCGTGATGGAGCAAACCAACGACCCGCGTCCCATCTTTGCCAAAGCCACAGCTTCGTCGATTTCTCGGTACGGCATCAAGGTGCAAACGGGACCGAAAGCCTCGATCTCATGGCACGCGGTAACGCGCATCGGTTCCTCCACCCGAAAGAGATGCGGAGCCAGGAAGGCACCCTGCTCAGGCGCATCCGCAAAGAAACGCTCAGGTCCCTGGTAGGACCAATCCGACTGCGCTGCCAGCAAGTCCAACTGCCGCACCACTTCAGCGCGATGAGCCTGGCTCACGAGCGCCCCCATTCGGACACCTTCCCTGCGTGGGTCACCGACCGTCACCCCCTCCAACTGGGCGACTAGGGCGTGCTGAACCGCATCGATGAGGTGATGGGGGATCACCGCCCGTCGAACCGCAGTACATTTTTGCCCCGCTTTGATGGTGATTTCACGTCGGAGTTCCTTAATGAATAGGTCAAACTCCGGATCTCCCTCTTTTACATGAGCCCCCAAGATGGCCGCATTGAGGCTGTCCGCCTCCATGTTGAAAGGGACGGACAACGAAACCAACCGAGGATGGTTCCGCAATCGCTGACCGGTTGCCGCACTTCCTGTGAAGGTGACCACGTCCCTTTCGTCCACATGACTCAAAAGTTCTCGTGCGTCTCCACAGATCCATTGCAAAGCTCCTTCCGGTAGGATGCCGCTTTCGATGATGGCCTTTGCCACCACTTCGGTCAAAAAGCTGGTGGCCGTGGCTGGTTTGACAATGGCAGGAACCCCCGCAAGCCAATTCACGGCTACTTTTTCCAGCATCCCCCAAACGGGAAAGTTGAAGGCATTAATATGTACGGCGCATCCTTCTTTCGGGACCAGGAGGTGGTGACCCGCGAAGGAACCCTGCTTCCCGAGTGCAATGGGGTCCCCATCGATGGCGAAAGGGGAGTCGGGGAACTTCCTTCGCAAACTGGCATAGCTAAAGAGGTTGCCTATGCCTCCCTCAATGTCAATCCAAGCATCAGCCCGGGTCGCACCCGTGGCCCAACTGGCTTCGTAGAAGACTTCTTTCCGCTCTTGGAGATAGAGTGCCAGGGCTTTGAGTCTCCTTCCGCGCTCATGAAAGGTGAGCTTTCTCAAAGCGGGATTTCCCACTTCCCGGGCATGTCGAAACAACGCTGCCATATCAATTCCTTCCGTGGAAGCCAATGCAAGCGGCTGGCCGGTGGAGGCATCGGACAGAAGCGTAGCATGTTCTGGGTTGGAAGAAATCCATTCCCCAGCGACATAATGTCTGAGGGAACGCGGGGCAAGGGTAGGGGACACCATGCCGCGAATTTAGGCAGGTGAAGCGCAATGCTATCCACAGGGTGCTCGTGAAGAACTTTAAATGCCACAAAGCGGCGCATGGTTTTCTTTGCTATATTGTCCAAACCAAACGAAGTCCGTAAGATGCTCCGCGCAACCCACCCAGACCCTATTGCTTGCCTCTTGCAGGGAGCGTTCGAGGTCAGGCATTTGCTGCAGTCCGTATTGCATTGGAGGAGCGCAACAAACAACTGGTCGGGAGGATATATCCATCCGTCTATGAATTTTTCGTTAACTTCGAAGAACTTTTCTTGGGAATTTCGGAAGACTCGTCTTATCTTTATCGGCGTATGTTCAAACAGGGATTAATCAGAAACATCAAACAACACCATCATGAAGAACCTTTTCACACTGGCAGCCGCATTGCTCCTCGGATTTGGAGCAAGCGCAAGCAACGTTGAGCTGGTCGTCGAAGCCGTAAACAACGGCGGCCAGGTTGCAGGAAACACGTACCGCGTTTACGCCGTGCTTCCTTCAAATGAGCACTCACTCCACGCCGTCTTCGCAGACGGATCACACGTACTGAGCCTCGCGACCACAACGAACTTCTTCCAACACCAATACGGAAGCTTCTCCTCCTTGGATGTGAACGAGAACATCGTGGCTTTGGACGGATCTTTGGCTTACGACTCTTGGGTGACCATCGGAGCTGAGAACAGCACCAACAACAACTTGTGGACGGTTGGAATTGATTACAACAACTTCCTGAACGGAAGCGAGTTGACGGTTACGGATGGCGCTTGGTTCGTTGTTCCTACGGACGTTCAAGCAGTCGCTGAAGCTGGAAACCGGGTTCTGCTCATGCAATTGACCACCACGGGAACCGCTACCGGTGTTCTGAACTTGCAAGGATGGGATGCTGAGGGCGCTGCATGGCGTGCTTACGACCTGACCTTCACCACCACGAATGCTCAGGTCTTCGGATGCACCAATGCAACCGCAGCCAACTTCAACCCCGCTGCTACCTACAACGATGGCTCTTGCGCTGGCCAGAGCAACAACGGACCTTCTGCTGGTCTGTCGAACGTAGATGCTACCACGGAGTGGAGCGTGTTCCCAAACCCCGTTTTCGAAACCACGTTCAGCATCAAATTTGATCGTGAATTGATGTTGGGTGGTGAGAACATCGTTCTGGAGGCTACGGACATGTCGGGTAAGGTTGTCTTGGCTCGTGAAATTGCTCAAGAGAACATCGTCGGTGGAAACCGCATCGTAGTTGAGCATGGTTTGGCCGCAGGCAACTACACGGTTTCCGTGAAGCACAAGAACTTCTCGGATGCCCGTAACATCGTTGTAACCCGCTGATCGGGTCGTTTTTGACGAACCTCTGTTCGGACGCACAATACAAAAGAGGAACCTTCGGGTTCCTCTTTTTTTGTTACCCTTTTTGGTTTCAGTCCCCCATCGGATGCCTGTAACTTCGCAGCATGAATCGGACCTTATCCGCCTTGTCAAGCATTTCTAGGGGCCTGGTGCTGGTCGTCTTGGTCACTGGCACCACGACGGGCTGTTGGGTGCCCAGGAGCAAGCGCATCCTGGTGGGCCATCCCATGGCTCGCCCTTCGGCCGTCCCGCTTATAGGCTCTCCCATGCTCGGCCCCACAGAGCTGCGATCAGCGAGAATCTGGGCACAGGCCCCACTGCCAGATGTAGGATACGAGGTGGTTTACGGGAAGCGAGGGGAACCCCAAGGCGCTTCTGTGGCTGTGCGCAGCGACCAAGCCAGGTTCAATGCCCTGCATGTGGAGATTCCTGAATTGGAGCCCGGGACGTCCTATTGGGCACTCTTCGTTTCAGAGAACCAAGTAGTGAGCGACACCTTGTTTTTTCAAACCCAAGTGCTCTGGGATTTTCGAACCGATCCCCCCCCGTTTAAGTTGATGACCGGGAGTTGCGCCTTCATCAACGAAGATGCGTATGACCGGCCCGGGAAACCGTATGGTGGCGAATATGAAATCTTTGAAAGCATGGCTGCTGAGGGGGCAGACCTCATGCTTTGGTTGGGAGACAACATTTACCTGCGGGAAGTAGACTTTGGTAGCCCTTCAGGATACGCGCATCGCTATCAACATGTTAGGGCCTTGCCGGAAATTCAGGACTTGCTCGTGGCTTGTCCTCATTTGGCCATCTGGGACGACCATGATTTTGGTCCCAACGATTGTGATGGTTCTTGGATCCACAAGGATTGGGCGCAGCAGGCTTTCGAGTCCTTTTGGTTCAATCCCAGTTATGGTTTGCCTGGTGCATCTGAGGGAATCACTACCCAATATCGATTCAATGATGTGGATATGTTCCTTTTGGACAACCGCTCCCACAGGGTAAACCACGACGTGAAAACGGATGTTCCTCAGGTTCTTGGAGATGAACAGATGGATTGGTTGATTGCTTCCTTGAAGCGCAGCAGGGCACCTTTTAAACTGGTGGCAGTCGGAGGCCAAATGCTCTCAGACGCCGCCATCTACGAGAACTTCGCCCAATTCCCTGAAGAGCGCAGGGAATTGCTGGACCGAATTGCAGCAGAGAATATCAAGGGGGTGATTTTTCTGACTGGGGATCGTCACAATTCTGAGATGACTTCCATGCAACTGCCCAATGGTCATTGGGTTCATGACATCACCTGCAGTCCCTTGACCAGTACAAGCTATGACCACACAGAGGAGCCCAACACACTTCGGGTTCCGGGTTCCATGATTGGGGTTCGTAACTATACCACCTTGGAGTTTTCAGGCCCACGCAAGGACCGTATCATGCGTGTCGTGATGCACAACACGGCAGGAGAAATCCTTTGGGAGCAAACCTTGCGTGCGACGTCCCTTTGAGGTTCGAAAGGGTTGCTCAAGGCGTGGTCTTCACCAATCGTCATCCAAGAGATAATCGGTGTGCTTGTGCCATTGATCCAACTTGATCACATAGTTCACGCCTTCAATCGAAACCCGGATGGCCTTGCAGATCATCTTTCTATGCGGGATTTCAAACTCAAAAGCCTCATCCTCATATCCATTGGGAAACATCTTCAACAAGGTTTCTCGGATGGGCTCCGGGAGTTTTTTGTAACTCACTATGAGATTGCGCATGGGAGTATGTTTGGGCCTCCTCTACGAATACCATGACAAAGAGTTGCATTTGAATGAAATGACGTTGATTATACGGAAGCCTATTGTCCATGAAGACCCCACAGAATCCCCTAGAACAAGGAAGAAAGCAATACGACCAGGGTGCCCTGAATCGCTCTGATTTGACGGATTCTCCCATTGAACTTCTCCAGGATTGGCTGGAAGTGGCCGAGCGCATGGTCGGTGATGACTTTCAAGCTATGGTGCTCAGTACCCTGGACGCCCTCGGTTTTCCCATAGGTAGGGTGGTGTTGGCGCGTGGTTTGGGTGCGGACGGAATTCGGTTCTTCACAAACTACCAATCGGAGAAAGGAAGGAACCTGATGGACCATCCCAAAGCTTCAGCTACCTTTTTCTGGAAAGAACTAGAGCGACAGGTTCGGGTACGCGGGGTTGTTCACAAATTGTCCGAGGTTGACAGTGACCAGTATTTTGCGAGCAGACCCCGAGAAAGCCAGTTGGGGGCTTGGATGTCTTCTCAAAGCGAGATCATACCGGACGAAATGGATTGGGAGTCTAGCCGCCAAAAGTGGGAGGAACAATTCACGGGGCTGACCGTCATTCCCCGCCCCCCTCACTGGGGAGGCTTTGTGCTGTCTGTGCAGAGCATTGAATTCTGGCAAGGACGTCCCAATCGACTTCATGATCGTTGGGAGTATGCTCTTCAGTCAGACGGAGCATGGAAAATCACGAGACTTTCCCCTTGATTCTCCGGGAACGTAGCAAGAACCAACCCTCGAGAATTTTCAGTTTATCGCCAGCACAAGCCCTTTGAGATATGCACCCTCCGCATGAAAAATGCCTACGGGGTGGTCTGGGGGTTGGTGTAGTTTGTGGAGCACCCGTACATCGCGTTGTGCTTCGATTGCGGCGGCCACGAGGGTGTTGTAAAACATGGACTCATCCACTGCTTGGGAACAAGAAAAGGTTGCCAAGATGCTTCCTGCCTTCATTCCCTGCATGGCATGTGCGTTGAGCCGCTTGTAACCTTGAACCGCAGCGTGTCGGGCTCCCATGCGTTTCGCGAAGGCAGGAGGATCCAGAATGACACAGTCGTATTCGGAAAGGTCGCCCTTGACGAAATGCATGGCGTCTTTTTGAATCTTGCGGTGCTTACCGGCATGGAATCCATTAGATAGGACATTTTCATGGGCGATTTCAAGCGCCCTGAGCGAACTGTCTAAACTATCTACACGGCTGGCTCCACCAGCCAGTGCAGCCACGCTGAAGCCGCCAGTATAGCTGAAGGCATTCAAAACCGTCGCGTCTCGACAAAGACCACCTACGATCGAGCGGTTGTCCCTTTGGTCAATGAAAAAGCCCGTCTTCTGACCTTGTACCAAATCGATGATGAACCGGTGTCCGTGTTCCCAACCCCAAACCACTTCGGGCAGTTCACCCCAAAGGACGCCGTCCTCACTGGGCCCATGGTTTGTGCCCTCCGCTAGTTTTGCGCTTTTGTTGTAAACGCAAAGGAGAGCATCTCCCATCGCTTCCCGCATTGCCTGGAGAATGGCATCAGCGCATCGTGCCATCCCGGTGGTGTGAAATTGAACCACAGCTACGCCTGAATAGCAGTCTACAATCAAACCAGGCAATCCATCGCCTTCTCCATGGATCCAACGGAAGGTGGACGTGCTGTTATTTGTGTGCAAGCCCAAACGGGTTCTCCATTGCAGAGCATTGGAAAACCTGGCATTCCACCAATTTTGATCAGGTGTGTGGCGGGAAAAGGAAAGGACCCGAACTGCAATGGTCTTGTCTGCTGAAAAATGTCCAAATCCTAGGATGCGCCCTGTTTGATCTTGAATTTCTACCCAATCGCCATCTTCCGGCTTGATCTCCAAGGGGGTCAAGGCACCGCTAAAAACCCAAGGATGTTTGCGGGCCAAACTGCCTTCTTTGCCTCTCTTGATCCGAACCTTGTGCATGGGGATAAACAATCAATAGGGTCCAAAGGTAATCCGTGGGCATTCCACTAGGATAGGAACACCGTGTTGCGCATGGTGTAGATTACCCCCTTGTCGCGCATTTCTTTCAACCTCAGGACTGCATGATCGCGCAGGGCGGGAGGACATGAGGCGAGCAGGGCTTCTCCGTTGATACCGGATTCGGGAATCTGTTCTTGAATCCACTGCTTCCAATTCCAGGAATGTGACTGGCAGCAGTCACACACACCACAACGCATCATACCATCATCCTTGTCTCCAAAGTAGCGATCAATTTGCAATGATCGGCAGGACCTGTGCTGGATGTAATCTTGCATGTCCTGCCATTTCGATTCCAGTTGTGTGCGTCGGTCACTGTAGAGTGCTTGTGGCATCTTCAGATGCTGTGATGGCATTCTGGGGGAGAGCCATTGAATGGACCATGGAGAACTTCCTGATTCGAGGTTGATCATTCCTTGGCGGTCCCATTGGGCCAACCATTTTTCGATGTCCTCCCGCTGGAGATTCAGCTGGGCGGACCATTTCTTCAGAGCAGCCTCCTCTGGTTGAACAAAGGCTCGTGGGGAACGCAACATGGTATCCAAAAGAGCACCTCCAGCCCCTCCAGAATCGATGTATCGCTGCAATTGCATGGGGGTAGCAAGCCATTGCCAAGTGACTTGATCCTTTGGCATTTGGCGGATGCTGACCCAGCCCGATTGATCGAGAAGCGTCAACGCTGACTTGACTTCATCCGCTCGCTCTCCTTTCCGCAGCGCCCAAGCTTGGGCATCGAATTGGGTTTCCTCTGTTGGCAGGTCTCCAATGGCTACTGAACCAGCGTCAGCCAAGGCTTGATAGACCTTTCGAATGAGCGATTCCGCCGGAAACCGCCGGGCCAATCGCCTTGACGATTGAGCGCAGGCCGCTGGAGATGCAAACAAGATGCAATCCGCATGGGCGCCATCCCTTCCGGCTCTGCCTGCCTCTTGGACATAACTCTCCAAATCCAGAGGAACATGGGCATGGAGCACCCACCTCACATTGGGCTTGTCGATCCCCATACCGAAAGCACTGGTGCAGGCCATCACTTGGAGCTTGCCTGAAACCCAATCTCGCTGTCGACTTTGTTTCTCTTGTGAGGAGAGCCCAGCATGGAAGGCCGAGGTACTGAGGCCTGCCTTGGTCAACCGGTCAGCCCATTTCTCTGCTTCCATGCGGGTGCCTACATAGACCAACCCAGAACCGGGCAGGGACAAGGCCGTTCGGAGCAGTTGGGTTTCAGGATCACCTGTGGTCACCACGGCATAAGCCAAATTCGATCTGCGCATCGGAGACCGGTGGCGTTGTGCATCCAATAGCCTCAACTGGGTACCGATGTCCTCAAAAACCTCGGGGGTGGCGGTGGCAGTGAAAGCTCCCCACACCGCATTTGGGGCCCACTGACGGAGCGTTTGGATGTTCCGGTAGGCTGGACGGAAGTCATGCCCCCACTGGGAAATACAATGTGCCTCATCGACCGCAATGGTCCGGATGGGCAAGTTTCCTACCCGTGCCTGAAACAAGGGGTGCTGGATGCGTTCGGGGGAGATGTAAAGAAACTGAAGCGCCCCTGTGGCTGCATTGTCCAGTGCCCGCTCAGCATCCCCTTCTGCTCCGCCCGATACGATGGCCTCACACCGAATGCCTTTTCTTCTCAGTCCGTCGATTTGGTCTTTCATCAAAGCGATCAGTGGTGAGACCACGATGCACAGCCCCCCCCGAACCAAGGCTGGGACCTGGTAGCAAATCGTTTTCCCACCGCCGGTGGGAAGGACAGCCACGACATTTCTTCCTGAGGCCAAGTCTCGAACCGGCCCCAGTTGGTAATCCCTGAAATCGTCGAATCCCCAATGTGCCTTGAGCACGGAACGGGCCTTCAACATAACTTCTTGCTCCTCGTCTATGGGATCCTGATTCATCTCTGCGATTCACGAACTTTGGCCTTCAACAATCCGAAAAAGGCCATGGTATCGAATCCGACAAAATTCAGGCGAATCCTGATTGCTGGGAACTGGAAAAGCAACAAGTTCATCAACGATGGCCATGCATTTGTAGAAGCGTTGCAAACAAGTTTTCCAAGCAACCTGGGACATGGGGCAGAAGTGTGGATTGCACCACCCTTGACCGCTCTCGCCCCCCTGGCTCATGCGCCCCGCGCGGGCAGGCGGATTCACTGGTCCGCGCAACAATGCAGTGCACATGGAGAGGGGGCATTCACCGGAGAATGTACGGCCGAGATGGTTCGTGATGCGGGAGGAGAGGCAGTGATCATCGGTCACAGCGAACGTCGTTCGTTGTTCGGCGAGAGCGATGTCCGGGTGTCGGAGAAGGTGCAACGGGCTTTGGAGGCAGGACTCCAAGTCATCCTCTGTTGTGGAGAAACACTCGAGGAGCGGCAAGCGGAGGTTCACCAGGAGCGGGTTTTGGAGCAGATCAAATCGGGGTTGACGCATGTCGCCCCGGATGCTCGGGGTAGGGTGGTAGTGGCTTATGAGCCGATTTGGGCCATTGGTACGGGATTGACGGCCACCCCAGTTCAGGCCCAAGAGATGCACCTGTCCGTTCGTGCGGGTCTGGCTGCCGCTTGGGGGGAGGAGGCCGCCGAGGATGTGCCCATTTTATACGGCGGTTCGCTCAATCCTGGCAACGCAGAGGAGTTACTTCGTCAAAAGGATGTGGATGGCGGTCTGATTGGTGGAGCATCCCTGCATCCAGATACTTTTTCAACCATCATCCGCGTTGCGGACCAAGTGGCCTTTGAACGAATGGGATTGAATCTTTCCGCATGACTTCCTACTTAAAGCTTGATTTGAGGCTGGATCCGGTTTTGCCAGCGCGTGAAGTAGCAGTGGTTTGGTTGTGTGAATTGGGATTCGACACCTTTGAGCCAGACGATGGCGGGGTGGTGGCCCATGGTCCTTGGGATGGAATTTCTAGGGAAGCACTTTCTCAATGTATCGCGCAGATTCAGGCACTGGAGGGTGGTGTACATGTTGATATTCGAGAAGAGCGGGTGGAGGGTGAAAACTGGAATGCCACCTGGGAAGCTGCCTATGAGCCAATTGATGTGGAGGGTTTGGCCTATATGAGGGCCCCCTTTCATGATGCTCCAGCGCAGGGTCTTGACTTGGTGATTCAACCCCAGATGTCTTTCGGTACCGGTCATCACCCCACCACATGGATGATGTTACGCAACCTCTTGGACATTCCGTGCAAAGCCCAGCGGGTTCTTGACATGGGCTGTGGGACAGGCGTGCTTGCCATCGCAGCCAAGAAATTGGGAGCACGGGAGGTTTGGGCAGTGGACATTGATCCATGGTCTTTTGAGAATACGGTCTCGAACTTGGCATTGAACGGAATGGAAAGTGGCCATAATGGCGTGGAAGTCCGATTGGGAGGTGCTGAAGTTTTGGAAGAATTGAAAGTTCGTTTTGATTTGCTACTTGCAAACATCAATCGCAATGTTCTTGCGAATGATTGGGATGTGTATGATTGGGTTTTGAAGCCGGGTGGAACCGCCGTGATGAGCGGTTTTTTTCCGGAAGATGTTCCCTTGTTGGCCGAACGGGCGCGTCATTTTGGCTGGAATCACGAACGAACGTTGGGTCGTGGAGAATGGGCATCTGTGGTTTGGACCAAACCCAGCGCATCATGAAGTGGAAATTGTTTGCTCCAGCGATAGGAGGCTTGGTCGTTGGGTGGTTGGGGGGATGGTGCAATGCCTTGTATGCTCAATCTGATTCAGCAGATGTAGGTGTTCGGTTGGATGCATGGTCAAAATGGGTAGGTGAATCGGACCCGACAGGTGCGAGGTGGGTGGACAAAACCCTTAGAGAGTGGGTTCAATCCCCACGTTGTAGTCCAGGCAAGGTGGACACCATCGATGCATTCGTAGGGAAGATGAAGGCCATACCCCTGGATGCACAATCGGGGGGGTTGGGTTATTTGAAGTCAGTGGCCGTGTTGCTCGAGAATCCCCAAGAGGAATCTTGGGTGGAGTGGCACCGAATGGTCGGAAAAATGGCGGAAAGTCAACGTTTTCAACGAACATTGGGGTCCTTCTTGAGGATGAGCCCTGGGTTAATCGGCTCGGGATTGCTTGGTGAAGGACCTTGGGGAAAGTGGCAAGTCCTTGGGGCCGCTCCCCAGTGGGGGTGGGATTCCATCCCTTTTGTTAAGTGGGAGAATGGTATGTTGCTGGGAATCCATGAGGTCGATTCATCGGTGGTACAGGGCATCCGCGCACGCTGGAACGTTGGGACAGAACGGTTGGAATGGACAGGTGGGAGAGTGGAGTGGGGGGATGAAGGAATGCGTGGGACCGAGACTTATGCACTTTTGAAGAAAGGCGAATTGAGGTTCCTTTCAGCCAGCTGGGAGGCACCTGAAGCCGTTCTTCACTCTGGACTCTTTTCTGAACCTTTGCCGGGAAGGGTGGTGGACAAGCTACACTCCCGTGCTCCCGGGGCGGCCCCCAGCTATCCGCGGTTTGAATCCTCGCTTCAAAGGGTTTTCCTCAAGGACATCGAACCCGGAATGAACTTTGAAGGAGGGGTGCGTTTGGCCGGATCAGCCTTGACGGGCTTTGGTAGTCCTGAGGAAAAAGCCAGATTGACAATTTACCGGAATGACACCCTTTTTATGAGTTGTCAAGCCTTGACTTTTGAGTTTCAGGATCGGGGCATTCAAGCGAACCATGTCGCTTGGGAATTGAAGTGGGAAGACGGAAGCATACACCATCCCGATCTGCAATTTCGCTTTGAACGAAAGTCAAAGCGGATTTCAGCATACAGAGATGAGGAGGGAGTGGGCATGCAGCCGTTTGTGGACACCTACCATGCCATGGACTTGGAGGTAGATGCCATTTCTTGGGTGATGGGGTCTCCCGAAGTTCTCATGGGGCCCTTGCCGGGCATGACGGCACGTTCAGGGCGATTTGCGAGTAGGAAGTTCTTCTCCAAACCTGCGTACGAGTCCATGCGGGGCATTGAGGATTTGCATCCACTGGTGGAATTGAACAAGTTTCTGCAGGGAAGGAGTTCGATGGCATTCACCACCCAAGACTATGCCTCGTATTTGAGGCTGTCAGAGGTACAAGCTCGTTTGGTGCTTATTGATTTGGCGCGCAAAGGGTTTCTTCAATTGGATTTGGAAGAACGATCGTGTCTCGCACTCCCCAAAGTTCAAGATTACCTCCACTACAATGCAGGACGGAAGGACTACGACTTGTTGCTTTTCGCGAGCGATGGAAGGGATGGTGTACAAGCCCGCATGAGCCTTCTCAACGGTCGGTTGAAGTTTCCTTCGGTTGGTGCGATTCAGGTGAGCACGGAGCAGGACGTACAGTTCCTTCCCAACGACCATTCACTTGAAATAGGTGAGGGCCTCAATTTCCATTTTGACGGCAGGATCCGTGCAGGCAATTTTGACTTCAAAGGGGCAGGTTTTGTTTTTGATTATGATCAGTTTACGGTGCAATTGAACCGGGTAGAGTCGGTTCAGATCTCAGTGAATGATCCCGATAAGTTGGACGCTTATGGCAACCCCGTTAAGCAACGAATTCTGAGTCAATTGGAGGAGATCACCGGGACCATTCAAATTGATCACCCCACCAACAAATCGGGGAGGAGGAGCAAAGAACATCCACAGTTCCCCATCTTCACCAGTGCGGCCCCGTCCTATGTTTATTATGACCAACCCCATGTCCAAGGGGGAGCTTACGTCCGGGAAAAGTTCTATTACGAGGTGGAGCCTTTTGTTTTTAAATCGTTGGATCAATTCGGTCCGGAAGATTTGCGATTGACCGGAACGTTGCACTCAGGAGGTATCTTCCCTGATTTAGACCTGCCCTTGCAGTGGATGCCTGATCGGTCCTTGGGGATTCGAAGTGAGACACCTCCGTCAGGTGCGCCTTTGTATGGGGGGTTGGCGCAATTCACAGAACGTGTCCAGTTGGATTTTCAGGGTTTGCGGGGCAGGGGAACCGTTGATTTTAGAACGGCTACGGCGGACAGCGAGGATTGGTTGTTTCTACCCGATTCGACCTTGGGAAAAGCCACCGTTTTTGCGAATCAGGCGTCTTCCAGTGAGAATGTGCCGCAGGTGTTTGCGCAGCAAGTAGAAACCCGATTGCTGGCGCAGGCAGGAGAATGGCATGTCCATACGAGACGTGATTCCCTCGATGCCTTTGGAGGGGAATTTGCATTCCGAGGAGAGTTGGCACTTTCGGCGGCGGGGATGTGGGCAAAGGGTGGAGGTGATTTGGGGCAAGCAAGCCTCGCCTCCCAGCGCATGGAATGGGGACATGAACGGATCCTGGCGGATACCCTTCAGTTTGTCCTCCGGGGTGGTGCGGACAACCGTGTCATGTTCGAAGCGGATTCCGTGCGGGCTGTGGTTGATTTGGCCTTGAAAATAGGCGAGTTCAGCAGCCATGCAGGCGAAACCCGTGTGGACTTCCCGATGAACCAATACCATGCTTACATGGATCGATTCCGGTGGGAAATGGATCCGAATGACGTTGTGCTGGTGTCGGATCGACCCCAAGCCGCGGAGGAGTCGGGCATCGAGCTCCTGAGCGACGCCGACTTCAATGTTCAATCCGATCATCCACAACAGCAGAGCCTGCGTTTTTTGAGCCCCGAAATCGCATTCGATGTGGATGAAGAGGTCTTGCATTGCCGCGGAGTGAAGCAAATTCCTGTGGCGGATGCAGCGATTTTGCCCGACCAGGGGGAGGTCGTGATCCGGCGGGCAGCGGCCATGGATACGTTGCGCCAAGCGGTGGTGTATGCGGATCGGATTGCCCAGTACCACCGTGTTTTTGATGCAAGTGTTCATATTTCAGGAGCCAGTGGATACCAGGCGAACGGGAAGTTGATGTATCAAGATGCGGCCGGGCGGAAATCCCCCTTGCAGGTTTCGAATCTCGGTCCGGAAGCCAACGGTGTTTCAGTCGGATCGGGTTCTATTCCGGTGGAACAAGGGTTTCGATTGGGACCGGCGTTTTCATTCCAGGGGGAATTCACGCTGCGCGCAGACCAGCCTCATTTGGTTTTTGATGGGTTGACCCAACCATCGCAGGCTTGCGGTGGTTTCGAGCGGAATTGGATTCAGTTCACTGCTCCCATTGATCCTCAAGACATTGCTATTCCCATCTTGGAGGAACCCCGGGGATTGTTGGGGGAAGTGCTCAATTTGGGGGTCATGGTGTCAAGGGATGCACCTTTTGGCGCATTTCCTGCCTTTTTCTCCGTCCGGCAAGAACTCTCGGACAAACCCTTGATGCCCGTATCTGGATGGCTCAAGTTTGATGGTGTTGCCAAGC
The DNA here is from genome assembly GCA_964405405.1 of uncultured Comamonadaceae bacterium. Classification (GTDB taxonomy): domain Bacteria; phylum Bacteroidota; class Bacteroidia; order Flavobacteriales_D; family Sanyastnellaceae; genus CAMCYM01. The sequence goes on along the minus strand of CAYONT010000002.1, from coordinate 44,431 downwards.
GATTTTTGGTGGCGCCGGAGGATTGGTATGTAGACAATACCGCCACGGCAAATTGGGTCGAAATCTCGACAGAGACCTGTGAGGTCAGGAGCCATGGCGTAGCGGATTGGCCTTTGGACTGGGGACTCTTAGAGGCTGATTTTGTTGGACAATCTTGGGTAGATGGGGAAGGAATCATGCGAATGAAGGGTTCTCTGGCGCTGGATTTCCTCTGGGATGATAAGTTGTCTGGAAAACTGGTGGCGGCTTTTCCTGGATGGCAAGGGGTCGCGCCTGTAGATTTATTCGCTTCTGGATTTGATGCTGATCTCCGGCATTGGATGGGGGAGGAGGCTGCAACGGAAGCCATGCGTGATCTGGGTTTGGCCGGCCAATTCAGGAAAATCCCCAAGGAGCTGCAGCACACGGTGTTGTTGACGGGGGTGCAATTGTTTTGGGACCCAACGGAAGATGCTTTTGCCTCAGTGGGAGGACTGGGTCTGGTGTTGATGGGGAACCAACAGCCATTTCTCCAGATTCCGGGCAAATTGGAGTTTGTTCCCTCGCGAAGTGGAGATGTGTTTCGGTTGTACCTCCACGGGGACGAACAAAACTGGTACTTCTTTGAATACAAAATCGGGGTGATGAACATTAGCACACCGGACTTCGCCTTCCGCGATGCTTTGCTCGACCTCAAAGCGGATGACCGACGAGCAAAGGGCGAGAATGGTGAGAAGTTCTTGTATCAGTATTTTGCCAGCAAGAAGAAGCGAGACGACTTCGTGGACCGTTTTCGAGAATTTGAATGAATTGTTAGCAGGATGTCAGAACGCTATCCACATTTGTTTTCGCCACTGAATTTGGGGGCTTTCGAGGTACCCAACCGGATTTTGATGGGGAGTATGCACCTCGGGTGGGAAGAGCATCGAAGGGGGGCAGCGTATTTGGCGCAGTTTTATGCTGAACGCGCGGAAGGCGGAGTTGGGCTCATGGTCTCGGGTGGGCATTCCCCCAACTTGGAGGGTACTTTGTTCCCAGGAGGCGCGCGCATGAGCATGGCCCACCACGCTCGGAAGCACCGGGCCATCACCGAGGCGGTGCATGAGGCGGGTGGCCGGATTTTGATGCAACTGCTGCATGGTGGGAGGAGCAGTTTTCAACCTTGGTGTGTCTCCGCCTCTTCGGTCAAGTCTCCCATTAACCGTTTCAAACCTCGGGCTCTCCGACCTAGGGGCATCCGGCGAACCATCTCCGATTTCGCAGAGGCTGCTCTTTGGGCGCAAAAGGCCGGCTATGACGGGGTCGAAATCATGGGCTCTGAAGGCTATCTCATCAACCAGTTTTTGAGTCCGGCGTCCAACCTGCGAGTCGATGCTTGGGGGGGGAGTGCCGAGAACCGAATGCGGATGGCCGTGGAGATTGTTCGCAATACCCGTGCGGTTGTTGGTAGGGATTTCTTGCTCATGTTTCGGATTAGCCTGTTAGATCTGGTTCCAAACGGTAGCCCTTGGCAGGATGTATTGCGAACTGCAGAGGCTTTGCAGGAGGCGGGGGTTCAGGTATTCAATACAGGAATAGGCTGGCATGAAAGCCGGGTACCGACCATCGCCACTCTGGTTCCGCCGGGGGCGTTCGCCTTTGCTTCGGCACAACTTCGGTCTCACGTGGGTGTTCCGGTGGTTACTTCAAACCGCTTTCAATCGCCGGAACAATGCGAGCAAGTGCTTCAGTCCGGTGATGCTGATATGGTTTCCATGGCAAGACCTTTCTTGGCTGATCCGAATTTGGTCCGAAAAGCAAAGGCAGGTCGTCCTCAGGAAATCAACACCTGCATCGGATGCAATCAGTCATGCTTGGACCATGTTTTCACAGGCAAGACCGCATCTTGCTTGGTGAATCCTCGGGCGGGATGGGAACATGTGTACGACCGTCCTGTGGTGTTGCCGAAGGATCAGCGCCGGCGGGTGGCAGTGATTGGCGCTGGCCCAGCAGGTCTTTCCTGTGCCGCTGAAGCTGCAGCGTGGGGACATGACGTTACCCTTTTTGACGCTGCCCCCGAGCCAGGGGGACAGTTTTTGTTGGCACAAAAAATTCCCGGAAAATCCGACTTTCATCATACCATTCGCTATTTCCTGAATCGGCTTGAAAACGCTGGGGTCAACTGTCGTTGGAACACTCCTTGGGAGTCCATTTCCGAGGAAGAGAATTCATTTGATGACGTGGTGTGGGCCGCGGGGATTCGTCCCCGTCCCTTGGAAATTGAGGGGAGCGATCATCCAAAGGTGTTGGGCTACACAGAATTGCTCCAAGGGAAGGTTGCTGTGGGGGATCGGGTTGCGGTTTTGGGGGCGGGAGGCATCGGAATCGATGTCGCAGATTTTTTGACCCATGACGCGGATGGTGCGGGATTCCATTCCGTCTGGGGCGTGGACCAGACCTTGGCTGCTCCTGGTGCCTTGGTGCCTCCTTCCGCCCGCATTCCCCGGCGGTCCGTGACCCTGTTTCAGCGCAGTCCAGGCAAGTTGGGGGAGGGGTTGGGGAAGACCACCGGTTGGATTCATCGCGCGACGATGCGCCAACGCGGAATCGGGTGGGAGCCGGGGGTAACGTATTTGCGGGTGGATGATGCGGGCCTGCATTACCTCGACGCCCAAGGACAGGTCCAGTTGGCGGCTGTGGACCACGTGGTGGTGTGCATAGGCCAAATTTCCCATTCCCCTTCCAGCTTTGTTTGGCCATCAAATACCCGGGTCCACGTGATTGGCGGTGCACGAGATGCCCACAAAATCGACGCAGCCCGTGCCATTCGGGAAGGCTGGATCTGCGCGCGGAACTTGGCTCAGGCTTCGCAAGCCAAATCCTGAACCGCAGCTTGCCCCATGGACGTCCATTGCTCCACCCGATTCCCCCCATCTCCAGGGGGCGCCTCCAAGGGAACCCCCACCCTCACGCGCACCCGCCCCTTCCGAATCCAGAGCCTGCCCTTGGGCAACATCTCAAAAGTGCCATCGATGTGAATCGGAACGATGGGAACGCCTGCTTGCAAGGCCAGATGAAATGCCCCCGACTTGAAAGGCTGCAACGTGCCGTCAGTTGACCGCGTCCCTTCAGGAAAAACGAACACCACCTTGCCCTGATCCAAAGTCCGCAGCAGTGCCTGTGCCGCGCGAATCGCGCTTTCCTTGTTGCCTCGCTCGACAAAAACCGTTCCTGCACGTGCGTTCACGGCACCGAGCAATGGGATGCGTCGAATCGATTCCTTGGCTAGGAATACCACCGGGTGGGGAATGGCTCCAAAAACAGCATTGATGTCCAATTGGCTGACGTGATTGCCGATGTAGATGGCCCGTTTGGGAAACCATTCGGTGGCAGGAATCCCCTCTGGTCCCTGAATCTCCAGAGGCTGGGAACTGACCCAACGCAACAAATTCTGGCTCCACAGTATCCCGCCAATCCGGTGAAGTACCCACCCTGAGGCGCTTCGCTTGCCATAAAGCACCACCAGTCCTATGGCACAGCAAACCACAGACCAAACCAGTGCCACCCAAGTCCGAAACAAAGCCCTCATGTCTTCAACAATTGATTTCGCTCCCATTCTGTCAACAAGCGAACCTCCCCGGGAACTAGCCCAAGGTCCCTTAGCGTCAAGGGACCCCATGCAGCCCGGATCAATCGAAGGGTGGGCATTCCCACGGCAGCTGTCATCCTTCGCACCTGCCGGTTCTTTCCTTCATGCAGAACCATGCCGATCCATGCCGTAGGAATGGATTTACGCATCCGAATAGGAGGGTTTCGCGGTGGAATGCCATCAGCTTCTTCGATGGTGAACACTTCACATGGCCGGGTACGAAAGGCCTTTCCCTGGATCCGAAGCTCGAGGGGTTGCCCCAAACGCTTCAATTTTTCATCTGTTGGTGTTCCTTCCACCTGAACCCAATAGGTTCGGCTATGTGGACGCTGAGGGTTGAGGAGTTTTCCGTTCATCTCCCGCTCATCGCTCAGCAACAATAGGCCCTCGCTGTCTGCATCCAACCTTCCAATAGCGTAGGTGTCCTTGGTCAGCCCAAGGGACAAAGAGCCCCATCCAGCACGCGCTCCTTCGTCGCTGAATTGACTCAACACTCCGAAAGGCTTGTTCAGTGCATAAATAGCCATAGAGATCAGTCCAACCAATCTGCTACAAACAAGTTCGTGCTGCGCGTTCGGCCGTTGTTCCGGTTCGAAGCAAACACAAGACGCTTTCCATCCGGGGAAAACATGGGGAAAGAGTCAAATGCTTGATCAAAAGTAACTTGTTCCAATTGATTCCCATCCGTGTCGATCATGAAGAGATTGAAAGGGAATCCTCCGGTATGGTGGTTGCTACAGAAGAGAATTTTCTTGCCGGATGGGTGGAAGAATGGTGCCCAGTTGGCCCCGCCCAGGTTCGTGAGTTGTCGGGTTTCACTTCCATCCACCCGGCCGATGAACAACTCCATGTCGGTCGGTTCCACCAAACCCTGAGAAAGCAGAGACCTATAGTGGTTCTGCTCCTCCGGGGTTTTCGGGCGACTGGCTCGCCAAACCAGCCATTCTCCGTCCGGGGAGAAGAACGCGCCCCCATCGTATCCCAATTCTGATGTGACCTGTCGGATGTCACTGCCATCCAAGGCGCAAGTGAACAACTCCAAATCCCCGGTCCGCATGCTGGTAAAGACCATCCGGTCCCCTTTGGGGCTTACGGTGGCTTCGGCATCATATCCCGGTGTTGCGGTCAGCTGGGTCACTGCCTGGCCCTTTCGGTCGGCTGTGTACAAGTCGTAGGTCGGATAGATGGGCCAAACATACTCCCCCTTGGGACCACGGGGCGGCACCGCAGGACAAGCTTCATCGGCCCCGTGGGTCGACGCAAAAACAATGGTCGTGTCTCCCGGCATGAAATAGGCACAAGTGGTTCGACCTGTCCCGGGTGAAATACGAACCATCTCCCGAGGAAGAGAAGAAGAAGGTTCGTAGTCACTGTCTACTGGCATCAAAAAAATTTGGTCACAAGCCGTTCCCCATGCGGCAACCGTCGCTTGGAAAACCAAATGATCACCTGAAAAGGACCAATAGGCTTCGGCATTGTCACCTCCAAAAGTGAGTTGACGAACGTTGCGCAAGTGGCCCTCCCCTGCATATCGCAAAGAGTCAGTAGCCAAGACCTGTTGTCCTTTCGCCCCTTCAACCCAACCCAAGGCCGGAACCCCGAGCAATAAAATCAAACATGCGGCGCAGGGAAGGTAGTTCGGCTTCATGAAATGTCGAATTTTGGGCAAAACTACACCTGATGTCCTTTCGACTCTTTGATTTCGATCTCAGCTTCTCCAGGGTTCTGTTTTGCGCAGCGGTCGGCTCGGGGTTGCTCTCCGCGTGCCATCCCACTGGTTCCGATGCTCCCCCTAAGAAGTCGCCCCAAGAAGTGGAAGCCCTTCTGCGAGAGCGCGTCGTTCGATTAACGTCCCAAGAAATGGCTGGCCGTGAGACCGGCACGCCTGGTGAATGGGCGGCTGCATCCTACATTGATAGTTCCTTTCAGGCTCTGGGGTTGCTGGCGAAAGGCGACAGTTTGGCTTTTCAACCCTTCTCGTTCAAACCCCATCCGCCGATGCAGGTCCATGAGCCAGAGGAAGGGATTGCTCAAATGGGAATGGCACTGGTGCAAGAGACGCGCGGTTACAATGTTTTGTATGCTATACCTGCGTATTCTGGGAAATGGGGTGTGATCGCCGCCCATTATGACCATCTGGGAATGGGCGGGGATGCATCGCTCCATCGAGGGGATCCAGCTCCTCATCCCGGAGCAGATGACAATGCCTCGGGCGTTGCGGTCATGCTGGCATTGGCTGAGGGTTTGATGGACCAACCTGTGGAACATCCCTTGCTTTTTGCAGCGTTTTCGGGCGAAGAAAAGGGGTTGATCGGGTCCAATTTCTTCTGCGAGAATCCTACGGTTCGATTGGATTCCATCCGTTACATGATCAACTTGGACATGGTAGGTAGGATGCACGGGGATTCCCTGGCCGTCTATGGAACGGGAACCAGTCCCAGATGGCAAGCCTTGTTGGATTCCTGCAACACTGAAGGGTTGGTTTTGGTTCCCAGCACAGATGGAGTGGGCCCCAGCGATCACACTTCATTTTACTTAGAAAACATTCCTGTGCTTCACTTTTTCACGGGACAACATGCTGATTATCATAAACCAACTGACACTGAGGAGAAGCTCGACTATGCAGGCATGATGAAGGTGCATGCCTTGGTAGACCGGTTGGTTCGCGCATTGGAACAAGAAAAGGAATGGCCATTTGTCGCAACACAAGACACCACACAAAGGCAAAAGTCACCGAGTTTCAAAGTGACTTTGGGGGTGATTCCAGATTACATGTACGGTCAAACAGGCGTAAAGATCGATGGTGTAACAGCGGGCCGCCCTGCAGCAAAAGCTGGAATTCAACGAGGGGATATCATAAGGAAAATGGGGGACACGGCCATTGAAGACCTCTATGATTACATGGAGATCTTGGGCATCTTGGAGCCGGGAATGACCACAGAAATAGAAATCGAACGAAATGGCAAGCCTATGGTATTGAAAGTAACTTGGGACTGACCCATCTTCTCTGCGTCCACCGCCTCCGGCAACGGGGGAGGAAAGTCCGGACAGCATAGGGTACCGCACTCCTTGAAAGGGGAGGGGCGCTTCAAAGCGTCACAGAAAGTGCTGCAGAAACTCAAACCGCCGATGGCCTCGAATGGGGTACAGGTAAGGGTGAAAAGGTGGGGTAAGAGCCCACCAGACGAAAAGTGATTTTCGTGCTTGGTAAACCTTGCGGGCTGCAAGATCATATACACTGGCGTTTGAGGGCGACCCGCCCGAGTCAGGGGGTAGATCGCATCAGATCAATGGTGGACACTTGGCTGCGTGCCAAGAGACAGAATCTGGCTTACAGGAGAAGATGGCGAAGGGGGCCATGCACCGCAAGGGGCATGGCCTTTTTTATGGGCCACGGGCTGCGTTCGCTTCGATCACCAATCATTGATTATTGATTGTAGCAGTACATCCGTGAAAAAAAACACAAAAAACTACGTCGAGATTTGTTGCGTTATTGAAACGCATTAATTTTGCCCTGTCGTCAAGTCAAACAAAGACATAGCAATGCGTTGCGAGATACGTTGCGTTATGTTGTAACACATTTTTAAACCATGGATTTTAGTCAGAAGGAATTGCAAGACATGAGGCGCTTCTATGAACAGGAGCGTGGCCGGCTCATCGGCCAATTGAGCCATGTCGAAGAGATGTTGGTGAAGCTCACTGGTGAGCCACTTCCGGCACGCCGAACTGTGAGTGTACACTCAGGTGCTCTGCAGCGGAAGCGTGGACCCAAGAGTGTTTGGGGCAACTTCATACTGAAGCGCCTACGGGCTCGGAACCGCCCCATGACGTACAAGGAGTTGATCGATGATGCCATGTCGATTTACAAACTGACCTCGGACCAAGAAGGTTCTGCTCGAGCTAGTATCTTGAACAGCGCATTTCGGTTGCGAACAGTCCATGGCAAATTGGAGACGGTAGGCCGCGCTGGAAAAAAGGAAAAGTTTCTGATCCTGACCAAGTGGTTGGATGCAGATGGAATGCTCACGTCTCCATACGATGAAGAGTTCCGTTCCATGGCAGGAGGTCGGCACGTGGCAGTCGATATGTCCGCGATTCCCACCCCACGTTATGACGATGATGGTGAACCACTCACGGAACAGGAGGAGACGAATGCCATTCAAGCATCACTGCATGCTGAGGAAGCAGACAAATGATTTCGATGAAGTTCAAGAAAAAGGGGGGCGATTGCCCCCCTTTTTTTATTCTGACTTCAAGAAGGGATAACGATAATCGGTTGGGGGTACGAGGGTTTCTTTGATGGTTCTCGGACTTACCCAACGCAACAAATTCAAGGCACTCCCCGCTTTGTCATTTGTACCTGATCCACGGGCTCCTCCGAAGGGTTGTTGCCCAACCACCGCACCAGTAGGCTTGTCGTTGATGTAGAAATTGCCTGCTGATTGTACCAAACGCTGTGTTGCGGCAACTATGGCATAACGGTCTTGTGCAAAAATGGCTCCTGTCAATGCATAGTCACTTGTGGAATCAATTCGATCCAAAATGCTCTCGAACTCTGCGTCAGGATATACATAAATGGTGAGAACCGGCCCAAAAATCTCCTCCACCATCGTTCGGAATTGGGGATCTGTGGTCTTGATCACGGTGGGTTCAATGAAGTAACCTACTTCATCATTGGTTCCGCCTCCCCAAATCACTTCTGCCACAGAATGCGGTTGCTCTTTGACCCAGTCGATGTAGCCTTTGATTTTGTTGAAAGCGTTTCGATCGATGACTGCATTGACGAAGTTGCTCAAGTCACTGGGGGGGCCGATTTGAACCGTGGACAATTCCCGCGACATTTTATCCCAAAAAGCGGACCAGAGTGTCTCAGGAATGTATGCTCGAGAGGCTGCGCTGCACTTCTGACCTTGAAGTTCAAATGCACCACGAATACAACCCGCAACCAAAGCATCTAGGTCGGCTGAGGAATGGGCGAGTACAAAGTCCTTTCCCCCCGTTTCCCCCACGATGCGGGGATAGCTCCTGTAACGTTGGATTTGGGTGCCAATGGTTTTCCAGAGTTGTTGAAACACTTGGGTGGAACCTGTGAAATGGAGGCCCGAAAAATCCCGATGTCCGAACACCACTTCCCCGGCCACCGGTCCATCCACGGTGATGAGGTTGATCACACCAGCGGGCAGGCCGGCTGCCAGGAACACTTCCATCACCACTTGTGCGCTAAATACTTGACTGTCCGCCGGTTTCCAAACCACAACATTGCCCATCAAAGCGGCAGAGGCAGGCAGATTTCCTGCAATCGCTGTGAAGTTGAAGGGGGTGATGGCAAACACAAACCCCTCCAATGGTCGGAATTCTAGACGATTCCAAATTCCAGGAGCGCTTTCCGGTTGGATTTCTTGGATTTCTTGAAGATAAAACGCGTTAAAACGCAAGAAATCAATCAACTCACATGCCGCATCGATTTCTGCTTGGTAAGCAGATTTTGACTGTGCCAACATGGTTGCAGCATTGATTTTCGCCCGGTAGGGGCCTGCAATCAAGTCTGCAGCCTTCAAGAAAATGGCAGCTCGGTCTTGCCAGGGCATCATCGACCACCGTTCACGTGCAGACAAAGCTGCATCAATAGCTGCACGAACGTGCGAGGCGTCTCCGTAGTTGAAGTGGCCGATCACATGGCTGTGGTCATGCGGCGGCGACATGGGACGCTTGTCGTTCGTCCGAATCTCATCGGCTCCGATGTACATCGGTACATCCCACTGGGGCCGGTGGTACATATCCCAGTAGGCATCGAGGAGCGCCTTTCGCTCTTGGGAATGCGGTGCATACGACAGGACTGGTTCGTTGATGGGTTTAGGAACACGGAAATGACCGTTTGACATGGGGTGGGGGGTTTGGGCCAAATTTACGCTGCAGCTGCCCCCAGTTTTTGCACCTTTGCCTCGAACGAAACCACCGAATGAATCGCTTCTTCTCATCCATTGCCTGCAAAGCCCAAAACTCGTTGGGGATTTGCTTCATATTGGTCATTTCAAGTGGCTGTTTTTCAACGGTATTGAGCCAAGTCGTGATCAACGAATTGTTGGCTAGCAACCAATCCACGGACACTGATGATTTCTTCGAGTACGAGGATTGGATTGAGTTATACAACCCGGGGGGAATTGTGAACCTTGCGGGATACTACTTGACCGATGATCCTGCGGTGCCCACCTTGTGGCAGTTCCCGTCAACCAATCCGGGGCTCACAACCATACTCCCCGGAGGTTTTTTGCGTGTATGGTGTGATCGAGACTTGGTACAAGGGGAGGACCACGCCGATTTTAAGTTGAGTGGCGACGGTGAGACCTTGCAGTTGGTCGCCCCAGATGGTACCACGGTCATCGACGAGGTAACATTTGGCCCGCAACAAGCGGACATTTCCTTTGGACGTAGTTGCGATGCTTGTCCGGATTGGGTGTTTTTCGAATCACCGACACCCTTGTCTTCCAATCAGGCAACAGAACAATCCACCGAGCAGCTGTATTTCAACGAATTCCAAGCTTTGAACTCTCAGACCCTGCCGAATGCGTTGGGCCAATTCCTGCCGTGGGTGGAGATCTTCAATCCCAATCCTTATCAAGTTTGGCTTGCAAACTACACATTGGAAATAGACGGCATCGGGAGCTACACTTTCCCGCCCAGTTTGCCTGCTTCCACCACGGTTCCAGCGGGCGGCTTTTTGCTGGTTTACATGGACGGAACGGGGAGTGGCAACCACACGTCCTTCGTCTGGCCCTTGCTTTCGCCTCCATCCCCAGTTGTTTTTCGGTTGTTGGGACCTTCCGGAGGTCTGGTTCATGAGTGGACGATGGAGGAGGTGGCATCTGATCACTCGTTTGGCGCACTGGTTGATGGAAGTCCCACCTGGGTCGATTTCGCATTTCCCACACCCGGAGTGACCAACCAATTGATTTTGATTCCCGGAGGTCCATTGAAGATCAATGAGGTTCTATCTTCCAATCTCGCGGGTATTTCCGACGAGATGGGACAACTTGAGGACTGGGTTGAGGTATACAATGCGGGAAACCAGGCCATCGATTTGGCTGGATATTATTTCACGGATGCATTCGATCAGCCCATGAAGTGGCGGGTGCCTGTGGGAATACCTGAATTCACAGTAATTCCTGCGGGGGGCTTCAAGTTGTTTTGGGCGGACGATGATGCCAGCCAAGGTTGGAACCACATGACATTCCGATTTACAGCAACAGGAGAACATCTTGCTTTGCGTTCTCCAGATGGCTTCACAGTGGTGGATTCACTTTTTTTTCCAGCACTTCCCTCAGACATCAGTTGGGGCAGGATGACGGATGGTGGTTTGCCGTGGGTACAATTTCTAGAAACGACTCCAGAAGCGAGCAACTCGGGTGCCGTGGTGGGCCTACATGATGCATGGGCGCCCTCTCATCCAGATAGGTTGCTGCCGAATCCCATCAAGGCTGGAAATTCCGTGGCTCTTCCTGCAGCGGCGCGCATCTTTGACGGCTTAGGTCGGTGGATATGTGACATAAAAGCTGGGGAGAATTGGACACCGTTTGCTCCCGGAATCTACTTGGTTCGGTGGGTTGAAGATGGGAAGGCTTCAGGTTCTTATGTTCAAAAGATTGTTGTTCAAGGCTAAACTCATTTCGCCCGATAGTGGCAGTTGCTGATTTTTTGCGTAATTTCGCGGCCCTTAAGCTGCTCGGGTGCAGCCTTTTCAACCCTCAATCAGAACCCGACTTCTGATTGTACAAACATCAACTGGGACGCATGAGCGAAGAAACCCAGAACGAAAACGCTGAGCAGTTGGCCGGCGAAGTTCAACAACCAGCAGCTGAGCCATCAGTTGCTTCCTCTGAAACTGCGGCTATTCCCGCAGTCATTCCTCCAGCTCCTTCCAAAACGAAGCTGGAAAAAACCGTTTTGAAATCGCGTCCCGACCTTGCTGTTCCGGGTGCGTTTGATTGGGAGGGTTACGAAGCAGGTGCTACAGTTGATGAGCAAAAAGACAGAGCGCAGTTGGAATCGGCGTACGCCGAATCCTTGAACCTGATCAACGAACGTGAGGTGATTGACGGTACAGTGCTCAGTGTTTCGAAGAAAGAGGTTGTCATCAACATTGGTTACAAATCAGAAGGTGTAGTCAGCGCAAGTGAGTTCCGGTACAACCCGGATTTGAAGCCCGGCGACATCGTACCCATTTATGTTGAGCGGCAAGAAGACAAGAACGGCCAGTTGGTGGTTTCCCACCGTACAGCTCGGGTATTCAGTGCCTGGGATAAGATCAACGAGGCGAAGGAGCAGGATTTGATCATTCGTGGCGAAATCAAGTGCCGAACCAAAGGTGGCTTGATTGTGGATGTCTTCGGCATCGAGGCGTTCCTTCCTGGCTCTCAAGTGGATGTGAAGCCGATTCGCGATTTTGATGTTTATGTCGGGAAGCAGATGGAGTTCAAGGTTGTCAAAATCAACCAAGAATTCAAGAATGTGGTCGTCTCCCACAAGGCACTTATTGAAGCTGAGTTGGAGGAGCAAAAGCGCGTGATCATTTCTGGATTGGAAAAGGGCCAGGTGTTGGAAGGAACGGTGAAGAACGTCACCTCTTATGGTGTGTTTGTTGATTTGGGAGGGGTAGATGGATTGGTGCACATCACGGACATGAGCTGGGGTCGCGTGAATCATCCAGAAGAACTTGTCAATTTGGATGACAAGATCAATGTGGTTATCCTGGACTTTGATGACGACAAGAAGCGGATTGCTCTGGGGATGAAGCAACTCACCGCCCATCCTTGGGATGCTTTGACTGAAGAACTGGTTGAAGGTTCCCGTGTCAAGGGTAAAGTGGTTGTCTTGGCTGACTACGGTGCATTTGTGGAAATCGCACCAGGCGTGGAAGGCCTTTTGCACGTTTCCGAAATTTCTTGGTCGCAGCACTTGCGTAGTGCCCAAGATTTCTTGAAGGTGGGGGATGAGATCGAATGCATCGTGCTGAATATTGACCGGGAAGAAAGGAGAATGTCTCTGGGTCTGAAGCAATTGAAGCAAGACCCTTGGATGGATATCGCCTCGCGCTATCCTGTGGGATCCAAGCAAAAAGGCACCGTGCGAAACTTCACCAACTTTGGTCTCTTCGTGGAGCTAGAGGAAGGCATCGATGGACTTGTGCACATTTCGGATTTGAGCTGGTCCAAGAAAATCAAGCACCCCTCTGAATTCTGCAATGTTGGAGATCCCATTGAAGTGGTTGTCTTGGAATTGGATGTTGACCAACGCCGCATGAGTTTGGGGCACAAGCAGTTGGAGGAGAACCCATGGGAAGTGTTTGAAACCATTTTCGCTGTTGGTTCTTCACACACTGCAACGGTCGTGAAGATTGATGGAAACCAGGCTTTGGTGGCACTTCCGTATGGATTGGAAGGTGCTTGCCACACGAAACATTTGCAGAAGGAAGACGGAACGACCATGCAAGTGGATGAGTCTGGAGAGTTTGTTGTGTTGGAATTCAACCGGAATGCCAAGCGAATCACCGTGAGCCACATGCGGACTTACGAAGAGGCGCCCAAAAAGAAGGATGAGAAGAAGCCGCGTACGGCTGCTTCCGGGGCGTCAGGTAGCTCAACCCGAATGATGGAAGAGGTCAACGCAAACATTGAAAAGACCACTTTCGGAGACCTCTCCGTTCTTTCTGCTCTGAAGGAACAAATGGAGGAAGAAGCGGGTACCAAGACAAAGGCAACGAAAGCCAAACCCGCCGCGGTTGAGTCGCCTACCGAAGAGACACCTGAAGATGCTCCCGAAGCTGATTCAACGGATTCCGAATCTGAATCTTGATGAGAAACCGACAAAAGGGAGGCGAATCGCCTCCCTTTTTTTGTGCCCTATCTTCGCCCCATGGACAAGCAATTTCTGATTGATCCACCCTTGTTTGAAAGGATCCTGGACCGATTGGCCCACCAGTTGCTCGAAGAAGATCATGCCCAACCTCTGGCTTTGGTGGGTATCCAGCCTCGTGGTGGGATTCTGGCGGAGCGTATATTCAATCGGTTGGAGCAATTGGATTCTTCCAGAAAGGTCGAATGGGGGGCATTGGATGTGACGTTTCATCGCGATGATTTTCGGCGGAGAGAGCATCCCCTTGCACCTAGCGTAAACCACATGCCATTTTTGGTCGAAGACAGCAGGGTGGTATTGATCGATGATGTGTTATATACTGGGAGAACCGTACGAGCAGCCATGGAGGCATTGTTGGCTTTTGGTCGTCCACGATCTGTTGAACTCTTGGTTTTGATTGATAGGCGATTTCACAGGGAGTTACCTATTGAGCCGCAATTTGTCGGACTCACGGTGGATTCCATCGATGCACAATTTGTGAAGGTTCATTGGTCTGATGATGAACGCGCGGATTTTGTCGAATTGCTCAACGAAAAGCCACAATGAGGGCTCTATCTACTCGGCATCTGCTCAGCATACGTGATCTCAATGCAGAGGACTGCGCACTGATTTTTCAGACGGCTGCGGAGTTTAAGGATGTGTTGAATCGTCCCATCAAGAAGGTTCCTTCCCTGCGCGATTTGACCATTGTCAATCTATTTTTCGAGAATTCAACGCGTACACGACTGTCATTCGAATTGGCGGAAAAGAGACTATCCGCTGATGTGGTGAATTTTTCAGCTGCTGCCTCATCTGTTTCCAAAGGCGAAACCCTTGTGGATACCGTGAATAACATCTTGGCCATGAAAGTGGACATGGTGGTCATGCGGCATCCCTTGCCAGGTGCAGCAGCCTACCTGCGCTCTCGGGTCAACACGCAAATCATCAATGCCGGAGATGGAACGCATGAACACCCGACCCAGGCCTTGCTCGATGCGTTTTCACTTTTGCAACGCTTCGGCTCTCTGCGTGGTTTGCGGGTAGCCATTGTTGGGGACATCCGCCACAGCCGGGTGGCCATTTCGAATATACTGTTGTTGAACCTGTTGGGGGCGAAGGTGGTCGTATGTGGCCCGAGGACATTTCTTCCAAAGCACATCGAATCATTGGGGGTCGAAGTAAGCTGTGATTTGGATGCGACCTTGGGATCCTGTGATGTGGTGAACATGCTCCGAATCCAGTTGGAGCGTCAAGACTCATCCCAGGGTATTCCTTATTTTCCGAGCTTGAGGGAATATGCCACCCACTTCGGATTGAACGAAAATCGCCTCTCACGGCTCAAAAAGGACTTGGTCATCATGCATCCGGGCCCGATCAATCGGGGTGTAGAATTGACCGGGGCCGTGGCGGATGGTGAGCATTCGCTGATCTTGGAGCAAGTAGAAAACGGTGTTGCCGTTCGCATGGCGGTACTCTACCTTCTCGCAGGTCGAAAGTAGAAATGGAGGGAAAAGGCTATATTTAACCCCAAGAAACAGATTCATGAAATTTTCTACCGAGCTCAGGGAAACCATTGCTGTCGTGACTTCTCATGTTGAGAAGTTGGATGCACTCCATGCACCGGAGTTGAAAGCCGAATTCGTCATGCTGAATAAGCAAGGAATTCGAGAAATTCTTTTGGATTTGAGTTCAACGCGTTATTGCGATAGCTCTGGTTTGTCTGCAGTTTTGATCGGGAATCGGCTTTGCCGAGATGCGAATGGTTGTTTTGTCCTGAGTGGATTGCAGCCATCCGTCGCGAAACTCATTGAAATTAGCCAATTGGATCGGGTACTCGAGATTACGCCGACGGCAACAGAAGGTTTTGATTTCTTGGTCATGGATTCCACGGAACGGAATTTGGAGAACGACTCAAATGAAATTTGAAATGAAACAGATTATCGCACTCGCATTGGGCTTGGGAACTACCGTTGCATCCATTGCACAATGCACAGCTGATTTTGACTTTGGTACTTCCCTGTATGGTGCTTCACCAGATGCGACCATCGGAGAACAATTTGATGCCGCCTTTTTGAATGAGTTTTACGAAGACGTTTTCCACGTTTTGGTCCCCGTGGATGCTTCAGCCATTGATCCTGCATTCACGCTCCCATTGGATAGCATCATTCTGACGACTGCAACTTTGACAGATCCCAATACGGGCAGCACTTTTTCCTTTTCCGACGTAGGCCTCGAGATTGTTTGCAACAACAATGGTGTTTCATCCAACCCATGTACTTTCCACGGTGGTGGGCAGTACTGTGCGGTTTTGACAGGTACCCCGAATCAGATAGGTGTGTTTGACATGACCTTGGATGTTCAAGCGTACGTAACGGTCTTCGGCATTCCTATCCCGCAGCCCTATAGTTTTTCTGGTTATGTACTCACCATTGAAGACAACGGGGCAGTCATTGGGGTTACCGAATCTGATTCAGCGTTGCCTTCCGTGGCATTGTTTCCAAATCCCAGTGAGGAATGGGTGTCCGTCAGCACAGCTCATGCGGAACGGCTTGCTGTAAGAGATTTGACTGGTCGAGTGGTTTATGAAACACTGCTCGGTGAAAATCAGTCGCACCGTTTTCAAGTCTTGGGATGGTCACGTGGCGTATATGTGGTCGCCGTGGAAGGGCTCGGGGGTGTGCAATGCACCCAGCTCGTGGTTCAGTGATTTTGATTTTCTAGTGTTGGGTTGAGAACGGAGCTGTTGGATTCTTGGGGCGAATGCGATTCGAGCTTTGCATTTTAGGTGCTGGTGCAGCTGCCCCCAATGACAGGTTTGCAACCACTTCTCAAGCGCTGAATATCCATGAAGATTGGATGTTGATAGACGCGGGGGAGGGGGTTCAATCTAGGCTTCGCGCAATGGGAGTGCCTTGGAACAGAGTATCCAAAGTTTTCATCTCCCACTTGCATGGCGATCACTTTTTGGGACTGCCTGGGCTGCTTGGAAGCATGAATCTTTTAGGGAGGACCAAACCTTTGATGTTGTTCGGTCCCCCGGAGTTGGAGATTCTGGTACGTGAGATCCACAGGCTTACACACACCTATCTTCGTTTTCCATTGCATTTCTTTCACCTCAGTGGTGATAAGGAATTCGAATTGGTCTTTGAATCCTCCCGGTATGAAGTGTTTGCCTTTCCGACAAAGCATCGGGTTCCAACGTGGGGATTCCGATTCGAAGAGAAGCGCATGCCACTTCGAATTCGCAAAGAGCGGGTCGCAGCCATGAAGTTAGAAAGGAGCCAATTGCTTGCGCTCAAATCAGGACAGACGATACAGCTGAACAGCGGGGAAATACTAACTCCTGAAGCCTGTTGTTACCCCCCGCACCAGAGGAGAGCTTATGTGTACTCCTCTGACACCTCCTTCTCAGATAGTGTGGTACGTGCAGCGCGTGGTGCCCAGATCCTTTATCATGAAGCCACCTTCGCAGCAGAGCATCGCGATCGGGCTCGATCAACAGGTCACAGCACAGCAGAGGATGCAGCTAGGGTAGCACGAGAGGCCGAGGTCCATCAGTTGATCTTGGGCCATTTTTCCAACCGCTATCGGGATCTGACGAGACTACGATCTGAAGCGGAAGCCATTTTCTCACGGGTCAGTTTGGCCTCCGATGGCAGCCGTTGGATACTTCCATTGGAAGCTCGAGAGCAAGAGAAGCCCAATTGAATTCCTGACTTATTTTTGCTCCATGGGGAACCCCAAGCCACCAGCGAGTCAAAGAACGGTTGCCGTTGCCGATAGCAGCCCTGTTTTTCGTTTGGGAATGGCACAACTGGTGAACCAGTTTACGGCCTACCAATGGGCGGGGGAAGCTGATCACCACGACGCCCTCATGGAAATGCTTGGTCGATTCAAGCCCGATTTGGTAGTCATTGATTTTTTGGGCTGTGGGTTCTCTATGGAGTCGATTCGGTTGGGGAAGCAAATTTCTCCTGAAACCCATTTCATGGCCATGACGGAGGCCGGTACGGCAAATGGGATTTTCAGGGCCTTGAGATTGGGATTGTTGGGTTACATCAAGAAAGATTGCGATGTTCGGGAGGTTCTTGAGGCTTTGGAAGTGGTTGGGGATGGAAATCGGTTTTATTGTGGCCAAATATTAGATGTTTTGAAGCGAGAGGGGTTCCCACTGGGTGAATTGGAGGGGGGCGATTTGGGGTGTGATGGAGTGGTGCTAACAGACAGGGAAGTAGAGATATTGGCATTAATTGCAGAGGGCCACACGAATCTGGTCATCGCCAACCGTTTGTTTTTGAGTGTGCATACCGTTCATACCCACCGGAAGAACATCATGCACAAATTGGGCGTAAAAAACACTGCATCTGTCGTTATGTATGCTGTAAGGTCTGGGATTGTAGGACCAAACCATTTTCTTTTCCAAGGATGACCTTGACAATTGTTGGCCATCGACACCTCACAGGTCTGTTGGAGTGGCTCCGGGTTTGTCCGACCTTTGTGTCACCATTCTCAATGAAAGAAGGACATTGCCATGATTGATACCGCGCCTTTCACTGTTCGCAAGACCCTTGCCTCAAGA
This sequence comes from uncultured Comamonadaceae bacterium, assembly GCA_964405405.1. Lineage (GTDB taxonomy): Bacteria > Bacteroidota > Bacteroidia > Flavobacteriales_D > Sanyastnellaceae > CAMCYM01. The sequence continues at coordinate 26,357 of CAYONT010000002.1, read as the reverse complement.
ATTCACGAAGTGGATTTCTCAAATTTGGCATTTGGACGGACCTTCTCTGACCACATGTTTGTGGTAAATTTCTCAGAAGGAAATTGGCAACAGGGCCGATTGGAGCCATATGGTAGTTTCGAAATGAGTCCGGCCTCCATGGTTTTCCACTACGGCCAGGCCATTTTTGAAGGGTTGAAGGCTTACAGACAAGTAGATGGAACCATTTCACTGTTCCGACCCGGCAAGAATATCGAGCGTTTCAACCGATCTGCGGCCCGTTTGTGTATGCCAGAGGTGCCTGAGGGGCTTTTTTTGGAGGGTTTACTCCAGTTGATTCAGTTGGATGCGGATTGGGTTCCAAAAGATGATGCAGGGACCCTGTACATAAGACCGTTCATGATCGCAACGGATTCGTTCGTGGGTGTGAGGGCCAGCGATACATACACTTTCTGTATTTTTACGTGTCCGGTCGGTGCCTATTACAAGGAGCCCGTGCGGGTTAAGGTGGAAACCCATTTCACCCGGGCCACGCCGGGTGGGACAGGTTTTGCGAAGGCCGCTGGAAACTATGCAGGTGCGCTGTATCCCAGTCAGCAAGCTCAAAAGCTTGGGTACCATCAATTGCTCTGGACAGATGCCATAGAGCATCGCTACATTGAAGAGAGTGGCACGATGAATGCAATGTTTGTCATCGATGGGGTTCTGGTTTCTCCCAAAACGAGCGACACCATTTTGTCGGGTGTCACGCGTGACACCGTCATTCACTTGGCAAAAGACCTTGGAATAGCGGTGGAAGAGCGTCGAATTTCGGTGGCGGAATTGGAAGTGGGGCTGCGTTCTGGAAAGGTAACAGAGGCGTTTGGGGTTGGCACCGCCGCTACCATTGCCCCCATCGCAACCGTGGGATTTGAGTCTGGAGATTTGGACTTGCCCACCACGGGCTGGGAGGTGTCTCAGAAAATCGGAACGGAATTGGATGCCATCCGAAGAGGCGCCATTCCCGATCGGTTCGGTTGGAACATTCCGATTTGAAAAGGATGCGCTGGTGGCTAAGCGGGGTCATCGTGGGCATTGGGATTGCCATCGGAATCGATGGGATGGCCCAAGTCTTACGGTACCCTGTAGGCGTTGGAGCCACACCATTTGCGCTGGCAACAGATTATCGGGCCCTGGGTTGGAATCCGGCCGGCCTGACGCACATGCCGTTGCACCCTGACAAAGGTTGGGTCCTGGGGGCGATGGAGGGAGGAGTCTCTATTGAGTCCAGCGTTTTCAATCGCGCAGACTTGTGGGATGATTTGCTGAATCGGGAGGGCAACGAGCAAGCATGGTCCGGGTTGGGATCTACGGCTTGGTTGGATCGACTTTCAGATCAGAACCTGTCCGTTCAAGGTGAGGTGCTTGTTGCAGGAAGTTCACGCAAATCGGCCAACGGCAAATGGGGTGTGGCTTATGCAGCACGCCAATCCTTCGTGTCGGAAGCAAAGATTGGACGGAGCACCTTGGATGTTTTGACGGCGGGAAATGCTGCGCAGGTCTTTGATCAAGTCATTTTTGCGGACGGAGATACCCTGCCCAATCAAGCGAATTGGACGACCGAAGAACTGACCCAGATTTTGGGCGGCATCGATCTCGATGGCGATGCTCTGGTTGGCCAGGTTTTGGGCAACACAGAATTGGGATTTTCGTGGCAGAAAAGTCATGAGATTGGGGTCTCACGTCGTTGGGGGGGGGCAGAGGGTTGGCAGATTCACACGGGACTCGGGGTCAAGTTGTTGTTGGGCAATGGCTACTTCAGACTGCAACAATCCAACGGAGGTTTGGATGCATTTGGTGCATTCTCAAACGGTTTCTCCATTCCTCGATTGGATTCGGCTGCACTGAGTCCCAATCTCTCAGGGATTCGGCAATGGGGGCCAGTAGGCCAAGGGTGGGGAATGGATCTGGGGGTTGTATTCGTGCATCCATCTGGCCATTGGTTCAGCGGATCCCTGACGGACATCGGTTGGATGGAATGGAGAGGCGAACGTTACCGCCTAGACATATCATTGCCCGCTTTGACCGGATTCAGTACTCCCAATGCTTGGATGGATTGGATGACCCGAGCCATGGACCCCGCAACCTGGTTCCAGGTTTCGGACTCCGAGGTTCGCCGAATCGCTTTGCCTACAACAGTCCATGTGGGGGCTGGAACCCGTTTGGGGGAGGCCATTTTGATCGCCGGAGATTTGAGCCTCGACAATGGGAAATCCCTGGGAACGGATGGTTTGCGATTGGGAGGAACCGCTGTGTTCCAGTTGACACCTTGGCTCCGGATCGATGGCGGTTGTCGAAAGCTACAAGGAAGTAGCCTCCGGATTCCGGTCGGATTTACTGCCGCATTGGGTAGGAAGCATTTTGAGGTTGGCGCACGGGCTGGGGATCTGCAGGCACTTTGGAACCCTTCACAGCCTGAGGTTGCTCTCTACCTGTGCGTTGCACGATGGAGTTTTTGAAATGGAAAGGCGGGCAAGGGGCTTGATTGTTTTGGGCTTAGCCTTGGGGTGCTTGTCCCTGTGGTCCTTACAGCCCCCAAAGGGTCGCGAAACCGAGGCGCTAGATCAAAAAAATTGCCAGATGAAACCAACCACTGAAATGAACAAAGACACCTTGACGTTGGGAGCAGGATGCTTTTGGTGTGTTGAAGCAGTTTTTGCTTCTCTGAAAGGGGTAGATTCCGCAGTTTCGGGCTACATGGGCGGTCACATCAAGAATCCGGCTTATCGAGAAGTTTGCACTGGAAGGACCGGTCACGCTGAGGTGGTGCAAGTGGTGTTCGATCCGAATGTCATCGGCGTGGGAACGTTGTTGGATGTTTTCTTCGCAACGCATGACCCTACGACCCCCAATCGCCAAGGTGCAGATGTGGGCTCGCAATACCGCAGTGCCATATTTTACACACACATCGATCAGGTGGCTTCAATTGAAGCTGCCATTCAACGGGCGCAGTCGATTCTGGAAGAACCCATTGTGACGGAGGTACTTCCCATGGCACCGTTCTATCCAGCGGAGGATTATCACCAAGCTTACTATGAGCTCAATGGGGAGGCCCCCTATTGCCGCGCAGTGATCGCTCCCAAAATGAAGAAACTTAGAGCGCAATTCGCCCCACTCTTGGTGGAGTGATTTAGAAAATGCGTTTATTCTTCCGGGCCAGATTCCGATTCGGCAATCTTCTCATCCAAAAGTCGCTCGATGTCCTCAAGTGCAGCTCGGGAAAGTCGCTCATCCATGCGCGCTAACTTTTTCATGTGGCGGTACATGGCAGCCTTGCGGATCTCCATGGCCACATATACGGTGTAGGTACCCTCCGCATTGACGAACTTCTCCCGTCCAATGACCCGGACATCGGTCAATGTGGTATTTGTTACTTCGCGAACCAAGGTCTCAAATCGTTCGATGGCTTCGTTGACATGTTCCCCTTGAACATCCTTTGCATAGTTGTCGGTAACGGCCTGGATTGTGGTTTGCAATTGTTGGGCCAAGCCCTGGCGAGCTTGGACCTCAGCCTTGCTCTGCGCAATGGCGTCTTGCTTGCTGGATGCCTTGCCGGTCGCTCGGTAGAAGCGGTTGTTCGATTCATATGCCCGTCCTTGAAAGGGCTCTTTTACTTGTTTTCCGAGCGGGTTACCTGCACAACCCGTCCAGATGGTGAGCAACATCCACCCCATCGTGAGAAAGGAGAACTGAGAAACAGCTTGCATGGTCGTTGTTTTTTTTGCGAATCTACCAATCCCGTGCCAAACTGAGCACCTAAATTGCGCCCTGTGAAATGGATGGAATGGTGGTCTAGGTATCGTCTGAAGCGAAGGCCCGCGAGGAATCGTAGGGTGCGAGGAACCTCCTTGCGGGGTGCGAAGCAGGTGGCCATTGTCTACCAACACCGCGATGAGGCCCAGTTTCGCCGGATGCGACAACTTGCTGAGCGGTTGGTTGCGGAGCATGGCGTGGAACGTGTAGTTCGTTTGGCTTATGTGCCCCTACCGGAGAAAGCCCTGCCTCATTATTTTTTCCAGAAACGGGATGAAATGTATTTGAGTGACGGCCATTTGGATCGGTGGAAGGAACCGAAGGGAATCACCGGCGCCTTTCTGGACGTCGATTGGGACATGCTCATTTGCCTTGAGCCTGAACCTCTTTTGCCCTTGGATCATCTCTGTTGGAGATCTATGGCACGCATGAAGGTGGGATCTGCCGGGCATTTGAGATCTCAAGACTTTGATGTGCTATTCGTGCCTCAGCCGGGGGAACCAAGTGCCGATTTTGCGAATCGTATGATTCAGTTTCTATTGGATGCTCCCATGGCGACAACTCCGGATTGAATGTTATGAAAAACAACCCTTTGCAAGGACATGGCGTCGGATTGATCACCCCTTTCCATGGCTCTCATTTGAGTCTGCAGCAGGGAAGCATGGATCTTCCTACGTTGGAGAAAATGGTTGCTCGGATGATTCAAAGTCCGGTAGATTTTCTCGTCGTACTGGGTGAGCACTCTGAACGCTCAACGCTACGTCTGGAGGAGCGGCTGCAGTTGGTTCAATTCATGTTGGAGGTTGTCAAACCCCCGCTGCAATTGTTCATTGGGGTCGGCGGTGACGATCCAAGTGATGTGGAACAACAAATCCAGCAACTGGCCGAAGTGGCCCACGGCAGAGATTCGAAAAAGGTGATTGCCGGACTGCTTTTGGCTTCACCCGCTTCTGGGCGCTGTGATGCACATGGATATGTACTGCACGCGCAGAATGTAGCCGAATGTTCTCCGTGGCCCGTGGTTTTGCATCGCCGAGCAGACGAACCCAGGGGGGCTTCCTTGGACATTGATGTGTTCTTGCAACTCGCGGAAGATCATCGCTTCCTTGGGGTCAGGTTGGACGGAGATGATCGGAGGTTCACGGATGCTTTGTTACAACAACGCCCGCCGCATTTCCGGGTTGTTACGGCATGTGACCCTGTGGCTTTGTCTGATTTGGCCTTGGGCACGGATGGCGTGATTTCAGCCCTGGGCAATGCCCTACCGGAAGCTTGGGGTCGGTTGGTACACCAAGCTCTTTTTGGCGATTTTTCAGGTGCGCGGGAAACGCATCGACATCTTTATCCGCTTTTGGCCGCGTTGGATTCGGTACCCACAGCCTCTGGAATCAAGGAAGTTCTTGCTTTGATGGGGCAAGCCGACGCGGGTGTTCGCCCGCCGCTGTCAGCACTCAGTAGCCCAGACCGCCAGCGCATTTACGATGCGCTGGCTGCACTGCCTCAGGGCTGGAATCCGCAGTTACGCTGAGACCCGCTT
>CAYONT010000002.1:7828-20949 GCA_964405405.1 uncultured Comamonadaceae bacterium | reverse complement strand
CTTGAAATGATGCGGTCGTTGATCATGGGGCAAAGGTGTGGGTCAAATGGGATTCAATCTGAAAAGCGTGCACGAGTGAGGCGCCGGTGTGTTCAGCCGATTGCATGCGGAGCAAAAGTTTGTAGACACCCGGTTGAAGGGGCCATTTCCCCGAAGGGTTGCCAATATCGAACTTGTAAACGACCTCCCCCGTCGGTTGCGAAAGGATACAACCCCATGCGACCTCCGGTACGTCAAGTGTCAACCATCCGGGAGCAGGCACTTGCAGGGGGGTGATGGTTCCTTCGGTGATGACAACCCCTTTGCGCTCCAAGGGGGGCGCCGTCGACCACCGGAGGTCATAAGTACCGGCTAGGACCCGCAACCGTTGCCCCGCACGCAAAGTGGCGAGTGGGGTGGAGGCCTCGGTCCTGAAAAGCAGGGCTGGAACATCTGGCAGGGAAGGCCCTTGCGGAGACCAGTTCCATTCCAAAACCCCTTGGGCGACATTCGGGACCACAATTGGATTGTGTTTCCGCGGTTCCAGCCGCACGGTATCCAGGCGGATGGGGGGGACGGTGTGCACATCCAGCCGGTAAGGAGGAAGGGGATCCAAGCGAAGCGTATCCGGCCGGCCTTGCTCATCCAGCGCATGCACCCATTGCCCTGCAGCAAGCCCCGTCTCCAAGTCCGTGAAGGTGAAGGCCAAATCGGTCACCCGCTTCCTCGTCGTACCTGTGCTTTCCCCACCGGCAGCCCCGGCAATCAAATCCACTTCAAGCGTTGTTTCAAACAAAGCTTGTTCGATGACCTTGTCCAGAATCGCCTCAAAATCAGCGGGAACCTGGGCGTCAAAGAAGTGCCCAACGCATCGGAACTTCTCCTTGACGTGCGGTTCCAGTCCGATGCCGATGATGAAGGGCTTCACGACGACCCCTTGGGCTTGAAGCGCCTCAGAGACGGCACAAGGATCCCCGTCACAGGCCTCAATGCCATCGGTAATGAGGATGAGTACGTTCCGCGCGTTGCGGTCTGGGAAATCTCCAGCAGCCCACTCTAAGGAACGGGCGATCGGCGTGGTCCCCCGAGCCTCCAGCCGCCGGAGCGCCTGCGCGATGAGCAGGTTGTTGCCTTTGCGTAAGGGAATCACCAGTTCGCTGTCGTCACAGTCCTGTACCTTGCCCGGAACGAAAGCCGTGCGGTGTCCATAAACCCGCAACCCCAGCTCCAACCCCTCCTGACCATACAAATCGGTCAGCGCTTCGGAGAGGTAGGTTGTTGCCACGTCGATGCGTCGCGACTTGCCCCAGTAAGCATTCATGCTGTTGGATGCATCGAAAACGAAGAGCAGACGGGTGGGGCCAGAGAGGTCAGCTTGGGGCTTGGTTTGGCCTTGAAAACGTCCCAAACCGAGCAGCAACAGCGCAAGGGCGATGCACGTCTTCGAGAGGCGACGAGGCCATTGATTTACAGGCATGTACCCGGAGCCGCAGGGAATCATCAGCCGGCGTAATCCCCAAGGGTTTCCGGCAATTGGGCCAATGCGCTTGCGAGCTGGGCGTCATTGGGGGCAATGCCGTGCCATTCGTGGGTCCCTTCCATGAAGTCGACCCCCTTTCCCATTTCGGTGCGCATCAGGACCACCGTGGGTTGACCAGAGCCGCGTGCAGCCTTTCCGGCTTCAATGACCCGATCGAGGTCTGCGAAATCGTGGCCATCGGCTTCCAACACGCGCCAACCGAAAGCCCGCCACTTCGCACCCAAGTCGCCCAACCCCATGACCTCCTGTGTGGAGCCGTCAATCTGCTGGCCATTGCAGTCGATGAAGCTGATCAAGTTGTCCACGCGGTGGTGGGCGGCGTACATGGCGGCTTCCCAGATTTGGCCTTCCTGCATTTCCCCATCGCCATGAAGGGAGAATACAGTCCGCGCATCGCCCCGCATTTGCTTCACCTGGGCAGCGCCGATGGCGACGCTCAGGCCTTGTCCCAGTGACCCCGAGGCCACCCGGATCCCGGGCAAGCCCTCTTCCGTCGCAGGATGACCCTGCAGCCGAGAGTTCAGCTTGCGAAAGGTGGCGAGTTCAGCCACCGGGAAATAGCCCTTTCGGGCCAAAACACTGTACCAAACCGGCGAAATGTGTCCGTTGCTCAAGAAAAAGAGGTCCTCGTCCCATCCGTTCATGTCGAAACGTTCAGGGTCCAAGTGCAGGGTATCAAAATACAGTTTCACCAGCAGCTCCGTGCACCCCAAAGAACCGCCCGGATGCCCGGATGCAGCTCCATGGACCATGCGAACGATGTCCCGGCGGACTTGGGAGGCGATGGAGGGCAGGGTAGGAGGGGTCATGGCTTTTGCGTTCGTCCCGCAAAACTACCGCGCCATGCATCAATATACGGTGCATTGTGGACAATCCGTTGAAAAGGCATTGCGCAGTACCTTCGCGCACTTCCTCAAAACTGGATCCATGGCGCTGAAATGTGGTATCGTTGGGTTGCCGAATGTGGGCAAATCCACCCTCTTCAACTGTTTGTCCAATGCCCGGGCGCAAAGTGCAAACTTTCCTTTCTGTACCATTGAGCCCAACGTCGGCACCATTGTGGTCCCGGATCCGCGACTCAATCGTTTGGCCCAACTGGTTCAACCTCAGAACTTGGTCCCCACCACGGTCGAAATCGTAGACATCGCCGGTTTGGTCAAGGGTGCCAGCAAAGGGGAGGGGCTGGGCAATAAGTTCCTGGGCAACATCCGGGAAACCGATGCCATCCTGCATGTGCTGCGCTGTTTTGATGACCCGAATGTGGTGCACGTGGACGGAAGCGTCAACCCGAAACGAGACAAGGAGGTCATCGACTTCGAGCTTCAGCTCAAGGATTTGGAAACCGTAGAGGCGCGAATGGTGAAAGTAAAGAAGGCTGCGGCAACGGGAGACAAAGAGGCTGCCCGGGCCTTGGCTTTGTATACGAAGGTCAAGCAGACCCTGGAGGCAGGCATTTCTGCACGGGCAGTCGCTGTCGAGCCTTCAGAAGAAACGTTGATGAAGGAATTGCAACTGTTGACTGCGAAGCCGGTATTGTACGTTTGCAACGTGGATGAAGGCTCGGTTGTTTCAGGCAATCCCCATGTCGAAGTGGCCCGGGAGTTGGCTGCTGCAGAAGGCGCGCAGGTCCTGGTCATTGGGGCAGCCATCGAGGCGGACATTGCAGAATTGGAGGACGAGGCTGAGCGGAAGGAGTTCCTCAGCGACTTGGGACTATCCGAACCCGGTGTAGCCAAGCTCATTCGTGCGGCCTACGAGCTCCTGGAGCTGGAAACATATTTTACCGTTGGGGTCAAGGAGGTTCGCGCTTGGACCATTCGAAGAGGTTTCACCGCACCCGAAGCGGCAGGTGTCATTCATTCGGATTTCCAGAAGGGATTCATCCGGGCTGAGGTCATGAAGTATGACGACTTCGTGGGACTGGGTTCGGAGCATGCCGTAAAGGAAGCGGGCAAGTTGTCGGTGGAAGGGAAGGAATACGTGGTGAAGGACGGGGACATCATGCACTTTCGGTTCAACGTATGAAGCCGAGGGGTTTGTGGCGGAGCCTATTGCTTTGCTCCCTTTGCGCATGGGGAGGCTTCGGTTGTGGCGGTCCACAGGCGGAACGTGGACAGAAAGCCACGCCACCAAGGCCTCAGGAAGAGATTCCTACCCCCATCCGTCAGGCCATGGCCCTGCAAGAAGCCGCTTGGAACCAGGGGGATATTTCGGGTTTCATGAAAGCCGCCTACTGGCAGGACACGGCCTTGGTATTCATTGGTTCCCGGGGCATCACACGCGGATACGACCAAACCCTGGAGAACTACACCCGCAGTTACCCGGATGGGGAAGCCATGGGAACGCTCGCTTTTGAAAACATCCAGTGGTTGCCCCTGGGTGAAGAGCATGGCTTGCTGATCGGAAAATGGAACCTATTCCGAGCTAGAGACACCTTGTCGGGGCATTACACCCTGGGCTGGCGTCTGCAAAAGGATGGCCGCTGGATCATCATCATGGACCACAGCAGTTGAACATGGAGTGGCTGTATCCCATCATGGGAGTAACCGCGGTGGTCAGCTACTTGGGTTTTCAATCCGAGGCCTTTCTTCAGGCGGGCATGCTCAAGCCCCATCAGGTGTTGCAAGGCCAAATCCACCGCCTCATCACCCACGGTTTTCTCCATGCAGATTGGCCGCACCTGATTTTCAACATGCTGGTTCTCTGGCAATTTGGAGAAGTTGTTTCTTGGCATTTGACGAGTGGAAATGTGGAGCCCGGTTGGATTCCGGTGGCCCCAAACCAGGGCTTTGTTTGGTTGTACTTCGGCGGGTTGTTGTTCGCAGGGCTCCCTGCCATGTACAAACACGGCCACAACCCGGGTTACGCAGCTCTGGGGGCATCTGGTGCTGTTTCTGCCGTTCTCATGGCTTACATCGTGTACTTTCCGCACTCCCGGGTTTCCTTCTTCTTCATACCTCTCCCCGCAGTGGTTGTGGGCTTGCTGTTCTTCGCTTACGAGCACTACATGGACCGTTGGGGAAGGACGCGGGTAGCCCATGACGCGCACTTGTATGGAGCACTCTACGGCCTCTTGTTCGCCCTGTTGACCGATGGAGACAGCCTTCCGCAGGTCGTAGAGGCCATCCGGACCACTTGGGAAGGGTTGTTCTCAGAACGGGTTCCCAGCTAACGTTACTCCTGGTTCCGCACGACTGGAATCATGCGGAAGATGTCCTCATCGGGACGCTTCATGAAGTACCGCTCCCGGGCCAAATGCTCCAAGTTCCTCACCTGGGAGGTCAAGCGGGTCAAATCCTCTTGCACATCGGAGATAGATGCCTTCAGATGAAGCTCTTGTTTGCGCAAATCTTGAAGCTCCTGCTGTGAACGCCAGATGAAGAACAGGTCAATATCCGTCACAAACGAAACCCAACCCAAGCCGAGAAGCAAGGTGGCTACATATCGGTTGCGCAAAAACTTCAAGCCTCGGTTCATTTCTTTTTTGCAGGGCTGTCCTTGGTAGGTTTGCTGCCATCGCTTCCCCCGGTCGGACTTGCCGACTCAGGTTCGGTCGGGCGTTTCGGTTGGAACCCCGACTTCACATGCGTGATTTCCAAAACATCTGTACCCTCCAGATGATCCGTTTTGAGCAAATCACCCTCTGCCACGTTGCCGTTGATGATTTCCTCTGCGATCGGATCCTCTAAGAATTTCTGAATGGCACGCTTCAATGGACGGGCACCAAACTTCTCATCATAACCCTTGTCCACAAGGAAATCCTTCGCCCGATCGGTCACTTCCACTCCGTACCCCAGGTCCTCCATACGCCGAATGAGGGATCCCAACTCCAAATCAATGATCTGGTGAATGTGTTCGCGCTTCAAACTCTGGAACAAGATCACATCATCGATTCGGTTCAAGAACTCAGGGGAAAATGCACGCTTCAAGGCCGTTTGGATGACGCTGTCCCGGTTTGCCTCTTCATTCGACAACTTCGCTTGGGTTCCAAAGCCCACCCCGGTTCCGAAGTCAGCCAACTGTCGTGCACCAATGTTGGAGGTCATGATGATGATGGTGTTTCGGAAATCAATTCTCCGACCCAAGCTGTCCGTCATTTGTCCATCATCCAAAGCCTGCAGCAACAGATTGAATACATCAGGGTGCGCCTTCTCGATCTCGTCCAAAAGCACGATGGAGTAGGGGCGTCGGCGCACCTTTTCGGTCAATTGGCCACCTTCTTCGTAGCCCACATAGCCCGGAGGCGCACCAATCAATCGGGTGACCGCGAACTTCTCCATGTACTCAGACATGTCGATCCGAATCAATGCCTCCTCGCTGTCAAACATGAAGCGCGCCAACACCTTGGCCAGTTGCGTTTTTCCTACACCCGTCGGTCCCAGGAAGATGAATGAACCGATGGGTTTGTTGGGATCTTTGAGTCCCGCACGGTTGCGTTTGATGGAGCGGGCGATGCGCTGGATGGCATCGTCTTGACCGATGACTTTGCCCTGCAAATCCTTGTCCATCCGGGCAAGCTTTCCGCTCTCCTTCTCAGCAATCCGCTGAACCGGAATTCCTGTCATCATGGCCACCACATCGCCGACGTGCTCTGCGGTCACAGTGACCCGCTGGTTTTTGCTGTCCTCTTCCCATTGGGCCTTTGCTCGTTCCAAACGATCGAGCAAATTGCGTTCAGTATCCCGCAACTGAGCGGCCTCCTCATAACGCTGGCTCCGGACCACCCGGACCTTTTCTTCCTTGATTCGGTCGATCTCGGCCTCAATGTCCAAGATCTCTTGCGGAACGTGGATGTTGTTCAAGTGCACCCGGCTGCCGACTTCGTCCAGGGCATCAATGGCCTTGTCCGGCAAGTGGCGGTCCGTGATGTAACGCGAAGTCAGTTTCACGCAAGCCTCGATCGCTTCGGGGGTGTATGCAACGGAATGGTGTTCCTCGTACTTGTCCTTGATGTTGTTCAGGATCTGAATGGTCTCGTCCACCGTGGTCGGTTCCACCAAGACCTTCTGAAAGCGACGCTCCAGTGCGCCATCCTTTTCGATGTGTTGGCGGTACTCGTCCAAGGTCGTTGCGCCAATGCACTGAATCTCACCACGAGCCAGTGCTGGCTTGAACATGTTTGAGGCATCCAACGAACCGCTGGCTCCTCCCGCACCGACGATGGTATGCAACTCGTCAATGAACAATATCACATCCGGTGATTTCTCCAATTCGTTCATGACCGCCTTCATGCGCTCTTCGAACTGGCCCCGGTACTTGGTTCCTGCCACAAGGGATGCTACATCGAGCGTGACGATCCGCTTGTTGAAAAGGACCCGGCTGACCTTCTTTTCGATGATGCGCAAGGCCAAACCCTCCGCAATGGCACTCTTGCCTACTCCGGGTTCGCCGATCAAAATGGGGTTGTTTTTCTTTCTGCGGGACAGGATTTGGCTCACGCGCTCGATTTCCTTCTGGCGCCCAACAATGGGATCCAATTTGCCCTCCTCTGCCATCTTGGTCAAATCCCGCCCAAAGTTATCAAGGACTGGGGTCTTGCTTTTGGGGTCTACTTTTCGACCACTGCCCCCGAGGTTGCCTCCGCCTCCTGCTCCCCCTACGCTGCCGTCCCCTTCGTCTTCTCCGTATCCAGAGGACTCTGCCCTTGGGCCATTGCCGGTTTCACCCCGTGCTCCTTCCTCGTTCAAAATGCTCTCAAATTCTTCCTTTGCCACGTCGTAGTCGATGTTGAATGCGTTCAATGATTTGGTCGCCACGTTGTCCTCATCCTTCAAGATGCTGAGCAGCAGGTGCTCTGTTCCGATGGTGTTCGACTTGAAAATCTTGGCTTCCAGGTAGGTGATCTTCAAAATCTTCTCCGCTTGCTTGACCAGTGGAATGTTGCCCGCTCCTACCGACTTTCCACCCGCTGGGCGGATGGTGCTTTCGACGACCTTCCGCAACTTTTGCATGTCGCAGTTCAAGCCTTCGAGAATGCGGACGGCCGTGCCTTCACCCTCCCGGATGATTCCCAGCAAGAGGTGTTCAACTCCGATGTAATTGTGCCCCAAACGAAGCGCTTCTTCGCGGCTGTAGGCGATAACATCCTTTACACGGGGGGAAAATTTCGCGTCCATGATGGTGGGTTCCTTTGCTCCTTGCTTGTACTCTGTTTCCCCTTTCGAGGTTACGTCCATAAAACTACTGCACACCAGGGTCAAAGACCTTGCCAATCCCAACGTTTATCCACAGGACATCGTGCGAATTGTGGAGAAGAACCCAGCTCCCACTGCCCAACCCGTTTGAATCCGGTGTAATTTCGTCCGGAAAAGCATTGAATAGGGCGCGTTGAAGCCCTCGATTCCATAACCTGACAAGATGGCAGAAGGAGAAAAGATCGTCCAGATCAACATCGCCGATGAGATGAAGTCCGCTTACATCGATTACTCGATGTCTGTGATTGTATCCCGAGCGTTGCCCGACGTACGGGATGGTTTGAAGCCTGTCCACCGGCGCGTTCTCTATGGAATGCTCGATCTCGGGGTGATGTCGAACCGAGCCCACAAGAAATCAGCGCGTATCGTGGGTGAGGTACTGGGCAAGTACCATCCTCATGGAGACAGTTCCGTGTACGACACCATGGTTCGGATGGCACAGGAGTGGTCCCTGCGCTATCCGATGGTCGATGGCCAGGGAAACTTCGGCTCGATCGATGGCGACAACCCAGCCGCTATGCGTTACACCGAAGCCCGGCTTCGGAAGGTGGCAGAGGAAATGCTGGCCGATTTGGACAAGGAGACCGTTGATTTTCGCCCCAATTTTGACGAGAGTCTGGAGGAACCGACGGTTCTGCCAGCCAAGCTCCCCAATTTGTTGGTGAATGGCGCGAGTGGAATTGCGGTGGGCATGGCAACCAACATGCCACCTCACCACCTGGGTGAAGTGGTGGATGGCACGGTGGCCTTCATCGACAATCCGGACATCACCATTGAGGAATTGATGGAGCACGTCAAGGCTCCTGACTTCCCAACAGGAGGTATCATTCATGGCATGGAAGGCGTGCGAGAGGCCTTCCACACCGGGCGAGGGCGCATTGTCGTTCGGGCCAAGGCTCGGATTGAAGAGACCAAATCAGGTCGGGAACAAATCATCGTCGAAGAGATTCCTTACCAGGTAAACAAAGCGGACATGGTCAAGAAGACCGCCGATTTGGTCAACGAAAAGAAGATTGAAGGGATTTCGGAGATTCGGGATGAGTCGGACCGGAATGGGATGCGGATTGTCTATGAGATCAAGCGGGAAGCCATGGCCTCGGTGGTGCTCAATACCCTCTACAAGTATACCGCACTGCAAAGCACCTTCTCGGTCAACAACATCGCGCTGGTAGGAGGGAGGCCCCTGCTTTTGAATCTAAAGGACCTGATTCGCTACTTCGTTGAACACCGCCACGAGGTGGTGATTCGGCGCACCCAGTACGAATTGCGCAAGGCTGAGGAACGCGCGCACATCCTTCAGGGTTTGATCATTGCATTGGACAATTTGGATGAAGTCATTGCGCTCATCCGTGCCAGCATTACGCCCGATGAAGCCCGGGAAGGTTTGATGAACCGATTTGCCTTGTCGGAGATTCAGGCACGTGCCATCTTGGACATGAGGCTCCAACGTTTGACCGGACTGGAACGGGATAAACTTCGCGCCGAATATGAGGAGTTGATGAAGGTGATTGCGGACTTGCAAGACATCCTGGCCCGGGTGGAGCGGCGCATGGCCATTATCAAGGCCGAACTGTTGGATATGAAGGACCGCTTCGGCGATGAGCGGCGAAGCCTGATCGAATTGAGCAGTGCAGATGTGAGCATGGAGGATTTGATCGCCGATGAGCAGGTGGTCATCAGCATCTCCCATGCCGGATACATCAAGCGAACACGTTTGACGGATTATCGCTCACAGGGGCGGGGAGGCGTTGGCTCGAAGGGAGCTGCCACGCGGGATGAGGATTTTGTCGAGCACATCTTCACGGCCACGAACCACAACTGGTTGCTGATTTTCACGGCCCAGGGCCGTTGTTTCTGGATGCGGATTTTTGATGTACCAGAGGGCAGCAAGACTTCGAAAGGACGTGCGATTCAAAACTTGATTCACATCGAGCCAGGTGACAAGGTGTTGACCTACATTCCAGTTCTTGACCTGAAGGACCGGGAATATGTGGAGGGCAACTACGTGGTTTTGGGAACCAAACAAGGCATCATCAAGAAGACGACTTTGTCTGCTTATGCGCGACCTCGGGCCACGGGAATCAATGCCATCACCGTTCGAGATGGCGATGAGTTGTTGACAGCACGTTTAACGAATGGTCAGAACGAAATCATCATCGGATTGCGTTCGGGCAAGGCCATTCGTTTCCACGAAGAGAAAGCGCGTGCGGTAGGTCGAACCGCCATGGGGGTTCGGGGGGTCACGCTGGGCGGTCCGGGTGACGAGGTCATCGGCATGGTGTGTGTAGACGCCAACAAAGCGGACATTTTGGTGGTTTCGGAGAATGGATTTGGCAAGCGTTCGTCGGTGGATGATTATCGCATCACCAACCGTGGAGGGAAAGGCGTAAAAACCATGAACATCACCGAAAAAACGGGTGCACTCATCAGCATTCTGGAAGTTACCGATGAGGATGACCTGATGATCATCAACCGAAGTGGCATCACCATTCGGACCGGGGTTCAGGAACTCCGTGTCATGGGGCGGGCCACGCAAGGGGTGCGGCTGATTCAACTGCGTGGCGATGATGTGATTGCCTCCATTTGTCGGGTTCCCCGTGGAGACGAATCGGAGGAAGGGGAGGGGGATTCCAGCGTTTCGGATCAGGGGATGGGAACAGAGGGCGGACTGGACGAAATCACCCCATCGGAACAATAACTTTGGCATCAGAATTGGAACCTCCTCATCAGATTCAAATCACGAGCGAATGAAACCACTCCTAACCATCTGCCTCATTGGGACTTTCTTGGGAGCAACGGCCCAGAAAGAAGTCGTTTCTGCCTACAACGCAAACAAAAGCGGGAAATACGACGCAGCTGCGGGATACATCGATCAGGCCATCGCCAACCCCGACGCAGCCGGAAAAGAAAAAACCTGGCGTTATCGGGGTGACATTTACGTGAACATTGCCCGAACCGCGGCATTTCGAGATCAGTATCCCAACGCCTTGGAAATCGCCTTTGCGAGTTACTTGGTAGCGGATTCGTTGGACGCCAAGGACATGTACGATCGCGAAATCCGTTCAGGTTTATCGCAGGTGCAAGGCGTGAGCATGGAACGGGCTTTGGAACAGTACAACCAACAGCTTTACGCCGAAGCCGCCCAGGGATTTGATTTGTCCAGCCAAGTTTCCCAGCACTTCAGCATCACCGATACCACCGCGATTTTCAACGCTGCTCTGTGCTATGAGAAGGCGGAGGCCATTGATTTGGCCATCGCTCGCTACCAAACCTGTGCTGATCTGGGGTATCAAATTCCCAACACCTACCTTTTCATTGCTGGCCTGCTCAGGAAGGCAGGACGAATGGAGGATGCCATTCAAGTTTTACAATCCGCTCGTGCGAATTATCCCAGAGAACAGGCGATTTTAATCGAGGAACTGAACATCTATTTGGAGGCGAAGGACTACCAGCGGGCAGAGAACAACTTGATTGCGGCCACGGAGCTGGATCCAACGAATGAGATTTTGTGGTTTAGCTTGGGCAGTGTTTATGACAACCTGGGCAAGACAGCCGAGGCAGAAGCAGCATATTTACAGGCCATCCAAGTACAGCCGGATTACTTTGATGCAAATTACAATCTGGGTGCGATGTTTTTCAACCGTGCGGTTCAGGACATAAACAAGGCAAATGATTTGTGGAGTCCGCGCATGACGCAGGCACAGAAGGCCGAGGAAAAGTCGCTGCAGGATAGTGCGAAGGCCAGTTTTGAAAAGGCAATTCCTTATTTGGAGCGTGCGGGAGAGATCAATCCGGAGGACAGGGACACGCTCCGGTCGTTGCGTGACATCTACACCCGGATGGGGAATGACGCCAAGGTACAGGAGATCAACGCACGCTTGGGGAACTGAGCTTCATTTTACATAATGTATATTATCATTCGCAGGGGTTGGTCATTCTCGCAACAGGATGACTGACCCCTGGATGATTTTGCGCTCTACTTGTGACCATTGCAAAGTCAGTTGCCAATGGTAGACATCGTCTTGAACGAAATGGGTCTCGGATAGTCCTTCACCCAACCAAGGTTCATTGGGATCCTCTGTGGTGAACACATGGTTGCCCCAACGGTTGAACACCTCGAATCGATAGCTGCCTGGTGTTTCAAATCGCTCTGGATGCGACAAGACTGGCTTGAACCCGTCATTCACGCCGTCCATTGGGACACCTGGTGTAAATGCATTGGGAACGTAAACTTGCGACGCATCCTCTACCGATAGGATCTCCACATGGCTGGCGCTGCAACCGTCCGCATTCCAGACACTGAGGGTGACTTCGAATTTACCAGCGAAGTCATAAATGTGCTCAGGTGATTCCAGCGTGGAAATGCTGCCGTCCCCAAAGCTCCACTCCCAATCGGTTCCACCAACGGATTGGTTTTCAAATTGCCAACCCATGTTCAGAGGATCCGGGGCACTCCAGGTGCCAGCGAATGGACTGGGTTCGAAGGCAGGTTCTGGCATTGGGTACACAACCACTGGCCAAGTTTGGGACGCAATGCATCCGGGACCTGCCGATGCCACCAGTTGAATCCATTGGGTGTCATTGGAGATGGGCGAAGTATGAGAAAACGTAAACTCAAAACTGTTGCCCACACTGGTTTCACCACTTGGCAATATGGACCAAGTTCCCATCCAATTCGGAACATCGATTGCAGGATCGATCGCCACGTCCAGCGGACTGCAACCCTCGAAAGAAGTTTGTCCAGAGGAGATGGATGGGTAATCAAAGACCTCGACCACCCAAGATTCTCCTTGAGAACAACCCGGAGATCCAAATTCAGCATAAACCGCTGGGGTGTATGTTCCAGGTTCGTCATACACCACCCAGGCTTCTGACCCCGAAGTAAATGTGCCATTTCCCCAAGTCCATTCGACGGAAGTGAGATCCGGGGCTTCCAAATTCAAAAACAACGTGTCTCCCAAACAAACTGCAGGCAACATGCCGTTCGCAACAAAACTAGGGTTGCCGAAAATCTCTACAGGAAACCCGAGGCTGTCGCTTCCACAGTAATCATGGGCCACCAGCAAGACGGTTTCATTGCTGGGGGAAGTCCAAGTATGGGACACCGATGAACCCTCGGCACTCCATCCCGAGCCGAACCACTGGATCGTCTCTGCGTCGGAACCCGTGAATTCAAAATCTACTTCCAGTGGTGCACAGCCCGTGCTGAAACTGCTGATTCCGGAAGCTTGAACCGCCGACTCCAGCAACCAAAGGGGTGCCGCATCTGAAGCTGTTCCGCACGCACTGAAAACCGTCACTGTCAAAACGTGCGGACCCCCTGTGGATGGACCCAAGCCGGGTATGGGCGGAATGACCTCGATGGGCACCTGGGTGCCGGGATCATTGTTCCAAGACCAAGTCCATTC
>CAYONT010000002.1:0-7728 GCA_964405405.1 uncultured Comamonadaceae bacterium | reverse complement strand
CCACTCCCCTCCCACCGCTTCCGTGGATTGCAACCAAGTGACCTCCAAGGGGCTGCATCCTACTTGGACCGACGGGGCAATGGACCACGCGGGCACCGGAACAACATTCACCCACACACTGGAACCGGACGAACAACCCTCCGCCGTGGTGACCGTCCTGGTCACTTCGAAGGTTCCTGGAACATCGAACACGACCTCCGTTGCTCCGGATGAAGGCGAGGTTTCCAGTCCATTGCCCCAGTCCCAGACATGGGTTGAGCCCATGTTGAGTGGACCATCCCATGCGACCTCAGACCCTACACAAGCCTCCTGGGGTCCCAAAATGGAGGCGTCCGGCACCGGGAGCATGGTCACTTCGACCGGAATGCTTCCGGTGCAACCGGTCATCGGATCACTGAATGCATACGAGAGGTTGAAGGCGACTTCTTCGCTTTCCGGTGACGAAGGCGGTTGCCACCATCCCGCGGCGGCATCGAGAACCCCCTCTCCCTCCCATGCCCCGGTTGTGGTGCCGTTGAATGTGGGGGGCGCGAGCAATACGGGGGATTCGTTGGCGCAGAAGGACCAGGTTTGGCCTGAATCAGCTTCGGGCAATGGAATGACTGTCAGAGTAAAAAATGAAGTCACTGCACAAGTTTCTTCACCTGCGGCGGCTTGGATGACATGGGGACCTGCTGGCAAATTTTGGGGATCTACTCCCCCACCTGAAAGGGCGGCCGCTGCTTCCGATGATGTGGCGGAGAAATTGACAGTCCAATCGGACGGCTCCCAAGCGATGGGCGTCCAGCCTTGATCTGGGCACAGCGCTAGGTCTGCAGGCGGCGTCCAAGTCGGGGGTGGATTGATTTCCACCATCAATGTGTCGCGCCCTGTACAACCCGAATTGGGATCCGTCCAAGCGTAGGCTACAGGGTATACGCCGGGTGACACCAGCCATGGAGAGAGCGAACCGGATGGCGTCAAAGCGGTTGCAGGCCAGTCCCCCAGTCCCAAAAATTGTCCTGAGGCGGGGAATCCCGGAGCCAGCTGGGCGGGTACTTCTTGGGCACAGAAAACCGTATCCGTTCCTGCTTGAACCGATGGAGTTGGGATCAGGGTGCCGGAGAGCGTCCCCGTGGTTGTGCAACCGAGGCCATCGGTGATGGAGAAGGGATATTGGAAGGGGGAAGAATTGGGTTGGGTTTGGCCTATCCAAACCCCCGGCGACAAGGACTGCGAGACCAAGTTCGACTGCAGAGTCCACGGCCCCACCCCACCGATGACGTCCACTTGCCACATCCAATCGGTACCGGAGCAGGTTGAGGGCTCGGCTGTGGTTTGCACGGTGGGCAAGGGGGCAATGACCACATCTCGGGTGTCCGTTGTGGCGCAAGAGCCTGATCCTGTTGTATATGCGAAGGTCCATGTTCCTGATGCCAAGGATGCCAACGACGCCCCATTTGCCGTCACAGGGACGGGGCCCGACCAATTTCCTCCCAACGGACTGTATCCACTGAAAGGAACGGAAACTGTGCCCAAGCATACGGTGGTGTCCGCCCCTGCTTGGGCCCAAACCGGTTCCACCACGGTTGCTACTGCCGAAGCCGAAGCTGAGCATCCGAATACACTGGTGACGGTGTATTGGATGTTGTGGACCCCCAAGCCTGCACTGGCAGGTTGAAAACCCACTGGGTTCGTCTGAACCCCCGGGCCACTCCAGGTTCCGCCGGATGGCGATGCAGGGGGAAGGGGCATCAAGTAAGGCTGGTTGCAAGCGGTCAAGTTCGTCGACGCGGTCACCTGGGGCAAAGGCAGTACAAAAACACTGGAACTCGCATCATCACTGCACCCCCGGCTGTCCGTGATGACCACTTGGGCTGTGACCGCTTCCCCAGGTACTGAGGTCCATGCGGTTGCGGTGTTGCCATTGCCATTGACGTTGCTGGACCAGCTGTACTGATAACCCACTCCGGGCTGCGGGGATCCGCCCAGCCCGATGACCTGCCACTGCGCTTGGTCCCCCACACAGACGGAGGGGTCTGAGACCAACAGAATCGCCGTGGGATTGCCGTAAATGACCACGTTGCGTGTATCGGATGCTTGGCAACTCCCCCCCAATCCTGCTCCCTGAGGTCCCGTCGCTGTGTACGTCAGTGTCTGGGTTCCCAAGGGCAGATTGCCTGGCAAAAAGGTCCCCGCCGCGGCATCGGTGATGCCCAGGCCGCTCCAGGTTCCACCCAGAGGCGTTGCCCCCGACAAGGCCACCACTTCAGTCGTTTGATGACAGAACTCCAAAGTGGGGCCCGCATCCACTTGCGGCGGAGCACTGATTTGGGCCAGTTTGGTATCCGATGCGGTACAGCCTTGGTCTGTGGTCAGGGTGTAGGCCAAACCCGTCACCCCACCACCCACGGCCCCCGGATTCCAGACCCCAGTGACCGGATTGACGATGCCGGGACCAGACCAAATCCCCCCAGGTGGACTGGCGCCCGAGAGGGTGAGATTCGCGACTCCAGTGCAGGCCAAGAAATCGGGACCGGCGTCAACGATGGGCACCGGGTGAGCGACCAAAGAGGCCTGCAAGTTCGCCGAGCAACCCCAGGCATCCTGGACCAGTACCTCCAGGGTTCCTCCAGACCAGGCATCCCAGGTGCACTGGAGCAACCCCGTGGCGCCAGGAAGCACGGTGGTGGACCCGGACAGCTGCTCCTCTGGGACCACAACCCCATCCAGGGTCCACACGAATTCACTGCCTGCCGCGCCGGCAGCTCCGGGCGCCCAGACCACCGAAACTGTCTCCTCGCTCCCGGCGCAAGCCGCCAGATCCCCCTCCCAAGCCAATTCCGGCACCTCCCAAGCCTCCGCGTTGAACCCCACCGACCCGGTACAAACCCGTCCCCCCTCCGCAACTTCGACCACCACCTCCCCCACCAAGTCCTCCGTCATCCAGAATGTAGCCCCCAAACCCTCCCCTTCCAACTGGGGCACCAAGTTCGACACCCCAGTCCAAGCAACACCCTCCCCGCACTCGGGCGCTCCCGACGTCCATACCACCTCCATCTCCCATTCCGAACCTGCACAAGCCCCCGGTTCCCCCACCCATCCCAATCCCGGCAGGGGCCGAACATCCACCCCAAACCCCACCGTCATCGCCCCGCATGCATTGGAGGCCACCACCGTCCCCGTGAAGTCCTCTTGCGCTGGGAAACTGAGCGCAACCTCCGCCCCTGCTTGTGACATGATGCTCCCTCCTGATGCGTCGAACAACTGCCAAGTCCATGTGAAATCAGGTGCTCCGCCGTTTTCCCAACTGGTGATTTCGCCAAGCCAAACCGATTCCGCACACACCGAATCCATGACCATCACTTCCACTTCCGGTGCCCCCCAAACCTCGATGGCCATTGAAGAAGTGGCCGCATTGCATCCTGTGACTCCGGTCGCAGACACCTCCAATCCCACCTCGTAAATAGCAGGCTCGAGCAAGGTGACCCACGGAGAAGTTGACTGAGGCCCTGAACCCGGTTCCCAAACGAACGCACCTCCCGACAAAGTCCACAGGGAAGCCACCGTTCCACATGCCCCAGCATTGTCCCCACCGTTGAACAGCTGCACCGTCATCGGGAAACAACCTGAAGAGGAAGTAGCCTGGGCCATGGATGCCAACGGAGGCTGAACGCAAACGGGCTGTACCCCAAAGCCATCCGGACAAACAGGATGGTTCGCAAACACGCCAATGTTGTACTGCCCAGGAGCGGTGAACGTTGTGGCCAAGGCCGATGCATTGCCCGAACCTGGCGTGGGATTGGGACTTCCCCCCGTGCCCAAAGCGGTCCAGGCTAGCGGTGTGGCTGTGCAAGGTCCTTCGTTGGATGCAATGGTTCCTCCACCTGTGGTTGTGTACGTGCCCACGGCGCCGGCGCACAAGGCTTGAGGCCCGAGGATGGTGGGTACAGGGGTGGGGGCTGTGTGGACGCGTATGGGTCCCACTGTGGCCGTTGACACCCCACAGACATTCGTGGCGGTGATGCGAAACTCATGTGCGTTTTGCGCTCCACCAGGGGTTACACTCCCGCATGAATTCGGCGAATAATTCCGGTTGAGCCAAGCTGGCGGCGGATGAGCATACCCAGCCAATCCCCCATCTCCATAATCAACGGCATAAGTGGTCGAGGGGAGATTTCCAGAAAAATTGGTCAAGTAAAAACTCAGGGTGGCTGGTCCGCAGACCTGACCGTAACCCGCAGGAGGCATGACCGAAATGTTGGGAGGGCCATTGACGGACAACAGCAGCGGTTCCGGTGAGAATGCACCATTCATTTGCTGCGTGAATCCTTGCACCGGGATGAAACCCGATGCACCGAATGGCAACGGGAGTGCCCAAGCTGCTGGGATGAGCCACCCCCCTTCCTCGGGTGTGATCCCCAGTTGGGCTGCGTCCGGGTGAAGCCCCCAAGACACCGCTCCGCCGGTTTCAGATTGCAACCAGCCTGGATTCCCGAATTGCCCTCCGGCAGGCCATTGCGATGCATCCAGCCACAAATCACCTGATGGCAACCAACAAACTACCAATGTATCGGGGGCACTCCAACCTTGCTGAGACCATCCTGATAGGCTCAACCCCATGATCCAGCTGAGCAACCGCCGGAGCAAGCGCACCTTGGAAATGGGCAATGGAAACGAGCGCATGACGTGCTTTGTACTCCAAAAGCGAGCGAAATGTTGCGCTCTATCCCCTTCAGAAATGCACCAGATTACAGAATGGGAAGGTGTGAAAAAAAAAGGGGGAAGCCTCGCGGCGTCCCCCCTTCTTGAGGTTTGCAAGTTGAGAATCAGCGGACGATGCTCAAACGCTGTGTTGCGATGGTTTGGCCTGCACGAACCAGGTGCAAGGTGTACAACCCAGCCTTCCATTCGGTGACGTCCAACGTGCTCTGGGCTACGCCATCAAAAGCCAGACGTCCAGCGGCATCCATGGCAATCCAACGGTCTCCAGCGAGGAGATTTCCCTGAACATTCACTACGTGTGATGCGGGGTTCGGGAAAACCGTGAGTGCCATCGAAGCTGAAGCGTCAGTCACCGTGGTGGGTGGCAACAAAACGGCATCAATGACATGCACGACACCATTGTCTGCCAACAGGTCTGCGACGATGACTTGGGCACCGTTGATGAACACACCGTTCCCGTTGATGGTCACTACCACATCCTCTCCGTTGAGGGTGGTGATGCTCATTCCGTCACTCAAGTCCGTGCTCAGCGCCGATGCGCCCACTACGTGATAGGTCAAGATGGCCGTCAACAAGGCATTGTCCGCCAGAACAGCTTCCAAAGTACCAGTGGGCAATGCGTTGAAGGCCGCATCGGTCGGCGCAAACACCGTGAAGGGCCCTGTTCCGCTCAGTGCGTCTACCAAACCAGCAGCAACAACCGCGGTTTCCAAGATGGTGTGATCGGGGCTGTTTACAATGATGTCAACCACCGTGGTGGCTTCAGGCGCAGGTGGCAACAAAACCGCGTCGATGACGTGAACCACCCCATTGTCCGCGACGATGTCAGCCACGATGACTTGCGCGTCGTTGATGAATACACCATCACCGTTGATGGTCACCAGCACATTGGCACCATTCAAGGTGGCCACTTCCAAGCCATCCGACAGGTCAGTGCTCAGGGCATTGGCGCCCACCACGTGGTAGGTCAAAATGGAAGTCAACAACTCCGTGTCAGCCAAGATGGATTGCAGCACCCCAGCAGGAATCACAGCGAATGCAGCATCGGTTGGCGCAAACACCGTGAATGGTCCTTCGCTGCTCAAGGTCTCCACCAAACCAGCGGCTACCACAGCGGTCTCCAAGGTGTTGTGGTCCGGGCTGTTCACGATGATGTCAACCACCGTGTTGGTTGCTGGCGTGGGTGGCAAGAGCACAGCGTCAATGACATGGACTACTCCGTTGTCTGCTACGATGTCAGCCACCGTTACTTGGGCGTCGTTGATGAAAACGCCGTCACCGTTGATGGTCACAGTCACAATCGCACCGTTCAGCGTGAACACCTGCATGCCGTCGCTGAGGTCCGTGCTCAGGGCCGACAGGGGCGCAACGTGGTAGGTGAGAATCGCCGTCAGCAAGGCGTTGTTCGCCAGAACGGCATCCAAGGTGCCAGCGGGAAGGGCGTCGAAGGCTGCGTCCGTTGGCGCAAAAACCGTCATGGGGCCCGGACCACTCAAGGGCACATTGAGTCCCGAGGCAAACAATGCAGTCTCCAGAATGGTATGGTCTGGGCTGTTGACGATGACATCGACCACGGTGTTCGAGACTGGCAGAACCAGCACAGTGCCCACCATGCCCGCAGCGGCATGACCTCCGACAGAACAATCGTAGTTGTACAACCCGGGTACGTCAAAGGTGTGGGTACCCATGCAAACACCGCCTGCAGCACCCGTCACCACTTGGGTGGAGAAGGACTCAGGATTGTTCCATGGCATGCCTGTCGTGCTAGAGATCCCATTCACATCATGGGTTCCGGCGTTGTTCACCCAAACCACCGTGGTGCCTTGGTCTACGACAAGATTGGCTGGGCTGAAGGCCAAACCCGATGCAACCACCACCTCACCGGGGGTGTTGCATGGATTTTGCGCCGAAGCGCCGAAAGTGCCCGCAATCAAAGCGAAAGCACTGAGGAGGAAAGTAGCAGGTTTGTTCATCTGAAATGATTTGATACCTAAGCTAACCTCTCTCGATGCCGGAATGTTCAATTCCGTTTCTCCTGGATGGCAGAAAGATTGACGGTGCCGTCTACGTGCCCCTTGTATTGCCATTGGTCCAGAACCTCATTTAGCACCACCATTTGGTAAATGACCCCCTGCGGTTTCTTCACGCGAACAAGGCTGACTTGGGCAGTTCCTGCGACTCCGTCTGACTGCGTGTAACTCCATCGAAACGATGTGGTTTCCTGTGCAAAATCTTCTGGCGTTTCAGGGATGGTGGCGGTTGTCAGACCGTAGATTGGGCCGTCGGTATACGAGGCACTTTTCGAGTTGATTAGTGCCAAATACAGCTTATCCTCCCCTGCCCTTCGATAGAACAGCAGTTCACCACCGGCCTCGAGCGTCTGTGGGGTGATGTCTCGCCCATTTTTCCTCGCATCGCTGATCACCAAACGCTGCACCAACTCTCTCTTGGGATTGGTGGTAGCAGCACTTTCCGTGGTTTGGGACCATCCGCCCAGGGCAGAAATGAGGCCCATCGTCATGAGGAGGGTATGCAGTTGCTTCATTTTTCTTGGATCCGTCGCTGGCCACCCCAAAGGTACGTTTGGTGCGAGAACAAGGTTTCCGTTGGGGTGTTTTCAGGTCATGCAATGTTTCACAGAGGCAGAACGAGACCGAATCATCGAGATGGCCTGGGAGGACAGAACCCCCTTTGAAGCCATCGAGCGGCAGTTCGGACTGAAAGAAAATGATGTTCGTTTGCTCATGCGGACTTGGATGAAACCGAGTTCTTTCAGGATGTGGCGTGCCCGTGTCACAGGAAGGCTGACCAAGCACCGTGCCAAATGCTCTGCCAAGCCCCTTCGGTTCAAGAGCAAGAACCAGCGCGGATGAAGATGCGATCCCAGCAACTTCGTGCGGCGTTTCCTTCAAGATAATGTGCCTCCTATGAAAAAAGCGCCCGCAGTTGCGGGCGCTTTCGTTTCAAGTGCGGAGGCTGAGGGATTCGAACCCCCGGTACCTTGCAGTACTTCGGTTTTCAAGA
>CAYONT010000001.1:100257-156886 GCA_964405405.1 uncultured Comamonadaceae bacterium | reverse complement strand
CCTTCCCCACCGGCGCCCCCCCTGCCCCTGCTCCCCGCCCAGGCCCGGGCGCATCCGTCCCCCCATCCCCCCGTGACCCACCTCCTCACGCACCGCCGCATCCACATACGATTCCTCGCTTGGAAAATCGACCCCAACGGAAGCGCCCTCCCCGCCCACTGGACCTGGCACACCCCTGCCGAGAGCGCTGCACGCCCCCTCCCGCAGCCAGTGACAAAGGCACACCCCACGCTCACAAAATGGCTGGAAGAGATTTGAACTTTCGTCCCTAATTTTGGCCAAATGGCAGGCATCAACAAAGTCATCCTCGTCGGCAACCTCGGGCGAGATCCGGAAGTGCGTTACACGCAGGCCCAAATCCCCGTGTGCTCATTCCCGATGGCCACCTCCGAGACTTATAAGGACCGGCAAACCGGCGAGCGCGTCACGCAAACGGAGTGGCACAACATCGTGCTGTGGCGTGGCCAGGCCGAAGTTGCTCAACGGTTCCTGCGCAAGGGCTCCCTGGTGTACATCGAGGGGAAGCTGCGGACCCGCAACTGGGAGGACCAGCAGGGCCAGCGGCGCTACACCACCGAGGTCGTTGGGGAGGTGCTCCAGTTGCTTGACCGCCCAGATGGCCCGCCGTCTCAGGGGGCTGCAGACGGCTCCCGGGGCATGCCGCCACAGGGGCACTCCCTGCAACCCGATCCGGTGGCGGCTCCAGCCGCCATGTCGGCACCAACCGCCGCACCAGCTCCACAGGCCGCCCCGGTCTCCCACGACTTGGGCATGCCCAACGACTTCGGCACCTCCCGGCTCGACGAACCCACCGAAGACGTACCCTTTTGACCGCTGACCCTTCCCCGAAATGTTGGGTGTAATGCTGGCATCCGCGATGGGCACGGAAGTAGGACTCTGGCCCTTCATCTCCATTGGGATCCTTTTGATTTGTAGCGCCTTGGCCAGCGCCTCAGAGGTCGCTTTTTTCTCGCTGTCCCCGGCGGACATTCAAGTGCTCCAAACCCGCAGCAGTCAGCAGCCGAATTCCCGTGCACAACGGGTCCTAGACCTGCTCAAATCCCCTGATGCTGAGCGAGCGCCGCGAAACCTGCTGGCCACCATTCTGGTGTTGAACAACCTAGTGAACATCCTCATCATCCTGATCTCCACCGTCATCGCGGAACAACTCTTTCCAGCCGGCAGCATCTCGGACTTTTGGAAATGGATGCTCAACATCGTGGGCATCACGGGAATGATCGTCCTCTTCGGCGAGGTCATGCCCAAGGTTTACGCCACAAGGCACGGTCTTGAACTCGCACAGGCCATGGCCCTTCCGCTCACTTGGTCGCAGCGTGTCCTACAACCAGTTTGGCGCCCCCTGGTACGCATGGGGGGCTGGGTTGACCGTCGTTGGGGCGGACGGGCTGAGGCCTTGTCGGTCACGGATCTGGAACAAGCCTTGGTCCTGACAGAGAATGAAGAACGGACTGAGGATGAAAAGCGCATCCTCGAAGGCATCGTCGCCCTCGGTTCCAAAGACGCAAAACAAGTCATGACCGCGCGCACGGACATGGAATCCATCGCTTCCCACGAACCTTGGAAAAGGGTTTGTGACGTGGTCCTCGAGAGCGGCTACTCCCGGATTCCTGTGCACAATGGAAGCCCGGATCACATCCTGGGCATCCTGCACGTGAAAGACCTCATGCCCTACATCGGAACAGAATCGTTCGATTGGGTTTCATTGCTCCGTCCGGCCGCCTTCATTCCAGAGAACAAAAAAATCGATGACTTGATGCGGGATTTTCAGCAGAAAAAGCAGCATTTGGCCATTGTCGTGGATGAATACGGAGGCACCAGTGGGCTCATCACCCTCGAGGACATCATCGAGGAGATTGTTGGTGAGATTGCTGACGAATTCGATGGAGAAGACCTGCATTACTCCAAACTGGACGACCACACTTATGTGATCGAAGCAAAAACGACGTTGATTGACGTGTACCGCCTGCTCAATTTGTCAGAAGAAAATTGGGAGGCGGCAAAAGGTGAAAGCGACACTTTGGGTGGATTCATCACGGAGCAGGCCGGTAGGTTGTTGCGAAACGGGGAGCGCATCCACTTCGATGGGGTCGAAATGACCATCGATGCAGCCACGCCAAGAAGACTGCTCCGGGTGAAGGTGGAGTTGCCACAGGCAGGAATGGCTGATGAAAGCTAACCTCTCCCGAGCGTTTGGGGGTGCCCACCGGGTCTGTTGGGGCTGGGCGGCAAGCTGGGCAATGGCCTTGGCAGGCCTGCTGGCAACGGGATGCCAGGACCCTCCCATGCCGCGGCCGAGGGGTTATTTTCGTCTGGACGTCCCCGAGGCCACCTTCGCTCCGAAAACGACACCTTGTCCCGTTCACTTCGAAGCTCCCACGGATTGCAGGGTGGAATCCGTTCTTGACCAGGCTGCACCCCCATTGCAGGAGAAGGGACTAAGTTGTTGGTTCAATTTGGCCTATCCACAATGGAAGGCACGACTGCATTGCACCTACTTTCCCCTGCAAGGAGACTTGGAAACCCGGCTGAAAGAGGCCCACGACATGACGTTCAGCCACGACATCAAGTCTTCGGGCATCGCAAAACGGCGGTTCACTTTCCCGGATCATCGGGTGCATGGCCTGTTGTATGAATTGGATGGCCCTGTGGCAACACCGTTGCAGTTTTTCGCCACCGACTCGGTAAACCATTTCTTGCGAGCTGCACTCTACTTCGAACATGTGCCCAACCCGGACAGCATCGCTCCTGCATACGACCGCATCGCCCTGGATGTGATTCACCTCATCGAGACCTTGGAATGGAATCCATGAAGGCGTCCAACACGGATTGGGTGGTGGACTTCGGAAACTCGCGGGTCAAGTTGGGCATCTTTGCGGAAGATTCGGAACCTCAGGTGCTTACAGACCAAGCAGCCTGGGAACATGCGCAATGGCCCTGGGCGTGGCGAGATGTACCAAAGCGAATCCTGTGGACTGCCTCTGGGAGCGTACCCAAAGCCTGGAAAAACTGGCGGAGCCATTTGGAGGAAGTGGCTGGGGGGCCACCCTTTTACGATTTGCCTCCAGATTGGGAACCGCCCTTTGCAGTCCAAATCGAAGGCAGATCCACCCTGGGATGGGATCGATTGGCCCACGCAGCTGCTGTGACGGCCCGAGATCCCAGTGCAAATTGGATGGTGGTGGATGCGGGAACCATCCTCACATGTGACCTGGTTGTGAAGGGTTGTTTCGTAGGTGGGACCTTGTCGCCCGGCATGGACATGCGGTTCGCTTCCATGTACCAAGGAACCGCAAGGTTGCCTTGGTTGGCGGGTTGGCGGGACATGATGCCCGCAACCGGATCGTCTATGCAGTCGGCATCCACCTCGCTCAACGGCGTGGGAAGCGAGACGGTTGCCGCTATGTTGCTGGGGGTGCGGGATGGCATGCGATTCGAAATCACAAGCAGAGCGGCACAGTGGGCACAACATGCCCAACCTCTTCAGGTCATTTTGACGGGAGGAGACGCATGTTTCTTGGACTTAGACCTAGGCGACTCCATTTTTGCAGACGACAAACTCACCCTGCGTGGCTATCACGCGTTACTCCAACATCTTGCGGAAACCAACTGATCACCGCCCACAGCGCCTTGCGGGTAATCTCAAGGCCTTGGCCCTGATTGCGGGCCTGAGCCCGGCATGGATTTGGGCACAGTGGAACGAACTTTCTCCATACTCCCGGATGGGGCTGGGGCTCAGCTCAGAAGTGGTGCACACCCACCAAAATGGCATGGGAGGTGTCTCCAGCACGGTGTTCGACCCATTCGCGTACAACCCAGGGAACCCTGCCTCAGCGGCCCTATTGTCAAAGACCACGCTCCAAGGAACAGCGGCAGTCCACGGTCTACAGTGGGTCGGTGAAACGCAACGGAGCAACGGCACGTGGGGCACCACAGGCCCGATGTCTTTTGTCGTCAAACGCCAAGGGGGTCCCCATGCCTTCCAGTTGGGTTTGGCGCCGAGTCGAACAACAGGATACCTGATGGCCCAGAACCGAGATGAACCCGGGGTCGGTCCGGTGCGCATGAGCTACGAAGGTTCAGGGGGCATCAACCAAGCCACGATGGGCTGGGCCCGGAGCTGGCGCCGTTTGGCTCGGCAGGTGTCTGGGGAGGACACCTTGATGCTGGCAAAAACCCAACTCGCGGTGGGTGCACAATGGGTCTATTTCTTCGGCCAAACCGAGCACAAAGCGCGCATCGACGTGGCAGACCCCACATTTCTAGACCACCAAAGTGAACTCACCAACGCTTGGCGGGGTCTCAGCGGAGAGTTGGGAATCCAGCTCGAACATCGGGTGGGCAAACAACTTCCCCATGACGATGCGAACCATTGGCAATCCAAGTTGCTCTTGGGGGGGACCTACAGGCCTCGGACCAACTTGTCAACGGACAATGCCCAAGGTTCCTTCTTGACCCAAACCCTCGGAGGCATCGTCGTCCCCATCGATACTGCATTTTATAATGAATCAGCAGAGGCTACGAGTGTGTTACCGCAACGTTGGACGGTGGGAGTGGGATGGCTGTTGGAGAGAAACTCGGGGCAGCGCGCAGAATTTCATTTGGACTACAAGATGCAGGACTGGAGCGCGGTGGCCGACTTGTACGACTGGAACCCTCTGGGAACGGACATGGCCTGGGGCACAGCCCAAAGCGTACACATCGGGGTCGCGTGGAGCCCATCGATGGGTGGCAACCGTGCGCTCGCATCCACCCCCCGAACCTACCGGTTGGGATTCGCTCGGGGCCAGGAAGCGGTTTTGATTCTTGGAAACCCGCTTGAATTTCAAAGGTGGACCCTGGGGGCCAGCCTGCCCCTCGGAGCGGGACGGTCTTGGAGTCGGATCCACTTTGGCATGGAACTTGGGAAGCGTTGGACAAGCGACCCAGTGAGTCACCATGAAAACCTCATACGATTCGAAGTCGGCGTATCTTTATCGCCGTTTTTCAAGAACAATTGGCTTGTTCGAAGACTTTATGATTGATTCATCGGCCCAGACCCAACGCAAAATGAAACCACTTTTCCTCACCTCGTTGCTCTGCTTCGGAGCTCTGTCGTTGGTTGCACAAGAAAACAAGTACGGTGCAACCGAAGAACAACAACGCGCATGCAAAGAAGCGTTGAACATATACAAGGGTTACCTGAAGCAAGGCGACATGGCTGAAGGATACGTACAATGGCAAAAGGCTTGTGCTGTTTGCCCTGAGAGTGTATCCGAATCGCTCTATGCGGATGGGGTTAAGTTGATCAAAAGTGAATTGGAGGCTTCAGAGAAAGCGGGTACATCAGACCGAACTGCGGTATTGCGGGACAGTCTTTTTGCGACCTACGACCAACGCATGGCTTTGTTCCCCTCCACAAACTCCAAGCCCAAGAACCGATGCATTGTACTGAGCTTCAAAGCCCAAGACTATGCCAAGTTCTTCAAAGACGACCCCATTGGTGCCAACGTCCTTTACAAGGAGTGTGTGGAATGCCTTCAAGAAGAAACCAATGCCGCCACGCTGAGTGCATACTATTTGACCTCCTTCTACGCCATGAAAAAAATGGAGGGCGAAGCTGCGCAAAATAAGTTGGGGGAGATGCTGACGGATTACCTGACGTTGGTGGACTACGCGAACGCCGCCATCGAAAGATTGCAAGCACAAGAACCTAGCGAAGACCGGGAGAAAGATTTGCTTTCCTATCAAAAGGTCAAGGGAAACCTAGACGAGGTGTTCGTTGCCATCGCAAAGTGTGATGACATGGTACCTGTTTTGGAGAAGAAGTGGGCGGCAGCGCCTGGAGACGATATACTCCAACGGAAGATTTTGAGCTTGCTCAACAAGAAAGAATGCACCGACAGCCCGCTCTACCTCGAGGTGGCTCAGGCTGTACACAAAGTAGAGCCCCAAGCTGCCAGCGCTTTTGCCATCGGCAACATCCTATTGAAAAACCGTGACTTCAGCGCAGCCTTGCCCTACCTCGAACAAGCGGTCGAGCTTTGCGGAAATTGCGCGGAAAAAGAACAATACTTGCTCAAGACCGGTCAAGTCAGCTCGTTCCTTGATCGGTTCTCCAACGCCAAGAACTATGCTCGACGGGTATTGGACATCAACCCGAACAGCGCCGACGCATACATGCTGATCGGGGATGCGATCGCAGGAAGTGCAGGAGCTTGCAACGACGGTGCATTGGGAGCGCGCGCAGCATATTGGATTGCTGCGGATTATTATGCCCGGGCTCGCAACCTCGGCAGTCCGGAACTGGCAGAGACCGCTTCCAAAAAGTTGGCAAATTGTGAACGGCAGTTCCCGACTTTGGACGACGTTTTCGCAGTAGGAAAGCAAAAAGGGGACCCTTTCACACAGGGCAACATGCCCGGCTGTCTGTGTTCAGGCGAGAGCACCACGATTCGCGTCCGCTGATGACGACATCGCATGCGCCTACCCCCCGCAAATGGATGCCAAGGGCACTTGGGCTGGGGGTATGGATGGTCATGGGTTGTACATCATCGGAAGAGGGCAAATGGGAGAATTGGGAGGAGGACCCCAAGGTCCCCGTTCAACGAATCGAAAATGCGAGATTTGCATATTCTGAGCGCGGTGAGGTAAAACACGTGCTCATCGCTCATGAGCTCTCACGGACAACGAGAGGAAGCAAATCAGAAGACCAAGAAAAATCGGAAGGCCTGATCGAGGTGTCAGGAGGTTTTACGCTGTTCGTTGACGGTGACGAAAACACCCACAAAGCCAGTTTGCAGGCCCAAAGAGGAACCTTGGACGAGGCGCACATGCGATTGGAAGCCCAAGACCAGGTCATCGTCACCAATCGGGTGGGAGACCGAATGGAAACCGAGTACTTGGTTTGGTCCAGTGACTCCAACCGCGTTTACACCCATCGGCCAGTTACAATCCATACTGCAACGGGCATCATCCGAGGAGAGGGACTTGAATCCGACAACCGCTTCGAGAATTATCGCATCATCCAACCGACTGGCGAAATCGAAGTGATGGATTTGGAGGATCCATCTACCGAGTGAATCGGTATCGTGGTGTATTTTCGAGCCCATGATGCCTGAAGACAGTAGACGGTTTATCAAAATGAGCCTTTGGGTTGAGCGCTTTTGGCTCCTCGCCCTGATCGCAGGAATGACCTTTTCCGCATACCAAATCAGTAGCAACGGTTGGGAACAAGAGCGAGCCACCCTCGTGATCCCAGCCATTGCAGGCATCTGGTGGTTTTTCCGACGTAGCTTCCGAAAGCGCCTGGAACGAACCAAAGCGCTCAACGACTGATTTCGGGCCTCATGGACGTTGACCCCACAGGCTCCGTGCTGATTATTCTGGCATCGCTGGTTGCCTCCGCCTTTTTCTCCGGGATGGAGATTGCCTTCGTTTCTGCCAACCGCCTTCAACTCGAACTGGATGCCCAACAAACGCAGAGGGGGCGCATGGTGGCCTACTTGGCGTCTCGTCCCCAGTGGCTCATAACCACCCTTTTGGTAGGCAACAACTTGGCCCTGGTTTTTTGCGGAATGGAGGCCGGCAGTTGGATCAGCAGCAGCCTTTTTCAGGTCGAGGATTGGATGCTTGCCCCGCAACCCTTGCTGGCTTTGATCAGCCAAACCGCAATCACCACCTCGGTGGTCCTCGTGGTAGCGGAATTTTTGCCCAAGTCGATTTTCCACGGACAACCCAACCGTTGGCTCCGGGATTTCGCCCCCATTTTATTCATTGTCCACCACGTTTTGCTCATTCCCGGGCTGATTGTGGTCGGATTGAGCCAAGGACTGATTTGGCTGACCGGTCAAAAGAAAAGGTCCGCGGAAGCCTCCAAACAAAACCTTGGCGCCGTGGACCTCGACCATTTCATCCGTCAAATCAGCGGAAGAATGCATCCTGAACAAGAATTGGAGCATGAGCTCCAAATCATGCAAAACGCCCTAGAATTCAACAAAGTACGCGCTCGGGACTGCCTGGTCCCGAGGAACGAAGTGGTGGCGGTCGACATCGAAACTGATTTGGCAACCTTGTTGAACTTGTTCATTGAGACCGGTCTTTCCAAAATTGTAGTTTACAAAGGGGACATTGACAGCATTGTGGGTTACGTGCATTCCAAAGACCTATTCAAAAGGCCCGATTCCTTGAAGTCCATTTTGCTCCCAACATTGATCATTCCAGAACCGATGCATGCGGACGAAGTACTCAGGCGCTTCATGCAACGCCGCAGGCACTTGGCCGTTGTGGTGGATGAATTTGGAGGTACTTCAGGCATCCTCACCATGGAAGACATCGTGGAGCAACTTATCGGCGAAATTGACGATGAATTCGATGTGGAGGAGCGCATCGTTGAGAATCTTGGGCCGGGCATTTGGCGACTGTCTGCCCGTTTGAACGTGTCGGAAATCAATCAACTCTGTGGCTGCGAACTCCCGCTAGATGACGCCTATGAAACATTGGGGGGGCTGGTTCTGCACCATGTCGAGGAGATTCCCGCTGAAGGTTTCACCTTTCCCTTGCGGGATGCCATACTGGAGATTGAATCGGTCGAGCAAAATCGCATCCGATTGATCAAGTTGCAATTGCTCCATCCGACCGGGGAGTGATCAGCTTTGTAGCACTCAGAACCATTGCCACTTGCAACCTTCTGATGGGTTGCGCGTATGCATCCCCTGAATGTGAAGGGATTCGTCCCCAAGAAACAGGATTTGATTATCTTCGCGCACCTTACAAAAGTTGACATTAAGCCATGTCATTGATTCAGAAAATTCGGAAACGCCAGGGCTTGCTCATGGTGATGATTGGGTTGGGAATGCTCAGTTTCCTCATTCCTTACGATGCCGTAATGGCCTTGTTCGGAAGCGGCACCAATAGGGATTTGGGGAGCGTGGATGGAACAGCCATTTCTGCCATGGAATTTCAGCAAGAGGTTCAACTTCGCAGAAACCTTGGATTCAGTGGAGAGCAATTGGCTGACGAGGTTTGGAATGACTTTGTTTCTCGCATCCTGCTCCAGGATGGATACGATGCGCTCGGCCTTCAAGTCACTGACAAGGAGTTCCAAGGTCTGCTCTTCGAAGACGGGTATTCAGGTTACCTCAACATGGCCTTCTACAGCAACGCCCAGAACAAACAGTTCTGGCAACAGCAGTTCAGCGCCATGCTGGGCACACCAGAAGGAAAATCCAACTTCATGATGTATAGGAAGTTGATCACGCAAAAGCGCCTTCGCGAGAAGTACGACAACCTTTTGCTGACAGGGGTCTATGCAAACACCTTGGAAGCGAAGCAAGATTACATTGCCGCCAACAAAAAGGTGGACTTCCAGTACGCCTTCAAAGCCTATTCGAGCGTGCCCGATGGAGAGATTGAAGTGTCTGACAGCCAAGTGAAGTCGTTTTACAACGAGCACAAGAACGAACCGAAGTACAAGCAGCGTGCGGGTCGGGATTTGACCTACGTCCGCATCCCCGTGATGGCGACCGAAGCAGATGCCCAGGCCATCCAGCAGGAACTCAATGACCTCAAAACCGCTTGGACCCAGGCTTCTGGAGACAGCGCTTTCCTCGCGGGCCAAGGGTTGAATCCCGTGGCGCGTCGCTACACAGCCGATGCCCTGGCTTCCAACGCTGACGAATCGGCTCTCATGAATGCGCAACCAGGAACCATCGTGGGACCTTTCCGGAAAGGGAACGACTTCCGGCTGGCCAAGGTTGTTGGTTTTGCAACAGAACCAGACAGTGTTTCCTGCCGTCACATCTTGCTTCAGGCAACTGATCCCTCTGACAAAACGGAAATGGCCAGTTTGATGAAGCGTGCGGACAGCCTCAAGGCGGTTTTGAAGAAGGGCGGAAGTTTCGACGACCTCGTGACACGTTTCTCTGATGATCCAGGTTCCAAATCGACCGGTGGTAAGTACGAGAATTTCCCCCGTGGTCAGATGGTCGCACCTTTTGAAGACTTCTGTTTTGAGCAGAAACCTGGCTCAATTGGGGCAGTGGAAACATCCTTCGGCGTCCACCTGATTGAAGTCCTGAAGCATTCGGAAGCTAAAAAAGGCGCAGAGATTTACTTCTTAGATCGACCTGTTACCCCCTCGGATGAAACCGCCCGTGCGGCCTATGCCTCAGCCAGTGAATTCGCCATTGGTGTGAAGGATTTAGAAGGATTCCTAAACAAAGCATCTGAATTGGGTTACCCCACGACGGAGGCTAAGGATTTGGTGCCCGGAGCAACCGCAGTGACGGGCATTCAGAATGCAGCAGAATTGGTGGGTTGGGCATTCACTGCAGAGGAGGGCAAGATCTCTTCGCCACTGCTCACCGACAATGCTTACGTCATTGCCATCCTCCAACGCATCAAGGAAGCTGGTGTGCCCGAGTTCGAGCACGTTGAGGAGGCCATGCGCGCCGGCGCCATCCAGGAGGCAAAAGCGGAAAAATTTAAGTCACAAATGCAGGGTTCAGACCTGAACGCTGTGGCACAATCGGTGGGCGGCACGGTCCAGGTTGCCAATGGCATCGCTTTGAAATTCCCCACCATTGCGGAAGCCGGTGCGGCACCAGAGCCACTCGTGGTGGGCACTGCCATGGGCCTGGAAAAAGGAAAAATCTCAGAACCCATTGTTGGAAATAACGGGGTTTGGGTCATCTCCACTCAAAACATCACAGAGGCTCCGGAAAAGACCGAGTTTACTTCTGAGCAAACTGCTCTGTTTGGACGGGCAAAAGGTGGCTTCAACAACCGGGTATTCAATGCAATGAGCGAAGCCGCCGAAGTGGAGGATCGCCGCGGTAAGAACTAACGGTTACGAACTGGACAATCCATGAGCAACCAGCGGCCAGAAGCCGCTGGTTGTTTTTTTTAGGACTCCTGTCGCTCGAGCAAACTGGCATCACCAAAACTGAGGAACCGGTATCCCTCGGACAAGGCCTTGGAATAGATGTTACGCCAATTGGGCCCCACAAACGCCTCCACCAAGCAAAGCAGTGTGCTCTGGGGCTGGTGAAAATTGGTCATGAGTGCCTGCACTGAACGAATTCTGTATCCCGGTGCAATCATGATTCCCGTTGCAAATGCAATCTGCCGGGTCTCCCCGCCTTCTGCGTGAAACGACTGCAGGACCCAATCCGCAGCCTCTGCCAGCGTCCAACCCTCTCCATCTGCAGCGTATTGCATCCAATCCCACTGCTTCACCTCGGTGGGACGGCAGCCCGTCGCACGCCAAACCACGGCCCACCAGAAAAAACTCTCCAATGACCGAAGCGAAGTCGTGCCAACAGCCACCCGCCTGACCCCAGGAATCGCCAATGCTTCCAATTCTGAAACCCCAAGGATCACCTGTTCAACATGCATGTGGTGCGTCGCCCAGCCTCCTTCACCCAGGGGTTTGAACGTACCAGCCCCCACATGCAATGTCACCGCATGCACGGATGCATACGTTTGAATGCTTGACCAAACCTCTGCATCAAAATGAAGTCCCGCCGTGGGCGCAGCGACACTCCCCGGAGCTGCGGCATAGATCGTTTGGTAACGTACATCATCCTCAGGTTCGGTATCTCGCTCCAGATAGGGCGGCAAGGGAAGGGTTCCCAACCCATCCAAGAGCTGTCCCAAGGAACATTCCCTGGTCCACTCCAAGCGGATGAGCCGGGTTCCTGAAGATTCAGCAGCAACCAAATTCATGGTGACCCCGATGTCCTGTAAAGCTTGGACAGGGCCCGTGGTCCAGCGTTTTGCACCGCGCACCATGCAACGCCAAACCGAGGGGGCAGATGACCCCAAGGCTGCTTCAACGGGCTGATCGACCGGCTCGAGAAGCAATACCTCCAAGAGTCCACCCGTTGGTCGACGGGCAAAGATTCGCGCCCGAATCACACGGGAAACATTGTGCCAAACTTGTGTTCCCACGCCGAGCAATTCGGAGTGGGAAGCCAGATCACGAACCCGGTAGTGCCCCAGCGACCCCGGGGCCTTCCAATGCAACAACCGCGCATCGGACCGCGGAGAAACCGGATACCGAGCAATGCGCTCATCCGGAAGGTCGTAATGGTAATCCGTCGTTTCCACGGAACAAAGTTAAACCCGATGACATGGCAGGGTCAGCCGGAAAACCACAGCATGCCGTATTTTTGGGGGACATGAAAAAGCAATTGGTCATTGGCGCTGCTGGACAGCTCGGCGTCGAACTGGTACTGGCATTGCAAGAGCGGTTGGGCGTGGAGCATGTCACCATTGCGGACATACGCGTTCCCGACAACGAAGCCCTGATGCGCAGCCCGTACGTGCATCTCGATGCCACAGATCGAGATGCATTGCGTGCTGTTTTGGACCAAGGCCCTTATGAAACGGTGTACCACCTTGCCGCCATGTTGTCGGCCACCGGTGAGGCCCGACCCCTGTCAGCTTGGGACCTCAACATGGCTTCCTTGCTGAACGTTTTGGAATGCGCCCGCGAAGGACGGGTTTCGAAAGTCTTTTGGCCCAGTTCCATTGCGGTCTTCGGACCTGCCACCCCCAAAGAGCATGTCCCGCAAGATGCAGTCCTGGACCCCACCACCGTCTATGGCATTTCGAAACAAGCCGGTGAATGGTGGTGCCGGTATTACCACCAGCGGTATGGCGTAGACGTTCGCAGCCTTCGCTACCCGGGGCTCATTGGACACCGCTCAGAGCCTGGTGGAGGCACCACCGACTACGCCGTAGACATC
This sequence comes from uncultured Comamonadaceae bacterium, assembly GCA_964405405.1. Taxonomy (GTDB): domain Bacteria; phylum Bacteroidota; class Bacteroidia; order Flavobacteriales_D; family Sanyastnellaceae; genus CAMCYM01. The sequence goes on along the minus strand of CAYONT010000001.1, from coordinate 144,137 downwards.
TTCCGGTACGCAGCCCTCGGCAAGCCCTATGTTTGTTTCCTTCGCCCCGATTCAACCCTCCCCATGATGTACATCGAGGACGCCGTTCAGGGAACCCTGCAATTGATGGATGCACCCTCCGAAAACATCCTGGTTCGCACTTCATATAATTTAGGTGCCATGAGCTTCAACCCGGCAGAGCTGGCCGAAGCCATTCGCCGCCTGATGCCCGATTTTGAGATCCAGTACGCCCCAGACCATCGCCAGGCCATTGCAGACAGTTGGCCCGCCAGCATAGACGACAGCGCAGCACGGCGCGATTGGGGTTGGGAGCCGGCGGTAAACGTAGAGGGTTTGGCAGACTGCATGCTCGAAGCTTGGTCCACCCGCGTCCTGGGCGCCTGAAGCTGCCGCCGATTGCCATGCAACCCCTGCACATTTACAACAGCCTCACCCGCACCAAGGAGCCCTTTGTGCCCTTGGTCCCGGGACATGTGGGCATGTACGTTTGTGGTCCAACCGTGTACTCGAACGTTCATTTGGGCAACGTTCGGACCTTTCTTACCTTCGATACCGTCTTTAGATACCTGCAATATATTGGTTATCAAGTTCGTTACGTCCGGAACATCACCGATGTAGGCCACCTGACCGATGATGCAGACGCCGGCGAGGACAAGATTGCCCGCAAGGCCAAGCTCGAAAATCTCGAACCCATGGAAGTCGTGCAGAAGTATACGAACGACTTCCATGACGTCATGCGGCTCTTCCATATCCTCCCTCCTTCCATCGAACCTACCGCGACCGGACACATCGTTGAGCAAATTGGGCTCATTCAGTCGATTCTCGATGCTGGATATGCATACGAGTCTGAGGGCAGCGTCTATTTTGACGTGAGGAAGTTCAACGAACGACATCCCTATGGGGAGCTTTCGGGCAGGAAGATTGACGAACTGCTCACTTCGACCCGGCTGTTGGATGGCCAAGAAGCGAAACGGGACGGCTTGGACTTCGCACTTTGGAAAAAAGCGGACCCCTCTCATTTGATGCATTGGCCTTCGCCCTGGAGCGTCGGGTTCCCCGGCTGGCACCTGGAATGCTCTGCCATGAGCACGAAGTACCTCGGCACCCACTTCGACATCCACGGGGGAGGAATGGACTTGAAGTTCCCGCACCACGAATGCGAGATTGCCCAGAATGTCGCAGCCCATGGGGAGGAACGCCCGGTGCGCTATTGGATGCACGGCAACATGCTCACGGTCAATGGCCGGAAGATGGCCAAATCCGAAGGCAATGGTTTCACCCCCGAAGAGCTGTTGACGGGCAACCACCCCTTGCTTGAGCGAGGATATAATGCCACGACCGTTCGGTTCTTCATGCTGCAAGGCCACTATGCCAGCACCCTGGATTTTTCCAACGAGGCCTTGCAAGCGGCCGAGAAAGGGTTCGAGCGCTTGAGCCAGGCCCGAGAGACGCTGGAACAAATAACGCCCACTGCCGCTGAGGACATGGGAACAGATGCCGTTTTCGCACTGAAGGAACGGTGTTTCGCTGCCATGAACGACGATTTCAACACCCCGGTGCTGATCTCGGTGCTCTTCGACGCAGCGAAGCTGGTGCACGCTTTCCGGGATGGGCGACAGGCCTGTAGCGCGTCAGCTGTGCAGGACCTGCGCGACCTGATGGACGAATGGGGAGGGCGGGTGCTTGGTTTGGCCTGGAAATCCACGTCATCCGCCAGCGACGGCTGGACAGAACCTTTGATGGACTTCATCCTCCGGCTTCGCCAGCAGGCCAAATCGGAAAAAAACTTCGCCCTAGCCGACAGCATAAGGCAAGAGCTGAGCGCGCTCGGCATTCAAATTCAAGACGGCAAAGACGGAACGACATGGAGCGCACAGTGACCCGAACCCCGCGGCCGCCTCGGGCGCTTTCCCCGTGGACCATCCTCTTGCTGTCCCTCGTCGTGGGATGGGGCTGCGGAACAGGCTGTGGATCGGGTGATGATGGGCCACCGCCGGAGGATGCACGCGACATCCTACGGGTTCAGGCCCCGGCATTTCAGCGGGATTCTGCCTTTGCCTTTGTCGCGCAGCAGGTCGCCTTCGGTCCCCGGGTTCCCAATTCGGAAGCCCACCGGCTGACCGGGGACTGGCTCGTACAGGAACTCAACCGGCACGGCGCAAAGGTCACCGTACAGGCTGGCCGCGTCCGAGCCTATGACGGCACCTGGCTTGACATCCGGAACATCATCGGGGCCTACAATCCCGAGGCCACGGAGCGGGTGCTTCTGTATGCCCACTGGGACACCCGACCCTTCGCTGACAAGGACTCGGTTCGCACCCGCGAACCCATTGACGGGGCGAACGATGGTGGCTCGGGAGTGGGCGTGCTGTTGGAGATCGCACGGCTCCTGAAAAACCAGCCCCCCCGGGTCGGCGTGGACATCATCTTCTTCGACGCCGAGGACTACGGCCGACCAGAGTGGGACCGCCTTTCCGCAGACGCGCAGAGCTACCGCGAGTGGTGCCTCGGAAGCCAATTTTGGGCCCAACAGCCCCACCAGTTCGGCTACCGCGCGAAGTACGGCATCCTCCTAGACATGGTCGGAGGCAAAAACGCGGTCTTCAACCGGGAGGGCACCTCGATGGAGTACGCGCCACACATCGTGCAGAAGGTTTGGACATCAGCGCGGAACCTGGGGTATGGCGAGCTCTTCCTCGATGAAGTTACCCCCCCCACGGTCGATGACAATCTGTTCATCTCGGAACTGGCGGGCATCCCCAGCGCAAACATCGTCCACTATGAACTCCAGGTTCGCACCATGGGCTACGGTGCCTTCCACCACACCCACCAAGACAACCTCGCGAACATCGACCCTGGCACCCTCGAAGCCGTGGGCCGCGTGGTCGCCGACGTGGTATGGAACGAATGAAATCCTGAGCCGCACGTTTTCAACCGGTAACAGGCGATAAATCGTCCCCCGTTTCACAAAAAATGTTGGCCGCTTCTGCGTAGGTTCGTGGGGCATGTTCACAACACGCCCGTGTCCTTCCATGAGGGGTTCCTCCGGCATTGCCGGTGCCCTGATCCTACCGCTGCGCCGCCAGGCCCGGCTGGGATGGATGCTGTTGCTAGCGGTCGCTGGCGGTGGGCATTTGGCAGGCCAAACCCCATCCACAGGACACAGCCCCGAGGCGGCACGTCTGCTGACTCAGGCGGATTCCATGCTCCAAGCAGACAAGCCTGTCTCCGCGTTGACGTTGTACCGGGGCGTCACCAACCACACCTTCGACCTCTGCCAGCTCGCCCAGGCCCACGATGGCATGGCCCAAGTGTACCTGCGCACCGGCCATGAAGAGGAGGCTCAACTTGCCCTAACCCAGGCCGCCCAAGGGCTCATAGGCTGTGACCATGCCACCCGACTGCGGCTCGTCCTGCGGCTCGCCGAGGGTTGGATGGCCCTGTACCAAGAAGAGACCGCGCTCCAACTCGTAGAGGACGAGCTGGCTCGCCAGCCCAACGCTCCGGCCCTGATGACCCTTCGTGTGCGCATCGAGTTTGCCCGGGGGGAGTTCCGGGCCGCCGAGGCCGCTGTGGACCGCCTGCTCCACCACATCGCCCAAGATGGTGCGACCCCCGCGCTGCGCGTAGAGCTCCAAAAAATCAAGATCCTCAGCCACCTATTTGCTACGGAAACCCTTACGGCCGAGGACTTGAGCGCATTGGACCAGGAACTACTCGCCTTGCCCGCCCCAGAGGCCCTAGCCGTTCGGGAGTCCATCTTTGAATCCATCGCAGCCCGGAACCTGCATGAACAGGCTTGGACCTGGGCGAGCCAGATGCTCGCCAAGACGCCACCCAACGACACCGAAGCTTTGGCCCGTACCTACCTGAAGATGGCCACCAGTGCCCAAAAGGCCCACCGTGAAATCGATGCCGTTTTCGCCCATGAGCAGGCCGTGCGACAAGCCGGCCTCTCGGGCAACAGCCTTCTCCTCGCTGACGCACTGCGCGCCCATGCCTACTTCGAAAAAGACCGAGGCAACGAAACCGCCGCACTGGGATGCCTCTGGCAGCTGGACTCCCTCCAAAACACCCTGCTGCTCGCCCAAGGCCGGGGCATTTCACCGAATGCCAAATCCTTCGGAACCCAAACAACCGCCGATCCAGACCCCTTCGAGTCCGCCGTAGCCCAAATCCAAAGCGGCCAGCACCTTCCACACCGCTCAGGGATGTGGCCCTGGTGGGTGGCCCTGCTGGCCCTGGCCTTGCTCAGCTTCGGGCTGCACAACCGCCAACTGCGGCGCACCTTGCGCACCGAACGCAGCCGCTTGGTCCGGTTGCGGAGCTTGGTGCCCGTACTGCATGATTTCGGGGCGGCGGAACCGGGCTCCGAGGAGGTTGCAGGCCTCCAGGATGTACGCACCTTCCTGCGGGAGTTGGATGCCGAGCTCCTCCACCCCATCCGGTGGGAGGTCACCGAGGACACCCAAGTCTCGCTCACACCCCAGGTGCGACAAACCCTCCGCCAACTCTTGCAGCGGTTCAAGGAACTGGGGGGCCAAGGCCACCCCATCGACATCCGGGTGGAACAAGTAGGGCGGGAGTGGCGGTTTAGTTTGGCCTCCGAGCACACCGAGGCCTCCAAGGCGCTCCAAGGGCTGTTCACGGGTCGGGAAAGCGCCGGAACCCCCGTCTGGAGGCAGGTGTATCAGCAACTCCAAGCGGTCGCAGCCCGGGTGATGGTCGAGCGGATTTCCAGCCACCGCGAGCGGCTGACGGTGACGCTTCCGGTCGAAAATTGATCAGAAGGGGCGCTGAAATTGCCCCAGGAAACGCAGGTCATTCTCGAAGAACGCGCGCAGATCACCGATTTGGTGCCGCAGCATGGTGATGCGCTCCACGCCCATCCCGAAGGCAAAGCCGCTGTACCGCTCGGAATCGATGCCCGATGCCTCCAGCACCGCCGGATCGACCATGCCACAGCCGAGAATCTCCAGCCAGCCCGTTCCTTTCGTGATGCGCTCATCGACCTCGGTCTCCAATCCCCAGTAAACATCGACCTCAGCACTGGGTTCTGTGAACGGAAAGTAGGACGGACGCATGCGAATCCGGGTCCCCGGACCGAAGAAGGCTTCCGCGAAGCCAAGGATGGTCTGCTTCAGATCGGCGAATGAAACGCCCTCGTCAATGTAAAGTCCCTCCACTTGGTGGAACATACAGTGTGCCCGGGCAGAGATGGCTTCGTTCCGAAAGACGCGTCCAGGCATGATGAGGCGCATGGGAGGTTCCCGACGCTCCATTTCCCGTACCTGAACCGACGAAGTGTGGGTGCGTAGCAACCAATCTGGGTCCCGGCCCACAAAAAACGTATCCTGCATGTCCCGGGCAGGGTGCTCAGGCGCGAAGTTGAGGCCACTGAATACGTGCCAATCGTCCTCAATTTCAGGCCCCTCTGTGACTGCGAAACCCATGCCTTGAAAAATCGAAACGATCTCTCGGCGGACCGTTTGCAATGGGTGGTGCGCACCCGGCATCCAACCCCCGGCAGGGCGCGTGCTGTCCAATCCGGTCGCCTGATGTCCTGCACCCTGGTCGAACTGCACCTGTGCCTCAGCCAGCCGCAATTCTACCGCGGCCTTCAAGGCATTGAGGGCCAAACCCACCTCCCGCTTCTCCGGCCCCGGCACCGCTTTGAAGTCAGCCAACAGATCCTTCATGCGGCCCTTGCGCCCCAACCAGTCGATTCGAAACTGTTCGGTTTCCGCTGCACTGCCGAGCACAGTGGACGCGACCTCGCGCTGCAGCGCGGCCAAAGCCTCCAGCATCAGTTGAGCATTTTCAAGGTCATCCGGATGTCCTCGACTGGACGATCTCCGGGAGCTGTCTTCGCCGCCGCGATGGCATCAATGACCTCCAGGCCCTCCACCACGTATCCAAACACGGTGTATTGCTGGTCCAAATGGGGAGTTCCACCCAACTTCCCGTAGGCTTCCACTGCCGCCGGTGGGTAGGTAAAGTCACTCCCGGACATCTGCAACCGAGCCTCTGTATTGCGCAGCTCGGCCTCGGGCGTGGGGCGGCCCTGAACGATGTAGAACTGGCTGCCGGAGGAGGCGCGCTCTGGGTTCACATTGTCGCCTTGGCGAGCGGCCGACAAAGCGCCCTTCGTGTGGAACAAGTCAGGCCGAATTTCTGCCGGGATGGTGTAACCGGGACCTCCGGCACCCAACCGTGCTCCTGGGGCCGCCCCCCGGCTCTGGGGATCTCCACCTTGTACCATGAAGCCTTGGATGACCCGGTGAAACAGCAATCCATCATAGAATCCCTCCTCCACCAACTTCACAAAATTGTCACGGTGCTGAGGGGTGGCATCCGAAAGCTCCACCACCATGCGGCCCAGGTCCGTCACAATCTCCACCCGACGCGGTGTTCCCGTGGAGGCAGCGCCCCCTGTCGCTGGATCCTCCCCATCCCATGTAGCACCTTCCACGGAGGTGGAAGCAACTTCCGAACCGCCGGCAGCGTTCTGGTTACAACCTGCTGCTGAAACCAACGGAAAAACGAGGCCCAACAGGGCCATGGAGAAAATCGTCCGAGGTAAGGTCATTTTTTGGATATTTGGGCTCGTTCAAGGCCCGCAAAGTTATCAAAGTAGAGATGCGAAAGTTGTCCCTCGTCGTTCTGTCCGCTGCAGCCGTTGTTACGGCCTTGCTCAGCGGTTGCTACAAAGTGGAGGAGACGGTGGCAAATGTCACGGTCCTCAACGAATTGGGAGCGCCGGTATCCGGAGCTTCCGTCCGTCTCTACGCCTTCGGGTCTGTGGACAATGACTTTGTCGGCGAGCCCCGATTCGACACCACAGCGGTCACCAACGCCGCTGGGAACGTCACATTCAACTTCTCGGATTTTTACGTTGCAGGACAAGCTGGATTCGCTGTTTTGGACATCGAAGTCCGCAAAGCTGCGCTCTACGGTACGGGGCTCATCAAAATCGAGGAGCAGTCCACCAACGAGGCCACCGTTTACATCGAGTAACAGGCAGATCGGCCCTGCAGCCTTCTCACAGAACGGCGGGGGTTATGCCGACTGCGCCCCTGCAATCCAGGCAGCGAAGTACTCAACCAAGGCCCGCCGGATCATCAATTCCTGTTCCTCCCGCGTGACTGCGGGAATGGGGGCAAGGGACCGGAAGTGCGGCCAGCCTTGTTCATCGTGGCCCACAAGCTCGTAGAATCCAAAGGGCTCCAGTAGGGTGCATACCCCGACGTGCATGAGTTCGACCTTTTCGTCCTTCTTGAACGGTCTGTATCCTTGGCCTGCCTCTTGCAAGCCCACGGTGAACACCAGGGTAGTCAGGTCGGGGGGTTCACCGAACCGTTCCTCCATCAGCCGCAGCAGCACTTGCCAGTCCCGTTCAAAAACAAAGTCCATGTTGCGAAGGTACGGCTGAGCTCCGGGAGGAAAAAGAAAAGCGGGGAGCTCGGCTCCCCGCTTGCTTGCTTGGTCGGGATGACTGGACTTGAACCAGCGACCACACGTCCCCCAGACGCGTACTCTACCAACTGAGCTACATCCCGTTTCATCCGTTCTGGGTGCCCTGCTCACGCCCGGGCTCCTCCAAAACGGACGGCGAAGGTACTTCAAGTTTCGTCTCCTTGCAAAAGGGAAGTTATTGCCGAGGGGAAGGGGTTGGGATTGCGCGGTTAACTTTGCGACCTATCGACAAGAGATGAAGATTTCGTATCGCTGGCTGCAATCCCTGTTCCCGGTGGAGATACCGGCCGAGGAAGTGGCGCAGGTTTTGACGGCCACGGGCCTGGAAGTGGAGGGGGTAACGCGGATGGAGGATGTCCCGGGTGGGTTGCGCGGGTGCGTAGTGGGCCGGATTCAACAATGCCGGCGGCACCCAGATGCAGACCGCCTCCAGGTTTGTCAGGTGGACGTCGGTGAAACCGAGCCCCTCGAAATTGTGTGCGGCGCCACCAACGCCCGGGCAGGTCTTCAGGTGATCGTGGCCCGTATCGGGGCGGTACTGCACCCCATTTCAGGGGAACCGCTCACCATCCGCAAGGGGAAGATTCGGGGCGTGGAATCGCATGGGATGATTTGTGCCGAGGACGAATTGGGTCTGGGCACTGGACACGAGGGAGTGCTGGAATTGAACGGAACCTGGGCCCCAGGGACTCCAGCAGCTGAGGCGCTGGAAATCGGGTGGGACGAGGTTTTGGAAATCGGGTTGACCCCCAACCGCACCGACGCCATGAGCCATTGGGGCGTCGCGCGGGATTTGCGGGCCGGTTTGCGCAACGAGACGGTCGCTGGACTCGGCGGCGGTGCGGTGCCGGCGATGCACCGGCCCGAGGGAGCCACCCTCGGCACGGACGCCGGGGACGCCCATGTTCGGGTGGTCGTCGAGGATGCCAACGCAGCACCCCGCTACCTGGGGCTGGTGCTGGACGGCGTCCAAGTGGGCCCCAGCCCTGAGGCGGTGCAGCGGATGCTGCGCTCGATCGGGGTGACCCCCATCAACAACGTCGTCGACGCCACCAACTGGGTCCTGCACGAACTCGGCACCCCGCTGCACGCCTTCGACCTGCGGGCCATCGCCGGCCGCACGGTCCGGGTCCGCCGGGCGCGCCCCGGGGAAACCCTGACCACCCTCGACGGGACGGAACGCCGGCTGGATGCCGCCGACCTCGTCATCGCGAACGACCAGCATCCCATGTGCCTCGCCGGCGTCTTCGGCGGTGCCACCAGCGGCATCCAGCCCGACACCACCGGCGTCTTCCTCGAAGCCGCCTGGTTCCACCCCGCCACCATCCGCGCCGCCGCCAAGCGCCACGGTCTCTCGACCGACGCCTCCTTCCGCTTCGAGCGCGGCGTGGATCCTGACGCCGTTCAGAGCGGCTTGGAGCGGGCGGCCCAGCTGCTGGCCCAATGGGCGGGAGCCACCCCGGTTTCGGGCGTGATCGCCGGGCAGGCAGGCCCCGTCCCTCAGCCCGCCCTGTGCACCTTGGGGGAGGCGTATTTGGCCCGCATGCTGGGCGAAAACCTCGCAGTGGACCGCGTGGAACAAATCCTGGAGTCGCTGGAAATCGAGGTCCTCGAGCGCATCGAAGGAGCATGGAAACTCCGCATTCCCGCCTACCGAAGCGACGTCACCCGACCCGCAGACGTGGTGGAAGAGATCCTGCGCATCCACGGATTTGACCGCGTGCCCCTGCCCAAGCACACCCGGGCCAGTGGGACCCGACCTGCCGGCCCCGATCGGGAACGCATGCGCCATACCGTCCAGTCCCTGCTCGTGGCCCGAGGCTTCCACGAGATGATGAACAACTCGCTGACCCGTCGGACCTACGCCGATTGGGCCGCCACTTGCACCCCGCAAGCCGAGTTGATGCCGGAGGCGCGCATCGACCTCTTGAACCCGCTGAGCGCGGACCTCGGTTGCATGCGGCAATCCCTGATTTTCCAGGGGCTGGAGACCATTGTCCGCAACCGAAACCACCAGATCAAAGATTTGAGGCTGTTTGAGTTAGGCCAAACCTACCACCACCGCACCCCCTCCGACGCCCCTGCCTCCGAACGGAATGGGACAGCCGCCTACCGCGAGACAGAACGGCTCGCCCTGTTCTCCGTGGGACAGGCCCTGCCCGAAAACTGGAACGCCCGCAACGAGGAAGGGGACGTCTTCGGGCTGAAGTCGGAAGTCGCTGCGCTCCTGCAGGGGCTGGGGATGGCTGGTGTCCTGGAAGAGCGACCGGGTGTGGAGGGCCTGTACCTGGAAGGGATGTCGTGGTGGTTGGACGGTCGGTGCATCGGCCGCTTGGGACAGGTACACCCGGAACTCTGCGATCGCCTGGACCTCGATGTGCCGGTCTATGCCTCGGAGTGGGAACTGGAACCCCTGTTCCAATGGCTCCAGGGGCACCGCATCCAAGCGGCTGAGCTGCCCCGCTTCCCATCGGTGCGGCGCGATTTGTCCTTGGTTCTGGATCGGCATACGGCCTTTGCGGACATCCGTCGGGTGGCCCGGGAAGCTGAGCCCCGGCTGCTCACCCGGGTGGGACTCTTCGATGTGTATGAGGGGGAAAACCTGCCCGCCGGCAAGTTGTCCTATGCCATCTCCCTCACGCTTCTGGACCCCAACCGAACCCTGAACGACAAGCAAATTGACCGTTCCGTTGGGGCCATCCGGACTGCTTTGGAAACGCACTTGGGTGTTACGTTGCGGTGAGCAAGCCCTTTCACCTTCCCCCCATCCAGCGGACGCATCCGCTGTACCGGGTGACCCTGCCCTGGGTGGCCTCAGCCGTCACGCGGTTTCACCGCATCACGGGGACGGACGGCATGGAGCACTTGCCTCCACCGGGTGAGCCCATGGTCTTGATTTCGAACCACCAAAACGGCCTCATGGACCCCTTGGTGCACTGCACGCTGTTGGGCGGTCACCAAGTGCATTGGCTCACCCGTTCGGATGTGTTCAACGGCCGGTTTCTGCGGTTTTTGCTGTTCGGCTTCAACATGATGCCGATTTTCCGGCGCCGGGATCGGCTCACGGACATCAACGAGCGCAACCAGCGCATCTTTGAGGTGTGCGTCGCCCGTCTGGGCCGTGGGGCCACGGTGGGGTTGTATCCAGAGGGGAACCATGCGGGCGAACCGAGCCTCAGGCCCCTGAAGCGCGGGGTCACAGATTTGTTGGCGATGGCCCGGCGGGCGGAACCGGGTTTGGCCTGCATCCACCTGGTTCCGGTAGGGCTGGATTATGAAGACTATGGCGCGTTCCGGCGGAACCTGCGCTACCGGGTGGGGGCGCCCATCGCTTGGCATGACCTGTGGGATGAAGCGACGCAGCAACTGGACGTACCGACCTTGGTACGCCGCATGGAGTCTGCGCTGCGTGCCCTCATGGTCGATGTTCCCCACCCCGGCCACCTGCGCGTGTTGCATCCGTATGTCCGGGCCCTGCGTTCCACGGAATGCCCCCCCGAGGGTTGGGCCGAGCTGCGTAACCGGGTGGGCGCGCTGGCCGGGTTGACGGAGAGCACGCTGGCCCAGGTGGCCCGGGCTTGGGATGCCGCCGAGGCGCAAGGAGTTGGTGCGCGGATTCGACCGGAGGACCTTGGCACCACGCCGGAGGAGGTACGCCCCATCCCCTGGGGGACGCTGCTGCTGACGTCTTGGGCTTGGATCCTGGCACTTCCATCCCTTCCGGTGGCCCTGTTCATCGGCGCCCAAGCCCGGCGCAAGATCCGGGACATCTGCTTCGTCAGCACCTTCAAACTGTCGGTCGGGATGTTGCTCTTCCCCCTGACCTGGTTGCTCACCGCCATAGCCAGCGCAGCCATCCTCCGCGCCACGGTACCGGAAGCAGTGGCCGGGGTGGGCGGATTCTGGAGCGTGGTCCTCGGTGCCTTCACCCTGCAACTTTTGGCCACCCGGGCAGCTGGCATTGGGTTCGAGGCCCTGCGCAATGCCCGAAACCGTTTCCTCGCACGCCGTGCTTGGGACCACCCACCCACGGCCCAAGCGTGGCTCCATTACCTTCGTTCCGTCGAAAACCCATCCTCCGACCGATGACCGCTCCCTCTCCTCCCGCACGTCCGGGCAAAATCCTTGGAATCCAGCACATCGGCATTGCCGTGACCGACATGGACCGAACCCTTCCGCTGTACCGCAGGTTGTTCGGAATGGACATCTCCCTGTTCGATTCTATACAGGAAGCCCCGCTGATGCGGAGCCACACCCGGGGAGAAACCATCACCAAGCGGGCCTCCATGGTGATGAACCTGCAAGGCGGTTGTGCATTTGAGGTGCTGCAACCCACCTCTTTTGTGCCCCGATCGGCCCTCGTAGAATGGGGCGACTTGGGGTTGCTCGCGGTGACCATGAAAACCCACGATGTGGCTGCGATGCACCGCCACGCCCTGCCCATCGCCGCCCAAGCGGGCATGTTCTGCGAAACCCAGGTGGGACAAACGCCGTGGGGCGATGCCACCTTTTGGCTGCAAGATCCCGATGGCATCTGGTTCCAGGTGGTCCCAGATACCGGGAACTTTGCAGCACTCCGACACCCCTCCTCGGGCGGTATGGGATGTACCATCGGGGTCAGTGACATCGACCAGGCGATGGCGCTGTACGGGAAGGAACTGGGTTATGATGAAGTGCTGTGGGATGAAAGCGGGGTCTTCGCCGATTGGGCGGCTCTGCCGCGCGGAGGAGAGCGCTACCGGAGGGTCCGGCTGAGACCCCGCACGCCGGCCGGAGGCGGATTCTCCCCCATCATCGGACACACCACCATCGAACTCGTGCAGGCGTTGGACCGCACCCCCTCACGGATCTTCCGGGACCGAATTTGGTGCGACACAGGCATCGCCCACCTGGGCATGGATGTTCGGGAGATGGGCGCCTTGCGGACCCACCTCACGGCCCAGGGCTTTCCCTTCCGCTGCGACTCAAATGACGCCATCGGCATGGGCAAGACCCGCGTTCATTGCACCTACATCGACGACGCCGATGAAACCTGGATTGAGCTCATCGAGGTCCACCGGGTCCCCATCGTAGAGAAATGGGGGCTGTTCCTCAATGTTCAAAAACGGGCCCCCGAAGCACCCATGCCACGGTGGATGCTCCATGCGCTGCGCTTCTCGCGCATCCGAGATGCACAGCCCCGGACAGGACATTAAGGTTACGGTGATGTTCGCTTGACGATTTGGAAACACGCCAGCGCCGAACTTCGCATCCCAGCCCGCTTCATCCCCCCCCCATGGCAACGCATTCCATTCTCCTTGTGGACGACGAACAAGACATCGCAGATGTGCTGTCCATCATCCTGTCAGAAGCCGGTTTTGAAGTGGAAACGGCAGGCAATGGAATCGAAGCCTTGGCCGCGGCCAGAAGGCGCAAACCCGACCTCATCCTGCTGGATGTCATGATGCCTGAGATGGATGGTGTCGAAACATGCGCACATCTGCGGCAAGACCCCGATCTCAAGCATTGCTTGGTGGCCTTCCTGACCGCCCGGGGGGAAGATTACAGCCAAATCGCCGGCTTCGACGCAGGCGCAGACGACTACATCCTCAAGCCGGTCAAGCCCAAGGTGCTCGTGAGCCGCGTCAAGGCCCTGCTCCGCCGGCTGGAATCGAACCCTTCCACCTCCTCATCGGATGCAGGAGAACAGGCCATTCACATCGATGTGGACCGTTACGTGGTGGTGGCACACGGTGAAGAGCTGACCCTGCCCCGAAAAGAATTTGAACTGCTGCGCTTGCTGGCATCCCAGCCGGGCAAGGTCTTCACCCGGGAAGCCATCCTGTCGGGGGTTTGGGGAGACGACGTCGTGGTCGGAGACCGCACCATTGACGTACATATCCGTAAACTTCGGGAAAAATTGGGCAATGACCGGTTCCGGACCGTCAAAGGAGTGGGATACAAGTTCGAGTCCTGAGGTGGAAGCCCGCAGCAAACGGCGGGGGTTGCACCGCCATTCCCTGTCGGCACTGGCGTTGCGGCTGGGCCTGCTGGCCGGACTCGCCACGTGCCTGACCACTTTCGCGTTGGGGGTTCCGCTGGGACCTCGGCTCGTGGCTGCGGCCTGTGGGGTCGGCGCTGGGGTTGCCGCCGCCGGCATCCTCTGGATGCGGCGGATCATCATGCGGCCCATGGAGGATGCTGGGCTGGGCCCCGGTGGCATGTTGCAGCCCTGGGGTGAATGGATCCGACTCGCCCGGCGGAATTGGAGCCAAACGCAAACCTCTGAAATGAGCAAGTTGAAGGAGGCTGCGAAGTACAGGAAAGACTTTATTGGGAATTTGGCCCACGAATTGCGAACCCCCGCTCAAATTGTGCAAAGCACGGTCTACACACTGCACGACGGCGGGCTGCAGGACCCCCAGAAACGGCAACAATTTCTGCAAACTGCGGTGCGCAACATCGACCGCATGGTGGGATTGCTGGAAGACCTCGATACCATCACACGCATCGAAAGCGGGGTGCTGGAACTCGAAATGCGGCGAATGGACCTCATCCCGCTCATCGAAGAAACCCTCGAGGCCCTGGGGAGCAAAGCGCGCAAGGCGGGCATCACAGTCCAGTTGGATGCAGGGGGGCATCTGCAACTTCCGGTGCTGGGCGACGAAATGCGGTTGGGGCAGGTCCTGACGAACCTCATCAGCAACTCCATCAAGTATGGCCGGCCGGAGGGCACGACCACCATTCGGTTGAGCCAGCGGGAAGACCGGGTGCGGGTCGAGGTTCAGGACACGGGCATCGGCATCCCCGCCGAAGCCATGCCGCGGCTGTTCGAACGGTTCTTTCGGGTGGATGCCAGCCGATCCCGGGCCGCGGGCGGTTCCGGATTGGGGCTCGCCATCGTGAAGCACATCATCGAAGCCCACGGGTCCGAAGTGGAGGTGCGCTCTCAGCTGGGTGAGGGCTCTACCTTCTCATTCACGTTGAAGCAAGCCTGAGCCCGCTTCGTTGACAAACGGATTGTGAAGACGTTCGTGCCCGATGTTCGTGGGTTCCCCATGGCCGGGGTAGACCTGAAAATCATCGGGCAGGCTATACAATTCCCGGACGATGCTCAAGGCCAAACCCCGCCCATCCCCTCCCGGCAAATCCGTACGGCCCACGCTGTCGCGGAACAACACGTCGCCCCCGATGACCCAGCGTTCCGACGGGCACACAAAGACCACGTGACCGGGGGCGTGGCCGGGTGCCCACCGCACTTCGATGGGAACCCCCCAATCCAGCGCGGTGCCATGCTCCAGACCCCAGCGCGGCTCGGGCAACGCATCGATCGGGAATCCGTAGAGCTGACCCGCGAGCGGCGCCTGGCGGTAAGTGGGCTCGTCCAAGGGATGGACCGCAGGCCGCAGGCCGTAGGTGGACTCCATCCAGCCACATCCCGCCACATGGTCCAGGTGGGCATGGGTCAATACCAAGTCCACCGGCTCCAACCCCAAATCGTCCAACCAACGGCGGAACTCCCGGCGCTCTGCCGCATCTGACATCCCGGGATCGATGACCACGGCCCGCCCGTTTCCCGCATCCACCACCACCGTGTTCTCCTGAAAGGGGCCGAAAGCCCGAACATGTACCCTTGCCATGACCGCAAATTACAACCTGAGCCGGGGGGACAGCAACCGAAGTGGGCTGCGCATCGTAATTTCGGCAGTGATCATGCAACGCGTTTCCTCCTTCGTTCCATCCTCCTGGGCCCGGTTGCTGGCCGTAGGGCTCGTGGGATGGCTGCTCGGAGGGGGGGTAGGGACTGCGGTTTGGGGGCAGTTTTACGAGGGAACCAGCATGGGGTTTGGCCAGAACCGCATCCAAACCCGGGAGTATACCTGGCAATACCTCCCTTTGGGGGACATGGAGGTTTACTACTATCAGGGCGGGAGCGAACTGGCGGCGCGCGTGGCGGCTTGGCTCCCGAGCGTGCGGCGGGAGGTGGAGACGGCCTTGGACCGGACCTTGGAGGGGCCCATCCAGATCCTGGTGTACAACCATGTTCAGGAGTTTCGGGAGTCCAATGTCGGTGCGCAGCTGGAGGGGGGCGAGAACATCGGCGGAACAGCAAGACTCATCGGCTCGAAGTTGTTCCTCTACGGCACCGGGGACACCGAGGTGCTCCTGCGGGACTTGCGCTCAGGCCTGGCGCGCATCTTGTTCAACCAGATCATGTTCGGCGGGCAGTGGCAGGATGCGCTCCGGAACAGTTCGATGCTCTCCTTCCCCGAATGGTACAAGGAAGGACTCTACCGTTACGTGGGCCAGCCCTGGTCCGCGGCCACGGCTGGCCCGGTCCTCGACGCCGCCCTCCGGGGCCGGATTCCGCGCATCCAGCAGACCTACGGCGACGAAGCCGCCCTGCTGGGCCATGCCGTGTGGAAGTACATTGGGGACATCTTCGGCCCGGCGGTCATCGCGAACGTCCTGTACATGACCCGGGTGAGCCGGAGCCCCGAAAGCGGGTTCCTCTTCGCCACCGGCCTGAGCATAGAACAGCTGTTTCAGGAAACCGCTGCCTACCACTTGCGGGCCCTTCCCGAGCGTCCCGGGGACCTGCCCGCGCTCAGCAGCCGGCGGGACATTCGGCGGGCCGCCCGCGCTCCGGGCGACCTCCCCATCCGGCTCCACCGCGACAGGGCCCTCTTGCGCTTCGCCCTCAGCCCCGATGGCCTGCAGGCCGTTTATGCCACCGAGGAGCGAGGCCAAATCCGCGTCCACCTCGTGGACACCCAGACCGGGAAGCGCACCCGCGTGGCCCGGCATGGACCCAAACTCGACCGCATCCAGGACACGGGTTACCCCGTCTTCGCCTGGCATCCCAGCGGTACCTCGGTGACCTACACCCTCGAGTCCCGCAACCAGAATTACCTGGTTACTTATGATTTGGCCTCCGGCCGCCGGATGAAGAAACCGGTCTTCCGCATCGACAAAATCCTGTCCATGGACTTCGCACCGGACGGCCGTACGCTGGTCTTCAGCGGGGTCCGGGAAGGACGGTCAGACCTGTACCTCTACCAAGTCATCGGGAACAACCACCTGCCGCTGTGGGAGGATGCTTACGACGACCTGGACCCACAGTTTTCGAGGGATGGGCGCAGCATTGCTTTCGTCTCCAACCGACCCGAGGACCGGTGGACCAGCGACAAGGGGCCTGCGCCATTTGCGACCACGAGGGACGTGTTTTTGCTGGACCTGGACAGCGAGGACCGCAAGTTGACCCGGGTGACGTCCACACCGGATTGGGACGAGCGACAACCCACGCCCTTGGACGCGCCCCGGTCTCCCTGGACCTTCTTGGCGGAAAACCCGCTGGGAGAGCAGACCCGCATGGTGGCATGGCGGGACAGCGTGGTGGAGTCCATCGACACCGCGGTCCACTACCGGTTTTTCTTCCCCCTGCAGCTGGCCGAGGTCCTGGAGGTTCCTGTGCAGTCTCTCGCGACCGGGGCCGATGCCGAGGGAACGGAATCCCTGTGGTACGGCATGCAATGGGGAGGACATCTGTACGTCCGCAGCCGGCCGCATGCCGACCGGCCCGGACAGGAGGGATTCCTCCCGGGGGCCACCCCCGCGCCCGTCGACGATGTTCGTGCGGGCTGGAAGTGGGAGCCGGGGCGCGGCGAAGTAGACTTTCGGGATTACCGCTTCGGCCCCCTGGGAGCCCCAGCTCCCGAATCTGACCCAACCCAAGCACCGGGAAGTTCCACCTACTCCTCGCTGCCCGCACCCAATTTCCCCCTGCCCTCCGGGCCAGCCGACACCCTGTCCTCCGGTCCTGCCCCTCCGGTCCAAGTCACATTGCCGGCCCCCCGCAACTACCGGCTCAACTACGCGATGGAGTCGGTTACGTCCCAATTGGACAACACCTTCGGAAACTCGTTTTACCAGGTTTACAATGGAGTGGTCCAATCCCAGCCCGGACTCGGCGGTCTCACCCGCATCAGCGCGAGCGACCTGTTCGAAGACCGCCGGTTCACAGCCGGCTTCCGACTTTCTGGGAGCTTGGACAACAGCCGTTACGGGCTGGCTTTCAGCCGCTTTGATCGGCGTTGGGACCGCACCCTCTCGCTGGAGCGTCAAGGCTTCCAGCAAATCACCCCCGACAACCGGTCCTTGGTCGAAACCCACGTACACCTGCTCCGCGGCCGTTGGACCTACCCCTTCGATGAGGTGCGCAGTGTGCGCATCGAAGGGACCTACCGATTGGATCGGAAGGCACGTTTGGCCACCGACACTTACAACCTCGGTCAACCCACGACCTTCGGCACGCTGGCGGGCGGATTGCTGAGCTATGTCCACGATGCCACCCGAGAGCGGGAACTGAACATCCGGGAGGGCACACGGGCCAAGGCCTGGGTCGAGTACCACGTGTCCACCGACCGCCAAGGCGCTACCTTCGGCACGGCCGGTGGGGACTTCCGCCACTACGTTCCCCTCTTCCGCAATACCATCCTCGCCGTTCGGGCGGCTGCGAACTTCTCTTTCGGTCAGCAACGGTTGTTGCACCAAGTCGGCGGGGTAGACAATTCGCTGTCCATCGCCGCCAATGCGGGGGCTTCCATTGACCCGGAGGTTCGCTTCGCATACCAAACCCGCATCACCCCACTCCGCGGGTTCCGCACCAATGCACGCAACGGGGCGCACATGGCCCTCGCGAACGTCGAAATCCGCTTGCCCGTCGCCTCCACTTTCTCCCGGCGGCCTGCCCAATCCGATTTCATCCGACACTTCCAAGTCGTGGGATTCGCGGACATCGGAACGGCTTGGACCGGCCTTCACCCATACAGCGACGAGAATGCCTTCAACCAAACCACGTTTGCCGCCAATCCCATCACGGTCGTCATTGACAACAACCACGATCCTGTGATTTGGGCCACGGGCTTCGGGTTGCGGAGTCGGTTGTTGGGCTACTGGTTGCGCGCCGATTGGGGCTTCGGCGTCGATGACAACCGCTGGCAACGCCGGGTCTTCAGCCTATCCCTTCAACTTGACTTCTGAGCCATGGAACTTCAAACCGTCCTCGTGTTGCTGCTCATTGGATTGTTCGCCGGCATCACCAGTGGGTTCGTAGGCATCGGCGGCGGGCTCATCATCGTGCCCGCCCTCATTTACTTCGTGGGGATGTCACAGCACAGTGCCCAAGGAACCTCCCTCGCCATGATGCTCCCGCCAGTGGGCATCCTTGCCGTCATGGGATATGCCCGAGCGGGACACGTTCATTACACCCAAGCCGCCCTGCTCGCCATCACCTTTTTCGTGGGGGCCTACTGGGGCAGCCGTTGGGCCCTGCGCCTCAACCCCAACGTGGTCCGGCTGGTGTTCGCAGGCATCCTGTTCTTGGCTTCGATTCAATTGGGCTACAAAGCGTGGACCGCGCTCTTCAAGAAGGGTCTCTGAGACCACAGACCGTTTTTCGTTCCAGAGAGGCCCGGGTTCAGACCTGGGAATCAGTTTGCGTATTCGCTCAGAAACTGGACCCGAACCAGCCGCAACTCCCCCTCGGCGTATACGTCGCCGAATGCCTTTTCCGCAGCCGACCAACCCGCATCCTCTGACGCCCGGAAGAAATCCATCAGCTCCTCGAGGCTGTCTTCGTCCATGATGTCCAGCAACATGTAACGCAAATTCACCCGGGTTCCTGAAGAGACGATGCGTTCCAACTCCGCAATCAACTCGTCGGTGCCCAACTTCAGGTCGTTGGCGATGTCCTCCAAGTCCATCTTTCGGTCGATTCGCTGGATGATCTGGACTTTGTAACTCTGGCGCTGCGGAGCCGCCCGGATCAGCAAATCGTCTGCCCGTTCGATGCCCTCCTCCGCCACATACTTCTGAATCAACGCGAGGAAAGGCGCTCCAAACTTCTTCGCCTTGCCGACACCGACACCCGAAATCCGCAGCAACTCCTCCTCTTTCAGCGGGTAATGGATGGCCATTTCATCCAGCGAGAAATCTTGGAACAGCACATAAGGTGGAAGCTGGAGGCGCTGGGCCTCGGACTTGCGCAGGTCCGTCAACAGGGCACGGAGGGTGTCGTCGACACTGGAGGCATCTCCAGTGCGTCCGGGCGCTACGGAATCCGAAGCATCCACATCCGAATAGTCCCGTTCCTCCACCAACATGAGCGGCCCGGGCTGGCGCAAAAACGCCATGCCCCGCTCCGTGATTTTCAGCACCCCAAAAGTCTCAATCTCCTTCTCCAGCAATCCATGCACCAACATCTGGCGGATGACCCCATTCCAGTGGCGGGTGTCCCGTTCCATTCCCCGTTGCCAAAACGAGCTCTTCACGCCCTGGTAGTCCACGATTTCCCGGGTATGGAGGCCACAAAGCACACCGGTATAAAAGGGAGCGCGAAAGGCCTGGCGGTGCTCGTAAATCGCGCCAAGGATCATGTGGACCTCTTCCTGACCATCCCGCATGGGTTTGGGGTGGCGCGCATTGTCGCACATGTCAGCACCGGGACCATGCCGCTCGTCAAAATCTTCCCCGAAGTAATGGAGCAGAAACTTCCGGCGGGACAGCGAGGTCTCCGCGAATGCCATCACCTCTTGAAGCAATTGGCTGCCGATCTCTTGTTCAGCCAGGGGCTTGCCCTGAAGAAACTTCTCCAACTTCTCGATGTCCCGGTGGCTGTAGAAGGCCAAACAATGCCCCTCCCCCCCATCTCTTCCCGCCCGTCCCGTCTCCTGGTAGTAGCTCTCCAGCGACTTGGGCATGTCGTAGTGAATCACATACCGGACATCCGGCTTGTCGATTCCCATGCCGAAGGCAATGGTGGCCACGATGACGTCCACATCCTGCATCAGGAACTGGTCCTGCACCCGGCTCCGTTGACTGGCATCCATTCCGGCATGGTACGGGAGGGCCCGAACCCCGTTGACTCGGAGCAGTTCCGCAATGGCCTCTACCTTCTTCCGGCTGAGGCAATAAATGATGCCACTCTTGCCCGCGTGCTGTCGAACAAACCGAACGATTTGGTTGAGTGCTTCCTTCTTGGGGCGAACTTCATAGTACAGATTTTCCCGGTTGAAGGAGGCCTTGAAAACGCGGGCGTCCCGCATCTCCAGGTTCTTCTGGATGTCTGCTTGTACCTTGGGGGTCGCCGTGGCCGTCAGGGCGATGACCGGTACATCGGCAATCTGCTTCACAATGGAGCGGATGCGGCGATACTCGGGTCGGAAGTCATGTCCCCATTCCGAAATGCAGTGGGCCTCATCCACCGCCACAAAGCTGAGTCGAATGGACTTCAAGAACTGGATGTTCTCCTCCTTGGTCAAACTTTCCGGTGCCACATACAACAACTTCGTGCGGCCGGTGGCCACATCCTCGCGCACCTGGAGCGATTCCGCCTTGTTCAAGCTGGAATTGAGAAAGTGCGCCACCGCAGGATCCTCATGGTGGCCCCGGATGGCATCCACCTGGTTCTTCATCAGCGCAATCAGCGGCGAAATCACCAAGGCCGTTCCGTGCAACATGAGCGCCGGCAGCTGGTAACAAAGGGACTTCCCCCCACCCGTGGGCATCAGCACAAAAGCATCTTCGCCACGCAGAACACACTCCACCACTGCCTGTTGTTCTCCCTTGAATTCATCGAATCCAAAGTACTTGCCCAAGGCGGCGATCGGAGAGGTCTCCAGGAGTTCCATTCAACAGGCGGTTTGGCGCTCAGTGCCGGCAAAAATGCGCCTTAACTTCGCGGAGATTAAAGTTAAACGGTTGACTGTTTGTTTCGACCCGGAAGCGCCATGAATTCAACCCAATTCCCACAAGATTTATCAACAACCCGACTGCTCGAGCGGGCCCGGGAGACCTTGCTGCTCGAAAGCAGGGAAATTGAACGGCTGGCCGGGCGTTTGGACGAACGGTTTGTGGAGGCTGTGGAACGGATGGGGCGGTGCCAAGGACGGGTGGTCATCACCGGCATTGGAAAAAGTGCCCACATCGGTGCGAAAATCACGGCCACCCTCAACTCCACTGGGACGCCTGCCCTGTTCATGCACGCGGCCGAGGCCATCCATGGGGACCTGGGCTTGGTACAACCAGAGGACGTGGTTTTGGTCATCTCGAAAAGTGGAAACTCTCCGGAGATTCAGGCCCTGATGCCCCTGTTCAGGAGCTTGGGGAATCCGGTGATCGGGATGGTGGGCAACCTCGACTCCACCCTGGCCCGGCACGCCCAGGTGGTCTTGGACACCACGGTGGAGCGTGAGGCGTGCCCGTTGAACTTGGCACCGACGTCGAGCACGGCGGTCCAGCTGGCCATGGGGGACGCCTTGGCCGTCGGTCTCATGGAAGCCCGTGGATTCACAGCGGAGGACTTTGCGGCCTACCATCCTGGCGGCGCACTGGGGAGGCGACTTTACACCCGGCTGGGCGACCTCGTTCGGACGGAACAGGCGCCCGAAGTGGCACCCGAGACGCCGCTGGCGGACGTCCTGCTGTCCATCAGCGCGGGCCGATGCGGGGCCACCGTCGTCACGGCGGAGGGCGCCGTGGTGGGCATCGTGACCGATGGGGACATCCGCCGGGCCATGCAGCGCGGACTCGCTCCGGGCGGGACGGCAACCGCCCGCGATGTCATGACCCCGGATCCGCGGAGCATGGATGTACTGGATTTGGCCGTCGAAGCGTTCTCTGCCATGGAACAAGCCTCCATCACGGGGATGGTGGTGCAGGACGGACCCCGCTACGTCGGCATCGTTCACCTGCACGACATCTTGCGGGAGGGGATTTTCTGAACCCCGTAACTTTGCACGCCGCCTCACGTCCCCTTCCTGAGCCCCTCGACCATGCCCCTCGACCAACCCGAACCGGAAACGACCACGAGCCGCAAGTCCAGTGCCCGACCGGAAGACGGCGAAGGGGCCCAGATGGGGTTCTTGGACCACCTGGAGGAACTGCGGCGCCGGCTGTTCTATTCCACCGTCGCCATCTTCGCGGTGGCCACCGTGCTCTTCCTCCAGAAGGACTGGGTTTTTGACACCGTGCTCTTCGGACCCCGCCGGCTGGACTTCATCGCCTACCGGGCATGGTGCAGCCTTTCCCATTTTGTCGGGGCAGGTGATGCCTTCTGCGTCAAGGAAATCGGTTACGAGCTCATCAACACCACCATGATGGGCAACTTCACCACCCACATCATGGTGAGCCTCATCGGGGGCTTCGTGGTGGCCTTTCCCGTGGTGGCAGGCCAAATCTGGTTCTTCATCCGCCCCGCGCTCAAAACCCGCGAGCGACAGGCCGCCCGGGGAATTGGGCTCGCCACCTCGGGGCTGTTCTTCGCAGGCGTGCTTTTCGGTTACTACATCATTGTGCCCTTCTCCCTGCAGTTTCTGGGCAACTACGAACTCGGCGATGTGGCTTCCCGGATTTCGGTGTCGTCCTACATGAAGACCGTTGTCTCCATCGTGGTGGCGGCGGGCTTGGTGTTTCAGCTGCCCATCGCCGTGTACTTCCTCTCCCGCATCGGCCTCGTCACCCCGGAGTTGTTGCGGAAGTACCGGAAGCATGCCGTGGTCGCGATCTTGGTCCTGGCCGCCATCATCACTCCCC
The DNA here is from genome assembly GCA_964405405.1 of uncultured Comamonadaceae bacterium. Taxonomy (GTDB): domain Bacteria; phylum Bacteroidota; class Bacteroidia; order Flavobacteriales_D; family Sanyastnellaceae; genus CAMCYM01. The sequence goes on along the minus strand of CAYONT010000001.1, from coordinate 121,088 downwards.
CCGACGTGACCAGTCAGATTCTGGTGTCCATACCGGTGTTGTTGCTCTACGAAATCAGCATCTTCATCTCCCGCCGGGTGGCCCGACAGGCTGCCGCAAACACCCTTGGCTCCTAGAATGTTGAAGTCCCTGTGGCGGTTCTTGGGAATGGGATGCCTCTGGCTGGCCTCCGTGGGGGGGGCTTCAGGCCAAACCACCGTCGCCCTCGGCCGGGTCTTCGACGGCGAAACCGGTGAACCCCTCCCCTTCGTGCACGTGGTATTCACCGGAGCCGGGGCCGGAGCGGGCACCACCACGGGCTTGGACGGGACCTATCGTTTGGCCACCGATGCCTCCCGTCCTGGCTTGCTCTCCGTCAGTTTCCTCGGCTACGCCACGCAGCAGCTCGAGATTCGACGGGGCATCGTGAACCGCGTCGACATCGCGCTGGAGCCGCGCAACGTCTTGCTTATGGCCGCTGAGGTCCGGCCCGACAAGAAGGCGGTAAATCCCGCAAAGCCCCTGATGGAACGGGTGATCGAAGCAAAGGACCGAAACAACCCCGAGCGCATCGGTGGTCTCAAGCACCGACAATACACCCGCATCGAGCTGGACATCAATGACATCTCGCTCCGGCAGACGCAGCGCTGGTACTGGGGGCCCTTCGATTGGGTGTTTGACTACATGGACAGCTCCGAGGCCCGACCCGCTCTGCCGTTCCTCATCGCGGAAACGGATGCCACGGTCCTGCATCGCAACCAGCCGAGCAAGGACCAAACCATCTACCACGTCTCGCAGATGAGCGGGCTGGAGAATTCGAACAACCCGGCCGAACTCAGCACCCGGTTCCAAGACCTCAACCTCTACGACAACCGGTTGCTCTTGCTGGACCGGGCTTTTACTTCGCCCTTGCACGACCGAGGGGGGCTGCATTACCGATTCTACATCTTGGATACGTTGGAGGCGGAGGGCCGGGCTGTGTTTCATTTGGCCTTCGTGCCCCGCCGACGGGGGGAGCTGACGTTCGAAGGGGAACTGTGGGTCGATACGCTCACGCTGGCTTTGCAGCAGGTGGAGGCGCGCGTGAGTCCGGATGCGAACCTGAATTTCGTGCGGGAACTGGCTTGGCGGCAGACGTATTTCCTGCAAGACAGCGTGTGGCTCCTGCGCGACGAGTACACTTTGCTGGACCTGAGTTGGGCGGAGTCTACAGTGGGCGCCTACCTCCGACGGACGCTGCGGAATGCCGATTTCGAGGTGTCTGAGACGTTGCCGGACAGTGCCTTTCGGCCAGGGGCGGACTTGATTTACGAGGAGTCGGCTGCTTTTCAGCGGGCGACGGCGTCGGACTTCGTGCGTCCGGTTCCCCTGCTCCCGCGAGAGGCCGGCATCTACGAGATGATCGATTCGCTCACGGCGATGCGGTCTTGGAAGCTGCTCAAAGGAGCGGGGTATTTCCTGGGGACCGGGTTTGTGCAAATGGGGCCGCTGGAGCTGGGTGCCTGGTGGTCGGCTTGGTCGGAGAATGCGGTCGAGGGGGAGCGATACCGGCTGGACCTGCGCACGAGCAACGCGTTCTCCAAGCGTTGGATGCCGTCGGTGTACGTGGCGTATGGTGCGGGGGACGGCCGGTGGAAAGGGGGCGGATCGGTGCGCTGGATCCAGCGCAAATCCCCCCGAACGGAGTGGACGTTCAACGCGCAACGGGACATGGAGCAGTTCGGGATGGCGGGGTTCTTTGGGCAGGGGGATTTGCTCACGACGGCGCTTCGCACGAATCCTTCGTCCCGGTTGTCGGAGGTGGTGCGCCTGGAGGGGACGGTTTTGCACACCTTCGGCCGGGGTTTCACGCTGGAGGGCGAGGGTGCCCACCGCCGGGTGGCGCCCCGGGGGGACCTCCTCTTCCGCGAACCCACGACGGGCGAGCCCATCGCCACCTTGGTCACGTCTGAGGCGAGGATGTTGCTCCGGTATGCCCCAGGGGAACGGTTTGTGAGTGGGGAATTTGACCGGGTGAGCCTTGGAACGGAGCGGGCCCAGTTCACGGCCGATGTGACCCTGGGACTGCCGAATGTGGCCGGAAGCCAGTACCGGTATGAACGATACACCCTGGGGGTCACCGACATTTGGCGACTCGGCTTCTGGGGCCACCTCTGGTTCCAAGGGGAGGCTGGTGCATACCGGGGTTCAGCACCGTTCCCCCTGATGGAGGTGGTGCCCGCGAGTGGCACCCTGATTTACGATCGTTTGGCCTTCAACCTCCTGAATTTCTACGAGTTCGTTGCAGACCGTTGGGTCCGAGGCGCCCTGGAATGGCACGCGGAAGGTGTGGTTTTCAACCACTTGCCCGCCATTCGCAGGCTCGGATGGCGGGAGGTCGCCAGCGCCAAGGCCGTGGTGGGCGGTTGGGACACCCGGCACGAATCCCTGCTGGCACTTCCTGAGGGCACTTCGGGACTGGCGAAGCCGGTGGTGGAAGTCAGTGTGGGCATCGAGAATGTGTTCCGGTTCCTGCGTTTCGACGTGGTGCGCCGGCTGGATGTTCCGAGCGACCCAGAGCGACCGGTTTGGGGCGTCCGGATGGGGTTCTCGGTGGAAATCTGAGCCGTACCTTTGCGCCATGTCCCAGCACCCCTCCGTCACCCTGCGCGCCGAGTCGTTGGTCAAGCGCTACGGTTCCCGGACGGTGGTGGACCACGCGACGTTTGAGGTGCGACAGGGTGAGGTGGTGGGGTTGCTCGGTCCCAATGGGGCGGGGAAGACCACCAGTTTCTATGCGGTGGTGGGCCTGGTGCGCGTGGATTCGGGCGCCATCTTCATCGGAGATCAGGAGATCACGACGGAACCCATGTACCGCCGGAGCCGGGCGGGCATCGGTTATCTTCCGCAGGAGCCTTCGGTGTTCCGGAAGTTGAGTGTGGAGGACAACATCCTGGCCATCCTGGAGTTGCGGGGACTGGGGCGCAAGGAAGAGCGGCGGATGTTGGAGTCGTTGTTGGACGAGTTTGGCCTGCAGCGGGTTCGGAAAAGCAAGGGAGATGTCCTGAGCGGAGGGGAGCGGCGGCGGACGGAAATCGCGCGGGCCTTGGCGACGGATCCTGCGTTCATTTTGCTGGATGAGCCGTTTGCGGGTGTCGACCCCATTGCGGTCGAGGACATCCAACGCATCGTGGAGCAGCTGCGGGCCCGGGGCATCGGCATCCTCATCACCGACCACAATGTGCAGGAGACGTTGCACATCACCGACCGGGCGTACCTGCTGTTCGAAGGACGCATTCTGAAACACGGTACGGCTGAGGAGTTGGCTGCGGACGAACAGGTGCGCCGGGTTTACTTAGGGCAACACTTCATCTTGCGGCCCCGCCAGCCCGCGGGCACGTGATCATTTCACAAACACGTATTCACCAAAGACTGATGTGTGGGTCAACACCCGCTTGCCATTGCGCTCTGTTGCCTCGAAATAAATGGGCCACAAATCCAGCCGCTGGTTGAGTTCGTGGGGGCCCTGATAGACATAGGGGGTCACCCTGATGCGCTCCATTTCTTCCAACCATTCCCATTGAAATCCATCGGCGGAGGGATCGGCCAAATCCGAGGGAAGTCGTGCCGAACCATCCCCACGGAGCAACATCGTTCCCACCGAGCTTTGATAAAGCCCCTTCCATCCATCGCTCACCGTGGTTTGCGCTGAAGCCAAGCCCGGTAAGACAAGGGCGAGCAGAATCAACAGGGAACGCATCAGTAAAAGGATCTCAGGTCAATGGTGGATCCGTTGAGTTCTGGCGACAGAACGAACAACAAACGCTTCGTTTTCTCATCGAAAACCTGGTATCCCGATTTTCCGCACACCGTCACGGTGGCGTCCTTCGAGACACCCGAACAACAGGCTCCTGAAGTTTTGTTGGGACCTACCCGCACCTCAATCAAGTGGCTGCCGTTGCCGCGCACCTTGACGCACACATCCCCACCCCCTTCTGCGCGCCAGGCAACTGCCAGCAAACAGACCCAGAGGGACAACACCCCGAAAATCAGTGTCTTTCTCATGCAAACAAAGAAGCACCAAAGGGCGCCTTCTTGCCAAAAAAACAACGTTGCAATCCGTGGCGGCTTCCCAGCCGCTCAACCAACCAGCGCTTCAACGGAGTGGCGACACGAGGCGGGCAACGTACTTTCCGATGATGTCAAACTCTACATTGACCCGGTCGCCCACCTGCAGTCGGCCGAGGTTCGTGTGCTCCCAGGTATAAGGGATGACAGCCACGGAAAAACCATTGTCCGCACTGTCCACAACGGTCAGGCTCACCCCGTTCACGGTCACCGAGCCCTTTTCTACGGTCACATGACCCGGGCGCACCGGATGTTCGAAACGGAGCAGCCAGCTACCCGATTGGGGCTCGATGGCCACAACTTGGGCGGTGGCATCCACGTGTCCCTGCACAATGTGACCATCGAGCCGATGGCCCAACTGAGTACACCGCTCCAAGTTCACCCGGTCCCCCACATGACGTTCCCCCAAATTGCTGCGCTCCAGCGTCTCTCGGATGGCGGTGACCCGGTAACCCTCCAGACCCACCTCAACCACAGTCAGACAAACGCCATCGTGGGCCAAACTCTGATCCACCTTCAACTCCCCCTGCCAAGGCACGGTCAACGTGAAGTCCACGTTGCTCCCCGCATGTGCGATGGACCGAATCTCCCCCATTCCCTCAATGATGCCTGTGAACATATGCTGATTGTTTGAACGGAGTGTTTCCTTCACTCCTGAATTCCATTGCGGCTCCCCAACAGGTGGATTTCCCCGCTGAATCGCTCTTCGACCAGACCCTGCAACCGAATGGTCTGCACGCGAACGGTGTAATAATAGACCCCATCGGCGCAAGGGGAGCCATCGGTGAATCTGCCATCCCACATGATGTCGGGATCACGCGTTCGAAACACCTCCAACCCATTTCGATTGAATACCTGAAAATCCACCTCCGCAACGAACTTCCACGGGAAGGCCTGGAAAACATCATTCGAACCATCTTCGTTGGGTGTAAAGACGTTGGGCAGGAAGTAATAAGGACAGTTGTCTACACAGACTGGTTCTGAGAGCGCACTGAAATTTCGGCGCAACACACCATCCACTCCAGGGGCTAGGCTGTCAAAGGCCGACACAGCAAAACAGCCTGCGATGGTTCCCTGGATGCCCCCCTCGTTGAACAGGTAGGTCGTTTCCGAGGGATCCTCCCATTGCGCTAGCGTTTGCCACGTTCCTCCGGGTACAGGTGTCCAGTACAGCACATAACCTTGGACATCGTCAGCGCATCCCTCTGGATTCAGCCACGTCCAACGGTTCAAGGATTCCGGACAGTCGGCCACCACCTCCAACACCGGTGGACAGGGGGGCGTCAAATCCACCGGGATGCCGCACACCGATTGGCTCCAGTTGACGATGGGATCCACGGTTCCCGAGGCGTCGTACCCCCCACGCGTCCGCACCCGGTAACAATAGGACTGCTGGTTCACCAAACCCGTGTCCACCCAGAGCGCGGCGTCGCTTTCCGCCAGGAACACCCAGTTCCCCAAATCATCCTGACGATACACCTCAAAAACTGCATTCTCCCAGGGCGTTTGCACGAATACTTCCAGCGCCAGCTCGTTGTCATTGGGGGTCAACGTCAAGAAGGGAGTCGTGGCCACAGTTGCCAGCCCGATGCGGTCGTCCCCGGACCAGGCTTCTGCAGCATAGCGCCAACGCCGCTGGTCGGTGGGAATGCCGGTATGGACGAATTGGGTGTCTGGCGAAGGCCAAACCCCACTCCAACCGCTCTCCCAAAGCAACCCGGGCTCGCTCCAATCCCCTTCCGGACCCACCTGGAAGGATGCGTACAATTTGTACCCATACGGACCTGGGAAAGCCGCCAAATCGGCATCCGTCGGTGGAGACCAGGACACAGCCACCGCTCCGGCTCCCGCATCGGTGACCTCCACGGAAGCGCCGGTCATCACCGGCACATCCTTGGGGATGGTGGCGCACGCCTCGCCACTGATGACCGACGGCCCGGCATCAGGCCAGAATGCCACCACCCGATAACAATACGTCGCCCCGAAGTTCAGGGCATCCGTATCCACAAAGACCGTGTTTCCGAGCCCTGATACCGTGCCCACCAGTTCGTAGTCCCAACCCGCGGGAAGCCCCACCTCGCACGCCCCCGGCTGCGCCGGAAACACCCCCACCCGGCGGTACACCTCATACCCACCGGCCGCCACCTGCCAATCCGGCAAATCCCCCCCACAGCCGTGGGCCTGCCACGACACCTCCACCTCCAAACCTGCGGCCTGGGCCACCACCCCCTGAACCGGCGGCGCAATCACCCGAATCAACACCGACTCGATGTCCGCCAACGGCGTGGCATTCAACGCATCCTGTGCCTTGAAAAGCACCTGGTACGGCGCTTCTCGCACCTCGGCACAGCGGGGAAGCCAGGTCAACGTACCTTGCCCGTTCCCCGTGGCTACGAAAAACGCCGGATGCTCCACCTCGGACAGCGGACCCCCGATCGCAGTCAGTACCAGCGGATGGTTGTCCGGATCGGTCGCCGAAACGGCCAGCGACAGGAACGAGTCCGCCACCACACAAGTGTCCGGAATTGCCGCCACCACCGGGGCCTGGTTCGCACAAATCGCCACATTCACCTGCATGTCCCGCACCACTTCTCCCACCTGAACCAGCATGCCATCTACCATCCTCCATTCCTGCACGCGGATGGCCAAATTGTATTCACCAGCCACCTGCGGCGACTCCCAGGTCAGATCTCCCGTCACCGGGTCGATCGCAAACAGATCCTCCGCAGGACTGACGAGTTCAGGCGATACATACCCCGGAATGAACTCCCCATCGAACCCCCGGCACGCAATCAGGGCGAAGGTCAACAAATCGCCATCGGGATCGAAAGCCCCCGGATTGTGGATCCAGGGCTGAAACAGACATGCGTTCTCTTGGCCCGGGTTGAGCAACTGAACCGAGTTGTTGTGTCCCGCCATGGGGTTGATGAACAGCAGGGTCTGGATGGCGAAAGGGACATCCACGGAACCCGGAATGTTGAGCACCCCATCGTTGCGGTTCGGGTCCTCCACTTCCAGGGCATACACCCCAGGCCCGCCATAAGTGTGCTGCCCTCGGTAAACATTGATCTGGACATCGCCCAACAGCGGTTGGATGCTCTCCCGCTCCAAGCTGTCCAGAAGCGCACCGGCGGCTTCGTCCCCCCATCGAATCGGCAACCAAGGACGGTCCGCAATGGCTGACGACTTGGTGTAGGTCGTGATCACCACTTCGTAGGTCAATCCCTGCACGTGGGTGTAGGTGATCTCGCCCGCGCGGTTGTGTGTCGCCCCTGCCCGACCGGCGAGAAGCCACAAACCCAGCAGGGCCCACATCCGAAGGCAAAAGGGGGTTCCCATTCAACCGACCAAGTTAGGTACTAGCGAGGCATCCGTTACCTTTGCCATACCCCCATGGCAGCCAAAAATTCCCCCACCCGTGCCGGCATCACCGCCGGTGACCCGAACGGCATCGGCATCGAAACCGTACTTCAGGTCTTCCGAGACGCCCGGATGTTTGACGAGGTCACCCCGATTCTCTACGCCACGCCCGAGTTGGTCGAGGCCACCCTCGAGACCCTTGGGCGGCCCGACGACCTCGTCTGGGGCATCATCTTGCAGCCGGAACAAGCGAAGCCACAACAGCTCAACGTGCTGCCATTCCGGGTGGAACCTTGGACCCCGCGGTGGGGGGTGGTCGACCCGGAGGCGGGCAAGTACGCCCATGGATCGTTGGAGCGCGCTGTGGGGGATTTGGCCTCGAACAAAACCGACGTGCTCGTCACGGCGCCCATTCACAAGGATGCCATGCGTGGCGGCCCCTTCCCGTTTCCTGGCCACACAGAATACCTCGCACACGTCGCGAATGTGGATGAGGTGCTGATGCTACTGGTTTCTGACAACCTGCGCGTGGGCGTTTGCACGGGCCACATGGCGCTCAAAGAGGTGTCAGGCGCTCTGTCTTCAGGGTTGATCCGGAGCAAAATCAACCTCATGCACGAGGCCCTGCTGAAGGACTTCGGCATTCCCCAGCCCAGAATCGCGGTGTTGGGACTCAACCCCCACGCCAGCGACAACGGGCTCATGGGAGATGAAGAAAAGCGCATCATCGGTCCTGTGGTCAGGGAGTTGGCGGCCGAGGGGCGCTGGGTGCTGGGACCCTATGCCGCAGACGGATTTTTCGGCTCGGGTGCCTACAAGCAGTTCGACGGGATCCTCGCCATGTACCACGACCAGGGCTTGGCCCCCTTCAAGGCACTGAGCTTCGGGAACGGAGTGAACTTCACCGCCGGACTGCCCATTGTCCGCACGAGTCCTGACCACGGCACCGGCATGGACATCGCCGGCCAGGGCAAGGCCGTGGCAGATTCCATGCGGACGGCGATTTTCCTGGCGAAGGACATCCGAAATCACCGAAAGGCTTTCCGGGACTTTGCCTCCAATCCCCTGGAAATCAACACCAACATCCGTCGGGAAAGTGAATTTGAGCGGCGGCGGTGATGCATCGAAGTCCACTTTGTTGGAATTCAATCCCTCCCGGCTTGTTCCTTCGCTCCTTCCGCATTACATTTGCCTCCCCAAAATTGGAGACCTTGGACGTTCGGGCACCTTTCCGCATTCCGTTTGTCGGACTCAAACCCGGATCCCATGGTTTTCAAATCGAGGTAGATCCCGCGTTCTTTGCTTCTTTTCCTCTTTCTGAAATCGAGGAGGCCCACATGACAGCCGACGTGCAGCTTGACAAAATCGGGAGCACAATGGATTGTCACATCCACCTCCACGGAACCTGTGAAATGCCCTGCGATCGCTGCCTAGCGCCCATCCAAGTCCCTGTGGACACCCGAGAGCGCTTGGTGGTCAAGTTGGGTGAAGAGACTGACACAGAAGGTGACGTATGGGTCTTTGGACCCGAAGTACACCAACTGGATTTGGCCCAAACGATTTTCGAACTTGCACATCTCGGGCTGCCTGCCCGTCGGTTGCACGAAGATTTGGCCTCCTGTGACCCCGATGTGGTTCGACAAGTGGGCTGGACCGAAGTCGATCCAGAAGAAGGAAATGATTCAGACGATGTGGACCCTCGTTGGGACCAATTGAAAGATTTGAAATAACCCCTGTCATGGCACATCCCAAACGACGTCAGAGCAAAACGCGCTCCCGGAAGCGCCGAACCCACGACGCCTTGACCGCAGCCAATGTGGCTACCTGTCCCACCACCGGTCAACCCCACCTGTTTCACCGTGCGCATTGGCATGAGGGCCGGTTGTACTACAAAGGGAAAGTCGTCATGGAGAAGGCGCAAGCCTGATTCCTGCGGAAATCGCATGTTCAAAAAGGGCCCGATGGGCCCTTTTTTTACGGGCTGAAATGGAGGTTCGTGCGCATGGCATGGGCCAGAATCCTATCTTTGGACCCACTTTCCAAGATCCAGAACCTTTGCAGCCTACGCGAATGCATGCGGCCATCACAGCCGTGGCGGGTTATGTACCCGAAGACCTCCTGACCAACGCCGATTTGGAAAAATTGGTGGATACGAATGACGAATGGATTCGCACCCGAACGGGCATTGAGCAGCGGCACATCCTCAAGGACCCCAATCTAGCCACATCAGACATGGGGGCTGAAGCCGTCAAGGCCCTCTGTGCAAAAAGGGGCATGGACCCCTTGGAGATTGACCTGATCATCGTGGCGACGGTCACAGCAGACATGCATTTTCCTGCCACGGCAAACCTGCTGGCAGAGAAGGTAGGAGCCAAGAATGCATGGGGTTATGACCTCAGTGCAGCATGTTCAGGCTTTCTCTTTGCTCTGGTGACCGGAGCTCAGTTCATCGAAGGAGGACGCTACAAAAAGGTGGTGATTGTCGGTGCAGACAAGATGAGTGCCATTGTGGACTACACCGACCGAACCACCTGTGTTCTGTTCGGTGATGGTGCAGCGGCTGTGCTGCTGGAGCCCTCCGAGGACGGAGGCATCATCGACCACATCTTGCGGGTCGATGGAAGTGGCGCCCAATACCTGCACCAGAAGGCAGGCGGCTCCTTGAAGCCACCCAGCCACGAAACTGTCGATGCACGCGAGCATTTTGTATTCCAAGATGGGCAGCCGGTTTTCAAAGCCGCGGTCAAAGGCATGGCCGATGTGAGCTACGAAATCATGGAACGCAATGGGCTGCAGCCTGAGGATGTCGCGTGGTTGGTTCCCCACCAAGCCAACCTTCGCATCATCGACGCCACCCAGCGCCGCATGGGGTTGCCCGCGGAAAAAGTGATGATCAACATCCAGAGGTATGGCAATACCACCGCCGCGACCATTCCACTTTGCCTCCGGGATTGGGAAAATCAACTGAGCAAAGGGGACAACCTGATCCTCGCCGCGTTCGGTGGCGGGTTCACCTGGGGTGCCGTGTACCTGAAATGGGCCTACAACCCGAATTAACGATTCAACGGGAGCTTCTCCCTTACTTTTGACAAGCACAATCGCCGAGCCATGACCATCAGCGAAATCCAAGACCTCATCAAATTCATCGCCAAATCAGGCGTGACGGAGGTAGAAATCGAGAAGCAAGACTTCAAAATCACCATCAAGGCTGACCCCGGCAAGCGCCGCGGCACGCCGGAGATGCAACCGGTGCCCATGGCCATTCCGATGGCCCAAGCCCCCATGGTCCAGACATTGCCGGTCGCTGCGCCAGTGCCCCAGGCCCCCACGGAGGCCGCGGCTCCTGCTGCTCCTGCCGAGGACAACGAAGCACGCTTTGTGACCATCAAGTCGCCCATGATCGGTACATTTTACCGAAAGCCTGCTCCCGACAAGCCCCACTTTGTGGAGGTCGGTTCCAGCATCCAAAAGGGCAACGTCCTCTGCGTCATCGAAGCCATGAAGCTGTTCAATGAAATCGAAAGTGAACTGGCGGGTAAGGTGGTGAAAATCCTCGTTGAGGACAATTCTCCCGTAGAGTACGACCAGCCGCTTTTCCTCATCGATCCTGCCTGAACCTGATCGGTTGCTCCCATGTTCAAGAAAATCCTGATCGCCAACCGAGGTGAGATTGCGTTGCGCGTCATCCGAACCTGCAAGGAGATGGGCATCAAAACCGTCGCGGTCTACTCAACTGCAGATGCCGACAGCTTGCACATCCGCTTCGCCGATGAAGCCGTGTGCATCGGTCCTCCCCGAAGCAGCGACTCCTACCTGAAGATCCCCAACATCATCGCAGCGGCTGAAATCACCAATGCAGATGCCATCCACCCCGGCTACGGCTTTCTCTCCGAGAACGCTCATTTTTCGCGGGTTTGTCAGGAGAACAACATCAAGTTCATCGGGGCAAGTCCTGCGATGATTGAGGCCATGGGGGACAAAGCATCCGCAAAGGCCACGATGAAACGCGCGGGGGTTCCCACCATCCCGGGAAGTGAGGGCATTCTGGCATCCCTTGAGGAAGCCAAGCAATGCGCTGCCGAAATCGGCTACCCCATCATGCTCAAGGCTACCGCAGGTGGTGGCGGCAAGGGAATGAAGGTTTGCAAGAACGATGAAGAATTGGCCGAAGCATGGGAAACCACGCGCCGGGAAGCAGCCGCCGCCTTCGGAAACGACGGCATGTACATGGAAAAATTCGTGGTGGAACCCCGCCACATCGAAATCCAGATTGCATCGGATCAGCGGGGCAAGGCTTGCCATCTGAGCGAGCGGGATTGCTCCATCCAGCGGCGCCACCAGAAATTGGTCGAAGAGACGCCCTCCCCCTTCATGACCGATGAACTCAGGGAGAAGATGGGACAGGCCGCCATCAAAGCCGCCGAGGCAGTTCAATACGAAGGTGTGGGTACCGTAGAGTTTTTGGTGGACAAGGACCGGAACTTCTACTTCATGGAGATGAACACCCGGATTCAAGTTGAACACACCATCACGGAGGAAGTCATCAACTACGATTTGGTCAAGGAACAGATCAAACTCGCGGCAGGAGAGAACATATCGGGCCGGAACTACTACCCCAAGATGCACTCCATTCAGTGCCGGATCAATGCGGAAGACCCCGACCGTGGGTTCGCCCCGTCACCGGGAACCATCACCGTGTACCACGCCCCCGGTGGACACGGTGTGCGCATCGATACCCATGTCTATGCAGGTTACAAGATTCCTCCTTTCTACGACAGCATGATATCCAAGCTCATCGTAGTAGCACAGACCCGAGAAGAAGCCATCTTGAAGATGCAGCGTGCTTTGGACGAGTATGTGATCGAAGGGGTAAAGACCACCATTCCGTTCCATCAGCGGCTCATGCGTCACCCTCGGTTCCTGAGCGGAAACTTCACTACGAAATTCTTGGAGGAGGAGACCGTTTGATGCCCCCTCAATCCGAGGAACGAAGTTTCTGAACAATGCCTGTGGTCGAATGTCCTTCCACCAGAGGGATGGCCACTACCTGACCCCCGCGGGCCAGAACGGCCTCCCTTCCTACCATGTAGCGCCGATCGGAGGGATCCGAAACTTGCGGTTCGTAGTCGCCCCCCTTCACCAGCACGTCGGGCTGGAGCATCTCAATCAGCGCCAGGGGCGTATCCGTCGTGAACAGAACCACTGCATCGACACAACGCAAGCCCCCCAAAACGAAGGCGCGATCCGCTTCCGCGTGAATCGGACGATCTGACCCCTTGCCTAGCCGGCGGACACTGTCATCGCTGTTCAAGCCGACCACGAGCCGGTCTCCCAACTTACGAGCCGCCTGCAAATAAGCCACATGACCGCGGTGTAGCAAGTCGAAGACCCCATTTGTGAATACGATGCGCTCGCCCGCAGCCCGCCAGGCGGCTACAGCCTGCTGAATGCCCACCGAAACAGCTCCGGCGGCATCCAGCGCGCCGAAAGGCACTTCAGGATCCATGCTTTCCATCGCCATTCATCCGCAAGGCAGCCGAACGAAGCCGGAACCGGACGAGCATGAAATAAGCCACGATGCCCGTGACCAGCATCATTAGGGTTTGGCTTATCCACATGACATTGGCAACCAAGAACCCCGTTTCCTGCATTCGACCCAAGGCACTAAATGCCAACATGATGGCCCATTGATACGCTCCAATTCCCCCGGGAGCAGGCAGGACCATGCCCAAGCCCCCAGCCACCATGATGAACAATCCCTCCACAGGATGCAAACCCGTCGTTTGCGGCATCACCGTGAAGATGACCTGCGCCATTCCGTAGTACATGCCCCAAATGAAAGCCGTGTGACCGAAAAAGGCCCACTTCTGCCGCATCTGACCCACGCTGAGCAACCCATCCTTGACCCCTTCGAGAAAACCGACAAGCCGGGCCCACAACGGGTGGCTCATCCAACGGCGGCGTAGGGAATAGCCCAGAACCAAGGCCCCCGACCCCAAGCCCCCAGCTGCCAGCAACCAAGGCAAACTGCCCGGTACCACCATCGACTCAGCCAAGACCGCAAAAGCAGCAGAATTGCCCAAAATCGCCACACCCAAGAACAAAGCCAACACAAACAGATCAATGACCCGTTCACTCACCACCGTTCCGAACAGCACGTTCACCGGGATTTGGTCTGTTTGGTTCAAAGCCGCGCACCGTGCCAGCTCACCAGAACGGGGAACAAAGGTATTCGCCAAGTAGGCAAACGTTACCGCATGGATGCTGTGCCAACGCTGGGTTTGATAGCCCAGGGGTTCGAGCATGAGCCGCCAACGCATGCCACGGGAAACCATGGCCAGGTAGCCCATCACCATCGAGAGCAACAAGCCCCCCATCGGCACCGCCAGAAGATCGCCCCAAAGCTCTTCCAACGAGCGACCGCCCCGGGAGAGTGCCCAAGCAAACAGCCCAAGACCCAGCAACAAGAACAGGACATACAAGGACACCTTGCGCACCCGGGCACCTGAAATCATCCGGCAATCAAGCGGTTCGTGGCCGTATCGGGGAACACCAAGCGCGGCCGGAAAGCAACTGCCTCGGCCTCTGAAAACAAACCATAAGCGATGACAATGATGATGTCACCCACCTGCACCCGACGTGCCGCAGGACCATTGAGGCAAACCGCGCCACTATTACGCTCTCCTACAATGACATACGTCTCCAGTCTCTCTCCGTTGTTGATGTTGACAATCTGAACCTTTTCGCCCTCATGGAGGCCCGCTGCTTCGACCAGCGCCGCATCCAAGGTGATGCTGCCAATGTAGTTTAGGTCCGCTTGCGTCACCGTCAGTCGGTGAAGTTTGGCCCGCATCAAAGTCAATAACATGCTGCAAAAGTAGGCCAAACTCCATTTCACTTCCCACCCCCAAACTCCTGCATCCAGACCGCTCGAGCCTCTAGGGCCGTTTGGTACCAGGCCTCCCCGAATTTCCGGACCAGGGACGACTTGCAAAACTCCAGCACGGACACTTGGGCCGCCAGACCACAGGTACGGGCTCCGTCACAGATGGGCCAACGGTGGTAGTTCAGGGCCTCGTGCTCCCCCAGGGTCTTGACCCGAATGGGGTACAAGTGGCAGGAGATGGGCTTCGCCCAATCGGTCACCCCTGCGCGGTGGGCCTGTTCCAGGCCACATTTTGCGGTTCCATCGGCATCGAACGTGGTGTACGCGCATTCCCTGCCTTCGACCAGCGGCGTAACCCATTCTCCGTCTTCGTCCCGGACGTAACGCCCTTGGGCTTCAATGGCCGCAACCCCCTCGGGACGCAGATACGGCTTCACCGACTCAAAAATGCGGTCTAGAACCGCCAGTTCCTCCTCCTCCAGCGGCGCACCACTGTCCCCCTCCACGCAACATGCCCCTTTGCAGCGAGCGAGGTCGCATGCGAACATCTGATCAAACAAATCCTCTGACAACAACGTATTTCCCAGCACAATCATAAAGCGAAGGTACGCCCTAACTTTGAATGGTTCCCCCCCATGAACCGCCCCATCGACCTCCTGCCCGACCGCTGGAACCGACTGGCTCCGTTGAACGGACAGCGGCTCGCCAACGCGTGGCGCCTCCTCCGGGACTTCCAGCAGTCCAAGCGCTCCGGGCGGGCGGTACCCATGCGGGCCATGCCCATGAGCCTCAGCGTGGAACCCACCACCTCTTGCAACCTGCGGTGTCCCGAATGCCCTTCCGGGCTCCGGTCCTTCACCCGGCCCACCGGCATGCTCCAGCCTCCGATGCTCGAAGCCTTGCTCGAGGAGTTGGGACCTTGGCTGCTCTACGGCAACCTCTATTTCCAGGGCGAGCCCTACCTCCATCCCCAGATGAACGACCTCGTGCGCACCTTTCGGCGTCACGGCATCTACACCTCAACCTCGACCAATGGCCACTACCTCAAACCGGCGCAAGCCGAGGCCATTGTGGAATCCGGACTCAACCGGCTCATCGTTTCCATCGACGGCGCGACGCAGCAAACCTACCAGCAGTACCGGGTGGGAGGCCAAATCGAGCGCGTCATCGAAGGCACCCGCAACGTGCTGGCGGCCGCGCGGGGCAGGAAAGGACCGCACTTGGTTTGGCAAGTCCTGGCCGTAGGCCCCAACGAACAGGAGATTCCCGAACTCCTCCGGTTGGCCCGTTCCTTGGGCGTGCGGGAATGCGTCATCAAGACCGCCCAGCTCGACGACCCGCGCGACGGCCATCCCTTGCTGACCCAGCGCCCCGAACTCCGGCGGTACGACCGCGGCGATGACGGCATCTGGCGGCTCCGGAACCCCCTCGCAGACCACTGCTGGCGGATGTGGCAGGGCTGCGTGCTCACCTGGGACGGGCGCATCGTCCCGTGCTGTTTCGACAAAGATGCGCACCATGCCCTGGGAACCTTCGCTCCGGGGGAGAAGACGTTTCGGGAGGTTTGGCATGGCGCGGCGTACGCGGCCTTTCGATCGCAGATCTTCGCCCAGCGCAGCGCCATCGACATGTGCCGCAACTGCACCGAAGGCACGCAGGTTTACGCCGGCTGACCGGAACCCTGCCGAAATCCGGCAACTCCCCCTAACTTCGGGCCGATGGCCTGGTTCAACAAAAACCGACTTTGGCTCAGGCCGCTCCGGAACCCAGTGCGGCTGGCCATCCCCCGGAAGAACCGGCCCGTCCCAGCGAAGCACCACGCCCCATGGTACCGGGCGGCCCAACGGAGCGCCGAGACCGCCCAACGCATCGGCCGGGCCCTGTCCGCGCGCCGGATGGCCATCCCGGTTCTGTTGGGTTTGGGGGCCGCCTTGTGGCTTTTTTCACAGCAGTTGGGCCAAACCATCACCGACCCAGCGACGGGGGAGACCTCCACAACGAAGGAGCTGTTGGGGGCCTTTGTTTGGACCCCACGGGCGAGCTGGGCCTTGGTCGGGGTCGTGCTGTTGGTCCTGCTGCGCGACGCGGCGTACATGCTGCGACTGCGGATTCTGTCGCTGGGGTCGATGCGTTGGCGGCAGTGCTTCGACAGCATCGTCCTGTGGGAGTTTGCTTCGGCCTTGACGCCGAGCGTGGTGGGGGGGAGCGCGGTGGCCATCCTGATTCTCAATCGGGAGGGGATGCCGGTGGGTCGAAGCGCCGCGACCGTCTTCGTCACGGCGTTGATGGACGAGCTGTTTTACATCTTGGCGGTGCCGCTGGTGGCCATCGGCGTGCTGGCGTCCGGCGGCGCGTTTTTTCCCACGGAGACCACCTTACCGGGTTGGGGGTCGGCCTCCCTGCCTGTGCTGTTTGGGGTGGGACTGGCCGTCATCGTGGTGCTGACCACCCTCATTTTGCTCGGGGTGCTGGTGGCACCCGTCGGCATCGGGAATGCCGTGCTCAAACTGTTTCGATTGCCCGGGTTGCGGCGCTGGCAGGGAGCGGCCGTTCGGTGGTCGGCCGATTTGGTCACCGCGTCGCAGGCGTTTCGCCGGAGTGGATGGCGTTTTTGGGCCAGTGCCTTCGGAGCCACCAGCCTCGCCTGGATTGCACGGTTTCTCACACTCAACTTCGTTCTTCTCTTTTTTTACAACACCGTGCCCCATGCCGCGGTCCTGGCGCGTCAGTTGGTGATGTGGGTGATTCTGCTCATCAGCCCCACACCGGGGTCGACCGGCATCGCCGAAATCCTGCTGCCCGCCTTCATCGGAGACCTCACGGGATTGGGCTACCTCGCGCTGGTCGCCGTCATCTGGCGGGGCGTCACCTACTTCCCGTACCTCTTCGCTGGGGCGCTGGTATTGCCTGGTTGGCTGGGGCGGACTGCGCGGGGCGCAGGGCGCCGGAAGCGGCACCGTGGACCGAAGGAAGCCGCGGTGTAAATTTGGCCTTCATGAAAACCAACCATCGCCCAGGCAAGGGCACGCTCGCCGTGCATGCCGGAGTCACGCCCGACCCCTCCACGGGGGCCATCATGACGCCCATCTTCCAGACTTCCACGTATGTTCAGGAAGCGGTGGGAGTGCACAAGGGCTGGGAGTACAGCCGCAGCCACAACCCCACGCGGGCGGTGTTGGAAGCGGCCTTGGCGGAATTGGAGAACGGGAAGTTTGGGCTGGCGTTTGCCTCAGGGCTGGCGGCCATCGACACCGTCCTGAAGACGCTGCGGCCGGGTGACGAGGTGATTGCGGGTCAAGATCTATATGGCGGAACGGCCCGGCTCTTCCGGGTCAACACCGCGCCGATGGGCATCGTCTTCCATTTCGTGGACACCCAAGATCCCGCACAGGTGGAAGCCGCCGTGAACGATCGGACCCGCCTGATTTGGCTGGAGACGCCGACCAATCCGATGCTCCAAATCACCGACATTGCAGCGGTAGCAGCGATTGCGCGTGCCCGCGGCATCTGGCTCGCCGTAGACAACACCTTCGCGTCCCCCATGCTGCAGCGCCCACTGGAGTTGGGTGCGGACATCGTGATGCACAGCGTCACGAAATACCTGGGCGGTCACAGCGACGTGGTCATGGGCGCGCTCATCACCCGGGATGCCGAGATCGACAGCCAGCTCCGCACCATCCAAAACAACTGCGGCGCCATCGCCCAGCCCTTCGATTCCTTCCTGGTGCTGCGCGGGCTCAAGACCTTGCACCTCCGGGTGGAACGGGCTTGTGCAAACGCGCGGCGCATCGCCCATTTCCTGCGCGAACATCCGCAGGTGGGAAAGGTCTATTGGCCTGGTTTTGAAGACCATCCGGGTCACGCCATTGCTGCAAGCCAAATGGATGACTTCGGGGCCATGGTCGCATTCGAGCTGGCGAGCCAAGATTTGGAGCAGGCCCGAAAGTTCGTCGCCTCGACGCACATCTTTGCCCTCGCAGAATCGTTGGGAGGGGTGGAGTCGCTCATCGAGCACCCTGCAGCGATGACGCATGCCAGCGTACCGGCAGCGATCCGGCTGGAGTTGGGGATTTCCGATGGGTTCATTCGGCTTTCGGTCGGGGTGGAAGAAGCCGAGGACCTGGTTGCCGACCTGGAGCAGGCATTCCAGGGCTTGCGGGATTGAGGCTGCCTATCTTCGGGGCCATGGAAGCAGGAACGCAATCGGAAAGAATGGCCGTGGTGGGTGCCGGGCTCGTCGGGAGTCTTTGGGCGCTGATGTTGGCCCAGCGGGGGCACGTGGTCGAAGTCTTTGAGCGCAGACCCGACCCGAGGAAGGGGGCGGTACCGGGAGGGCGCAGCATCAACCTCGCCTTGAGCGAGCGGGGTTGGCGGGCACTGGAGCGGGCAGGGATGGCGGAACAGGTTCGAGAAATCGCCCTGCCCATCGTGGGGCGGCTCATGCACAGCATCGAGGGGGTGGAAACGTTTCAACCCTACGGATTGCCAGGGGCACCCGGACGCTGGGGAGATCCGCAGTGCATCTACTCTGTGAGCCGAGCACGACTCAACCGCCTCTTGGTGGAGGCCGCGGAGGCCCAAGGCGGGGTGAAGGTGCACTTCGGGCATGCGTGTGACGGGTTGAAGTGGGATGCCAACGGAGCCCAGGTGACATTCCGCGAACCGGGGGGCGACCGGGTGGAGGGGGCCTTCGATCGGGTATTCGGCACGGACGGAGCCTTCAGCGCCGTCCGGGAGCGGATGCAGCGCACCGACCGCTTCGATTTTTCGCAGCAGTACCTCGAGCACGGTTACCGGGAGTTGGAGATGTCACCCGCTGAAGACGGTGGGTTCCGGATGCGGGCGGATGCGCTGCACATTTGGCCGCGGGGCGGTTTCATGCTCATGGCCCTCCCCAATCCCGATGGCACCTTCACCTGCACCCTGTTTGCCCCGTTCGCGGGGGCCCAAGGCCTGGATGCCCTCCAGGACCCTGCTGCGGCCCATCGGTTTTTTGCCGAGCAGTTCCCCGATGTATTGCCGCACTTCCCCGATTTCGAGAGCGAGTGGGCGCGCCATCCGACTTCATCGCTGGTCATGGTCCAGTGCCATCCATGGCACCGGGGGGACCGGGTGGTGCTCATGGGCGACGCAGCCCACGCCATTGTCCCCTTCTACGGCCAAGGCATGAACTGCGGATTCGAGGACTGCACGGTGCTGTCGCAGTTGATAGACGAGGCCGGCAAATCGCCCGATTGGGGCGGGTTGTTAGAACAGTACACAGCGTTGCGGAAGCCGGCGGGCGATGCCATTTTGGATTTGGCCTTGCGCAATTACGTGGAGATGCGGGACCGGACCGGTGACGCCCGCTTCCTGCTTCAAAAGCGAATCGAATCGCTGCTGGCCACGCGACATCCCGGGGAATGGGTGCCGCTCTACACGCAGGTCACCTTCAGCCACACGCCCTACCACGAGGCCCTGGCTGCCGGGAAACGGCAGGATGCCATCATGGCGGAGGTGATGGACAGGCCGGACATTGGGACGGTTTGGCAAAATCCCGAGGTGACCGATGCGGCCATGGCATTGTTGCGGGCCCGACGGACTGAGCACATCGCCTGAGGCATGCGGAAGAAAACGGTGCGCCCGGGTTGGGTCCGCTGGGGTTCGTTGGTGGCTGGGCTGCTCGTGTTGGGTGGGGTGACAGGCCAAACCCAGCCCCTCTACAGCAGCAGCGAGCAGGTTTGGGCCCCAACGGGCTGGGGTTTCGGGGCAGGACTGCTGGCATTGCATCCGGAACCTGCGCAGCGCGAAGGGCAATGGGTGCGGAATGGCGATACGTTGCACCGTGGCGACTGGGGGATGGCAGGACCGCTGGGGGTGGGTGGCACGGTGGCGCGCTGGCACGCCCTGCCCACCCCGGTGCTCATCGACCGATGGCAGGTCCGGGCAGGGGTGGGATACCGGCGGGCAACGGAGCGGTTTGAGGGGGTGCTGCAGGGCATGCCACCGGGCGCAGAACCGGTGGTCCTCACGGGGGATGCGCAGCATCTGGTGGTCTCAGCGGGGCTGCAGGGACTGCGTTCGATCCCGCTGGGACGGGATTTTTTCCTGGACGGCATGCTGGGGGTGGGAGCGGACGGCTGGTGGCTCCGCGAGGAATCCCCCGCCGGGCCGGATTCGCTCTTCGGGCACCCCGAACCCGGTCCCCCGCTGCGCCTCGCGCTGGAGGCTGCCGCAGGCATCGGCTACGCCCTGCCCAAGGGTGGTTTCCTCCGTCTCACCCTCGAGGCGGATCTGCTCCAACTGTCCCCCGCCTCCCGCGCCGGCGGCGGACGCGTTGACCTCCTGCAACAAGGGTACCGACCCTGGGGCCTCCTGCTCCAATGGGACCGGCAGCGCGCCCGCCCCGAAATCGACTGCAGCGGCCCACCCGACCCCAAGCAACCCGGCCGGGACCTCTTCGACCCCAAGATGCGCAAGCGGTACGGTTCCCGCTAACCCCTCCCCTCCCCTCGCCGTC
>CAYONT010000001.1:0-100157 GCA_964405405.1 uncultured Comamonadaceae bacterium | reverse complement strand
CCGCCGTCAACCCGGCGTCCCCTCCGCGCACAACTCCACCAGCACCTTCCCGGTCCCCCCGGGGTGCAAAAACGCGATGACCTTTCCGTCCGCACCCGGCTTGGGACCACTGATGCGAACGTAACCGAGCCCTTCCAGCCGGGCCAGTTCCCCTTCCATGTCGTCCACTGCGAAGGCCAAATGGTGCAACCCAGGCCCCCGTTTCTCCAGGTGCCGAGCAATGGGACCGTCTGGCGTCAAAGCCCCCAACAGCTCCACCTTGGTCCCACCGGCTTGAAAAAAGGACGTACGCACCCCTTCGTCCAGGACATCCTCCCGCTTGTACGGTCCTGTCCCCAACAAATCGGTGAAAATCCGTTCCGCCCCGGCCAAGTCCGACACGGCGATGCCCACGTGTTCCAAGTGCTTCATGCCGCGAAGATAACCCGGCCGTTCGCAGTAACTTCGCGCCATGGACTTCGCTCCACCTCCTGCCCCGGGGGCCCTGGGCTCGCACTGGATGCCCATGGACCTCACCGGGAAAACCGCCCTGGTGGGCGGGGGCTCCCAAGGAATCGGGCTGGCCGCCGCGCAGCACCTCGCCGCGCTGGGCGCCAAGGTGATTCTGTTGGCACGGGATGCCGCGCGGCTCGAGGCCGCGCTGGGCACCCTGCCCGGCACCGGCCACCGATGGGCCGCCGCCGACTTCTCCCAACCGGACCAAGTCGCCGAAGCCGCCGCCACCCTGACCGCCGAATCCCCCATCCTCATCCTGGTCAACAACACCGGCGGCCCAGCGGGCGGCCCCCTCACGGCGGCCACCCCCGATGCCTTCCGGAACACCTTTGACCAGCATTTGGTCTGCAACCACCTGCTGGTCCAAGCGGTGCTCCCCGGCATGCAAGCGGCTGGCTACGGGCGCATCATCAACGTGATCAGCACCTCCGTGAAGCAGCCGCTGCACGGGCTCGGAGTGAGCAACACCATCCGCGGGGCAGTCGCGAACTGGGCAAAGTCCCTTGCGAATGAGGTCGGCGTCCATGGCATCACCGTGAACAACGTTTTGCCCGGCGCCACGGAGACCAGCCGGCTGCAAGAGATCATCCTGGCAAAATCCCAGTCCACCGGGCTGAGCACCGAGGCGATTCACGCCGAAATGGCCAGTGCTGTGCCCCTGAAGCGCGTGGGCCAACCAGAAGAAATCGGCCGAACCATCGCCTTCCTCGCCTCGCCCGCAGCATCCTACATCCACGGCATCAATTTGCCCGTGGACGGGGGCCGCACCGCCTGCCTTTGAAGTAATTTTGCACGCCAAACGTAAATAGGAACGTTATGTCCCAAAACCACCAGGCCGCCATCGACGCCTTCATGGCGCGTGTCTCGGCACAAAACCCCAACGAGCCCGAATTCATCCAGGCTGTCCGCGAGGTCGCTGAAACGGTAATCCCGTTCATCGACGCCCACCCCAAGTACCGGGAGCACCGGGTGCTCGAGCGCATCGTGGAGCCGGAGCGCACCATCATCTTCCGCGTTCCCTGGACCGACGACGCAGGTCAGATCCAAGTAAACCGGGGCTACCGGGTGGAGTACAATTCCGCCATCGGACCGTACAAGGGGGGCTTGCGCTTCCACCCTTCGGTCAACCTGAGCATCCTGAAGTTCCTGGGCTTTGAACAGATTTTCAAGAACTCCCTGACCACCCTCCCCATGGGCGGTGGAAAGGGCGGATCGGACTTTGACCCCAAGGGCAAGTCGGACGGCGAGGTCATGCGGTTCTGCCAGAGTTTCATGACGGAACTCGCCCGCCACATCGGCCCAGATACCGACGTACCAGCTGGAGACATCGGGGTGGGCGGACGCGAGATTGGTTACATGTTTGGCCAGTACAAGCGCCTTCGAAATGAGTTCACCGGGGTCCTGACGGGCAAAGGCATCAAGTGGGGCGGTTCGCTCATCCGCCCGGAAGCAACGGGCTATGGCGCGGTGTACTTCGCCCAAGAGATGCTCGCTACGCGCCAGCAGAGCCTGTCCGGAAAGCGGGTGTTGGTGTCCGGCTCTGGCAATGTGGCCCAGTACGCGGTCGAGAAGTGCATCCACCTGGGCGCCCAGGTATTGACGATGAGTGACTCCTCGGGGTACATCCTGGATCCAGCGGGCTTGGATGCGGCGAAGTTGGCCTGGATCATGGACCTCAAGAATGTGCGCCGCGGGCGGATTTCGGAGTACACGGCCCAATTCCCTGGCTCGTCCTTCCACGCGGGCAAGACGCCTTGGGGCGAGAAGGCAGAACTGGCTTTCCCCTGCGCCACCCAGAACGAGTTGAACGGCGACGACGCCGCGATGTTGATTGCCAACGGTTGCATGGCCGTGGCGGAGGGGGCGAACATGCCGTCCACGCCGGAGGCCGTTCACGCCTTCCACCAAGCGGGGGTGATGTTTGCTCCTGGCAAGGCGTCGAATGCAGGGGGGGTATCGACCTCTGGATTGGAGATGTCCCAGAACAGCCTGCGCTTGAGCTGGTCACGGGAAGAGGTAGACACCCGGTTGCACGACATCATGAAGCGCATCCACGCCCAATGTGTGCAGTACGGAACGCGCCCGGATGGAACGGTCGATTACGTGCAAGGCGCGAACATCGCTGGCTTCGTCAAGGTGGCAGACGCGATGATCGACCAGGGCGTGGTCTGAGGACAACGCCCCAACGGATATTTGGTACACCCCCTGGGCCCACCCGCGGTTCAGGGGGTGTTATCTTTGGGCCATGGACACTGGACTCGAACACCTGCACAGCACCCTCCGATGGGTCGCCCTGGCCCTGTTGGTTGCCACTTGGTTGCGGGCGTTTTCACAACGCCGCAGCGGGCAATTCACGCCCTTGCAAGCCCGACTGGGCCTCTTCAGCATGATCACGCTGCACCTGCAGTTGGTCATCGGGCTGGCCTTGTATTTTTTGCGGGATTGGCCTGCGGCCCTCTCCGAACCGGGTGCCATGGCAGATGCCAGAATCCGGTTCTTTGGGATGGAGCATTTGGTCTTGATGCTGCTGGCCATCTTGCTGGGCACGCTGGGACACAGTCTGGCGAAGCGGGCCACAGACCCGGAGACCCAGTACCGAAAGCATGTCCTGTACTTCGGTCTGGCCTTGGTGGTCATTTTTGCCGCCATCCCTTGGCCCTTCCGCGCTGGATTTGAGCCGTATGGCTGGTTCTGAGGGCATGACCGTTCGACGCTTGGCACCGGTCCGGCTGGGGTGGATCGGGATGCTCGCCGCGGGCTGGGCGCTGGCAGCGGCATGGGGTTGCGGAGGGTCGTCGCCTGCGGAAACGAACGAGGACGCGGGCCCTGGTTCGCGCTCAGCGGTGGTGGTTGCTCCTGAGGAGGCACGGAAGGTGTACGAGCAGAAGTGCAGCCTGTGCCATGGGACAGATGGTCGGAAGATGTTGGCGGGTGCACCGGATTTGGCCTTGTCCACCCTCGATCGAGAAGCGGTGGTGGGCCTCATCCAGTATGGAAAAGGGACCATGCCCCCGCACAAGGACGTTCTGACTGCTGAGATGATCGAAGCCTTGGCCGACCACGTGGAGACTTTGAAGCCCTGAGCATGCTGGAGAGAAAGCAGATCCCCACGGCACCGCGGGAGGAAACCTGTGTGCTGGTGGGCCTCATCACCCAGCGACAGCGGAGGGAACAGGTGGAGGAGTACTTGGATGAACTGGCGTTTCTGGCCAGCACTGCACACGCCCAATGCAACCGGACGTTCTTGCAGTCCTTGGACAAACCCGATGTACGCACCTTTGTAGGCAGCGGCAAAGTGCAGGAAATCAAGGACTACGTGGAGGCTGCGGACATCGACATCATCTTATTTGACGACGAGCTGACCCCCACCCAGCTGCGCAACCTCGAACGGGAAATTCCAGAACGCAAAATCCTGGACCGGCCCCACCTCATCTTGGACATCTTTGCCCAGCGCGCGCGAACGGCCCACGCCAAGACGCAGGTGGAACTGGCGCAGTACCAGTACCTCCTGCCTAGGTTGACCAACATGTGGTCCCACCTGCAGAAGCAGAAGGGGGGCATCGGGATGAAGGGACCGGGGGAAAAGGAAATTGAGACGGACCGGCGGATCGTGCGGGATCGGATTGCCCAACTCAAGAAGGACCTGCAGGACATCGATCGGCAGATGGCCACCCAGCGGGGCAACCGCGGAGCCATGGTCCGGGTGGCGCTGGTGGGCTACACCAACGCGGGCAAGAGCACCTGGATGAACCTCCTTTCGAAAAGCGAGGTGTTTGCCGAGGACCGGCTCTTTGCGACCTTGGATACAACGGTCCGAAAGGTGGTGCTGCACAACCTCCCCTTCTTGCTCAGCGACACAGTAGGATTCATCCGGAAACTGCCGCACGCGCTCATCGAAAGTTTCAAGAGCACCTTGGATGAAACCCGGGAGAGCGATTTGTTGCTGCACGTGGTGGATGTATCCCATCCCCAATTCGAAGACCACATCGCGGTGGTGGAATCCACTTTGGCCGAAATCGGCAGTGCTGACAAACCCATGGTGCTGGTTTTCAACAAGATCGACAAGCTTCCTCCCGGAGGATTTGAGACCCCAGGGCCTGAGGAGCAGATGGCGGGCATTCGGGAGCGTTTCGAACGAAGCGACCGGTTGGTCTTGTTCGTCTCTGCCCACGACCGAACGGGATTGGATGCCCTGCGCGAACTGCTCTATGAACAGGTCAAGGCCATCCACATCCAACGCTATCCTTACAACGATTTCCTATTCTGATTCCATGTCCTCTTCCATACGCCAAGAAAAAGTAGCCGAACAGGTTCGCCGGGAAATCAGTTTGATTTTTCAAAAACACAGCCGAGACTGGTTGGGCGGGATGTTCATCACGGTCACGGGGGTGCGGATGGCACCGGATTTGGCCTTGGCGAAGGTCTATGTCAGTTTCATGGCGGTTCCGGACAAGGCTGCTGCCCTGGCGAAGGTGAAGGAGGAAGGCTGGCGCATCCGCAAGGCACTCGCCGAGAAGATGGGGCGTCAGGTGCGCATCATCCCGGAGCTCAACTTCTACCTCGACGACAGCCTCGACCACGTGGAGGCGGTGGAACGGGCGCTGCGGGGCCTCTGACGGGACACCCTCCTCAAGGGGTGGAATGCAGGCGGTACACGCAGCCTGCATCAGTCCGGAGGTACCACAGGGAAGTGCCCGATGAACCCCCCACAGCCCCCCAATCCGACGGCCCCACGCCGGTTGCCAGCCAACGTCCGCCTGCATCGAAGGCGGTCCAAGGCGTCGTCACCTCCAGACCCGGAAGGTACGTGGTCGCAACGGGATAAGTACGGCGGGCACGTTGGGCACCGCAGGGTCCGTGGGTTTCTAGTGGCGCGGGTTCCTCCGTGGCCCCAAGGTCCGGATCACAAGGCAGGGCCATGAGCCGCTCCCACAGCCCAGTATCAAACGAAGACAGCGCCAGCTGGGACAATCCTGCCGAATCCCCGAGCCGAACCACCACCCAGTCCAGCGAATCGGAAACGTAGATTTTCTGGTCGTTCTTGCCCAGCGCACATTTCAAGTCCGCAGGGGCGGGAGGGATGAGCGGACCCGCGAAAGGCCACTGCGTCTGAGGCAACCGGTGGAAATCACTTCCATTGAGCCACCACAAGTAACCATAGGCTGGGTTCATCTCCGAGGAGGGCGACAGCATGTCCGCGAAATACGTTGGATTCTCCAGGAGGTCCTGCCCATTCCACACCCCATCCGCCGCCACCAGCAACCCGAAGCGCGCCATGTCCCGGGCCTTGCTGACAAACGTCTCATTGTACGGGCTTCCCAAGGGGTAGAATGCACCCAACATGCCGATGGGCTGGTACAGCCGGGTCAGCATATACGCTTGGAGCGACGTGCCGATGGCATTGGGCAACATCGTGTGCAGCAAGGTATACGGGGCGTTGTGGTAGGCCCAGCGGGTGCCCGGCTCCGCCAGGTAGGCCAAACACCCCGGCAACGTACAATCGTCATCGGCGACCCCATCATCCAACCCGGTTGTCATCGTCAAATGGTGGCGCACCGTGATGGCCGCCTCCTGCTCCGGGGTGAGGCTGGACCATCCAGTCCCGAGGTAGGTGGAGGACGGCGCATCCAGGTCGATGAAACCCTCCGCTTGGGCCTGCCCCACCACAAACGAGGTCAGCGACTTCCCTGCCGATGCCCAGTACCAGAGGCTGTCTGGCCCGTGCCCGTTGAGGTACAATTCCAGTGCCATCCGCCCGCCCTGGAGCACGATGAGGGCACGGGTTCCGTGCTCGGCCGCATAGTCAGTCAACTCCGTCACCGCCTCCGGACACCAACCGAGTTCCTCCGGGGAAAGCGATTCCCACTCCCCTGTGGCCGGAGGAAAATAGGGCGACTGGGCAGGGACGTCAGGGAGGGCAAGAGCCCAAGTTCCCAGCACCCAACCCAAGAAACCAAGCCGGGACCCCAGCGTGCGTGTGAGATGCATGGGACTAAGATAACTTTGGTGGCATGAATGTGCTCTTGGAAATGCGTTTGGCCTGGCGCTATGTGTTCAGCACCCGGTCGCGCAATCTGGTGCACCTGATCTCGGGCATTTCCATGTTTGTGATTGCGGCGGTGACTGCGGCGATGGTGGCGGTGTTGAGCGCATTCAACGGCATTGAGGGGGTGGTGGAGGAGCTTTTCGGTACGCTGGATGGGGATGTGGCACTGGTGGCGGCAGAGGGTTCGGTGGTCTCGAACGGGTTGCAGGATTGGTTGGAGGCGGGGGCGGCAGGGCCAAAGGTCGTGGCGTGGAGCCAGGTATTGGAGGGCGAGGCGGTGGTGCGCATGGGGCAAGGAGAGCCGTTGGTCTCGGCGGTGTTGGGCATCGACGCGGGGTTCACCTCGGTGACGCCCCTCGAGACTGCGTTGCGTTCGGGCCGGTGGGAGGCCCAACGGTCCGGCATGCCCTGCGCGGCTCTGGGGTTCGGCGTCCGGAACCAGTTGGGCGCCCAAATCACCCCGGAGCAGCCCACCCTCTTGACCCTCGGCGCCCCCCGCCGCGGCACGCGGCTCGCCCGGGCCCGGGAACGGGCCTTCGAAACCGTGCAGGTGCTCGCCACCGACGTGTTTTCCATCAATGCCGACCTCGACAACCGCTACCTGCTGGTCCCTCTCTCCACCGCACGGGAACTGTTCGACCGACCCGACTCCGTCTCCCGCTTCGAACTGCGCCTCGCCCCGGGCTCCGACCCGGACGCCGTGGCCGCCTCCCTGCGCTCCGCGCTCGCCGCCTCCCATCCCGACGTCGTTCCCCGGACCCGGGGCGAAAAAAACCGGCTCATCACCCAGACGAACCGCGCCGAGAAATGGGCCACCTTCGCCATCCTGAGTTTCATCCTCGTCGTCGCTGCGTTCAACGTCATGGCCTCCCTCACCATGCTCCTCCTCGACAAGCGGGAGGACATCCAAGTCCTGCGGGCCATGGGCCTGCCCGAACCCAGCATCGAACGCGCCTTCTCCCTGCAGGGCCTCCTCATCAACGGTGTAGGCGGCTTGCTGGGACTCGGAACCGGCGTGGCCCTCGTTTTGGGACAACAGCGCTACGGCTGGATCGCCCTGGAGGGCTCCATCGTACCCGCCTACCCCGTCGCCCTCGAAGCCTGGGACCTCGTCGGCATCCTGGCCGTCGTGTGGATTTTGGGGGGCGCCGGCTCGGCCGCGATGGTCCGTTTGCTCATTCGGCGACTGGGCCGCTGAACTCCGCGCCGGCAAAATGGGCCGGAATGCCATCCAGGACCTCCCGCACCGCCTCCGGCTCGTCGAGCGTGACCAGCGCCGTGCGGAACGGCTTGAAATCCGGCAACCCCTTGAAGTAATTCGCGTAGTGCCGGCGCATCTCCACGATGCCCAAGCGCTCCCCTTTCCAGGCGATGCTGCGCTCGAGGTGCGTTCGAACCGCTTCCACCCGCTCGGCCAAACCCGGCGCCAAAGCATGCTCACCCGTCGCCATGAAGTGTTTCACCTCCCGGAAAAACCAAGGAGATCCGATGGCCGCACGGCCGATCATGATGCCATCCACCCCGTACCGATTGCGGTAAGCCACCGCCTTCTCTGGCGAATCGATGTCCCCGTTGCCGAAAATCGGGATGTGCATGCGGGGATTCTCCTTCACCGCGCCGATGAGCGACCAGTCCGCCTCCCCCTTGTACATCTGGGCACGGGTTCGGCCGTGGATGCTGAGCGCTTGGATGCCCACATCTTGCAGCCGTTCGGCAACCTCCACGATGAACTTCGACTGGTCATCCCAGCCCAGTCGGGTTTTCACGGTGACCGGCAGCCGGCAGGCCTCCACAATTTCCTGGGTCATGGCCACCATCTTCGGAATGTCCTGCAAAATCCCTGCGCCCGCCCCCCGGCAAGCCACCTTCTTCACGGGGCAACCGTAGTTGATGTCCACCAAATCGGGGCCCGCTGCCTCCGCAATTTCTGCAGCCTGCCGCATGGAATCGATCTCGCTGCCGAAGATTTGGATGCCCAAGGGACGCTCGTATGCGAAGAAATCCAACTTCGCCCGGCTCTTCGCCGCATCGCGGATGAGCCCCTCCGAACTGATGAACTCCGTGTACATCAAATCCGCCCCGTACTGCTTGCACAGGTAGCGAAACGGCGGATCGCTCACGTCCTCCATGGGCGCGAGGAGCAGGGGAAACTCACCCAATTCGATGGATCCGATTTTCACCATGGGTTCTCAGGGCAGGATGCCATTCGCTTTTCAGGCCAAACCCGTTTCTGGCCGAACTTGCGGCGCAAAAATACGGCATGATTCGCGAAGCTTTCCGCGGGATGCATCCCGGCATGCAGGTGGTGTTCTTTTCTTCGCTGGTCCTGACCGGAACGGCGCTGGTGGCGGCGGGTTCCCTGTATGCAGGCGCCACCCTGGGGATCGAAGGGCTGGGCAACTGGGATACCCCTGCAGGACGCCACTTTGCCTGGTGGGTACAGGGGCTCAACCAGCTCATCGCATTCGGAGGCGCCTCTGCCCTTTTTGCTTGGCTCTTCGGCGGGACGCAGGTGGCCGGTTGGGTCTGGCGCGGCGTTCCCCGCTGGACTTGGTGGGCTGCCGGCGCCCTGCTCATCGCCGCCAGCCAACCCGGCATCGACCTCGCCCTGCGGCTCAATTCCTGGATCCTGTCGTTCCTTCCCGATGGCCCGCTGCTCCAGTGGGCTCAATCGATGGAGTCAGCCACCCGCACCACCACCATCGCCTTGCTCGACATCCCCGACGTCGGATCCTGGCTGGCTACGATGGTGGTGGTTGCCGTGTTGCCTGCTGTGTGCGAAGAACTGGCCTTCCGGGGGGTGCTCCAACCGGTCCTGGGCCGATGGGCGCGCAATGTCCATGTGGGAGTCTGGGGCAGCGCCCTGCTCTTCAGTGCCATCCACCTCCAATTCGAAGGGTTCCTGCCCCGCATGCTCCTGGGCGCCTTGCTAGGCTATGTCACCTTGGCCTCCGGTTCCTTGGCACCGGCCATGTTGGGACACGCTGTCAACAACGGAAGAGTCGTCGTGGCCGCCTACCTCTGGGGACCCGATTACGTAGCCGAGCAATTGGATACCGCGAAGCAACCTTGGGATTCCACCGACACCATGCAAGCCCTGGTTTCCACTCTGGTTTTTGTGGGCGTAGGGTGGTGGATTTGGCGCCATGCCCGGTGGCAGGAAAACCGGCGTCGTTACCTCGAGGTCGACAGGTCCTGACGCAAAAAGGCTGCTGCGATGGCGAGGTCTTCGGGCGTGGTCAACTTGATGTTGCGCTCATCCCCCGGAACCAAATGGATGGGATGCCCGGCGAATTCGAACACGCTGGCGTCATCTGTGAACTCGGGGCGGTAGGGCACTTCGTAGGCCGCACGGAGCAGATCGAGTTGGAAGCATTGGGGGGTTTGGACTGCGCGCAAGGCCTGCCGTTCTAAGGCCCAGGAAGCCGCGCCGTGGACTTGCCGAATGCTGTCCTTGACGGCCACCGCAGGCACCGCACAACCTTGCGCCGCCGCCGTTTCAAAACAATGGCGGATGACCTCCACCGAAACGAAGGGCCTGACCGCATCGTGGATGCCCACCACCCCACCCGGTTCCAAGGTCGCGAGCCCCGCGCGAACCGAATGAAACCGCTCAGCACCCCCAGGAACCACCCGCTTCACCCCGGCAGGACCATGGGTCGCTTGCAGCTGATGCCACGTTTGCATCAAGTCGGCATGCAACACCAGCGTCACATCCACATCATCCCCCAGGGCTTCGCGAAAACGCCGGAGGGTCCACCACAACAGTGGCAGACCCTCCAAGACGATGAACTGTTTCGCCGTGGGCTGGCGCATCCGCGTACCGGTCCCACCGGCCACGACCAAGACCTGCTGCCTCACCGGATGGCTTCCGCGTAACGCCGAGCCACCTCTTCCCAACGAATCAATTGAAAGAAGGCCGCGATGTAATCCGGACGGCGGTTCTGATACTTCAGGTAGTACGCGTGCTCCCACACGTCCAAGCCCAGGATGGGACGACCGCTGCAGCCCACATTGGGCATCAAGGGGTTGTCTTGGTTCGCCGTAGAACAAACCTCCAACTTGCCATCGCGCACACAAAGCCATGCCCAGCCCGATCCAAATCGGGTAGCCGCCGCTTGGGCGAACGCTTGCTGGAAAGCGGCAAAACCGCCCAAATCTCGGGCAATCGCCTCCGCCAAGGCACCCGTAGGTTCACCGCCTCCGTTCGGCGAAAGAATCTTCCAAAAGAGGTCGTGGTTCCAAAAACCTCCCCCGTTGTTGCGCACCGCGGGGACGTCCGAATGCTCCCGCATCAGGGTTTCGATGTCTTTGCCCGCCATCGGGGTGTTCTCGATGGCAGCATTCAAATTGTTTGTGTAAGCCGCATGGTGCTTGCCGTGGTGGATTTCCATCGTCATTGCATCGAAGTGCGGTTCCAACGCATTGTAGGCGTAGGGGAGGGAGGGCAATTCAAAGGCCATGTCCTGTGGGATTAGGTTGTTGTTGCTGGGGGGCCACCATCATGGTTTCCCCGGTTTCAAAGATAACCTCCCATCCACTACCTGAAGTTCATGGGACCGCTGCAAAAGTTCCAAACCACGGCCCACCATGGGGTCCCCTTCGATGCGGAAGGTGTAAAATGCCTCATCTCCCTCCACCGCCCGGATGATTTCTCCCCAAAGCTCACGCTCCAATTGACCTTGGGCAGCGGGAGACAACACCGGGGTACGGATGCCCTCTGCAGCTGCCAACGATTCCAAGGTGGACAAGGCCTGGGCCAACCACTTCGCAGGCACTGGACGGAAAAGGGGCGGTGCCCCTGCAGCACCCCAAGCGCTGCGGTTCCGATCCACCCATTCAAACGCAGCGGCCCGAATCAACCCTGACCAACTCAGCTCCGACAGGTAGGTCGAGCTGCGCAAGGTGTCCAAGGGCACGAAAAAGTCCGGTGCGATCCCGCCTCCCCCGAACACCTCCTTTCCAGCCGGGGTCACATAACGCAAGGAATCCGGGCGGGGAATGCTGTCCTCATGAAACAGTTCACCCGATTCGAACCGCACTTCCCAATCGTCCTCGTAGCCATGCAAGGCCTCCGCACCATACGGTTTCTGAATGGCGCGACCTGTGGGCGTATGGAACCGTGCGATGGTCAACCGCAAGGCGCCTGCACCCTCCAACCCGAACTCCTCCTGCACCAGCCCCTTCCCGAAGCTCCGCCGACCCACCACGATGCCGCGGTCCAAATCCTGGATGGCCCCTGCAAAAATCTCACTCGCAGAAGCCGAATTCTCGTCGATCAAAACCGCCACCTCCCAATCCACCCAGGGCCCATCCACTGCGGCGTCGTACGTCCTACGCGGAGAGTTGCGGCCCTCTGTATAGACCACCAACGAACCCTTTCGCAAAAAAGAGGCCACCATGGGCACCACTTGTTGTAGGTAGCCCCCGCCGTTGGAACGCAGATCGATGATCACCTTTTTGTTCCCCGCGGCCTCCAACTTCTGCATCGCCGCCTGGAACTCTTCGTCCGTGGTCTGAGCGAAACGTACCACCTTGATGTATCCGATGCGCGGCGTGACCGGCAAGGCGGCTACCACGCTGTAAATCGGGATTTTTTCACGGACCAAATCCACTTCAAACTCCTTCTCTCCCCGCTGGATCCTCAGCTTCACCTCGGTCCCCCGCGGCCCCTTGAGCCGCTTCATGACCTCGGCATTGGTCAACTCCGGACCGCCGATGGGCTCGCCATCCACACTCAGGATGTGGTCCCCCGACCGGATGCCCGCCCGCTCCGAGGGTCCACCTGCAATGGCATCCCACACCCGCAACTGGTCGTCCTGGATGATGAACTCCACCCCGATCCCCTCGAAGTTTCCTTCCATCGGCTCTGCCATGGCGGCCAATTCTTCAGCGGAAATGTAGGAGGAGTGGGGGTCCAATTGGGCCAGCATGGCTTCCACGGCGGCGCGCTCAAGTTCGTCCCGGGTCACGGAATCGACATAGGAGCGCTCGATTTGGTCTAACACCTCCCACAGAGGACCTCCCGGGCGCGCCATCCCTCCGCCGCCCGCTCCATACCGCGACAACCCGAGTCCCAGCAAGATGCCCACCAGCAGCACCACAGAGAAGTACAGCGGGAGGAAGGGCGAGGGCGGACGAACCGCAGGGCGCGGGTCCGGGCCGGGGGTCGGGTCCGGGCCGGGGGTCGGGTCGTTGGGCGCTTGGACGGATGGGAGGGATTCGGATTCGCTCATCGGAGGGGTGGGTCGAAAAGACGGTGGAGGCTCAAAGGGGCGGGACATCGTCGGCGAGGTGGACCACTTCGACCCCTGCCGAAGTCAAGAAGGCCAAACCGCTGGGATCCTTGTACGCCTGGGAAAAGACGACCCGCTCGATGCCCACCTGGTGGATGAGCTTCGCACACTCGCGGCAGGGCGACAACGTGATGTACAAAGTGGCCCCAGCCGAACTGTTGTTGGAACGGGCGAGTTTCGTGATCGCGTTCGCCTCGGCATGCAACACATACCAATGGGTGTCCCCGATGTCGTCTTCACACGGATTGGGGAAACCCGTCGGGGAGCCATTGAAGCCGTCGGCGATGATCATCCGGTCCTTGACAATCAGGGCACCCACTTGCTTGCGCTGGCAGTGCGAGAGCTCCCCCCACACCTGCGCCATGCGCATGTAGGCCCGGTCGTAGCGCAACTGCTTCGCCCTGGAGGCTGAAAGTGCAAGGGATGCATCATCTTTGTCCATGGAGAGACGCGGGAGAAGGGTTAGTGGCTGCAAGTTACACCCCGCCCGGCGCATCTCCGAACGACTCTTTTCCGCGAAGCTACCCCCGCCATGCGCATTTATACCCGGACCGGAGACGATGGAACCACCGCCCTCTTTGGTGGCAACCGCGTTGCGAAAGACGACCTGCGAATCGAGGCCTACGGCACCCTCGACGAACTCAATGCCTTCGTGGGCGCCCTGGCGGACCACGCGGTGCTGCAGGCCTCGCCCGAGGATGGCCAGTTGCTGGGCCAAATCCAGATCGACCTGTTCAACCTTGGGAGCCACCTAGCGACCACAGACGAGGCGATGCGGGTCCACCTGCCGGCGCTGCCGGAGGAGCGCGCTGGGGAGTTGGAGGCCTGGATGGACGCGGCGACGGCAGGGCTTCCCGAGCTGCGGAACTTCATCCTCCCCGGGGGGCACCCAGCGGTCTCTGCGGCCCACCTGTGCCGCGTCGTCTCCCGGCGCGCCGAACGTCGGGTGGTCGCGCTCGCCCGGGTGGAACCCGTGGACCCCATCATTGGTCGGTACCTCAATCGACTGAGCGACTGGTTCTTCGTGCTGTCTCGGGTGTTGGCCGCGCGGGCCGGGGCACCGGAGGTCTACTGGCGCAAGTGAAATGCATTTTTCTAGGCCAAACAGCACAAAAGACATGGAATTTCGGCTATCTTGCTTGGTATCTGGTTTGGCCTATTTTTGCCCGCTGAACGCGTAGCCACACGAAGAGCATGTATTGGACCCTCGAACTGGCCTCCTACTTGGAGGATGCCCCTTGGCCCGCCACCAAGGACGAGTTGATTGACTTCGCCATGCGCACGGGTGCGCCGCTGGAAGTCGTGGAGAATTTGCAGCAACTGGATGATGAGGGCGATGTCTTCGAATCGATTGAGGACATTTGGCCTGACTACCCCTCCAAGGAGGACTTCTTTTTCAACGAAGACGAGTACTGACAGCCGGTCCGGATTGCGGGGCAGCCCGAAACGCCGGCTTCAACGGGGAATGGGCATGGGAGCGTAGCGAGCCAGTGCTTCCCCCGTGAGTTTGCCGTTGATCCAAGTGGGGTCAAGCTCGGCACCCAATCCCTCGTAAAAAGCGATGGACGGGGCATTCCAATCCAAGACCTGCCATTCCATCCGTCGAAACGCTGCACGCGCCGCATGGGCCGCAACAGCCTCGAACAGCGCCTTGCCTGCCCCCCGGCCCCGCTGCGATTCCCGGACGATGAGGTCCTCGAGGAACAGGCAGGGGCCCTTCCAGGTAGAGTACTTTTCGTAGGCAAGGGCACAACCAAACACATCCTCCGACTCCCTGGGCTGCCCATCCGCTGGGGCCGAACCCTCGACCGTCACCCAAGCCTGAAACCGCGGCCTGTCCCCGAACCCGTGGGCCCGCAAATCCTCTGGGGTCACCACCACTTCCTGCGCCGCACGTTCGTATGCGGCGAGTTCGCAGATGAGGGCGTGGATCGATGCCACATCTTGGACCCGGGCTGGCCGCAAATGCCAAGGACGTTCAGACGTTTGTTTCGTCATGGGGCGAAACTACGTCGACCCAAGGGCTTCACGTAACTTGGCCGCATGGAAAATGGCTCGATTGCGGTACTGGATATCGTGGTTTCCCTCCCGCTGTTGTGGGCGTCCTGGCAGGGATTTCGCCGGGGATTTGTCACCCAAGTGGCCATTTTTTTGGGTCTGGGGATGGGGTTGTTTGCCGGGTATTATGGTTCTGCCCGGGTGGCCGCCTGGCTGCATTCGGAGTGGAATTGGACGGGAACCTGGGTCAACCCTACCGCTTTTTTCTTCGCATTTGTGGGGGTACTGATGCTGGTTCGCATCTTGGCGAAGGTGGTCGAGAAAGGAGCGAAGCTCGCGTTGCTCAATTGGGTCAACCGCTTGCTGGGGGTCTTGTTCGCCACCCTGAGTGGGGTGTTGCTGTTGAGCGTTGTATTCTACTTTTTCAACCACATTGCGGGCTGGCGGGAATGGTTGCCGGAGGGCGCCGCTGACCATGCCCGTTTGTATCCAAAGGTGGAGGGTTGCACGGGCGCACTCATTCCAGACATGGCGCAGTGGCCAGACAGCCTGATGCGGCATGCAACCCCCATGAGGGGTACCGAGTTACCCTAGCATGAAAAAAAGGTTCAATTGGGGATGGCTGTGGGTCGTCTTTACCTGGATGGGGTGTGAATCCAACACCTATTCCTCTTACCGGGTCCAAAACCTCACGTTGGACACATTGACCATCGAATTTGAGGATGAATCCATCCCTGATGGTCAAAATACAATCCTCTTGCCTCCTTCCCGCACGGGCAACCTTTCCCAACAGAGTCGGTGGGGGAAAAGCCTGGAATTTCTGCATCCAGATTGGCTGGGGAATGCAGGCATCACGGCCATCAACCCTGAGGGCGACACTTGTTCGAAACGGGGTTTCTCACGCAGTGATTGGGAATGGACCACGGAGGAGGACCGAAGGGTCGTGATGCACACTTACGTGTTTTCGATCCGATCCAGTGATTTTCCTGATTGATCAGACCCCCCACTCGGCCCGCAAGGCGAGGATGCGGGCATCGAGCTCCTGAAGAACCAAGTCATAGCCGCGCGATTCGATTTCACCCGGGGTCGAACATACGGAGAAGTAGAACTTGATCTTGGGCTCTGTTCCGCTGGGACGGGCCGTGATGATGCTGTTGCGTTCCGTCCGAAGCTGCACCACATTGGAGGTGGGCAATCCGGTGGGTCGCTCGGTGCCTTGAACGCGGTCGAAGCA
This sequence comes from uncultured Comamonadaceae bacterium, assembly GCA_964405405.1. Lineage (GTDB taxonomy): Bacteria > Bacteroidota > Bacteroidia > Flavobacteriales_D > Sanyastnellaceae > CAMCYM01. The sequence goes on along the minus strand of CAYONT010000001.1, from coordinate 84,088 downwards.
GGTGCCGGCAGCAAAATCCCGGACCTCGATAACCCGCTCCCCGGCCAAGGTGGCAGGAGCATCTTGGCGCAGGACTTGCATCTGGGCATCAATGGCAGCCTTGCCCGCCCGGCCTGTCCGCTCGAAAGAAACCAAAGCTTCTCGGTAAGCCCCATGGGTTCGGTGGATGCGCTCCAGCATCCCCAGCAGGTCGGTGCCCTCCCGGGCAGCCACGTGGGCACATTCAGCCAGGAGGCAGGCGGAGGCCACCGCGTCCTTGTCCCGAACGCGGTCGCCGATCATATAACCGTAACTCTCTTCCCCACCGACGATGAACTGCGCCGTGCCCTCTCGCTGGCGGATGGCCGATGCAATCCACTTGAAGCCGGTGAGGGTTTCGACGACTTCGACCCCATGGGCCTCGGCGATGGCCCGGATGAGTTCGGAGGTGACGATGGTCTTGGCGACGAAGGGCTGGGCGGGCATGCGGCCCGCCGACCGGGTGGCGCGGAGCACGTAGTCCACGAGCAAGGCGCCGGTTTCGTTGCCGTTGAGCAGGCGGAAACCCGGGGCGCCTTCGGTCGGGCGGGAGGGATCGGGGACGGCGAGGCCCACCCGGTCGGCGTCGGGGTCCGTGCCCATGACCAGGGCGGCGCCGATGTCCCGAGCGCAGCGGATGGCTTCGGACAACGCCGCGCCTTCCTCGGGATTGGGGCTGTGAACGGTCGGGAAGGTGCCGTCGGGCTGCGCTTGGCTGGCCACGACATGGACCTGACGAAAACCGGCCTCATGCAGGGCGGGAACGACCGAAACCGCGCCCGTGCCGTGCAGGGGCGTGTACACAATCGACAAGTCCGAACCCGCCTGCCGGAGTTCCGGATCCAAGCGCAAGTCCACCACCATGGACCGGTAGGCCCGGTCCACCGCTTCGCCGATCCGCTCGATGTTGGGTGAGCCCGGTGCCCGGCGCACCGATGTGTAGTCCGTCACCGAACGAACCGAAGCGAGAATGCCGCCGTCTTGGGGGGGCACGATTTGGCCTCCATCCGACCAATACACCTTGTACCCATTGTACTCCTTCGGATTGTGGCTCGCCGTCACCACCACCCCAGCCGTGCAACGGAGGTGACGCACCGCAAAGCTCAATTCTGGTGTGGGCCGCAACGCCTCAAAGAGGTACACATGGATGCCCGAACCCGCGAACACTTCGGCCACGACCAGGGCAAACTGGGCACTCCGCAACCGCGAATCATAGGCAACCGCCACCGATGGGCTCACCCCGAACCCACCCGAGGCGTCAGTCGCTTGGAGGATGTACCGTGCCAAACCCTCGGTCGCCATCGCCACCGTGTAGTCGTTCATCCGGTTGGTCCCCGGCCCCATGAGCCCCCGCAATCCCCCCGTTCCAAACTCCAGGTCCGTGTAAAACGCGTCCACCAACGCCTCCCCTCCTGCGGCCAGCAGCGCCTCCACCTCCGCACGCGTCTCGTCATCAAAAGGCGGCTGGGTCCACCGCATCGCCCGCTCCAGCACCCGTTGCTCCAAATCTTCCATCGTTCCTTGGTTTTCAGTCCTTTGAAATCATTTCATCTCCTGTTTCTCCGCGTCGTTCATGCAGGCCAAACACCGCTCCAACGCTTCCTCCCACCCCAAAGCGGGCGCCCCCCAAACGGCATGCAAGGGCTCCGGATCGAGGTGCGAGTACGCCGGCCGCTGGGCTGCGGTGGGGTACTCCGCCGTGGTGCACGGTGCCAGTTCCGGATGCCAACCCAACCGCGCAAAAATCGCTTGAGCAAATCCAAACCACGTGGTCACCCCGCGGTGGCCATAATGCCAAACGCCCGATGGCAGCCGCTCAGGAGCCACGGCCAAGTCCAGCAGAAACGAAGCAAATACCACCGCACAGGTCGGGGTGCCGCGTTGGTCATCCACCACCCGCAGGGACACCCCCCGGCGCGCAGCAGCCATCATGGTCCTGAGAAAATTCCGTCCCTCGGCATCATACAACCAAGCCACCCTGAAAATCCAATGCCTCGGCTCCGAACCCGCCGGCTCCGAACCCGCCGCCCCAGACCCCATCTCCCAGGCCGCCGCCACGGCTTGTTCCCCCGCCCACTTCGAGGCCCCATACACCCCGAGCGGCCGCGGTGCGTCGCTGACCTGGTAAGGCCGATCCGAGGTACCGTCGAAGACATAATCCGTGGAGATGTGGACGAAACTGGCCCCTACCTCGCGTGCACACCGGGCCAAGACGCCCGGTGCCTCCGCATTGATCGCCCAAGCCGCCTCCCGATCCTGCTCTGCAGCGTCCACCGCGGTATAGGCTGCCGCATTGATGACCACATCAGGCAAGCACGCAGCAAAACCCGCACGCACGTCCTCTTCATCCCGGATGTCCAGCTCCCCACGACCCCAGCCGACCACCTCCAGATCCGACCGTTGCGCACCGCAGGCCACCAAACGTCTCCCCAACTGCCCGTGGGCCCCCAGAACCAATACCCGTCGCATGGCACGCATTTTGTTGATGCAATTTAAGACCACCGTCCACGTTTTCTCAGTGCTATCCCGTTACTTTTGAATTATCCAATTCATTTGATGATGACGTCTCTCACTCCAAACTTCCGTTCCGGCTTGTCTGCTTTTGCCGTTTCTTTTTTCTTGTTTTCAGGCGCCATCGCTTGGGCCCAACCCACCACACCCCCCAGTGGAACGAAGAACGTCACTCCCCCGAACAACTTGCAAGAACCCACCCCTCCTGCACGAAAGATCCAACGCCACATCGGGCTCATTGCCGTCGCTGACCAACCCGGTTCGACCTGGAAGGAGGTAACCTTGGACGGCGTGAACTGGGGCTTCGGGGTGCAATGGCGGAGAAAAGAGCAGGGAACCCTTTTCGGTGGGGGACTGGATTTGGCCTACCAGCCGCTCGGCAGATTCACCCAAGATGTGCAGGTGTTGGGTGCCGATGGAACTCCGGAACCTGCGGTCATGAAATTGCAAAATCAAAACATCTCCCTGCATTACGCCCTGCGGTTGGCGCCCTTTCGCGGCATGATCCAACCTTTTGCAGAAGGGTTGGTCGGGGCAAGGGGATCGCTTCTGAGCACGAACCTGGAGTTGAAGGATGGAAGCCTGTTTGAGCATTTCGACCAAGCGAATTGGGGCTACACGTATCAGTACGGATGGGGCGGCGGAGTGCGCCTCAAGTTGGGCGACACCGCGCGCATCACGCTGCGTTACGCAGACATCCGCAGCGGAGAACTCACCCAGGTCGATGAGAGCACCATCCAAATCGATTCCGATAACACGGTCACCTTCGAAACCAAGGATGTAGCCCTGCCCACCCGGTCTCTGCAATTGGGACTGGGCTGGGATTTCTGATTCCGATCACGGACCGCCTGCCCGGGGGGGATGGGGTCATGCCCCCATCCGCATGGCCTCCACGGGCTGCATCCGCGCCGCCTGCTGCGCGGGGGCGAGGCCGGCCAGCAACCCAGAGGCCACCGCAACCCCCAGTGCGAGGGCGATTCGCTCCGGGCGGAGGTGCAAGGTCATCCCGAGGTCCATGGCGTTCACCCCGAGCACCAAGAGGCCCACTGCGGCCAATGCGAACCCTGCGCCGAACAGGCACAGAGCCACCGCCTCGAATAGGAACTGCATGAGAATGAAGGATGACTTCGCGCCGATGGCCTTTTGGACCCCGATGATCCGGGTGCGTTCCCGGACCGAGACGAACATGATATTCGCAATGCTGAAGCATCCCACCAAGATGGCGAAGATGCCGATGAACCACCCGCCGACTTCCACCTGACCGAAAATCTCGTCCAACAAGCTGGAAATCATATCCACTTGGTTCACAGCAAAGTCGTCCTCCTCCTGGGGGCGTACGCGCCGAATTTGGCGGTATTGTTGGATGATTTCGTCCTGAAGTGCACCCAAGGCCACCCCGGGACCAGCCTTCACCAAGATGGAACCGCCGGCTTCTTCCATGTTCATGAGCCGGGGCGCAAAACCCGCCGGCACCATCACCACCCGGTCCATCCCATCTGTCAAGAGGGAAGTGCCTTGCTGGGCGAAGACCCCGACCACCTCCAACCGCAGGCCGCGGATGGTGAGATGGGAACCGACCACATCGAGGCGACCGAACAGTGACAACGCCACATCCGCTCCGATGATGCACAAGGGCCGCGCGGCCGCTTCCTCCGCCGATGTAAAAAACCGACCGCGGGCGATGTCCAGACTCACCACCTGGGGATAATCCTCCGTGACCGCCATGAGCTTGATGCCCTCGATGCGGTTGTTGCCCGATGAAGCGTTCGACATCTGGCTGGATTGAAAAGCCACGGCATAGGCCAAATCCAACCGCACCCCCAACTCCTCTGCTTCCCGAATGGTCGGCTCGCGGCGCTGTACATACTTCCACCACGGGTAATCCCCCCCGGTTCCCCACGGCCACTTCTGCACAAACAGAACGTCCTCGTCCAGCATGTTGAAGGTGTCCTTCAGCGAATCCTCCAAGGAATCGACCACTGCAAACACAGCAGAAATCATGAAGATGCCCACCATGACGCCCAACAGCGACAAGAAGGTGCGCAACCGGTTCACCCAGATGGCGGACCAGGCAAAGGCCATACTCTCCCCAAAAAGCCGGAGCCACAACATGACCCAAATCTACGCCCCCAACCGCTCGGTGCTTCCGCCCGGGCAACGTAGTTTTGCACCCGCAACTCCATCCCCATGTCGCATCCCGTTCGCATTCAGTCCGCCTTGGTCTCCGTTTTCGACAAAACCGGCTTGGAGCCGGTCATCTTGGCGCTCCAGTCGCTGGGGGTTACGCTGTATTCGACGGGGGGGACGCAGGCGGCCTTGGAGGGCTGGGGGGCTTCGGTGGTGCCGGTAGAGCAGCTCACGGACTATCCTGCGATCTTGGGAGGTCGGGTGAAAACGCTGCACCCGAAGGTTTTTGGGGGCATTTTGGGGAGAAGGGCGCACGCGGAAGACCAGGCTGAGATGGGTCGTTTGGCCTTGCCTGCCATCGACCTGGTCATCGTGGACCTATACCCCTTCGAAGCCACGGTGGCGCAGGGCGCAGACGAGGCGGACATCATCGAGAAGATCGACATCGGGGGCATTTCCTTGATCCGTGCGGCGGCAAAGAACCACCGGGATGTGGTCGTGATTCCGTCCCAGGTTCATTACGCCGGGCTGCTGGAGTTGTTAACGCAACGGGGCGGGGTGAGCACGCTGGAGGAACGTCAGTTCTGGGCGCTGGAGGGGTTCCGGACGAGCGCGCATTACGATGTCCAAATCCAGGGCTGGATGGCCCAACGTTTGGAACGGCCACCGCTGGAGCGGCTGCTGCTCAGCGTACCGGCGGCCACGGACCTGCGCTACGGAGAAAATCCGCACCAGGCCGGCCGATTCTTTGGACCCTTGGCCGACTGCTTGGAGACACTCCACGGGAAGACGTTGTCCTACAATAACTTACTGGACGTGGATGCGGCGGTTTCCCTCATCGCGGAGTTCCAGCATGAGGGGCCCACCTTCGCGATTCTGAAGCACAACAATGCTTGTGGCTGCGCCACCCGACCCACGCTCGAGGCGGCTTTCCTCGCGGCACTGGAAACGGACCCGGTCTCTGCTTTCGGGGGCGTCCTCATCGCCAATGCCCCCATCGACGGGACGGCGGCGGCGGCCATGGCGGAGCTTTTCTCCGAAGTCGTCATCGCCCCGGACTTCACGCCCGAAGCCCTGGCCATCCTGACCCTCAAGAAAAACCGGATCCTGCTCCGCCACCGGCCCCAGCCGGCACGCACGGCCCTGGTCCGGTCTGCCATCAACGGCTACCTCGTCCAAACCCCCGACACCACCACCGAGACCGCGTCCCACCTCACGTGCGTGACGGCCGCCACCGCGTCCCCCGAGGCCATCGCCGACGCCCTCTTCGCCCTGAAGGTGGCCAAACACACCCGATCCAATACCATCGTGTTGGCGAAGGACCGCCGGCTCCTGGCCAGCGGAACCGGCCAAACCTCCCGGGTCGACGCCCTCCGCCAGGCCATCGCCAAGGCGCACGCCTTCTCCTTCGATCTCGCCGGCTGCGCGATGGCCTCCGACGCCTTCTTCCCCTTCCCAGACTGCATTGAAATCGCCGGGGAAGCGGGCATCACCACCGTCGTTCAGCCCGGTGGCTCCATCAAAGACGAGCTCAGCATCACGGCCTGCAACGAAAGGGGCATCGCCATGTACACGACGGGCATTCGGCATTTTAAACACTGAAGAAATCAACGGATTGGGGAAGTCATTCGCCCCACTCCCGTGTGTATCTTTGACCGCTCCTCGCGCTCCGGTCAAACCTCCGATTCACGCTCCCATGGGCTTGTTCAACTTCTTCATGCAGGAAATCGCCATCGACCTGGGGACGGCGAATACCATCATTTACTTCCAGGACAAGGTGGTGGTGGACCAGCCCTCCATTGTGGCGAAGGACCGGACCACCAACAAAACGGTTGCCATCGGTCACCTTGCCCAGCAGATGCATGGGAAGACCCACAAGAACATCGAGACCATCCGCCCACTCAAGGACGGGGTCATCGCCGACTTCCAGGCGGCTGAGGAGATGATCAAGGGACTCATCAAGATGATCAACCCGGGGAAGCGGCTTTTCCAACCTTCGTTGCGGATGGTCATTTGCATTCCCTCGGGCATCACCGAGGTCGAGAAGCGGGCCGTGCGCGATAGTGCCGAACATGCGGGAGGCAAGGACGTGTACCTCATCCACGAGCCCATGGCAGCAGCCATCGGAATCGGCATCAACGTGGAAGAACCCATGGGCAACATGATCATCGACATTGGAGGAGGTACCTCCGAAATCGCCGTCATCGCCCTCGGAGGAATCGTCACCGACAAGAACATCCGGGTGGCCGGAGATGAATTCACTTCGGACATCGAGGAGTACATGCGGCGCCAGCACAACATTCTCATCGGAGAGCGTACGGCGGAGCAGATCAAGATCGAAGTCGGGGCGGCCATTGCGGATTTGGACAACCCACCACCCGATTACCCCGTTCGCGGCCGCGACTTGATGACCGGCATTCCCAAGGAAATCATGGTCTCTCACTACGAGATTGCCGAAGCCTTGGACAAGAGCATTGGCAAAATCGAGGAGGCCATCCACGCAGCCTTGGAGCAGACCCCACCCGAGTTGTCAGCGGACATCTACCGCACGGGCATCTACCTGGCCGGCGGAGGGGCATTGTTGCGGGGTTTGGACAAGCGGATTTCGCTCAAGACAAAGCTCCCAGTTCACATCGCCGATGATCCATTGCACGCCGTGGCAAAGGGCACCGCCATTGCGCTGCGCAACATTGACAAATATCCTTTCTTGATGCGGGACTAAGGTCCGGACTCCGGGATGCGAAACCTCTGGCAACTTCTGCTACAACACCACACTTTTCTGCTGTTCGTGGTGGCCCAAGTATTCGCCTTGGGCTGGGTGGGTTCCAGCCACGCCTACCCTAGGGGACATTGGATTCGATTGGGTTTGCGGCTTTCCGGCACGTGGGGTGGGTGGGTAGCACAATACGAGGACATGGGACGGCTGGCAGCTTCGAACGAAAAACTACTGGCTGAGAATGCGGCGCTCCGGGAGACTCTCCTGACCTACGAATGGGCACACCGCCGTCAGCAAGATCCTGATTCCGTCGTCCACAGGAAATACCCGGTGTCTGATACCACGCAGGCGGCCCACCGCGTGGAGGTGCGACCGGCACGCGTGCTGAGGGCCACATGGAACCGGTCTTCCAATGTTTTCGTGCTCGATCGCGGCCGGAAGGATGGCATCCAGCCGGGGTCCGGGGTCATTTCCGATGGGTGCGCCATGGGCCGCGTCATGGAGGTGGCGGACGAATTCACCTTGGTCCTTCCCCTGATCCACACCGAGTTGGAATGGAGCGCCCGGGTCAAACACCAGGGGCCCGTAGCCCGACTGATCTGGGATGGACGGGACCCGGGGGTGGGCCAGTTGTTGGACGTGCCCAGGAGCACACCGTTGGCGGTAGGAGACACCCTTTGGACCACCGGCTTGCAGGACATGTTCCCACCGGGCTTGCCCATGGGTACCATCCTGGAATTTCGCTTGCCCGAAGCCAGTGAGTTCTTCGATGTAGCCGTCGCATTTGCGGCCAATTTCCGGGAACTCAAATACGTCGAGGTCATCCACTCCGGACCCCAGGCCCAGGCCCAACAGATGTTGGAACAGATCCCATGAACAGCTTCCTGGGAAAACCCCTTTTGCGCTGGTTGCTGAGCGTTCTGCTCCAGATCGCTTTGTTCCAGCATTTGACCTGGGGCAACGGTTGGTGGACGCCCTCGGTACATTTGTACGGATTGGTCATGTTGCCCCTCACGTGGCGACCCCTGACCTACCTGCTCATCGCGGGCGGGACGGGCATCGTGATCGATTTGGCGACCCTGGGCGGAGGACTGCACACGGCAGCCGCCCTGTGGATGGGTTGGTTGTTTCCGCACATCATCCGCTTGTTTGCCCCGCGTGAAGGACATGAAAAAGGCGCCGAACCCCACATGAAGAACTTTGGAGCCGTTTGGTTCGCTGCACACACCTTGTTGCTCATCGGCGTATACCACGTTGCCTTGTTCGCACTGGAGTCCGGCCGCTGGGGGTTGTTGCCTGCCAATCTGGGCAAATCCCTCACCTCCACCCTCCTCACCGGGGTGCTGTGCGTGGGCATCCACCTGTTGCTCGCCCCGCCTGCCCGACGCCGATGATTTCCAGCAACCGACCCGGGGTGATTGCGGCCATTTTCACCTTCATGGCCTTCGTGTTTGTGCTGCGCTTGGGCCAAATCCAAGTCACCACCACCGAATGGCGGGACTACGCGGCCCGGTTGACCGAGGAACGCGAACCGGTGATGGCCTCGCGGGGACTGATGTACGACCGACATGGGGAGTTGCTCGTATCCAACATTGCGTGCTACGATCTCCTGTTCACCCCACGTTTGGCCTTGAATCGAATCGATACCACGGCGCTGGCCACTTTGCTGGGTTGGGAACGGGAACGGCTTGTTCAGGAAATGGACAAGGCCCGCAAATACTCCTGGTACCGGCCTTCCATCATTCTTCGCCAGTTGCCACCGGAGGCCTATGCCCGCATCTCGTCGGAACTATGGCGGTTTCCGGGAATCCGGGCAAAGACCCGCTCGATTCGGTCCAATTTGGAAGGGTTGGCGACGCATTTGATCGGCGAATACAGCGAAACAACGGCCCGGGATTTGGAGGGGGATGCATTCTACAACCTGGGGGATTTCAAGGGCAAATCTGGGCTGGAGGGAGAACTCGAACTGGCGCTGCGCGGGCAGAAGGGAATCCGTTTCCACATGGTCGATGTCCGGAACAACTACCAGCAACCGCTCTCCGAGGGCCGGATGGATACGCTGGCGGTGGAGGGGGCGGATTTGACCTTGACCATCGACCGCAAACTCCAGCGGTACGCGCAGCAACTCATGCAAGGAAAACGGGGCAGTGTGGTGGCCATCGAACCAGCCACCGGTGAAGTCCTGGTGCTGGTGAGTTCCCCCGATTACGACCCGGACTTGCTCGTCGGACCCGGTCGGGCGAGCAATTACGACAGCTTGCTCAAACATCCTGGCAAACCGTTGTTCAACCGGGCACTCCGGGGTACCTACCGTCCCGGTTCCATTTTCAAGATGATCCAGGGATTGGTGGCGCTGGAGCAGGGGGCAATTCAGGAGGATACGCGGATTTACTGCGACCGAGGGGTCATCGGTTGCCATGGTTCCCACACCTACGACAACCTGAACGAGGCCATTATCCACTCGTGCAACCCCTATTTCCACGAGGTCATGCGGCGGATGATTCAACACCGCCAGACCGGAAGCCACTTCGAGGATGCAGCCCTGGGATTGAGCGCTTGGACCGAGCGGGTCAAGGCGTTCGGTCTGGGCACCAACCTAGGGGGGCATCTGCCGGGAGCCAAGTCGGGGTTTGTGCCAGACACCACCTTTTTCAACCGGGTGTACGGGAAGAAGCGATGGGCCTATTCCACCATCTACTCCCTGTCCATTGGCGAAGGAGAATTGTTGGTGACCCCCTTGCAAATGGCGAACATCGCAGCGGCCATAGGGAACCGGGGTTGGTATCGAACCCCACATGCCATCCGAGACATCGGCGGGAAGGGAAAACCCGAGGGAAGTGACCAGCGCATCGACACGGGAGTGCCACCGGAGCGTTTTGCGCCCATCGTGGCTGCCATGGAGGCGGTGGTCGCGGCCCCAGATGGGACGGGCAAGCGGGCCCAAATCGAGGGGCTAACCGTCTGCGGAAAGACGGGTACCGTACAAAACGACCCGGATTTGGAGCACTCGGTATTCATGGCCTTCTCCCCTTGCGTCAATCCCCAGATTGCCATCAGCGTCTACGTCGAAAACGCTGGGTTCGGGGGCACTTGGGCAGCACCCCTTGCGGCATTGTTGATTGAAAAGCACGTATTCCAGCGGGATACCACGGCCTATCCCGACCGGGAACTTCGCATCTTGGAAGCCCACGATCCCTTCCCCAGACACGATTGATTATGCGCCGTGAAGTCACCCTTAGGGAACGCATCGATTGGATCACAGTGGCCATGCTGATTGTGCTCGCCATCGTGGGTTGGCTCAACGTTTCCAGCGCAACCGCCACGGCCGAATCAGTAGAATGGTACTCTTTGGCGGGCAAGCAAGGCAAGCAGCTCATGTGGATGGGCATCTGTACCCTACTGGCCATCGCCATCCTCAACATCGAAGGAGAGTTCTTCATTCGAACTTCCATTTTGTATTACGCCTTGACGGTTTTGATGCTGGTCGCAGTACTGGCGGTGGGCAAGAAGGTCGGGGGGGCAAGGGCGTGGTTCGGCGTGGGAACCTTCGGCATCCAGCCGAGTGAGTTTGCGAAATCGGGCACTGCTTTGATGCTGGCTTGGCTGCTGAGCAGAAGCGACGGCAAACTGCGAGACTTGCGCACCCGTTTCCAAGCGATCGGTCTGATCGCGCTGCCGGTCGTGCTCATCCTGCTCCAGCCGGACGCGGGCACGGTGCTGGTATTTGGCGGTTTCATATTTGCCTTGTACCGAGAGGGGCTATCGGGCAACGTTTTGATCGTTGTCTTTGCCGCCCTTGTTCTCGGCGTGGCCAGCATCCTGACAGGGGCCAGCACCTGGGACTATCCTCTCTTGGGACCTGCCTCTGCGATTTGGCTCATGTGGGGCCTTGCGGCGCTGGTGGGTGCAATCGCCATCCTACTGATCCTGCGCAACACAGTCCCAAGGGAGCGGGCTGCCACCCGCCGCGTGGCGTGGGCGAGCTGGTTCGCTGGGCTAGCTTTCTCCGTGGGCATCCACTGGGGACTGGAAAACATGCTCCAAGCCCACCAGCGCGAGCGCATTTATGTGCTGTTTGGCTTGGATGTGGGCAATCCCGATGCCGACTACAACATCCGGCATGCCAAGGCAGCCATCGGTTCGGGCGGTTGGACCGGCAAGGGCTACATGCAAGGTCCAATGACCGCTTACGAATTCGTACCTGAACAAGAAACCGACTTCATCTTCTGCACCGTGGGGGAAGAATGGGGATTCCTGGGGTCCACCTTGGTGGTGTTGCTCTTTTGGGGTCTTTTGTTGCGATTGATCCAACTGGCCGAGCGACAACGCTCCAACTTCACCCGAATCTATGCATATGGAGTAGCGAGCATCCTGTTCATGCACTTCCTAATCAACATCGGGATGGTGCTCGGATTGGCTCCTGTCATCGGCATCCCCTTGCCTTTCTTTAGCTACGGGGGCTCCTCCATGTTGGGGATGACCGTTCTGATTTTCATCCTGTTGCGGCTGGACGCCGAGCGTTTCACCGTACTCAGCTGAGCACTGGGGATTTTTTTGTCGTCCTCCTGAAACCTTCGCGGATCGGGATCCGTAAGCCTGTCCGTGGATTGGTTGGTTTGTTTCGAGCGCGCATCGACCCTTGGGCAGATGCGCGCTCCTTTTTTCAAACCCCCAGCAGCACCTCTACCGGATCCTTGCCCCCGAAGAGCAGACGCTCAGGATGCTCCAACAATTGCTTGATGAGGAACAAGAATCCCACACTCTCCTTCCCGTCAATGATTCGGTGGTCGTAACTCAAGGCCACATACATGATGGGGCGGATTTCCACCCGGCCTTCGATGGCCACGGGACGATCGACCACGTTGTGCATGCCCAGGATGGCACTCTGCGGTGGGTTCAAAATGGGGGTCGAGAGCATGGACCCAAAGACACCACCGTTGGTGATGGTGAACGTGCCTCCCTGCATCTCTTCGATGCCCAACTGTCCATCACGCGCACGGATGGCCAAACGCTTGATCTCGCTTTCAATTTGGGCCAAACTCATCCCCTCCGCATTCCGAATCACCGGCACCATCAACCCCTTCGGTGAACTGACTGCAATGCCGATGTCCGCATAGGAGGGTATGACCATCTCCTTGTCATCGATCATGGCATTCACGGCCGGAAAAGTGGCGATGGCGGTGGTCACGGCCTTCGTGAAGAAACCCATGAAGCCCATGTTCACGCCGTGTTGCTCTTTGAATACATCCTTGTACTTCGCCCGGAGGTCCATGATCGGCTTCATGTCCACCTCGTTGAAAGTGGTCAACATGGCCGTCTCGTTCTTCACGGAGACCAGACGTTCTGCCACCTTCCGACGCAGCATGGACATCTTTTCTCGCTTCACTTCCCGCGTCCCACCCCAAGCAGCCACTTCGGGTGCTGCGAATCCCGCCGCCAGGTGGGCCGAAACATCTTGGGGCAAGACCCGACCCTCCCGGCCCGTTCCCGAAACGGAGCCCGCTGGCAAGTTGTTCTCAGCCATCATTTTCCGGGCAGCAGGGGATGGGTGTCCTGCAGCATGCGAAACAGGTGCAGCTGCCAGGGCGGGCGAAGGCACGGCTGCAGCGGGCTTCGGAACCGCTGCAGGAGTGGGGGCTGGCGTCGGGGCAGCAACTGCAGCAGCCGGCGCAGCGACTACCGGCTGGGCTACACCCGCTGGACGTGCTGCATCCGTATCGATGTGACACACCACCGCACCGACGGCAACCGTGTCCCCTTCTGCTGCCTTGAGCGTGATGACCCCGGACATTTCGGCAGGCAGTTCCAAAGTTGCCTTGTCCGAATCTACCTCAGCGATGGCTTGGTCTTTCTCTACATAGTCCCCATCAGCAACCAACCAGGTAGCGATTTCTACTTCGCTGATTGACTCCCCGGGACTGGGGACCTTCATTTCAAGAATAGGCATGGCATCTTAGGAATTCGGGATGGGAAGCTAAAGCGGTACGAAGTTCGTGCATTTGGGGCTGGCTCATGCCGTGTGCATCACCCCAGCAGCGTGCTGGACGAACACGGCATCGATGATCGCTTTCTGCCGGATGGCATAGATGGCAGGGGACCCCGTGTCCGGGCTGGCCCCCATGGGCCGGGCAATCGGGGTGAGCGAAGCCCAACGGAAATGCTGCAGCAAGAAACTCCAAGCCCCCATGTTCACGGGCTCTTCCTGAACCCAAAGGCACCGAACCTCTCCGGGATAAGCGGCCAAGGTAGATTCGATTTCCCGGGCGGGCAACGGATGAATTTGCTCCAAACGAATGAGGGCGAGGTCCTTCAGGGTTGCGCCTTCCCGCTCCATTTGTTCGATGCGCTCGAGCAATTCGTAGTAAATCTTGCCCGTACACCAGACCAACGTTCGCACGGCGCTGCGGGCACCGGGCTCCGCCATCCGTGGATCATCAAGAACAGGTGCAAAATGGCCTTGGGCCATCTGGTCCAAGGATGACACCGCCCGCGGATAACGCAAGAGTTTCTTTGGCGTAAAGACAACCAAAGGCTTCCGGAAAGAACGCTTCACCTGGCGACGAAGCAAATGGAAATAGTTCGCAGGCTCCGTCACATTGCAAACGAAGAAATTGTCCCCACTTCCGAGCTGCAGAAAACGCTCCATGCGGCCTGAACTGTGCTCCGACCCCATGCCCTCATAACCGTGGGGCAACAACAGCGTGAGGCCATTCATGGTCCGCCACTTGTCCTCCGCTGCGGACAAAAACTGGTCGAACAGAATCTGGGCACCGTTGTTGAAGTCCCCAAATTGGGCCTCCCAAATGGTCAACCCTTCCGGACGGGCAAAAGCATAGCCATAATCAAAACCACACACCGCATACTCGCTGAGCAGGGAATTGTAGATCTGAAAACGGGCCTGGCCTGGACGCAAATCGTTCAAGGGGATGATTTCCTCCTCCGTGTCCTCTGTCTTCACCACAGCGTGCCGGTGGGAGAACGTTCCCCGCTCCACATCCTGTCCGCTGATGCGCACCGGATGCCCCTCATCCAACAGCGTCGCATAAGCCAGCAACTCCCCCATTGCCCAATCGAGTTGGTCCGATTTGAGCATCTCCAGCCGGTCCTGCATCAGTTTCGCCACCTTCCGGAAATACTTTTTCCCAGCAGGAAGCGTGTTCATTTTCTGGGCCAAATCCATCAACCGCTCCCGCGCCACACCGGTGTCCGGGGCATCATGCAACGTGGCCGCCGTCGCCGGCTGGTACGCCTGCCAAAGCTCTGCGAGGAAATCCTCCACCACCACACAATCCTGGGACCGGGCCTGCTCAAATCCGACCTCCATCGCCCCTACGATGCCCGCCTTCAGCGACTCCAATTCCTCCGGGGCGATGGCCCCCGAGGCGAGGAGCTTCTGGGCATAGATCTCGAACGGATTCGGGTGGGCCGCGATGGCATCATACAACTTCGGCTGGGTGAACTTGGGTTCGTCCCCTTCGTTGTGACCGTACTTCCGGTAGCCCAGCAAGTCGATGAACACATCGCGGTGCCAGGTTTGGCGGTAATGCAATGCGATCCGCATGACCTGAATCACCGCCTCCGCATCGTCCGCGTTGACATGGAAGATGAGCGATTGCGTCACCTTGCCCACGTCCGTGCAATACGTAGAACTGCGGCCATCGAGGTAGTTCGTGGTGAAGCCCACTTGGTTGTTGACGACCACGTGCACCGTTCCGCCCACATGGTAACCCTCGAGGCCCGCCATTTGGGCGACTTCGTAGACCACCCCCTGGCCCGAGATGGCCGCGTCGCCATGGATGAGGATGGGCAGCACCGCACTTGGTCCTGCAGGCAGCGCATCGATCCGGGCGCGCGCCAACCCCTCTACCACCGGACCCACCGCCTCCAGATGGGACGGATTGGGAGCCAACGTGATGTGGATCTTCTCACCCGAATCGGCCTTTTGTTCCCGAGAATAACCCAGGTGGTACTTCACATCCCCATCAAAGTCTAAATCCTCGTAAGCCTTCCCCTCAAACTCACAGAAAATCTGGGCATACGGCTTCCCCAAGATGTGGGCCAGCGTCGACAGTCGACCGCGGTGGGCCATGCCGATGACCACCTCCTGAACCCCGTGAAGGGTCCCCTCCTCGATGATGGCATCCAGCGCCGCAATCAACGACTCGCCGCCCTCCAAGGAGAAGCGCTTCTGGCCCACGAATTTCTTCTGCAGGAACTCCTCAAACAACGTGGCTTGTGCCAGTTTCTTCAGGATTTGGCGCTGGTCCTTGGCGGCGATGGACGGCCGATTCGCCAGCTCAATTCGTTCCCGAATCCAGGCCAAACGATCCAAGTCCCGAATGTACATGTACTCAATTCCGATGCTGTGGCAATACGTCTCCTCCAGGTGCTGAATGATGTGCCGGAGGGTAGTGGCCCCCAAGCCCACCTCGGTACCCGCCTCAAAGACCGTATCCAAATCCGCCTGCGTCAAATCGAAGTGCTCCAAATCGAGCGTGGGCGTATAGGTCCTGCGCTCGCGAACCGGGTTCGTTTGGGTGAAGAGGTGGCCGCGTGTGCGGTAACCATGCACCAGGTTCAGAACACGGAACTCCTTCTGCGTCATGGGATTAGACCCCATTCCTCCCGCCGACTCCCCGTACTGCGCCAACGCGAGATCGAATCCCTTGAAAAACAGCTGCCAACTCCTATCTACGGATCCCGGATCCACAAGGTATTGTCGGTAGAGCGCATCGATGGTGGTGGGCTCGGCCTGGCTTAAGAACGCAAGAGGATCCATGGCGGCGGATGAAGTTTCGGAGTTCAAAGATACAATGACTAGAAACGGGGCAGGCATGCGAAAGTTTCACAATCCCGCCGCCTCCGACCGCCTCAATCCGGTGCATGGTCGCCCGGGGCCGGGCGGTGGGGAGGGAGGAAAGGGAGACGCAGTTGATGGGCGAGGCGGTGGGCCTGGGTGGGATCTGCTGTGTCCAGGCCGTAACGGATTTGGCCTGCATCACCGTGAACGAGGGTCCCCAGCAACCGGTCCCAGACCGAGAGCATGTTGCCCAGGTTCCGGTCCGTCCACGGCGCCCGGTCGTGGTGGTGGAACTTGTGCATGGCCGGCGTGACAAACACCCAGCCCAAGATCCGCTCCCAGCGCGCCGGCAGCCGAACGTCCGCATGGGTCCAGTAGGTGAAAAGGACGGTCAACAGCCGATAGCAGACGTACAGCCCGAGCGGCGCCCCGGACAGGAAAATGGCCAGCAGCGCGAAGATCTCCCGGAAAGCAAAGTCGAGCGGGTGGTGGCGGGTGCCGGTCGAAGCATCCACATGCAGGTCGCTGTGGTGGACCCGGTGGAGCCGCCAAAGCCAGGGCACGCGGTGGAGCAAGGTGTGGGCCAGGTATTGTCCGATGAAATCCAGCAAGGCCAAACCCACCAACCACCGCACCGCCAGCGGCGCCTCGAGCCAGTACCACAGTCCCCAGCGCGCTTCGGCCATCCAAGCGAAGAGGCCCACGGTCAAGGCACCGAAGAGGGCATGGATGGCGACGGTGCTGGCCAGCAGGGTCAGGTTCACGTTCCGGTGGGAGCGCCAAGTTCCGCTGGCCAAGGGGCGGCCGGGAGACGGTTCGCGAACCGCCGCGGGCCAGAGGTGGCCGAGGCCTTGGCCTGCCGCCAAGCACAACATCACCCATGCGAGGCGCTGTAGGGTATTCAGTGATTCAAAGTACTCCATCTTCTTGTGTTCCGGAATACTGCATCCGGGTCCAAACCTTCTGTGCCGCCCGTTCAGCAGACCGCTGCGCGAGCAGCCGAGCAGCCTCTTCGCGGTCATTTTCGTGCAGGATTTGGCGTACCCGTTCCTCCCCGAGGTCCAACCGGTAGAAGGCAGCAAACAACCCATCTGCATCACCAGCCAGACCGGCCCCGATGACGTCAGCGAGCAACGGAATGACACCGATGGGCGCCGCCCGCAACCGGTCCGCATCCAAACGAAAGTCCTTCGCCAACTGGACAATGGTCGCCTCCACAAACTGCGCAGCATCCATGCCGGGCGGCCAGCCCGGCGCTCCGGGCGAGGGGTTCAGCAACTCTTCCATCACGCCACCCTTTCCACCACGTGCGCCGTCAAACCCTCGAACCAAGCTGACCACTCGCCCGGCAACGCCAGACCCTCCAACGCCGCGCGGGCCGCCTCGAGCTGCGTAGCCATCACCGCCCGCGCTGCCTCCTCTGCACCGGCCCGCTGCATGGCCTCCTGCACAGCCGCCACCTTCTCTACCGGTCGGTCCGCCACCCGCATCCACGCCTCCAGGGTATGTCGACCCTCCGGCTGCGCCCAGGTATGCAACCAGAGGAACGTCTTCTTGTGTGCCAATATGTCTCCGCCCGCTTGCTTGCCGGATGTGGCGCCGTTGAAAGCGTCCAGCAGGTCGTCCTGCATTTGAAATGCCAGCCCCAATTGTTCCCCAAATCGGTACCACAGGGCGGTCCGCTCCGCATCCACCCCAGCCGCCATGGCCCCCATCGCCGCACTTGCCGCCAGCAAAACCGAAGTCTTCAAACGAATCATTTCCAGGTAGTCAGCGGGCGTAACACCTTCCCTCCCTTCAAATGCCATGTCCGCCTGTTGACCCTGACAGACCTCGAGGGCCGTGCGGTAAAACAAAGGAGCAATGCGCGGTTCAGGCCCCAGGGCGAGCCCTGCCAAGGCAAACATGGCATCCCCACTCAGAATCCCCGTGTTCACATCCCAGCGCGTGTGCACCGTGGGATGACCCCGACGCAAGGGAGCTGCATCCATGATGTCGTCGTGCATCAAGGTGAAGTTGTGGAAGAGCTCCACAGCCACAGCCACCGGCATCGCCCGGTCTGCGCTGCCTCCTTCTGCCTCACAGGCCGCCAAAGCCACCACCGGCCTCAGCCGCTTCCCCCCCAATTCCAGGAGGTAGTGCACCGGTGCGTACAACCCGTCTGCCGCTTCCGTGGGCCATGCCTGCAAAAAATGAGCCAACCCCGCCTCGACCTGCTGCCGCAACCGTTCCGTCGTTGCCTGTTCCATGCCCCTTCAATCCCGCCCGCGGCGAATTTGTTCGAGGATGTAGTCCCCATATCCCGATTTGCGCAGGGGCTGGGCCAAATCTGCTGCCTGCGCATCGTCAATGTACCCCATGCGCCATGCAATCTCCTCGATGCATCCAATTTTCAATCCCTGCCGCTCCTCAATGACCTGCACATACTGGGACGCTTGCATCAGGGAGGCATGCGTTCCGGTATCCAACCAAGCCATGCCTCGGTCCAATTTGGAAACAAACAGCTTTCCCGCTTCGAGATAGGCCTTGTTGACATCGGTGATTTCGTATTCACCGCGGGCGCTCGGCTTCAACTCCCGTGCGATGGCCACCACCTCGTTGTCGTAGAAGTACAACCCGGGCACCGCGTAGTTCGATTTCGGCGCAAGGGGCTTCTCCTCGATGCTCAACACCCGGTCTTCGCCATCGAATTCCACCACCCCGTAGCGCTCCGGATCTTGCACATAATAAGCAAACACAATCGCTCCGTCCGGCTCCGTGTGCTGGCGCAGCTGCCTGCCAAATCCACGCCCGTAAAAAATGTTGTCTCCCAGAACGAGCGCCACCCGGTCGTCCCCGATGAAATCCGCTCCAATCACAAACGCCTGTGCGAGGCCATTGGGCACCGCCTGCTCCGCGTAATGCAGCGACAGCCCCAACCCTGAGCCATCCCCCAACAGCCTCCGGAAGCCCGGCAAGTCCTCGGGCGTAGAAATGATCAAAATCTCACGGATGCCGCTCAACATCAATGTAGACAGCGGATAATAAATCATCGGCTTGTCATACACCGGCATCAGCTGCTTGGAAACGGCCTTCGTCAGAGGCCACAGGCGGGTGCCGGAGCCGCCGGCGAGGATGATCCCTTTCATGCCTTGCAATTTCGGTGGAATGCAGGCCAAATCCACCACCTCTCACTGATTCCGTTCGCCCAAATACAACCAGTCCATGGACACCCGCTCGATCCCCGGCAACCCACCCAGCGTTTCGATGTACCCCCACTCCTCTACATCACACCCCCCCCGCCGGTAGGTGAGGCATTGCAGCTCGTTGTCTCCCGGCAGACAACCAAATCCCAACTGCTCAACGGAGCGCCGGCCCGCAGCCTCCTCCCCTGCCCGGAATTGGACCAACAAGGCTCCCGTCCACACATAGTCCCCTCCATCCATCTGCAACACCCGGTCCAACCCCTGTACACCCGGTACCCCCATCCAACGCAACTCCCATTGCTGTTGTACCTCCCGGGGCCATTGGGTCCAGTCCACCTCCCACATCCCATCCGCCCCCACTTGGTAATCCAGTCCAGCCCCGAAGCGCTCCATCCATCCCGGCATGTCCTCCCACGTCAACCCGCGCTCCGCGGCCACGGCTTCATCCCAGCGAACCCGGTACCGGTTGCCCACCGGCCGGAGGACGTACCGCACCTCCGATATCCGCACCACCACATCCCCGGGTCCCGCCGGATGCACCGTCACCGTCCCCACATCCCCCGCCCGGTCATAAGACCAAGGCTCCACCACCTCTCGAATGCCGTCCCGCACCCGAATGGCCCGGCAGGATGGCCCGGCGTAAAACACCCATCCCCAGGGCATTCGGGTCGCCCAAGGACGCACCCAACCCGGCCCTTCGGCCACCTCCAACACCGCGTCCGACCCCAACGAACCCACCACCACGTTGACCTCCTTGCTGAACACGTGGCTATTCGCCTCCCATTCCCCCGGACGCAACTCCTGCCACCGCCCTTCCCGGACGCCGTCGGAGCTTCGCACCATCCCCCACTGAACGGCCCCCTCCGGTGCCCGGACCACCGCTGGCCGCCAACCCGGACGGTCTCTGGGTTCCGGCCCCCACCAAACGCCCTCTCCACGCTGCCATCCTTCCCCCAGCACCAGGGCGACCAGGGTGGTATCCCAAAGACCCCCGTTTCCTGCCGGGGGCAACCACCGCAACACCCAATCAAGCCGTTCCACCGACCCTGGAGCCACCTCCCACCGGCTGTCCAATGTCCACATCCAAGTCGTGTCCGCTGGAATCATGCCCAACCCCGGTTTTGCCTGGCCCCGGCTTGCCACCATGCCCGCACCAAAAGACTCCAACCGGTAGGACACAGGACGGTTGCAACGGTTCCGAATCCACAGCGTATCCACCCAAGCAACCTGTCCAGCTCCCGCCATCCACACAGGCACAGACGGTTCAGACGACTGAACCGCTCCCCCTCGCCGCTCCCAGGCCAAACATGCCCCAGGCGGCGCCGATTCCGTCACCTGGGGGGTCGTGAGGGGATTCCCAGAGTCCACGCGTGCTTCATCCCATCGCAGGTTCGCCCGGGCCACCGCCTCGGCCCAACCCAACTCCGCCCTTGCCGCCCTGTCTTTCCGAGGTGGCACCTCGATGCGTAGGGGCCGGTACCCCCCCGGGCGCTCTTGCAAGGGGGACGCTGGATCATCCCATCTCAGATAGCTCTTGTGGTTGAGCCGGCTCCCACAGGCTGGAAGCGCTCCATCGGTCTGCAAGGGGAAGAAAAGCTCATCCCCCCCGTCTTGGACCACCACCCAATACCGGGGAGGCGCCAACGGATGCGCGACGACGTGACCGGAAGGCACAAACGCACAATACAGACCATCCAATACGGGAAAGAGTTTCGGCTGCTCCTCCACCTCGCCATGGAGTACGGTTCGATTGCGCGTGTCGCGCAAGGAGGCCTTCACCCGATTCATGGGTCTTCCCGAGCCTGCCTCCACAAAAGAGACGCCCACTACATGGTAGAAGTCCAGCCAGCCACAACGCTGCGCTTCTCCCTCAGAAACGCCCAACCACCCTGCCAACAGCAACAGCCAAGTTCTCATCCCCCCTGTCCCCGCTTCCGGAGCAGATCCTCGTGCTGTTCTTCCCCCCGACCCGGCGCCAAGCCAGGACGAACCTCCAACCCCTGCAACTCAATGTCCTCCTCCTCGTCCAGGATGTCAAAGAAAGGCTCCCGGAATGAGCGCGTGGTCAAGGCACGCTCAAAACTCAACAGCAACGAAGGCAGAAGGAGGAGATTCGTGAACATGGCCATGCACAACGTGACACTAACCAAGAACCCCAGGGCCCGGGTGCCCTCAAATTCCGACATCGCGAACATCAAGAAACCACAGAACAGGACAATCGAAGTGTACATCATGCTCACACCCGTTTCCCGGAGCGCCACGATAACCGCCTTTCCGATGTTCCAACTTTTCAGATTGAGCTCTTGGCGGTATTTGGCCAGAAAGTGAATCGTATCATCCACTGAGATGCCCAAGGCAATGCTGAACACCAAGATGGTCGAAGGCTTGATGGGTATCCCTGTCCAGCCCATGATGCCTGCGGTGAATAGCAAGGGGAAGATATTGGGAACCAATGCGATCAAGACCATCCGCGCAGAATGGAACAACAGCGCCATGACCAAGGCGATGACCAAGACCGCCAACAAGATGGAAATGCCCAAGTTGCCCACCATGTAGCTGGTGCCCTCCAGAAACACCACACTCGTGCCCGTGTAGGTCACTTGGTAGTCCTCGGGAGGAAAGATGCTATCTGCCCGGGGACGCAGGTCTTCCAGCAACCGACGCATTTCCAACGTGCCGATATCTGCCATTTGGGCTGTGATCCGGGTGATCTGGCGGGTGGAATCAAAAAAACTCGAGGCCACCGATCCCGCACTTGCATCCTCTGACGCCGCCGCGGCCGAGCCCCGGAAGTAATTCGCCATAAAGGACCGCTCGTTCCGGGTGGGCAGTCGGTAGCGTTCCGGGTCGCCTCCATAAAAAGCCTGCACCCCAAACTTCGTCGCATCTGCTGCGCTAATGGACCGACTGAATTCCGGATACGTCCCCAGCAAGGCCTGGAAATCCTCCACCTTTGCCAAGAAGGCGGGCGAAGTAGCTCCCTTCTCCCGCTGGGTGTCCACCAGGATTTCAAAAGGCATCACCCCGTGAAAATGTTGCTCCACCCAGCGCAAATCTCGGATGACCCGGTCTTGGTCCGGCAAATCGTCAACGATGTTGCCCGTGGTCTTCATCTGCAGGATGCCGAGCAAGCTGAAGACCCCGATGACCAGGGCACCGAGATAGACCTTGGGACGATGATGCTGAACCAGATGCACCCATTTCGATACCACTTGGAACATCCATTTGCGGTCCAAGTGTCGGGTGTGCTTCGCTTGCGGGGGCGGCAACAGAGAGAACAAAGCCGGAATGACCGCCAAGGAGATGAAAAATACCGCCACCACGTTGAGCGAAGCCACCACCCCGAAGTTTCGGAGCACATCGCTGTGGGTGAAGATGAACGTCGCAAAGCCGAAGGCTGTGGTCAGGTTCGTCAGCAACGTGGCGTTGCCCACCTTCACCACCATGCGCTGCAAAGCCATGGCCTTGTTGCCATGCCTTTTGTACTCCGCGTGGTACTTGTTGATGAGGTAGATGCAATTGGGCACCCCGATCACGATCATGAGCGGCGGAATCAACGACATCAACAACGTCAGCGGAAAATCGAACAGGGCCATCGTGCCCAACGACCAAATGACCCCCACCAAGACCACCAGCAGACTCACCCCCATCACCAAGGCGTTCCGGAAGAAGAGCCACAAAAGCAAAGCTGTAACAAGCAAGGCCGCACTGATGAACCAGCCGATTTCGCCCTTGACCTTGTTCGTCATTTCGATCCGGATGAACGGGAGGCCGCTCAGGTGGATGGGGATGCCGTTCTCTTCCGACCAGCGGTCCGCCAGCGCGGTGACGTCCTCCACCACCGTGCCCCGCCGCTCCGAATTGAACAGCGTCGGGTCGATGAAGACCATGAGCAACGTGGCCTCACCGTCTTCCGACACCAGCAAACCGTCGTAAAAAGGGAGCGCCGCGATCGCCGCGTGCACGCTGTCCACAAAGGCCGCATCGACCTGCCCACCCGGCACCATGCGACCCGCGGGAATCACCGGAACGAACTGGAAACGCTCCAGCACCGTGTCGCGCTCGAGCCGATGGGCGTGGGTGAGGGAGAAAATGCTGTCGATGAGGGGGAGAACGACCGCATTGTCGCGCCCGTCGTCGGTGGTGTCCACCCGGATTTCTGTTTGGCCTATGGCATGGGCCAAATCATGCCAAGCCTGCAGACCGGCCGGTTCCCGCAACGCTTCCGTCGCCACGCCGATGAGCATCACGTTGCCCTCCGACCCAAAGCGCTCCTGGAAACGCTCGTACGCGATGTGCGTCGGATCATTCTCGGGCAACAGCCCGCCGAAGACGTATTGCATCCGGATGTCGGGAATGCGCGAGGCCATGAATGCGGTCACCACGCCCAGCACGAGCAGAATCCACATGCGCTGCCGCAGCACAAAGGAGGCCAAACGATTCCAGAACATCGCAGCGAAGGTAGCACGCCCCGCTGAACTTTTGTCCACCCACTGCCACCGTTGCAACGGATCCCAAACAGATGTTAAATGGGGGCCTGGCATTCAACTTCACCGACAAATGAACGTCTACACAGCATGACAACTTCCTCATTCCTCTGGGGCGCTGCGGCACTGGGTTTGCTGCTCGCCGGATGTGACCGCCGTGAAAACAGCGTCAGCGAAGAAGCCGCGTCCGAAGAATCCCTGACCGAAGTTTCCGATCGGGCACTGGATGAAGCGGCAGAAGCGGCCATGCCCTTCGCCCTGCCCGGCGGCGGCAGCGGCCCTTGTGCCGGAAACCTCGAATGGCTCGGGACCTGTGCCGAGATCACGGACTCCGGAGCCGATGTGTATCCGCGCACCATGGTCGTGGACTTCGGAGATGGCTGCACCGGGCCCAATGGCGTCAACCGTTCGGGTGTCCTAACCATCGTGGACAGTGGCAACCTCCTCGAGACGGTAGGCGCCACCCGGACCCTCACCTTCACGAACTTCGGCATTGGCAACCGCTTGCTGACCGGGACGAAGGTTCGGACCTCCACCGGGACGGATGCCGACGGCCATCCCACCTCCACGTTCGTCACCAACCTCACGGTGGTGCGCAATGGCCAAACCTTCACCCGCAGCACCTCCGGCAGCTCGGTGTGGCTGGCGGGATTTGACACCCCTGCATGCGGGGACAATGTCATCCAGCGAGATGGTTCGGCCACGGTGGCCGGCCCGGGCGGAAACGCGCGCACCCGCACCTTCACGGCGGTAGTCCATGACCAGGTCTGTGGTTTCCCCGTGTCGGGAACGGTCCACATCGAACGGCCCGGCCCCGATGTGGACATTGATTACGGCGATGGAAGTTGTGACCCGCTGGCCACGGTGGTCCGGGGCAACCAAACGTTTTTGCTCGACCTCGAGACGCACACGCTCACACCGCAGTGATGCCCCTTTCCGGCCGCCCGGGCAATGCATCTCCGCCGTAACTTCGTGCCATGGATTCCTTTGATGTCGCCATCATCGGCAGTGGGCCCGGAGGGTACGTTGCCGCGATTCGTGCAGCCCAGCTGGGAAAACGCACGGCCTTGATCGAGAAGTACCCCACCCTGGGCGGCACCTGCCTGAACGTGGGCTGCATCCCCTCCAAGGCCCTGCTCGACAGTTCAGAACACTACCACCAAGCGGCCCACCAATTCCAGGAGCACGGCATCGAGGTGGGTTCGTTGGGCCTGGACTTCCCGCAGATGATTGCGCGCAAGGCAGGTGTGGTGGAAGCCACCGTGGGCGGCATCGACTTCCTGATGAAGAAGAACGGCATCACGGTGCTGCGGGGAACCGGGTCCTTCGTCGACGCCCACACCGTGGCGGTGACGGATGCTGAGGGAACATCCACTTCCATCCAGGCCACCCACATCGTCATCGCCACAGGCTCCAAGCCAGCGAGTTTGCCGGGAATCACCCCAGACAAGGACCGCATCATCACCTCTACAGAGGCGCTGAAGTTGCCCGCCTTGCCCGCCTCGATGGTGGTCATCGGCGGCGGGGTCATCGGCTTGGAACTCGGCAGCGTATATGCCCGACTCGGCACAGAGGTCCATGTGGTGGAATACCAAGACACCATCCTGCCCACGATGGACCGGACCTTGGGCAAAGAACTCATGCGCTCCATGAAGAAACTCGGCGTGCAATTCCACCTGCAACACCGGGTTCAAGGAGCCCAGAATGCCGGAGACCACGCCCTGATTGAAGCGCTCGACAAGGCGGGCAAGCCCGTATCTTGGAAAGCGGACTACTGCCTCGTGGCGGTCGGACGCAAGCCTTTCACGGATGGACTTCGTCTCGAGGCTGCGGGCTTGTCCACGGATGAGCGCGGACGCATCCCGGTCGACGCGCACCTTCGCACCTCCGTGCCCCACATTTACGCCATCGGCGATGTGGTCCGGGGGGCCATGCTGGCCCACAAGGCCGAGGAAGAGGGCGTATTTGCCGCTGAAACCATTGCAGGTCAACACCCGCACATCGACTACAACCTCATCCCCAATGTGGTATACACTTGGCCTGAGGTGGCGGCAGTGGGGGCAACGGAGGAGCAACTGCGGGCGGACCAGGTGCCGTTCAAGTCGGGTTCGTTCCCGTTCAAGGCGAGTGGCCGGGCCCGGGCTTCGATGGACACGGACGGCTTGGTGAAGGTGCTGGCGCACGCGGAGACGGACGAGATCCTGGGGGTGCACATTTGTGGGCCGCGGGCCGCCGACATGGTCGCGGAGGCGGTGGTCGCGATGGAGTTCCGGGCCACGGCCGAGGACATCTCCAGGATGTCCCATGCGCACCCGACGTTCACCGAGGCTCTGAAGGAGGCGGCCCTGGCGGCCACGGCCGACCGCGCTTTGCACATCTGAGCCCCGGATGGAAACGGCGCCGATTCCGTCCTTCTTCGCACCGGCTTTCCGAAGCGAGCGCAGCCGGCGTCCCCTTCCGGACCTGGGGGCGTGGGTCCAGGCGGTGCCCTACGTGCACTTGCTTTTTGACGAGCGGCCAGAGGGCACCTGCCTGCTGGCTTTCGGCGCACAGGAGGTTTGGAGCGAAACAGAGGTGACGGCGGATTTGCCGGAGCGGGTGGCGGGTTTTGTGCGGGACCGCTGGGTGTTCGGTTGGCTGGGGTATGACCTGAAGAACGCAGTCGAGCAGTTGGAGAGTGCGCGGCCCGATGCGCTGGGGTTTCCGGTGGTCTCGTTGTTCGCGCCACGGATTCTACTCCGCTGGGGGGCCGCCACCGGGGGGAAGGTCGAGGTACTGGCCGGGGCTGTGGAGCCGGAGTGCGGTGGCCTGTGTGCCGCCATCGAGGGGGCGCAGGCGCGCCCTGAGGGCTGGGAGCCCCCCGCAGCCCCCGGAATCGCTTTGAAGCCCCGATGGGATGCCTCCAAGTACCGACAAAGGGTGGCCCGTGTCAAGAAACACATTCAGCAGGGCGATGTCTATGAGCTCAACCTGTGCGCCGAATGGTCCGCAGCCGGAACCCTGCCCGATCCCTGGGAAGCCTATGTGCGCCTCCAAGACAAGACCCGGGCCCCGATGGGCGGATTTGTGCGGATGGGGGACTGTTTTGCTTTGAGTGGATCGCCGGAACGGTTTCTACAACGGACGGGAAGCCTGCTGCGGTCGCAGCCCATCAAAGGAACGGTGCGGCGCAGCGAGGACCCGGAAGAAGATCGGATGTTGGCGGATGGTTTGGCCTGCAGTGTGAAGGAACGTGCGGAAAACGTGATGATCACGGACCTGGTCCGCAATGATTTGAGCCGGGTCGCGGCCATGGGCAGTGTCAGGGTACCTGAACTCTGTGGCATCCACACTTTCCGGACGGTGCACCAGATGGTGTCCACGGTGGAATGTACGTTGGATCCTGAACGGGGGCTGGCGGACATCTTGCGGGCGACGTTCCCGATGGGTTCGATGACGGGCGCACCGAAGATCCGGGCGATGCAACTGATCGACGCACTGGAGGCGAACCGCCGCGGGTTGTACTCGGGAACGATGGGGTATTTCGCGCCCGGGGGCGATTTCGATTTGAATGTCATGATCCGGAGCATCTTGTACCACGCGGGCAAGGGTCGGGTCTCGGTCCAGGTGGGTGGGGCCATCACGGCCCTCAGCGATCCGGATGAAGAATGGGCGGAATGTTCGACCAAGGTGCGGGCGTTGTTGGAAACCTTGGAGGGACGTGGCTGAGGGGGGGCTGTTGTCACGGCTGGAGGCGCAGTTGGCGGGTTGGGGGGTTGCCGAAGGAGACTGCTTGGTGGTGGGGGTGAGCGGGGGACGGGACAGCATGGTGTTGGCGGATTTGATTATCCGGTCCCATTGGCGGTCGAAGGTGGTTCTCGCCCATGCAAACTACGGTCTTCGGGGGGAAGACTCCGAGGCAGACGCAGCCTTGGTTAAAGGGTTTGCGGCAGAACGAGGCGTGGCGTTTGTGGAACAGCGATTCGATGCGCGCATGGAAGCGGCGCGTCAAGGCGCAGGCCTCCAGGCTGCAGCGCGCACCTTGCGTTACACGTGGTGGGCCGAGCTTGCCGCAACAGCCGCGGTCCAATCGGAGGCTACCGGGAAACAACAGGTTTGGATCTTGACAGCGCACCACGCCGGGGACCAGTTGGAAACGTTGTGGTTGCAGTGGATCCGGTCCGGTGAGTCCTCCGCAATGACGGGAATACCAGCCCGGCGCGGGAACATCCTGCGCCCCTTGCTGCGCTGTACCCCCGAGGAATTGAACGAACATGCGCAGCATTTTCATGTTCCCTTCCGACACGATGCATCCAACGACAGCCCCCGGTACTTGCGCAACCGGATTCGGCATGAGTTGATTCCATTGGTCGAATCCCTGCGGCCGGGAACGGGGAAGCGCATGGTCCGCGGCGTGCAGGATCGCGCAACGGATGGGGAGTCCATTGCGGCCGGACCCAGGGGAACCCAAGGGCCTCCGGAGGTGATGGCGCTTCCGGACATGGGGACGGACCCCAGTGGGCAGACCCAAATCGAGCGTTGGAGCCGCGCATGGGGCGCTCGGCGCAAAGCGGGGAATGAGGTCATGCGCTGGGCATTGGGTCCGGCGGGCGGATCATTGCGGACGCCGCAGGCCACCCTTTGGCGGGAGCGCACCCACCTGGTGGCCGTGCCCCACCCACCGCCCGCAGAAAGCGCCATCCCTCCCCCGCTGCTCCACTGGCACTTCTTGCCCGCAGGCCCACCACCGGAACCGCACGTCCTCCGAGCCACCCCACCCGAGGTCTGCCTGTTGGACCTCGATGCCGTATCACAACCCCTTCACGTCAGGCCCTGGCAGCCCGGCGACCGCATGCAACCCTTCGGAATGTCGGGCCGCCAGCGCATCAGCGACCTCCTCAACCAGCACCATTGGCCCCGGCACAGCCGGGCAGACGCCCATGTCCTCGTGGATGCCCAAGGAGACATCCTCTGGCTCATCGGCGTCCGGACAGCCCAATGCGGCGCGCTCTCACCGAAGACCCAGAACATCTTGAGGCTGACTTGGATTCCCACCATTTGACCCCCTCCCATGCCCCCACACGCCCTCCGCCCGTACCTGTTGCTCGGTTCCCTTTTTGTGGCGAGTTTGGTCTCCTGCAACCTCATTTTCCGCAAGTTCTTCCTGTTGGATATAGACGTGCTGGGGCTGAGTTTCGCCCAGAGTGTGGGCCTGCTCCCTTACCCGCTGACCTTCCTCGTTACGGACGTACTCAGCGAGATCTATGGACGAAAGCGTGCGAACCTGGTGGTCACAGCAGGCCTCCTCGCTTCGGGGTTCACCCTGCTCATCATCAGCCTCGCCCAGTGGGCCCCTGCGGCACCCTGGTCCCCGGTCAACGACAACGATTTCAACCACGTCTTCGGCCAAACCATCCTCGCCGTGGGCGCCAGCATGTTCGCGTACCTCCTTGCGCAGTACCTAGACGTCCGCATCTTTCACTTTTGGAAAACCTTGACCCGCGGCAAGCACCTTTGGCTGCGCAACAACCTGAGCACCATTCCGAGCCAGTTCGTGGACACCCTGGCTGTGCTGACCGTGCTTTGCTGGGCCGGTGAAATCCCCTGGAACCTATTCCCTGCGCTTTTCTGGAACGGATTCCTTTTCAAAGTCCTCTTCGCCCTGGTCGACACCCCCTTCGTTTACGCGGCTACGTGGTGGCTCAGGCGGCGGCTGGGCCTGCGCTTCGGCGAGGAGATTCCGGGCTAACATGCAACCCTTTCACCTCCCTTGCGTCTCTCCCCCATGTCGCTCGATTTCCGTCCCCTTTGGATCCTTGCGGGCCTGAGCCTGCTGAGTGGGTCGCAGGTTGTAGGCCAAACCCTGTCCATCGACACCACGCTCTCCGGCCCCACCTTGGTCCAACAGTTCCTCTTGGGAAACGGCATCCTGCTCGGCGAAGTGACCGGAACCGGTCCGGGTGCGCAGTGTGGCGCCTTCACCTCCGGCACGGCCCTGGGTTTCGAGGACGGCATCCTCCTCGGCTCCGGCCAGGTCACGGACCTCCTCCCGAACGGCTCGAGCACCTACCTCCCCTACACCGCCATCTCCACCGACGACGACCTGCTCGCCGTGGCCCAGTCGGTTCCAGACCTCATCGGACAGGGTTTCTACATCTCGGGGGTATACGATGCGGCCTCGCTCGCTTTTGACTTCATTCCTTTGGGGGACAGTTTGGCCTTTGAATTCGTGTTCGCCAGCGAAGAGTACCCGAACTGGGTCAACACCTCCTTCAACGATGTATTCGCGTTTTTCATCAGCGGTCCTGGCATTTCCGGTCCCTACGCGAACGGCGCCCAGAACATCGCCGTGGTGCCTGGCTCCAATCCCGCGCTGCCCATCACGATCAGCAGCGTGAATGCCCAGCTCAACAGCGACTACTTCGTTCCGGTCACGTTCCCCAGCCCCGAATTCTCTGCTTCCGTCGGTGGGTACACCGTGCCGCTGACAGCCTCCGTCGCTGGCCTGCAAGTCGGAGCCACCTACCACATTCGGCTCGCCATCGCCGACGGTTCGGACACGGCCCTCAATTCGTACGTCCTCCTGCGCTCGGGATCCTTCACCTCGGTCCTGACCGTCGCCCCAGGTTCGACGGGGGACTTCGATGGCGATGGCCAGGTCGACGTCCAGGACCTCCTGATTTTCACGGCAAACTTCGGTTGCACAGGCAACTGCGTGGCCGACATCGACGGGGACGGCTCCACCGACATCGCCGATCTCTTGGCGTTTCTTGTGCTTTTTCAGTAATTCCGCCCCGGGGATTCGGCTGCAACGTCCCGCAGGGCGCGCTATCTTCGCGCGGACATGAAACACCAACTGATTTTGCGTCACGCAGGGCGGCTCGTCCTGATGGCTTGGGCCTGGGGGCTGGGCACTGCAGCGGTTGTAGGCCAAATCTTCGACCCCGTCCAGTGGGACGTGCAACTGGCCCCTTCCGCCACGCCCGGAAAAACCGACCTGGTTTTCAAGGCGACCATCGAACCCCACTGGCACGTATACAGCCAGTTCCTCCCCAGCGATGAGGGACCCCTCCCCACGTTCTTCCAGATCGACCTACCCGCTGGTGCAGTGGCCATCCAAGGGGTCAAGGAGTGTCCTCCCATCACGGAGTTCGACCCGAACTTCCAAATGAACCTCAACTACTTCGAAACGGAGGCCTACTTCGTCCAAACCCTCGACCTGACCCAAGCCACTGCGGGCGATTCCATCCGGGGTTTTCTATCCTTCATGGTTTGTGACGCGGAACGTTGTCTGCCCCCGGAAGATGTGCCCTTCGCAGTGGCCATCGCGCCCACATCGGGCAGTGCACCCGCTTCCTATTGCCCCGAAGTTCCGGCCCCAACGAAGGAGGAGCCGGTGGTCGCACCGCAAGAAAACACCCCGGAAGACCCCACCGAGGGTGGTCTATGGGCCATCTTTTTGTTGGGAATGGCGCTCGGCTTTGCAGCGCTGCTCACCCCTTGCGTGTTTCCGATGATTCCGATGACGGTCAGCTTCTTCACGAAGCAATCGAAGACCCGGTCGGCGGGAATCCAAAACGCCATTTTTTATGGCCTTTTCATCATCGTCATTTACACCGGATTGGGTCTGTTGCTCACGGTCTTGTTCGGGGTGGACATTCTCAATGTGATTTCCACTGATCCTTATTTCAACTTGTTCCTTTTTTTGTTGCTGCTGGTATTTGGCGCCAGTTTTTTGGGTGCATTCGAAATCCAACTGCCTTCCAAATGGGTCAATGCAGCAGATCGGGGGGCCGACCGGGGGGGACTGCTGGGCATCTTTTTCATGGCTGCGACCCTGGCCATTGTATCCTTTTCTTGCACGGGCCCCTTGGTAGGAAGTGCCTTGGCAGGGGCTGCCACAGGATCTTTTGAGGCGCCGGTGACCATCATGTTTGGGTTTTCACTTGCCTTGGCATTGCCCTTCATGTTGTTCAGTGCCTTTCCGGGTTGGCTCAACTCCCTGCCCCAATCGGGTGGGTGGCTCAACAGCGTGAAGGTGGTCTTGGGTTTGCTCGAAATTGGCTTTGCTTTCAAATTTCTCTCAAACGCCGATCTCGTGCTGCAGCTGGGCTTGCTGCAGCGGGAATTGTTCATCGCGATTTGGGTGGCTGTGGCCCTGTGTATCGCTTTTTACCTGTTTGGTTGGCTGGTGTTTCCGCATGATTCCAAGTTCGAGCGCATGGGGGTGTTTCGGTTTTCCACGGGCCTTTTGTTCTTGATGTTCGGCATCTATTTGGTCCCGGGACTCTGGGGAGCGCCCGTGAATTTGATCAGCGGGTTCCCCCCGCCTGCAACCTACTCAGAACGCCATCAATCCGGTGGAGGTCACGGTGACGGTGCAGCGGGCGGCCATGTCGAGCCCCACTACATGGATTATGACGAGGCATTGGCCGCAGCCCGTGCAGAAGGCAAGCCTTTGCTCATCGACTTCACAGGATGGGCTTGTGTGAACTGCCGGAAAATGGAGGAACAGGTTTGGCCCAATACAGCCGTTGCCTCTATCCTCAGGGACCGGGTCATCTTGGTCTCCCTCTACGTCGACGAGCGAACCCAACTCCCTGAAGCCGAGCAAGGTGAGGGAGAGTACGGCGGCAAGAAGTTCAAAATCAAAACCATTGGAAACAAGTGGTCCTACTTCCAGGCCCAACAATTCCACACCAACAGCCAGCCTTTCTACGTCATGGTGGACCACGAGGGCAAGCAGATTGGAGGCGAAGCGGGCTATGACCCCAATCCCCAGAAGTTCATCGACTTCTTGGAAGAAGGATTGGCCGCTTTCAAGCCCAAGGTGCAGACACAAAGTCCCACCTACCAGCCGTGAATTGGACTTGGGGCGCTGGTCCCACGCACCCAACCTTTGGCCCATGACAAACAACGATTCCCTGCGACAACATTTTGCCGAAGCGGCACAACTGCTGTCCCAAGTCATGGCGGATGAATCTTGGCTGACCTCCGTAGACGAAGCCAGTCAGGCATTTATCCAAAGCATCGCAGCCGGTGGCAAAGTCCTGTCTTGTGGAAACGGTGGCTCCTTGTGCGACGCCATGCATTTTGCCGAAGAACTGAGCGGACGTTACCGGGAAAATCGACGTGCCTTGCCTGCATTGGCGTGCTCCGATCCATCGCACATGAGCTGCGTGGGGAATGACTA
Organism: uncultured Comamonadaceae bacterium; assembly: GCA_964405405.1. GTDB lineage: Bacteria > Bacteroidota > Bacteroidia > Flavobacteriales_D > Sanyastnellaceae > CAMCYM01. Next base: position 51,072 of record CAYONT010000001.1, on the reverse strand, counting down.
TGGTTACGACCAGGTTTTTGCTCGTTTTGTGGAGGCGATCGGCCGGCCAGGCGATGTCCTGCTCGCCATCTCCACGAGTGGCCAATCTGCCAATGTCATTGCTGCTGCACAACAAGCCCGTTCGCAAGGCATGGTGGTCGTCGGGCTCACCGGCAAGGATGGAGGTGCCTTAGCCAGGCTTTGCGATCATGAGGTAAGGGTTCCCTGGCATGGCTTTGCGGACCGCATCCAAGAAGTGCACATCAAGGTCATCCACGCCTGGATTGACGCCATCGAGCGGGCTGTCTGCTGATTTGCTGTTTCCATGTTGGTTCGCACGTTTGGCGCCACTTTTCGTGGGGTCGAGGTCACGCCGTTGACCATTGAAATCCGAATGGACCGGGGCATCCAGTTGCAGGTAGCAGGTCTGCCGGGACGGGCTGCACAAGATTGTTTGCTCCGCATTCGATCGGCATGGAAGCAGATGCAAATCGCTTGGCCCCGTCAAGCGGTCACCATCAGTGTTTCGCCGGCAGTGCCGACCGGCAGTGAGCCTGCCTTGGACCTTCCCATTGCGCTCGGGCTCCTGGGGGCCTTGGGGCACATCCCCAAGGAGGGGCTCGCTACATTGTGCAGTGCGGGCGAGCTTCGACTCGATGGGACTTTGACGGGTTCACCTGCCCTCATGGCTACCGCATTTGCCGCAACGGCTGTCGGTTGTCAGACCCTCATTTTACCGGAGTCCCTAGCTAGGGAGGCAGCGGGCTTGGAACCCAAACTCTCCGTCCACGGTGCAGCCGAGTTGACCGACGTGATCCGCCACTTGCAACATGGCACCCAACTGCGGCGGTTCCTCCGTCGCCATGAAGCACCTTTGCCTCCCATCGAAGTGCGCATGGAGCAACTTCGGCTCACTCCCCATGCCCGGGCCACCCTTCTCTTGGCTGCAGCGGGCAACCACCACCTCTTGATGGTGGGTCCCCCGGGCACTGGAAAGTCCATCATGGCCCGCTGCCTCCATGGACTTCTCCCACCCCTTGCGCCAGCTGCTGCGGCCGAAGTCAAGCGCATCCACGCCGCCAAAGGACTGACCCGCCCTCACGACCGAATCCCTCCCCTTCGGTCTCCCCACGCCGGTACGGGTGTGGCAGCGATGTTGGGATCCCGCCCGGGTATCCATTCCACCACCGGCCTTTGTACCCCGGGGGAGATGAGTTTGGCCCACCACGGGGTCTTGTGCCTGGACGAATTCCCTGAATTTCCACGAAGCGTGATCGAGGGGCTTCGCCAACCGCTGGAAACCCGTAGGGTAGACCTTGCTCGGGCCGGCATGGCTGCCACTTTGCCCGCAAACGCCTTGGTCGTGGCCACCGCGAACCCCTGCCCATGTGGCTACTTCGGTGATGTGTCTCAGCGGTGCAAATGTGCTCCCCAACAGGTAAGAAATTACCTCCGGAGGCTTTCGGGGCCGATGATCGACCGCTTCGATTTGCACTTGGAAACCCAATCGGATGCCTTTGAAGAGCGCTCCATGGACCTACCTCCCCCCTGGCCCTTGACCACGGAGGCAGCTTGGGAATTGGTCCGACGCGTTCAAACCTTGCTCTCTCAAGGTCCACGGAACCTGCACGAAACGAGAACGCCGTTGGTTCTTCCTGAAGCACAGGATACGCTCCATCACATCGTCCGCCACTTCGGGCTGACGGCCCGGGGAAAGAACCGGCTTACCGCCATTGCACGGACCCTGTCCCTGATTGAACAGGATGCCTGGATTCCACTCGGCAGCGCTGAAATGGAACGGGCGGCGGGTTGGCGTCTGTTTGACCGAAGGGACTGGCATGAAAGCGCATTTGACGTGGCAAAATCCCGGCATCTTCCAGCAGCCCCCCCGTATCTTTCGTGAACCCAAACTTGCTCCCATGGAACCTTGTATCCTTCCGGTTCACGGCATTCACCCCCAAGTCGATTCCTCCTGCTGGCTGGCTCCCAATTGCACCGTTGTGGGCGATGTCGTGCTGGGGCCCGAGAGCACGGTTTGGTTTGGTGCCATCGTACGGGGAGATGTCGCACCCATCCGAATCGGAGCTCGGGTGAACATACAGGATGGCGCCATCCTTCATGGCACGTATGAATCCAGCGAAACCCACATTGAGGAAGATGCCTCCATCGGACATGGAGCCATCGTCCATGGAGCTCACATTGGCGCAGGCGTCCTGGTAGGCATGGGGGCCATTGTCATGGACCATGCGGTTGTCGGAAGGGGCGCCGTGATCGCCGCAGGCGCTGTGGTGCTCGCGGGCACACAGGTCCCACCCGGCACGCTTTGGGCTGGCGTGCCTGCCACCCTGCGTGGAGAAGCAAAGGAATCCCTGCAAAAACAACTCAGCCTAACTGCTGCCCGTTACGTTCGGTATGCGGACTGGTTCCGAGAAACCTCCCAAGACCCAGAACATCCAGTCTTGGAGTAAACAAGTTTTCAGAGGTCCCAGAGCCGGCTCTCTTCCAATTGGACATCTTCCCCAAAGAAGCGCTTGGCTCCCAGAGCAAAGGAAGGCGTGAGATCGCTGACGAGAAATCGGTGTTGGGGTTTGGGCATCGTATGAACCGATTCGGCATCGGAAGGGGGCTCACCTAGGACACGGGCCACCCGCTCCGCTACCCAGGCTGGACTGTCCACAATTTGGACCGTGTTGGGCACAAAATGCCGAATTTGATGGGCGATCAATGGGTAGTGGGTGCAACCCAAAACCATGGCATCCACTGAATCGAATGCACCATCGCCGAGGTAAGCTTGCAACAAGGCTTCACTCACCGCATTCTCGGCAAATCCTTCCTCAATCGCCGACGCGAGCAAGGGAGTAGCGCGGGCCACCACTTGACAACCCCGTACCTGAAACTCACGTTGGTAGATACCCGAATCGATGGTGGCCCGGGTTCCAATGACCCCCACCTTGCCCCCCGGGAACTGTTGACTTACCCCTTCCACCACCGGCGATACAACGTCCACTACAGGAAAAGACGGCCCCAAAGCATCGTGGACAGCGTCCAGGGCATTGCTCGATGCAGAGTTGCACGCCACCACCATCAGCCGACTGCCTTGGTCCCTCAAGTGGTGGGAAATCCGAGAAGAAAAATGACGGATCAACTCCCGGGACTTGTCGCCATAAGGCAGGTGGGCCGTATCACCAAAATAGAGAATCGGGGCCAAGGGCAACCGATTGGCCACTGCACGGGCAATGGTCAAACCACCAATGCCCGAATCAAAAATTCCGATGGGACGGGTGGGCATCCTCGTAGCGACTGCTCGGGATCAGATGCCCAACTTCGCCTTGACCAAGGGTGTCACATCCTCCCCTCCTCCTTTGAACACCACCGCCCCACTGCTCAAGTCAAAGATGTAAGCATATCCCTTCTCAGCACCCACCGCATCGATGGCCTGCTGCACACGCTCCATCATGGGGCGCAACAACGATTGCTCCAATTCCACAAGTTCTGCCTGAACCGTGGATGCAAATTCCTGCAAACCCTCATCCAAACCCTGTAATTCCCTTTCCTTCTGCTGACGAATGGCTGGAGGCCAGGTCTCTGCCTTGGCTTGGTAATCGGCAAACTTCGTTTGCAAATCTTGTTGCATGGTGGCCATGGCGCTCTCATACTCCGCTGCACGGCTCTCTATGGTAGACTTGGCAGTCTCCCGTTCAGGCAATTGCAACAGAATCTCTTCCGAATTGACATGTCCCAACTTCTGTGCCAGGGCACCACCCGTTGCCAGCGTGAGCAACACAACCACCATCCAAAAATTCTTCATCACCTGTACTTGTTTCATGCTTATTGATTCTTTCCTGGCGTAGGCGCCCCTCCGGGACGCTGCCCGGGACGATTGGTTCCTCCGCCTGCCCCTGCCCCGTTCACCGCCCCGCGCACACGATCCACAGCGGAACCTGGCCCTTTCTCCTCCTGCTTGCCGTCCTCCTGCCCACCGTCTTCTCCATCGCCCTCACCCTTGCCCTCCACGGTCTCCCCCGGCACAAATCCCAGCGCCTTGATGACCCGGTCGGAAATGTCATACTTCGGGTTGGTGTAGAGCATGTTGCTCTGGTTGCTTTTGTCAAAAATCACCATGTAACCGCTGCCAGAACAGATTTCCTTGAGTTCCTCAAAGATTCGGTCTTGGATGGGTTGAATCAACTCTTGGCGCTTTCGAAAAAGCTCCCCTTCGACCCCGAACTTCGCCTTCTGCATCTCGCGGGCTTCTACCCGCTTGGCCTCAATTTCTGCTTCGCGCTTGCTCCGCATTTCAGGCGTCAAGAGCACGCGTTCCGCGCGATAGGCGAGTTCCAACCGTTCGACTGCCTCCCACTTTGCCTCGATTTCTGCCTGCCATTCTCGCGACAAACGGTTGAGCTCTTGCTGCGCTGCGTCATAGTCTGGAATGTGAAGCAGCACATAGTCGGAGTCGATGTACGCAAATTTTTGCGCCGTAGCCTCCATTCCCCAGCAAGCCAGGGCAAAGAACAGAATGAAAATTCTCATGCGTCGGAAAGTTACAAATGTCGGGCCACAGTGCACCTCGTCACAACTCGCCCATGTTCATGCCCATGCTGAAGTGAAACTGCCCCTTGCTCATGTTCGGCTGGAAGGGCACGTCATCCAACCGCCAGCCATAATCCAGTCCCAACAATCCGAACATGGGCAGGAAGATGCGCATGCCTACCCCTGCACTGCGATAAACCTGGAAGGGATTGAATTCACGCGCGTCAGACCAAGTTTTGCCTGCATCCAAAAACCCCATCACAAAAATGGTAGCACTGGGATTCGTCGAAAGTGGATAGCGCACCTCCACACCGTATTTCGCTACCACTGGCGCCCCGGTATTACGATCCGGCAAGGTCAAACTCAAATCGTCAAAACCACGCAGGTTGATGATCTCCCGGCCATCCAAAACAAAGCCGCTCAAGAACACCCCACCGAGGTAGAACCGTTCAAAGGGCGAAAGTCCAACGTCCTGGTTGTACTGCCCGATGAGCCCAAAACCGACATGGGATCGCAGCACCAAGGTTCGAGGGTTCTCCCCGGAGGATTGGGTGAGTGGGGTGAACCATTCGGCCTTGAATTTCCACTTGTGGTATTCAACCCACTTGAACCGCTCCTGGTCCGTCATGGCACTGTAGTCCACCCCCTCCCGGAAAACGGAGTATGGGGGCGTGGCCTTGACCGTCAGGTTGATGTTCGACCCCCAAACGGGATAAATGGGATCTGACACCGAGTTCCTGCCCAGACTGAACACCGCGGCGAGGTTGTTCGAACGGCCTTGGGAGAAACTGAAAAATGCTCCATAATCGTCAAGTAGGAAGTGCTGATAACTCACCGCAGCCTGCATCACAAACCAGTCATCCGGGCGGTTCCACCGTTGGCCCAACCCCACCTGGACCCCTGTGATTTCCACCGATTGACGGCCCTCATTCAACACACCATCGATGCGCTTGCGCTGCCCGTTCGATTGGATGGAATGCCAAGCAGAGACACTCAAGCTGTTGGGCTTGCGCCCACCCAGCCAAGGCTCTGTGAAGCTCAGGTTGTAGCTCTGGAAAAAGAGCCCATTCGATTGGGCGCGCACGCTCAAGCGTTGTCCATCCCCCGTCGGGATGGGGCGCCAAGCTTCAGGCTTGAACATCTGGCGTGCCGAGAAATTGTTGAAGACAATGCCCAACGTCCCGACCACACGTCCACCGCCCCAACCGCCGCTCAGCTCGATTTGGTCCGACGGCTTTTCCTCCACTTGGTAAGTGATATCCACAGTGCCATCTTCAGGATGCTGCTCGGGGACAATGCCGAAAGACTCCGGATTGAAGTAGTTGAGCTGGGCCAGTTCCCGCTGGGTACGAATCACATCGGTTCGGTTGAACAAGTCGCCAGGACGCGTCCGGATTTCACGGTAAATGACGTGGTCATTCGTCTTGGTGTTGCCCTCCACCCGAACCCGCCCAATGCGAAACTGCTTTCCCTCCTGGATGCGGATTTCCAAATCGATGCGATCGCCCACGATGGACGTTTCCACGGGCACCACCTGGAAAGTCAGGTAACCGTCGTCCTGATAAAGCGAACTGAGGTCCATCCCCTTCTTGGGGTCCATGTACAGACGGGTCTCCAACCGCTCCAGATTGTACACCTCGCCCGGGGCGATGCCCAAGATGGAATCCAATTGGGAAGAACGGTACTTGGTGTTACCGGAGAAGCGAATCTCACCGAAGTAGAAAGGATGGCCCTCCTCCACGGTCCATTGCACCCCCAACTTGCCGTCTGGAAGTCGGTAAACGCTGTCCCCCAGAATCCTCGCATTCCGAAACCCCTGTTCGTTGTAGGATGCCAACAAAGCCGCACGGGCCTTGTCCATGTTCTCCTCGACGAACTTGGGCGACTTGAATACCCGGTACCAGCGGGCCTCTTTCAAGTCCTTCATGCCACGCTTGAGCTTTGCCTCCTCCATTTGGGTTACCCCGACAAAGACGATTTCGCCCACCTTGACCTTCTTGCCCTTATCCACGGTGATGGCCAACATCGCGCCATTCTCGAACAACGTGTCCGGTCTTTGAACCACATCGATGCGCGCATCCCAGTACCCCTTCTCCGCGTAGTGGTCTCGCAACCTTTTCCGGGCCTTGGCAATGACATGCTCGTTCACGATGCGGCCCGTGAGCAAGTCCATCTTGCCCTTGACCGTTTCTTGCTCCGAGCGGCTGATCCCTTCGATGGTATACCGCGTCAAACGCGGCAACTCCTGCACCCGGATGACCAAGTAGACCTCCGTGCCACGAAATTCCGCAACCTCCATCGATACATCGCCGAAAAGTTGCTGCTCCCACAAGTTACGAATCGCCTTCGCCACCCCTTCTCCCGGAATGACCAACTCATCACCCACGGCCAAACCACTGAACAACTTGATGGCCTGTACGTCCGTGTACTCAGCTCCTAGCACCGTCAAACCCGCAATGGTGTACGCCTGCGAACCCTGTCCTTGGGCACGAACCAGGGCACCTCCTCCAAGCCCCAACAGCAACCCCATCAACCAACCCCATGCCCGCAAAAGTCGAATCATGTCGCCCATCATTTTGTCCCCGTAACAGAAGGATGCAAAACTCCACCAAATCTCCGGTCCCTCCGTTGAAAATCGCGGATGGCGTCAAAAAAATGTGCCTTCCTAAAATCAGGCCAGAGCACCGACGTGAAATGAAACTCCGCATACGCCAGTTGCCACAGCATGAAATTGCTGATGCGGTGTTCTCCGCTCGTCCGGATCATCAACTCCGGATCGGGCAATCCCCGCGTGGACAAGCGGGAACTGATCAAGTCAGCATCGACCGATTCCGGCGCAAGACCGTCTCGGATGATCTGCCGCACGGCTTCTACCAGCTCCCATTTGGAACTGTAACTCAGGGCGAGAATCAAGTCCAAACCGTCCAGCGCCTCCGTCCGATCTACCGCAGCTTGGAGCGAGGTTTGGCATGCAGCAGGGAGCGCGCTCAAATCTCCGATGGCCCGCAATCGAACCCGCTTCTCGGCCAAATCGTCCACCTCCCGGATGAGGGTGTTGACCAGAAGGTCCATCAAGGCAGCTACCTCGTCCGCGGGCCGGTTCCAGTTCTCCGTTGAGAATGCATACAGGGTCAGATAGCGCACCCCGGCCTCCAGAGCCCCTTCAACCGTGGACCGCACCGACTCAACGCCATGCATGTGACCGTACATCCGCTCTTCCCCGCGCATCTGCGCCCACCGACCATTTCCGTCCATGATCACCGCAACATGCTGCGGAACCCCCGTGGGGTCGATGCCCAGTGCACGCAAATGCTCCGCCCGCTGGGTCGCAGCTGGCTCCCTCATTGATTCCAGCACGTCGAAGGCCGTTTCGAAATCCGGAAACTGATGGACGCCGTGAGGAAACCGTAGACGTCGTCGCGCCCCGCATCTCCACGCTGCAGACCCGCCTGGCTCAACCGGTCATTGGGGGTCGACAAGGACTGGTCGGCCAACCGAACGGCCAGCTCACCCTTCTCCTCCCGAAGCACAGCCTCGTTCGCGTAGAATCCACTGACGTCATCCAAATGGTCGTTCCACGTCTTGCGCAACACCCAGTCCATGTTGAATGCCAGAAAAGGTCCCACATTCGCCTTGAAACCAAAACCAAAGGGCAGCGCCAGCCCTGTGAGCGCATACGGTTTCAGTCCCTGCGCCTCTCCCCAGGTCGTTCCCTGTCCCTCAGTGCCCAGGGGTTGCAGCTCAAACCATGTCCCATCGAGCTGCCCCATGGGCATGTGGTTGTACAAGGCCAAACCCGTCGTCAAATAAGCCGAGAACTTGTCCTTGGGGTTGCCCATCCGGTGGTTCAAGTAGTTGATTTCGACCATGGCAGACACCTCCGTGATCCGGTTCCGGAAATGCAGGTTGCGGTTCTGTTGCCACGGGTTGTCGCTGTCGGCATCCCAATGCTCCACGGTGCCGCTGAACAGCCCGCCCTTGAGGGAAATCCGGCTGTCCAAGTTGTAACGCAGGTACCCCCCCACCACGGGCTTCTTGCGTCCCGACAAGTGCTGATGGGGGTTCAAATCCCCCAGATAATAGCCAGTTCCCAGGGCAAGGCCGATCTCCTTGGACTGATCGAAGCGACGCTGCGCCCCGACCGCCCCAACGGTCCCCAGGAAGGTGAGCACCCACATCCAGCGCCCGAGGCTCCGAATCCGGGGCGTACGCGCTACTCCCTCGAACGGCACAGAATTTGGCATGAACCTGCTTGACATCTTCAGCTGCTAACGGGCGAAATTACGGGAGATTGTGTGAACGACAGAAGAAATTCAGCACCACCCCATCCGCCCTGGAACTTCAGCGGTTGCGGGGGTCCACCCCCCAGTGCATTTTCGCCCGGATGGCCGAGAAGTAATCCTGGTGCTCGAGGTGGATCAGCCGTATGCGGAAGGGCGCAGGCGTGATGGTAACCCGGGCACCCGCCTGCAGTGCGTGCGTCCGCGCGTCCAAGGTCAGCAACAACTGGTTTTCCCGACTCTCCGGCCGCAATTCCAGCTCCCCGACAAGCGGAAGCACCAGCGGCCGGTCGTTCAAGTTGTGCGGAGCGATGGGGGTCAAGCAAACCACCTCTGCACCCGGCATGATGATAGGCCCCCCTGCACTCAATGAATAAGCGGTGGATCCCGTCGGGGTGGCCACGATGAGCCCATCGGCCCAGTACGTATTCACGAACCGCCGGTCCCGGTGCACCCCCACTGAGATCATGCTCGAAGTATCCCGCTTCGTAAGCGCTACCTCATTGAGCGCGTAAGGGAAATCCCCCAAATCCACCCCTTCTGCCGTCACTTGCAGCAAGAGCCTTTCTTCATGCCAAACCCGCCCCGCCCCCACCGCATCCATCGCCAAGTCAATCTCTTCATGGCCCACATGCGACAAGAACCCCAACCGGCCCGTATTGATGCCCAACATGGGTATGCCCTTGTCGCGGACCCACGTGGCTGCTTCCAGCATGGAGCCATCGCCCCCCACCACGAGCATCAAATCGCAATCTACAATTTCAAGATGATTTGAAAATGGCACAATTCCCGGGGGAATCGTGAGGTGCAACCGCAAATCCTCCAAGAACCCCGCGTAAATCAGGGGATGTGGATCCGTGTCCAAGACCCGCCGGATGACATGCTTGACCGACTCAGCGTAGGCACTGTCGATCTGCTTTCCAAAAATGGCAATGCGCATGTTCAAAGGTCGAGGTAACGCATGAAGGCCTCGAAACGGGAGCGCATTTCCTCCTCCAACTCCGGCGAGTGGAAGAAGGTCTGGATGTTGTATCCGAAGCGCTGGAGGGTGGACAGCACAGGTTCCACGTCTTGGGTGTTGAGTTTGAAGGTGACCTCGAGGTGGCCGGTAGACGGATCCGGGGCGACGGTATAGGCCAAGATCCGGGCACCCTCGAGTTCCACGAGCCGGGCCATTTCCGAGAGGGAGAGGTCGGCTTCGGGCACCTCGATGACCACCGTACCGCCGGGATGGGCCCACGCCGCGTCCTCGGCGAGGAACTTGAGGATTTGGCCTCGGCGAATGCTGCCCAGGAAAAGACCGTCCCGAACGACAGCCAGGACGTCGACTTCCGCCCGGACGAACTGGGCCACCAAGTCGTAGAGGTGAGCATGGGGCGCCACCTGCACCGCCGTGGCCCCGTGCAAGGTCCCGATGGCGGCATCCCCATCGGCCTCGAGCAGGATGTCCTCGTACAGCAACCCGAGCCACTGCTCCCCGTCGACCAAGGGCAGGTGCCGCACCTTGAAACTGTCCATCATGGCCAGTACCTGGTCCACCGTGTCGGAGGGCTTGACGGCTGGCAACTCCTGGGTCATCAATCGCTGGGCGTGCATGGCGTAAATTTGGCCTTCGAACGCGGAACTCCCCGCGCCGAAAGTTTCCGAAAGGTACGGATGACTCGACTCAGCGTCAATGTGAACAAGGTGGCCACGTTGCGGAATGCACGGGGCGGTTCGGTGCCCGATGTCATCCTCGCCGCGGTGCGCATCCAGGAGTGGGGCGCACACGGCATCACGGTCCACCCCCGGCCGGACGCCCGGCACATCACGTACGCGGATGTTCGGGCGCTGCGCCGGGTGGTGCACACGGAATTCAATGTCGAGGGCTACCCCAGTCCGGATTTCTTGGACTTGGTGCTGGAGGTGGTGCCGGAGCAGGTCACCCTGGTGCCGGACCCGCCGGATGCGCTGACCAGCCAGGCGGGATGGAAGGCGGGGCCGCGCATGGAGGCGCTGGCGCCCGTGGTGGAGCAGCTTCGACGGGCCGGCATCCGGACCAGTCTCTTCGTGGAGCCGGATGCGGACGACTTGATGGCAGCACAAGCCACGGGCACTGACCGCATCGAGTTGTACACCGAACCTTACGCCGTGGCATACCGGTCCGTGGGGGCCGAGGCGGCGTTGCCCTTCGCCCGGGCGGCGGCCTTTGCACGGAGCATGGGCCTGGGGGTGAATGCGGGACACGACCTAGACCGTTCCAACTTGACCGATTTCGTCACCCACGTGCCGCATGTGCTGGAGGTGAGCATCGGGCATGCGCTCATTTCAGACGCGCTGTACCTGGGGCTCGAGGCCACCGTGCGTGCCTATTTGGATGCGCTGGGAAATCGGAAATGAGCGGCTCTGCCGCATCCAAGATCGGAGAAGACGCAGACCATGGGCCAAACGACCGAATCCCCCACCTTATTTTCACGTGTACTTGAAAACCCTGGGGCCCCTCCCCTGGTCATCCTCCACGGCCTCCTGGGCTCCTCGGACAATTGGCAGACCCTCGCCAAGCGCTACCAAACCGATTTCGAGGTCCACCTGCTGGATGCGCGGAACCACGGCCGGAGTCCCCATGTCCCCACGCACACCTACGCCGAGATGGCCGACGACGTACTGCGTTACCTGGAGGACCGGGGTTGCGGGCCGGTTCGCCTGCTGGGACACAGCATGGGGGGCAAAACGGTTCTGCAGTTGTTGCACCAAGCACCGGAGCGCATCGCGCGGCTCGTGGTGGCAGACATCGCTGCCCGTGCCTACCCTCCGCACCACCAGCCCATCTTCGATGCTCTGCTCGGATGTGACCTCGCGATCCTCACCGAACGGGAAGCGGTAGAGGCCCAGTTGATGGCCGCCTTGGGGGATGCCGGGGTGGTGGCTTTCCTGATGAAGGGGCTCCACCGCCTGAAGACCGGCGGACTGGCGTGGCGAGCAAACCTGCCGGTTTTGCAGGCACACCTGCCGGACATTTTGGCCTCCATCCCGCTTGATGTGCACACCCTGCCCTTGTTGTTGATCTATGGGGAACAATCGAACTACGTGGGGGCGGAGGATTTGGCCTTCTTCGACCGGCATTGCATGCAACTGGAGACCCATGGCATTTCCGGCACAGGCCATTGGCTGCATGCCGAGGCGCCCGATGAATTCTATGAGGTGACCCGCCAGTTCCTGCTGGGTTGACCCAGGCGACGGAGATCGTGGGATTTTGGAGGCCAGCCTTGTAACTTCGCCCCTTGGGAAAGCCTACATAAATTCTTCAGCCCAACACCACCCATGCATACCATCCTCGTCCCCATGGACTTCACGCCGGTGAGCCACGTGGCCCTTGAGCACGCCTTCACCGTCGGTCACGCCTTCGAAAGTGAGATTGTGATGTTGCACATCATCGGCAACAAGAAAGAAATGCCCGAAGCGCGTGCGCGTTTGGCCCAAATCCAACAAGAAGCTGCTCCCCGCTACAACCACACCTTGCGCACGACCATCCGGATCGGAAGCATTTTCGAGGAAATCGATGACGTATCCATCGAAGAGGACGCCAACCTGATCATTATGGGCACGCACGGCCTGCGGGGCATGCAGTTCATCACCGGCGGGCGGGCATTGAAGATCATCACCAACTGCAGTACGCCGGTCATCGTCACCCAGGAAAAAGGCATCCGCCCCACAGGCTACGACGACATCGTCGTCCCGTTGGATTTGCACCAAGACACCAAGCAGAAACTGGCCATTGTTGCCGAAATGGCCACCTACTTCAACGGCCGGGTGCATTTGATTTCACCTGCAGAATCAGACGAGTTCCTCAAAAACCAACTCCAGCGAAACATCTCCTATGCGGAGGAGTTTTTCGGCGAAAAGGACATCCCTTGTACTGCGCGCATTTCGGAGCACAGCTCCGGCGGTTTCGTAAAAGACGTCATCCGTTTCGCCACGGAAATTCAGGCGGACCTCATCAGCATCATGAACCTGCACGAGAAGAGCTTGATGGGCATTTTGGGCCAAACCTATGAGCAACAAGTCATCACCAACGAATCGCACATTCCGGTTTTGGTGCTGAACCCAATAGAAACCCGGGTCATCCGCGGTTCGGTCTTCTCTCGCTGAGGGGCGCAAAGGCCGGTGGCCGAGTATCAAACCCGCACCGCAATCACGAGCACGTCATCCACCTGCTCTTCGTTGTTGCGCCACTGATCGAAGACCTCCGCGAAAGTCTGTTCCATCTCGACCATCGGCAACGGGGCCACTTCGACCAAGAGTTCCCGGAACCGGTGCCGCATGAATTTCTTGCCCGCCGGCCCGCCAAATTGGTCCACAAAGCCGTCGGTCGCCGCAAAAACCACGTCCCCCGGCTCCAGCCCGAGGTTCTGGATGCTGTACTGAAAAGTGTCCGGCTCAAATGAACCGATGGCCCATTTGTCGGGCTTGAGCTCGATGAGTTCCCGCCGCCGAACGATGTACAACGGACAATTTGCACCGCTGTACTGCAGCGACATTTGCTCCCGGTCGATGCTCACCACCGCCAGGTCCATGCCGTCCTGTAGGCCCGTCATCTGGATGTCTTGTTCCACCTGTACGCCAATGCCCATCGAGGCCAAATCAATCGGCGACACCACCCCGCGCATCCGATCTTGCTGGACCCTGGCACCCCGTGGCCGCAGGATGTCCCCTGCATGTCGGTTGAGCTGACCCAAGACCTTGTCCGGCTCCGTAAACACCTTCGTCACCCGTTCCAGCACGTTGTAACCGATGAGGCTCATGAATGCCCCCGGCACCCCGTGGCCCGTGCAATCGATGGCTGCAAACATCCGAACACGTCCCACGCTGTGAAACCAGTAAAAGTCGCCCGAAACCACATCGCGGGGACGGTAAAAAACCATCGAATCCTGGAAGACCTGGGCACGATCCACGCCGCTTGGCAAAATCGCCTCCTGGATTCGCTTCGCATAGTTGATGCTGTCCATGAGGTCGCCGTACAACTGCTCGATGCGGGACTTCTGCTCCTCCACCTCCGTCGTCCGCATGCGCACCTTCCGCTCACTCTCCACCTCATTCGAAGCCAAACTCTCCCGCATCTTCACGAGCGCGTGCCCCAAAGCATCGTCCTCACTCAGCGGCTCATAATCCGCTGAGAAATTGCCCTCTCCTACCTCCTGCGAAAACACCCGCGTCCGGCGCATCCCTTCCGAAAGCCGATTCACCGCCTCCGCCATTTCTCCAATCTCATCGGGGGTTACCGGCACAGGACGCTCGGGCTGCACGCCCCGCCCCATGTACAACAGCGTCCGACGCAAATCCCGGATGGGTCGGGTGATTGACCGCGTCACCGCAAGCGAAATCAAGACCCCCAATACAAAAACAACCAACGCGATGCGCCCGGCATCCCGCCCCAACAAAACCCCTACCTCCTGCAACCGACCCGTGGAAACCGTCAAGGCCTCCAACTGATGCGCCATCAGTCCATCCAAGTCCCTTTGGAACCGAGTGACGTACGCAGGCAAGTTGTCGGCCCCCTTGACGTACTCCCGAGCCCGGGCCCATTCCGCAGAATCGGGCACTTCCGGTCCGTCCGCCAGACGGTACCGTACCTCAGAATAGACAATGGACACCAAGTCCAAATCCGCCCGAATCCGCTCCCATTGCAGCACGGCCTCTTCATCCATCAACGAAGTCAAGTGCTCAGCGCGTGCCATTTGCTCCGGCAACTCCCGCCGGACGCGGTCCTCGAGCTGGGCCTCCAACCGGGCAGCATCCACCGAATTCCCCTCCACCCAAGCCTCCAAATCCGCCGCCACCAGGGCCACCGTCCCTTCCAAGCCCGCCAACACCTGAATCCCCGGTGCGTACACCTCCTCGATTTCGCGGGCCAAACGTTGGTTTTCCTCCAACGCCAGGCGCGTCAACCCAAACAACAATCCCACCGCCACCGCAAAAATCCCAAACCCGATGCTTACCCGCCAACCGATCGGAAACCGCCAGCGACGACGACGCACACCCCGTTCCGGGGCATCCATGGCCCCTTCAGAACTCCTTGAAGGCGTGCGAATCATGCCCACAAATTAACAAGAAACCCCAAGCAACCACCCTGACAAAAGGGCAGTTAATCAACAACGCCCACCCCTGCTCAGGCCTGATTCTCCGCGGACTTCTCGCCCTCCATGTTTGCAATGTCCCGGTCGAAGTGGTACAACGCGCCCTTCTCATCCCCAGCCAGCGTCAATCGATCCAGAATCCGCCGCGCCAGTCCCTCCTCCTCAATCTGCTCCGCAACATACCACTGCATGAAATTGTGCGTGGTGTAGTCCTTTTGGGCCAAACACCGATCCACCACCCCATTGATGGCTTCCGTCACATGCGTCTCGTGGCGCAGCAAATCCTCAAACACCCCCCGCAAACCAGTGTAATCCACTTTGGGCGCAGACAAGGCCGGCACCTCTGCCTTTCCACCGCGGTCATTGATGAACCGAATCAACTTCAGCATGTGCATCCGCTCCTCGTCAGAATGCCGGTACAGAAAAGCCGCTGTACCATCAAATCCACTCGTTTCGGCCCACACCGCCATGGCCAGATAGGTGTGCGAACTCTGGGCTTCCAACTGAACTTGCTCGTTCAGTGCATGGGCAATCTCTGAAGACAACATGGTTGTGAAATTTGAAGGTAACGACCATCCCCAATGCAGCGCATCTGGGCACATCAACGGCTAAGTTAGAGCAAGGCATCTCGCCCTGCTTCCCCTTTTCAAAACTTTCGCAATCCCCGTTCCCAACGTTCCGCATCCCCTTCCCGCAACGCAACCACCCAAGCGGCCAACTTGCTGGTCCACTCCCCCCACTCCCCCCAGGGAGCACCCCCATCTTGTCCGGGCGCGGCAGGGGCATCGACCACCACCGCCCGGGCCACCTCCTGCCAACCGGCCAAACTCCGCTGCCAAGGCTCTAGCCAAAGCACCTCCACCACCCGCCAAGCGTCCTCGGTGGCTCGGTACTGTCGCTTGGCAGAACCCGATGGCTCCACCGACTCCACCAAACCCCGTTCCATCAGAGCATGGAGTGCCCCATGGACCGAACCCCGGCTCAAGCCCGTGCGCTCCATGAGACCATCCTGGGTCTCGATGCGACCAGAACACCAAAGTTCGCCGTGAACCGCCGCCCAAGCATGGGGCCAGCCGGCTTGGGCCGCCATGGCCTTCCAACGCGCGGCAAGTACCTCTGGTCCCACAGGTTCCGAACCCCAGCCCACCTCCTCCACCCGGGTCGACCGCTTTCCTTCCTTGACCTTTTTGTCCTTCTTTTTGGGCTTCTCCAACTTCTTCATCTCCCGAAGATAAATGTTTTCAATATCATTTGAAAACATGATCTCGGTCCCGCCAACGAAACGGAGATCCATAAGCCGATCCAGCATCTGGAGGGTTGGTCTGGATTTGGCCTGCCAAATACTCCGCCGCCCGGGGCGCCACCATCACCCCCCGGGTGCCCAGGCCATTGAAAATCCAGTGGCGTTCCCCGACCTGACCCAGGATCGGACGCCGATCGGGCGCCACCGGCCGCAAGCCCGACAGATGCTCTACCACAACCCCCGGCGAGAAGGGCTCGGAGCGGGCACCCTCCACAGCCGCCAGCAGCGTCTGCGCCACTTCCGGATGCACGCGATTCTCCTTCAAATCCCATCGGTACGTCGCGCCCAAACGGGCCCGACCAGCGCCCACCGGCAGCACCCAGTGCACCCGATTGAGTCCCCACGACTCCTCCCACGCACCCGGCCCCAGGGTCAGGACCTCGCCTTGGTTGATGTTGAGCGGGATGCCCAGGTCTTGCAAATCCAGACGTGCCCCCACGCCGCGGGCATCGACCAGGGCATCGAATCCCTCAGGCACCCCCTCGCTGGCTTCCCACCGCCGGAGGACCCAACGCATTCCACCCTGCTCGGGCGTCAACCCTCTCCAAGCCGTCAGCATGGCCGGGACATCGACCCAACCAGCCCC
Source organism: uncultured Comamonadaceae bacterium (assembly GCA_964405405.1). GTDB lineage: Bacteria > Bacteroidota > Bacteroidia > Flavobacteriales_D > Sanyastnellaceae > CAMCYM01. The sequence goes on along the minus strand of CAYONT010000001.1, from coordinate 34,278 downwards.
CCGAACCCAGCCCGCCCCATGGGGCGCCACCACCCCAGGTGGCACCGGATCTGCCACCGAAATCCACCGTCCCACCCCATCCTGATCGGCACATTTATCCACCCACAGTTCCCGGTAAGAAGCACTCGGAAACACCCGCAATACGGGCACATCCTCGTGCAAAAACCGGCCTCCCGTGACCGCCTCCATGGCGCGGTAGAAACGCAAAGCCACTGCCAAATGCTCCCCTGCATCCCAGGTCTCCACCACCCGACGAAAAGACACCGGATTGAACATCCCTGCCGCCACATCTGAAGCCCCGGACTCCCCATTCCACCATCCCTCGACATCCCAGCCCCGCGCCCGGAGCGCGAACGAGACCGTCACCCCGGCCAATCCACCCCCGACCACCAGAATCCGCATATCCTTAGGCCACCACGCCCAGTTCCTTAGCCACCTTCCCGAAAGCAGCCAACGCCCGGTCCAGATGGGCCTCCGTGTGCGCAGCCGACAACTGCACCCGAATCCGGGCCTTGCCCTGGGGGACCACCGGGTAGAAAAACCCAATCACATAGATGCCCTCCTGCAGCAAACGATCTGCCATGACCTGCGACAACCGGGCATCTCCCAGCATCACGGGAACAATGGCCGACTCCCCATCTTGGAACGGAAGGCCCAAGGCACGCAACCCCGCCTTGAAATAGCGCGTGTTCTCCTCCAGCCGGTCACGCAACGCCGTGGACTCCTCCAGCATCCGGAACGCCTCAATCCCCGCACCCACAATCGCCGGAGCCAAACTGTTCGAAAACAAATACGGACGACTCCGCTGACGGAGCATCTCCACAATCTCCTTCCGTCCCGTAGTGAACCCTCCCATGGCTCCCCCCATCGCCTTGCCCAACGTCCCCGTGATGATGTCCACCCGGCCCATCGCACCCCGCAGCTCGATGCTCCCGCGACCCGTGGCCCCGATGAAACCCGTGGCATGGCACTCGTCCACCATCACCAGCGCGTCGTAGCGGTCTGCTAGGTCACAGATTTGGTCGATTTGGGCTACATAGCCGTCCATGGAGAACACCCCGTCGGTGACGATGATCTTGAAGCGATGCCCAGCCGCCACCGCCGCCTGCAACTGTGCCTCCAGATCCGCCATGTCGTTGTTCGCGTACCGATATCGTGCCGCCTTGCACAACCGCACCCCGTCGATGATGCTCGCGTGGTTCAACGCATCCGAAATGATGGCATCCGCAGCGTCAAACAACGGCTCAAACACCCCGCCATTTGCGTCAAACGCCGCCGCATAAAGAATCGTGTCCTCGGTCCCGTGAAACGCCGCAATCTGTGCTTCCAATTCCTTGTGAATGTCTTGCGTACCGCAAATGAAACGTACACTTGACATGCCAAACCCATGGGAATCCACCGCGCGCTTCGCCGCCTCCAGAATGCGCGGATGGCTGCTCAAGCCCAAATAATTGTTTGCACAGAAATTCAACACCCGCTGCCCGTCTGCCAACACAATCTCCGCCCCCTGGGCGGAGGCAATGATGCGCTCGCGCTTGAACAATCCAGCCTCCTCAATCTCCTTCAGCTGGGTTTTCAAATGATCCTGAAATGCTCCGTACATCGGTTGAATTTTGCGCGAATTTAGCCAGAATCCAGCCCCCGCAGCCCAGGACCACCGGTCGGTTCACCGGACCATGCCCGACGGGCAAATCCCAGACGATGGGCAGGTCGGGGTGTTGGGGACGGATTTGGTCTTCGAAAATCTCCTGAACGCTGCGGCCGAAGGGATTGTCCACCGACTGCCCAAAGGCCCGCGTGTTGTCGCGGATTTCGGTGAAGCTCCCGACGGCCACGCCCGCCACCTGCTCCCAAATCCCCGCCAGCCGAAAGGCGAGCAACATCCGGTCCAGGTGGTACAAGTATTCGTCGAGGTCCTCGAGCAACAGCACACAACCCCGTACATCGGGAAAATAAGGGGTGCCGAGCAGGCTGTACAGCACGCTGAGGTTCCCGCCCACCACCACTCCGGCCTCCCGCGGCGAAGCCGCGGCATCTCCCATCTCCCGCGGCGAAGCCGCGGCATCTCTCGCCGCGCCAGCGGCGGCAACCATCTCCCCCAGCTCGCCCCGGTGGGTCAAGGCGACCGGCGCGTGGAGCGAAGCGACGCCGAGGCGGTCGGCCCAGGCGTGCAGCGCTGTGATGTCGGAGAACCCCATGATCCACTTGGGGTCGGCTTGGAAAGCGGCGGCATCGAGGAGGGGGAGCAGCCGGGCGCTGCCATATCCGCCGCGGAGGGCCCAGACGGCTCGGACCGCCGGGTCACGGAAGCACGTGTTGAGGACCTGGGCCCGGTGGGCATCTGTGCCGCCGAAGGAAAGATGGCGGGCCGACAGACCCGGCGGGAGGATGGGGGTGAACCCCGCGGCACGGATGGCCTCGGCCGCCTCGGCGATTCGCTCCTCCGGGGCGAATCGCGCCGGCGCCACCAAGGCGATGCCGTCCCCAGGCCGCAGCCCCCGAGGTCGGCGCCGAGGAACCGCTGTCATGCCCTGTACATTCATGCCGGGAAGTTCGGCAAAAACACGGGGGCTGCGGTGGAGAGCCCGATCGGTTGAACGAAATTTGGCCTGCAAAAAAAACCGCGCTCCAACGCCTTCCGCCCATGCATCCTGGCAAAACCCCTGTGCGCAAACGCACGATGATGACCTCGGCCCTTCCGTACGCAAACGGCCCCATTCACGTCGGTCACATCGCCGGCGCCTACCTGCCTGCGGACATCCATGCCCGTTACCTGCGGGCAAGCGGCCAAGAAGTACTTTGGATTTGCGGCTCAGACGAACACGGAGCCGCCATCACCATGCGGGCCAGGAAGGAGGGCATGACCCCGCGGGAAATCGTGGACAAGTACCACGTCGAGATGCAGGAAGCCTTTCGCGGCTTGGACATCTCCTTCGACCACTACAGCCGAACGAGCAGCCCCAAACACCATGAAGTGGCCCAACAGTTTTTCCTGAAACTGCTCGAAAACGACGCCTTCGAAGTCAAGACCGAAGCCCAATTCTACGACGAACAGGTCGGAACCTTCCTCGCGGACCGTTACATAACCGGCACCTGTCCCAAATGCAAGGAGTCCGGGGCCTACGGAGACCAATGCGAGAAGTGCGGTTCCGCCCTGTCGCCCACGGACCTGTTGTCGCCCACATCCACCTTGAGCGGCGCCACCCCCGTGCTGCGGGACACGACCCTCTGGTACCTGCCCATGGGCCGCCACGAAACCTGGCTCCGCGCCTACATCGAAGAGGGCGTGCTCGACGGGGCACCGCACCACGACGCCACCCGCTGGAAGGCGCATGTCGTAGGCCAATGCCGCAGTTGGATCGACGGAGGACTCGAGAGCCGCGCCATGACACGGGACCTCGATTGGGGCGTGCCCGTTCCCCTGCCCCATGCCGAAGGCAAGGTGCTGTATGTTTGGCTTGACGCGCCCATCGGCTACATCACCGCCACGATGGAGTGGTGCGAAGCCAACGGCCAGGACTGGCGGAGGTGGTGGCAAGACCCGGAGGCGGAACTCGTTCACTTCATCGGGAAGGACAACATCGTCTTCCACTGCCTCATCTTCCCCATCTTGCTCAAAGCCCACGGGTCGTACAACCTCCCGACCCAGGTGCCCGCGAACGCCTTCATGAACCTGGAAGGCGACAAAATCAGCACCTCCCGGAATTGGGCGGTTTGGGTCGCTGAGTTTCTGGAGGAGTTCCCCGACCGGAGCGATGAGATGCGGTACGTGCTGGCCAGCATCATGCCGGAGCAGAAAGACAGCGAGTTCACCTGGAGCGATTACCGCGACCGGGTGAACAACGAATTGGCAGACGTGCTGGGCAACTTCATCAACCGCGTGCAGGTGCTGACCCAGAAGTTTCACGAAGGCCAAATCCCATCCCTCCCCACCTCCATCCAGCCCGGGGATGCCGACCGTGAACTCCTCGAAGCCCTGGAGTCCACCCCCCATCGGGTGGCCGAAGCCATCGAGAAGTTCCGCTACCGGGATGCCCTGCAGGAAGCCATGGGCCTCGTTCGGCTGGGCAACAAGTACCTCACCGAACAGGAGCCCTGGAAACAAACCCAATCAGACCCCGACCGGGCCACCTACACCCTGCACCTCGCCATCCAAGTGGCCGGTGCCAGCAGCATCCTCCTCGCACCCTTCCTGCCCCGCATGGCAAAGCGCGTGGGCGAGGCATTCGGGGTCGCCACACACGATTGGCGGCAAGCTGGACCGAATGCGGTCGCGCCGGGCACCTCCCTGTCCCCGCTGCCCATCTTGTTCACCAAGGTCGAAGATGCCACCATCGAGGCCCTGCGCGGCCGGCTGGGTCCGCAACCCGACGCGCCGACTGAGTCACCTGCCCGGACCGTGGCCCCAGCCAAGGATCCCATTGCCTTTGACGATTTTGCCCGGCTCGACCTGCGCGTCGGCGAGGTCATCGCCTGCGAGCGGGTTCCCAAAGCCGACAAATTGCTGCGCCTGACCATCCGAACCGGCCTCGACGAACGCACCGTGCTCAGCGGCATCGCGGAGCATTTTTCACCCGAAGAGGTCGTCGGGCGGCAGGTGACTCTGCTGGCGAACCTCGCTCCCCGCACCATCCGCGGCATCGAAAGCCAAGGGATGGTGCTGCTCGCCAGCACAGCCGACGGCGGATTGCGCTTCGTCACCCCGGAAGCAGGCTGCGCTGCAGGCGACATCATTTCCTAAAGCCCGCGGATTTCCCGTACAACCCTTCGACCTTTCCGCGCGTCTTGCCTGCGATGCCTCAACTCACCCTTCCACAAGATCTCCGGTCCTTTGTGGTCCTGTATGTGGACGATGACGCACCCAATTTGAGTGCATTCCGGGCTGGGTTTCGCAAGTTTTGCACGATCCTGACGGCCCATTCCATGCAGGAAGGCGTGGCCATTTTGGACAGCCAGCCCATCGATCTCCTGATCACCGACCAGAAAATGCCCCACGGAACCGGCATCGACCTGCTGCGCCAGACCGTGGACATCTATCCGGACCTCAAACGCTGCCTCATCACGGCCTACGGTTCGCATGCGCTCATCAAGGAGGCCATCAATGCAGGCCAAATCGACTGGTACCTAGAGAAACCCTGGGTCGACGCGGAGGTACTGGCCATCATCCGGAAAGCGTTCACCGAGACCATGCTGCGTGAGAACCACCGGCAACTCGTCAACCAACTGACCCGGCAACTCCACGAGTCCCACCAACTGCTCTTGCACCTCCAGTCTCAATTTCCAACGCCCCTCTCCGAGGAAGTGGAAAGCACCCTGGAACGACTGGGGCAAAGACTGAGGCGCACCACGCCCTGACCGATTTTTTCCGTTTCGGACTGAAACAAATCCGCAACCGCCGCCGTATCTTTGCACACGCTTTTCGCCGATATAGCTCAGTTGGTAGAGCGACGCATTCGTAATGCGTAGGTCTGCGGTTCGAGCCCGCATATCGGCTCCCAAGCCAGAGGTCCCCCAGCGGGACCTCTTTTTTTACCTCAACTTGGCGGATTGTTTGGCCGTTTTCCGAGCCATTCGCCCGCCCATCAGAAGGTCACGCGCCAGGTCAAAGCCACTGTGCGGCCATAGGACCAGTAGCCCTCCAGCTTCCCGTTCTCCACCGTGCCCTGCAACTTGTTGCCGGTTTGTGGATCCGTATAAAACGTCTCGAATCCATCGCTCATGTAGATGTGGTCCAGTGCGTTTTGAACGTTTGCTTGCAACCGGCAACGCGCGCCCCGCAGGACAAAGTCCTTGCCCACATTCACATCCAGGTACCCATAATCGGGCAACGCAACAGGCTGCAACCCCGCCCTTTCCGGGGCTGTCCGGTCGAGATCCACCTGGAACCGGGCGTACAACCGGGTGTTGTAGACATAGCTCGCGCCCCAAGCCCAACCGCGCTCGTTTCGGTACTCGGCCAGCACCCCAACCTGGGTCTGCGGCGCATCGCTGACCTTCAAACCTGCAGAATAGATGTACAACGACTCGATGACTTCTCCCGTGGCTTCGTCATTGATGTCCGCCTGCACATCGTTGTCCCAGCGCCAATTGCCCACGGACGCCATCCCGCCCACCGTCCAGTTGCGTGCCGGGCGCCAGCGCCATTCCAGCTCCAGGCCATCGTGGATTTGGACCAAACCGGTGATGAAGGCCCGGTACTCGGTGCCATCGGGTCGGAGGATGGGACCCGAGATGATGCTCTTGTCCCGCCACTGCGTGTGGTAGGCATTGACATCCACTGAGAACCGGGGACGGCGGAACCGGTAACCCAACTCGACCGCGCGCACCTTTTCCGTGACGAGCCGGTCGTTTGACAAGGCGTTCGAGAAGTTGGTGAACACGTATTGGATGAAAGGCGCGCGGGCGTACTGGCCTGCATGGAGGTAGAAAGTGCTGGCCTCGGTCCACAGAAAACTGCCGCCCGCTTTGACATTGTATCCCATGCTGCCGGCGCGCTGACTCTCAACACCATACCGAAAAGCCTCTTCCTGGGTCCAGGTGTTCGACCCCGCATCCCATACGGTCACTGGTTGAACCCCCGTTGTTTCGTAACGAAAGTACTTGTACCGGTCGAGACGGCGGTACAAGGTGTGGCTGAGGGTTCCTGCAGCGAACGCCGAGAAACGGGGCGATTTGTATTCGATTTGGCCAAACCCTCCCCCATAGGCCACCTGGCCCCGGTCATCGTACTTGATGACATCCCCCTCCCGGGCAAGCAAGGCATAATCCGGGTTGACCCCGTATCCATCGGACGCAGCAAAGGCCTGACGAACGAACTGACCACCCAAAAGGTCCCCCACGGTGGTGTAGTGGCGGCCCTCGTAGGCCCGTACGTCGACGCCAGCCAGCAGCTCGGTCCGCTCCCCGAGTTCCAATCGCATCGTGCTCAACAACCCGGTCCAGAAGTGGTCGTTGTGTTGGCGCTCGATGGACGAACGGCTCATGCCCGTGACCGGCTGTCCCCCTTCGAGCACAGGGTCGCCCTTGCGGTGCAGGGTGTCGCTCCAGGCGCCAGTGGTCGGGTCGAAGGCAATCTCATCGGCCAAGTAGGTGACGGCTTGTGTGTTGCCCTCGTTCAGCGATACGAGGTAGTCCCAGTCCAAAGTCGTTCGGATGGTGCGCTGGGCACCGTCAGGGCCATAGGTTTCGGTCAACCGGGGCACGGTGGTTCCATCCAGTCGGGTGCCATATCCACGGCCCAAACTCACGTACAGGCTGGAAGCCAAGTGACCTCGATTGCCCAATGGCGCGTAGTGATTCACCGCGAACTGGGGTTTGTGGTAGAAATTGACACGGGCACTCTGCACCTCGCCGTCCCGGAATCCCCAATCATCGTTCCAGCGATGCGCCTCGTAGCCGAGTTGCTCCAAGTCCCGGAAACGCTCGACCGTGAGCGCACCCCGGCGCTGGCCGTGGGTTTGTGGAGCGCCGATGACCGTGAACACCCAGCGGTGCTCCCCGAAGTCGCGCGACGCGGAGAGAAAGTAGCTCCATGCATCCACAAAGGTGGCATCGACGTATGCGTTGCCGCTGGTTCTGCTTCCGACTGCAGAAACGGCCCATCCACTGCGCAACCGACCGGAATGAAGGGAAACCAGCGTTTTGTAGCGGCCGTAGTCGGTCAGGGTTTGGCCTATCGAAACGCTTCGCTGCACATCGGCCCCACGGGTCACCATGTTGAGCGTGCCTCCTACAGAATTGATGGCGAGCTTCGAGGCACCGAGTCCGCGCTGCACCTGAATCGTGGCCACGGCATCCCCGAGACCGGCCCAATTGGACCAGTATACCCAGCCGTTCTCCATGTCGTTCACCGGAATGCCGTTGATGAGCACGGCCACATTGCGCTGATCGAAGCCCCGGATGTTGATGCGGCTGTCCCCAAAACCGCCCCCGGACTTGGTTGCGTAGACGCCCGGGGTGATGTTGAGGGTCTCCACCAACTCCCGATCACCCTGACGCGCCTCGATTTCCCGCACATCCACCGTCGACAACGCCACCGGAGTCGCCCGGTCCAAGGCCACTGACGCGATGACCTGCGCCTCCCGCAATCCAACCGTCGCCACTTGCAGCCCCAGCGGCTGCAAGTTCAATTCGCCCCCCGTGGGCCGCAGGGGCACCTCCTTGCGCAGGGTCACGAAACCCACCATCGAAACCACGAGGGTGCCCGGCTCGCGGCGCATGGTGGTCACTTCAAATTGTCCTTGTTCATTGGTGGTGGTACCGTCCTGCGTGCCGTCGATGCGCACCGAAGCCCCGAGAATCGGTTCCCGCGTTTCGCTGTCGATGACCCGACCCTTCACGGTGGTCTGCGCCCGCAACGTACTCCCTGCACGTTCGCCGAATCCTACCGCCCCAAAGAGGATGCAAAAAGCCAGCATGAACCATGCTTCCAACCCCATCAAAGGGCGGTGCGAATCCTTTTCATTTCTGATTGAAAACATGTTGCTTGGGTTGGATTTCCGTCGATTTTGCGCAGGCCAAATTAACAGACCCCAACCGATTTGCAGTCGCCCCCATCTGCTTTGTGGCCGTTGTTGCAGAAAAGACAACGTGGAGCAAACCTTTGGGGCGAACGAAAAGCGAGGCGATGGAACGGAGGAAGAGCGGGCTGCAGGCCCTGTGGCAGGGAGGCCTGTGGGTCGGAGTGGGGGCCGGCGTGGTGGGAGGCGGTTGGGGAGCAACCCACCCGGTTCGTGCCCAGGGGAGCTGGTACGGGGATTTGTCCCAGTGGAATGTGGTGGGCGATACGGCCACGCTGGCGGCCGACGGAGCGGGGGAGACGGCGGTTTGGCATTGCATTTCGTCCAATGAATCGATGGGCTGGGACGCATCGGTCCGCTGGGTGCAGGCGCTCGCGGGTTCGTTGAACAACCAGAGCGCCCTCCACGTCTTCACGCTCGCGCCAGGCCTCAGCCCGGAGCAGGTGGTACTTCCGGCCCCGGGCGTGCCCGGAGGCGGTAGTTACGGAGGTGGGATTTTCCTGCGCCTGGGCGCGACGGGTTCCGAGGACCCCCTCGAGGTCTTCAGCACCAGCGCTGCGGGCGACCCCCCAGTCCCTTTCGGGTCCTGGGAGCCCGGAACCTGGGCGGCTGGACTGGACCGGTCCTTCCGATTCCGCTGCAGCCCCGAAACCCCCGATTCCGTCCGATGGTACGACCGGGCGCCCGACAGCCCCGGTGCATGGACGGCACGCCCTCCGTTGCCTTGGACGCAAGGCCCGGTGTGCATGGGCCTATCCGCGCGCTACACATCAAGCAACACCTCCGCCTTTCGGTGGGTGCTCGAAGCCCAAGGCCCATGGGTCGCAGACACCACGGGCCCCCGCTTGCTCGAATGGCAATGGCATGGTGACACCCTTCAATTCACCTGGGACGAGCCCATCCACCCCGATGACAATCCCTGGGTCGTTTGGTGGGACGGTTCCACCAGCCCAGCAGAAGGCACTTCGACCCAACGAGCGGATGGCATCCTGTGGGCCTTGCCCCCGGCACCACCGCCGGGGGTTTGGCTCGATGTGGGCTGGCCCGCGGTGCGGGACACCCTCGGTCATTGGGGAACAGACACCACCCTCACCGTCTGCTGGCTGCCGCCCGGCAGGGCAGGTTGGCGGGACTTGGTCATCACCGAAATCATGGCCGACCCCACACCCAGCCAAGGGTTGCCGGAGTGGGAATGGGTGGAAGTGCTCAACCGGGGCGAAGAGGGCCTCGACCTGCAACATGTCTTGTGGTGGGACACGGGAAGCGGGCTGGCCACCCTCCTGCCCTTGCCAGGGGTCGATGCGCGTTTGTTCCCGGGCGAACGGGCGGTTCTTTCGGGGAGCAGCCTGCCGATTCCGGGTTGCACCAGGCAACTCCGGGTCATCGGAGGCCTTTCCTTACTGGATGCGGGGGATGAGGTGGGCCTGAGGCATCCCGACGGGACAGCGATCGACCAAGTAGCCTACGACCGCAGCTGGTGGCAAGGTGCAGGGGGCGGAGTCAGCTGCGCGGTTCGGACCCCCGGGGGTTGTGATGGCCCGGCGAATTGGTCACCGTCCCGGCCATCAGACGAATGGGAGGCGCCACCGGCCTCACCTGCACTGCCTGCGTCCTTCGAATCCCAAGCGGCTCCGGGTCCGGCTCCCCCGCTTCAGTTGCTGGGTTTTGTGCCAGAATCGCCGTCGTTGGGTTGGTTTGTCTTCGACGAACCGTTGGATCCCAGGGGAATGCCGGAGCGGCAGGGGGGGTTGGCCGGTTGGGTAGACGCGACCGGAGCCGCGTGGGGTCGGGTGCGGTTCCTGCCGGAGGTCCCCTGGGAGGGAACGGCTTTTCAGGTGGAACTTCGGGGGGTAAGACGTTGTGCTCCGCCGGGAGAAGCGGCCGGGGACCCGGGATTTTTGTGGGCCGATTCGGTGGAGTTTTTCCCCCGCGCCGGGGAACTGCTGCTGACCGAAATTGCCGCAGTTCCTATTGCTCAGGGGGCGGAGTGGGGGGAATACGTAGAGTGGGTGAATGCCGCGGGGGTGTCATTGGAAACGGGGGGGGTCCGGGTTCAGGGGGAGGGGGAAACCGAGGTGGGGCGGCGGGTTCTGCAACCCGGAGCGCGGGAAGTCCGGAAGGTAGAAGAGGGATTGCCCAATGCCCAGGGTGAAGTCGTGGTCACTGGGGTCACGGGGGATACGCTGGAGCGCGTGCGCTATGGGGCTTGCTGGCATGGGGATGCCCGGTCAGAAGATGCTGGACTGAGTTGGGTGAGGCGGTCCTTGAACGCCCCGACAGAGGATGCGGCGAGCTGGGTTTCAAGCGGGGATGCCCGCGGCGGGTCGCCCGGTGGGGTAGATCCTGCGGAGGGGACAGATTCAGAGCCAGGGCAGGTGGTACCCCGGTTGGAACAGGCGGGCCGACTGGGCGACCGGGCCGTGGTGCTCGCGAACGTGCCCCTGCGTCAGGTTCCGAACCAGTGGAAGGCGGTGGAGCCGCCGGCGGAATTCCGGGTGGCGGGCTGGGGGAACGGCCGGTTGTGGGAGGTGCCCGCCGCTTCCTGGCAACTGGGCGATTCCATCGGAGATGCCCTGGGCCAAACCGCCCAAGCAGCGCCCCCACCTGGCTGGCTCGAGGTGGTCGATGCGCTGCACAGGCCGGAACCGCCAGCGAACGCGGGTGAACCGGGGGCAGGGGGCTGGCTGTGGAACGAAATGCTGGGAGACCCCGTGGATGGTGGCGAACCCTTTGTGGAATTGGCGTACCGCGGATCACAGGCCGGGGGCTGGGTAGGGGACTTGCGTTGGAACACCGAAGACCTAGCCATGCCAGGGGATTGGCATGCCTTCGGAACCATCGATTGGTGGGTGGAAGCCCACCAGCCGGTGGCCTGGGCCCGATGCCCCTCCAGGTTGAAGGGAGGTGGACGGGTGCTACCAGCCACCTTGCCCAGCCTACACGGCGACCGTCACGTCACCTTGGGGCAATTGCCTTGGCTGTTCCCGGCAGACACCGTCCGGGTCGCCAGCGACCGGCACAGCCCTTGGATCTGGGACCCTGAGGGAATCTCCCTCGAGCGCGTGGAAGGGGCCGCAGGCCTCCCCGGCTGGCAATGGAATGGTTGGTTTTCATGCTGGGCAGGCCAAACCCCCGGCCTCAAAAACGCCCAACTTCCCGGCTACGGGCTGGCCGGGGAAAACCTGCTGGCCCTATCCTCCCGGACGGTAACTCCCGGACCCGGCGGGCGGCTTCCCCAAGTCGAAATTCAGTTGTGCCCTCCGGCCGGGTCCGGCCCAGGAACCGCGGCCGCCTGGCGACTCGCCCTTTACGATGGGGCCGGCCGGATGCGCCATACCCTCCTCGAGACCGACCAGGCCCCACCGGCACCCGGCGCGTGCGCCCGCTGGATTTGGGACGGTCGAGGCCCCACGGGCACCTACCTCGCCCCCGGCACCTACCTCCTCCTTGCGACCGACACCCGCGGCCGCCCGCACGGCTGGTCCCCCGTATCCGTCGCCCCCGTCGTCCGCCCCCCTTGAACCTTCCCACCCCGGGCGACGGAACCCACCCCGGGCGACGGAAGCAGCCCGATTTTGGTCCAATTTTGCCTACCCAATCGCTCCCATGTTCGACGGCACCCCCCTCCTCAGTCCCGGCCACCCCAACGGGGCTGTTCCGTGGGTCGCCTTTGGTGCCATCTGGCTGGGGACCCTGCTGCTCCGCCATTTGTTCAAGCGGGAATGGACTTGGACCGGTTATGCCTTTTTCAACCCTCGGTTGCTGTGGGGGCGGTCCCTCAGCGAATCAGGCAAAACAGCGGGCATGCTGGCCAGCCATTTCATGGGAATCATGCCGTTCGGGATCCTCCTCTGGGCCCACGTCACCACCCATGCAGCAGCCCATGCACGCGCGGCCGACTCCTCTTCCACACTTTGGGGCCAGAGCATCGGACTGCCTGCCGCTTGGGTGCACGCGTGGGCGAATGACGCGACCGGTTGGAGTGCACTGGTGACAGGTTTGGCATTGGGTGTGATGGCATTGGGTCTGAGGTTGATGGCTGCCTTGGTGGGGGGCTGGGTGACCCAGCTGCCGGAAGTTTGTCGGATGCAAACCGAAACCGACCGGCTGTTGCGCAATGGTTTGGCCTGGGCTGTAGCCGCGGTGCTGCTCATCGGATTCATCGATGCCCGGGGCATCCCGGACGCAACTTGGTGCGCACACGCCGTGGGATGGGTGTGGTGCGGATTCTTGGCTTTGAAATGGGTTAGGCTTCTGCAGCTCATTCGAATTCAATCCATTCCAATTGGTTGGGGAATTGCGTACCTTTGCACCGTGGAAATTGTGCCTACCGGGTTGCTTGCAATGGGCATTCTGGCGGCTGGGAATTGAGGCAATAGAACGACCGCGCAAACCATGGCCAAAAAGATCAAGACCATCCTGATCTCGCAACCCAAGCCAACGACGGAAAAATCGCCGTACTTTGACTTGGCAGACAGGCAGAAGCTCACCATCGACTTCCGACCCTTCATCCATGTAGAGGGCATCGGTGCGCAAGAATTTCGACAACAGCGAATTGACCTCGCGGAACATACGGCGGTCATTTTGACCTCGCGGAATGCTGTGGACCACTACTTCCGGTTGGCCGGGGAACTGCGCTTTGAGGTTCCTGATACCATGAAGTATTTCTGCATCAGCGAATCCACAGCGTATTATTTGCAGAAGTACGTCACCTACCGCAAACGGAAGATTTTCCACGGTCAACAGCTCTTTCAGGACCTGATGGACAGTTTGAAAAAGCACAAACAAGAGAAGTTCATTCTCCCGTGCAGCGACATCCTGAAGCCATCCATTCCCAAGGTGTTGGACGACTTGAAATTGAACTACACCATCGCCAACATGTACCGGACGGTTTGTTCGGATTTGAGCGACTTGAGCGATGTGAAGTACGACATGTTGGTCTTTTACAGCCCGAGCGGCATTGAAAGCCTTTTCAAGAATTTCCCGGATTTCATCCAGGGAGAGACGCACATCGCCACCTTCGGACCCACAACCCAACGCGCCGCATTGGACGCAAATTTGCGGGTCGATGTGGCTGCCCCAACACCACAGGCGCCCTCCATGACCATGGCCATTGAGCAATTCATCCAGCAGAAATAACTGGGTGGATTCTTTTCAACCTTCCCGGTTGTTGAACCGGAAGTACAGCCTCAAGTCCGGTCGCATTTTCAGCAGCCTCTTTCAGGAAGGGGCGACCACGAAGGCATTTCCGGTCATCGTTCGTTTTCAATGGTGTGACCTGCCTCAGCCCGTTGCCATCCAGCTGGGCGTCAGCGTGGGCAAGCGCCGCTGGCCTCGTGCCGTGGACCGGAACCGCATCAAGCGGCGCATCCGAGAAGCTTGGCGGCTGGAAAAATCTCCTTGGGAAGCAGCGGTGCATGATGCGAACCGACAACTCGCCGTTGTGCTCATCTTTGTAGGAACCGAGATTCCTGAAGTCAGCACACTCCGTGGAGCCTTGCGCAAGGGCATGGGCAAGTTGCTGGCGCAAGCTCGAATGGAGAAACCGACCCCGTGAAGATGAACCAAGAAGCAACGAATGACCCACCGGAGCGACCCTGGATCCGCAGGCGGAGAAAAGCCTGGTTTTGGGGGGTCGGTTTGGCCTGCACAACCACCCTGCTCTCCGCAGGACTGGTTCGCGAGAATTACTTCGAGATCGCCAAGCAGTTGGAGATCATGAATGCCTTGTTCCGAGAGCTGAACATCTACTATGTCGATGAGCTTCAGCCCGGCAAGCTCATGGAGACGGGCATCCACGCCATGCTGTCAGACTTGGACCCGTACACGAATTATTACCCTGAATCGCGCATCGAGGACCTGCGTTTCATGAGCACGGGTGAGTATGGGGGCATCGGAGCAACCATCGACTTGTTCGATGACGAGCTGACCATCGTAGAGGTGGTACCTGGGTTCCCAGCGGACAAAGCCGGTCTCAAACCAGGCGATGTTGTCTTGGAAATCAACGGCCAGAAGCTCAAGGGATTGCCCATGGATTTGGCGGTTGAAAAACTGCAAGGAGCCACCGGCTCCCAGTTTGAAGTCCGCGTACAGCGCTTCGGGAAACCCACGTCAGAAGTGCTGACGCTGGTGCGGGAAAAAATCGAACTGCCCGCAGTACCTTTCGTTGGCGTGGTGGGAGACAAGACCGGATATGTGGTGTTGGAATCCTTCACCCGGGGATGCACGGGGGAACTGCGAATGGCCATCCAGTCCTTACGGGATTCGGTAGGCATCACCTCCCTGGTCTTGGACCTTCGTGGCAACGGCGGTGGATTGTTGCAGGAGGCAGTGAGCATGGTGAACTTGTTTGTGGGCAAGGGCAAGGAGGTGGTATCGACCCGGGGAAAAATTGCGGATTGGAACAAAAGCTACGCCACCACGGGACCCGCACTGTTCGAGGACCTACCGTTGGTGGTTTTGGTGGACGAAGCGTCTGCCTCTGCGAGTGAGATTGTGGCGGGGACCCTGCAGGATTACGACCGTGCCTTGGTCGTGGGCAGGCAGAGTTTTGGGAAAGGCTTGGTGCAGCAAAACAAGGACTTAGCGTACGGAACCAAAATCAAGGTAACGGTGGCCAAATACTACACCCCCAGTGGCCGTTGCATCCAGCGGCTGGACTACGGGGGGGAACGGGTCGATGGCAAGGCACAAGCCATCCCAGATTCCTTGGTTCGCACCTACTACACCACCTCGGGTCGGCCAGTCCGGGACGGTATGGGCATCGAACCCGATGTCACCGTGGAAGCTCAGGAATGGGCTCCTGTGGTCTGGCAACTGCTGGAATCGGGGGTGATTTTCCGGTTCGCAAATGCGTTGGCTACCGAGGTTCCTCTGGGAGATTCCACCGATTTCGCCTGCACGGAGGCCCATTGGTCCCGCTTCTTGGACTTCTGCTCCCAGCGCAGCTTGACAACGGCCACGGAGTCGGAAAAGCAATGGGAAAACTTGGTGGCCACAGCCCGGGAAGAAGGATTCTTCGCCTTGGATTCCACCGCCTTTCTGCGGCTGGCACCGTTGGTGAAAGTGGATGTTTTGAGGGATTTGGCCTTGCACAAGAACGACATCATCGCGCTTCTGGAAAGTGAGACCAACGCCCGACTCAAGGGATTCCAGGGCTGGATGGAATGGAATGTTCCCCGGGACGCTGAACTGCAGGAAGCGCTGCGCTGGCTGAGTGGGACTGAGATGGAGGCCAAACTCCGGGGTCCAGGCAAGCCCCGAGGGAAAAAATGATGCCGACGGCGCGGCCCCGAAAGTTGGTGGTGCTGCAACGTTGCTACGAAGCTTCCGGGATGCTCACCCTGGTGGCCATGCCTTTCTCAAACTTGTTGATGTCCTGGGGGGCCTTGGCGCTGGCAGCTACGTGGTTGGTGGACCAGGTGATGCAAAGGCGGGCACCTGTCGGGACCTTGTCCACTCCGGACCGCAGGGCGAACCGATGGGGGGTGGTGCTGGCGGTGGCGTTCTTCGGATGGCAGTTGGTGGGCATGGCTTGGACAGAGGACTTGAACCGGGGTTGGAACGCGTTGCGCATCGGGCTACCCCTGGTCTTGATCCCTTGCATCTGGTGGACAGGGCGCATCGACGTCACCGGATGGCGCGAGCGCTGGCCGCGGTACTTCGGATCCGCGGTGGCCCTCGCGTGCGCGGTGGTGCTGATACGTGGCTACAACCTCGAAGGAACATTGCGCCCCCGGGATTGGTCTCCCTTCATCTCGCACATCCGGTTCAATCTGATGGTGGTCTGGGCTTGGGCGTGGTGGACGTGGGCCTGGCTTCGCGGGGAGAAATCTGGGTGGCCCAGCGTCGTCTTGGGGGCATTGGGCGGGTGGGTGGTCTGGAAAACAGCATCCATGACCGGTGCCTTGTTGTTGCCAGCCGTGGCCGGTATGTTGGGGTTGGGCTATGTGCGGCACCGTTGGCCAGACCGGCCGGGATTCTGGCGGGGCGGGATAGCCGTTTGTGTCCTGTTGTTCCTGGGTTTGGCCGGCTGGGTGGTGTGGGACCTGAAGCCGGTTTATCCGGATCCTGCGGATTACCCGACCCATTCGAAAGCTGGGGAAGCATACGTGCACCGCTGGAAGCGAACGATGCGGGAGGAGGGGAATTTTGTTTGGACTTGCGTGGCGGAAAACGAGATGGCAGCCGCGTGGGAGGCCAGGACGGGCACGAAGTTGAGCGGCAAGGATGGGCGAGGCCAAAGCCAGCGCATGACGCTCATTCGCTACCTCAGTTCCCTGGGGTTGTGCAAGGACGCAGAAGGGGTCTTTTCCCTGTCGGAAGAGGATGTGCAACGCGTGGCCAGCGGCATTCCCACGGTGGCCGAGGTCCGTCACCGCGGCCTAAAGCGTCGGTGGAACGTGATCCGATTCGAGTTTTGGAATTATATGGACGGGGGAAATCCCTCGGGCCATTCGGTCATCCAGCGACTCGCCTTCTGGGATGCAGCTCATTACATCCTGCAACGCAGCGGCTTCTGGGGAGTTGGGACCGGTGACTTGGATCGCTCCTTTCAAGCTGCTTACGAAGCCATTGACTCCAAGCTCGCTCCAGCCTTCCGCTTGCGGGCGCACAACCAGTTTCTCACCCTCCTTCTGGCCACGGGACCTGTGGCGCTGGGTCTTTGGCTGGGTTGGCTGGTTTGGGCAGTCGGATGCACCCGGCCCCGAAGGATGGAAGCATGGTTGTTTGTCTTCATCCTCGCACTTTCGTGCCTGACGGAGGACACGCTCGAGACCCAGGCCGGGGTCACCTTCGCTGGGTTCTTCTTGGCCTTGGTCAGCGATCGTCGCGCAAGGTAGCGGTCGCGGAGGCTCCCATGGACCCCTCGGTTGCCCGAGAATCGAAGGCTTCCAAGGCTTCAACCACTTCGCCAACCGGAATGTCCAAGGTGCCATCCGGTCGGACCGTGTCTGCAACCAACCACCGGGCCTGAGCGCCGATAGGATGCCAGCGGGCAGGCCAAACCGGTGCCCCCCCACCGTACAGTCCCACCACGGGTGTCCCCAGCGCTGCAGCCAAATGCAACGGTCCAGTGCTTGCCGCCACGACCGCATCCACCCGAGCGAGCAAGGTCATGAGTTCCGCCACAGAAAATCGACCCGTCGCATCCACCAAGTGACCCGCCAACGGAGCCCCTTCCGACGACCACAGGTCGTCCATGCCGGCGCGTTCCCGGGCCGTGCCCGTGACCAATACATCCCATCCCCGCAACCGCATCTCCCCTGCCAACGCCCGGTACCGCGCCAACTCCCAGTTTCCCGCACTGCCGTGCGAGCCGGGATGGATCACCAAGTGCCGCACCCCGGCCCGCAGCAGATCCGCCCCCGCACCGGACGCCGACGCCGGCGTCGCCTCCAGCCGCAGGTAACGAGACCAAGCGGCTGCCCCCGGCCCCGGCAACGCCTGACCCGGACGCGCCAACCCCGGCGCCAGCCTCACCGGCTCCAAGAGCTGCAAACCGTGCCAAGCCTCGTGCCGTCCCGACCGCTTGCGGGACTGCCAAACCCCATGCGTCATCGCCCGCCATGTGTGCCACCTCCTGAGGCTCCCCACCCGCACCGGCACCCCCGCCTCGACCAACGCACGCACCACCGCCTTGTCCGGAAAAGCCACCACCGCCAAATCGAATCCCCCCCGAAACACCGCCCCGTCCCCCGTCCACAGCACCACCCCATCGACATCCGGACAAGCCGCCGCCACATCCTGCGCATACGGCGCCACACACAGCGACACGTGCACCCCCGGCGCATGGGCCTTGAGCCACCCCGCGATGGGCAGACTCAACACCACATCCCCCAGCCCATCCGTCCTGCAAATCACCACGCGCCGCACCCGGTCCACCCCTGCCCGTCGAATCCGGTCCAACCCTTCGATCTTCCGGTACTTCTCCCACGTCGCCAGCGCACTGTACCGCGCGATATGCCAACCCGCCCAACCATCCCGCCATCCCCCGCGCAGCACAAAGTTCTTGATCCATTGGAACCCCGTCTTCAACGCGCGGAATGCGACCCCCGGCACTCCCCTACCTTGCGCACGATGCGCCACAGCCGCGATGTCTGAGAAATAGCCCAACTGCCGCACATGGTCGGCCAGACTCCCGTAAGAATAGTGTAACAAATCTCCCGCCAAACGTTCTACCCGTGAACCAGGCTCCATCAAGATCCGGTCGTGTGGATTCACACCGCCCCAACGCCCGCAATCGCGGCGCCACAGCCGCAACTTCCGGTCGGGATACCATCCAGAATGGCGCACCCAATGTCCACAATACTGGGTCAGCCGGTTGCAAATGAATCCATCCACGGCCGCCTGCAACCCCTCGTCCGCCCGCCAAGCCGCCAGCGAAGCCCGCAATGTCTCATCCAACGCCTCATCGGCATCCAAGCTGAGGATCCACCGTCCCCGGGATTGTTGCCAAGCCCAGTTCTTCTGCTCGATGTGGCCCTCAAAAGGATGAAACAGCACCTGGGCCCCGTGCGCCTCTGCCAGGGCCACCGTCGCATCCGTCGACCCCGAATCTACCACCACCACCTCATCCACCAGACCCTGCAACGAATCCAAGCAGCGCACAATGTTTGCCTCCTCGTTGAAGGCGATGACCACTGCAGAAAGCAGCGGGGCATCCGAAGGAATCTGGTTCTCCATGGCAGACAGCGCAAGGTACACTGCGGCTGCATTCCCCCGTTGCGATGTAGTTTTGTAGCATGAACGTTTTGCTCCTTGGAAGTGGCGGTCGCGAGCATGCGATGGCTTGGAAACTGGCCCAGAGTTCCCTGTTGACGGACCTGCACATCGCCCCAGGGAACAGCGGCATGGAGGGACTGGGCCAGCTCGCTGACCTCGACGCGATGGACTTTGTGGCCGTGGAAAAGTATGTTCGGAAGCACCGCATCGACCTCGTGGTGGTAGGCCCGGAGGCGCCGCTGGTGGCAGGACTCGCCGACCACCTGCGGGCCATGGACCCGGCGCCGGGCGTCATCGGTCCCGGTCGGGCCGGGGCCCAACTCGAAGGGAGCAAAGCGTTCTCGAAAGGGTTCATGCGGCGGCACAACATTCCCACCGCCCGATACGGCAGTTTCACGGCGGGCGAGCTCACCGAGGCCCTGGCTTTTCTGGAGGAGTTCGACGCCCCGTATGTGATCAAGGCAGACGGCCTCGCGGCGGGGAAGGGCGTTGTGATTGCGGGGGATTTGGCCTACGCCCAAACCACGGTCCGAGACATGCTGTCCGGTGCAGCCTTCGGCGCGGCCGGAGAACGGGTCGTCATCGAGGAATTTCTGGACGGCATCGAAGTGAGTATGTTCTGCCTGACCGACGGGCACGCCTTCCAACTCCTGCCCTCGGCCAAGGACTACAAGCGGGTGGGCGAAGGCGATACGGGCCCCAACACGGGGGGCATGGGCGCCATCTCGCCCGTTCCCTTTGTGACACCAGAGTTCCAGGAAAAGGCCCTGAACCAGGTCATCATTCCGACCATCAAAGGGCTGGAAAAGGAGGGCATCCCGTATGTGGGATTCGTGTTTTTCGGGCTCATGAAGGTGGGATCAGACCCCTTCGTCATCGAGTACAACTGTCGGTTGGGCGACCCGGAAACCGAGGTTCTCATGCCCCGCATCAAAAGCGACTGGCTGCACCTGCTGGAGAGCGCGGCGTCGGGGATGTTGTCCGAGTGCGACGTGGAAATCGACGACCGGGCAGCCGCGACGGTGGTGGTGGCTTCAGGCGGTTATCCAGGGCCTTTCGAAAAAGGGTTGGAAATCGAGGGTCTGGAGTCCTTGTCGGATGTGGAAGGCCAAATCTTCCACGCAGGCACCCGCCTCGCGCGCAAAAAACACGTCACCTCCGGCGGAAGGGTCCTGGCCTGCACCGGCTGGGGAGAACGGCTCAGCACAGCCTTGGCGAATGCGAACCTCTTGGCAAGCCAAGTCCGGTTCGAAGGGGCGTTTCACCGCAGCGACATCGGCAACGATGTGCTGAACCTCGGCAATTGAACTCAGTCGAGGGTACCGTTCTTCTTCGCGGTCTCGGTGAATTGCTTCTGCTTCCACAGCCAAAAGAACAGGCCACCGAACCCCAAGAGCACCACCGCCATGTTCACTGGGCTGCTGATGGGCACCAAAATGTTCTCGAAGGTCCATTCGATGAACTTGCCGATGGGGTAGATGATATCCTGCGTGTTCATGGCGCGTAATTTCACGGCAAAAATACAAGGAAATGGCTTCGCTCCTCCGATCCAACCAACCCATCGCTTGGGCATCGGTGCCGTTCACGGCCATCCTGCTCGCCGGCTGGGTACATGGAGGGGGGGGCGAAGCTTTGGTCCGGGCGGGGGTGGCCACCGCATTGGCCGGGCTGCTGCACCGGATTTATTCGGGGAACGAATATGTCAAACAAGGGGACCCAGCGCTGTCGTGGCTGTTTGTTTCGGTTTGGATTTTGGGGACGCCCGTTGCCCCAGGGACGGTGGGGGACGGATGGAACTGGGCCGCGGCTGCATTTACGCTGGTGGGGGCCGAGTTGCTGCTGCGGATGTACCGACAGGGGCGGGTAAGCGATTTGACGTTCCGGGCGGGTGCAGCGGCCGGGGTGGCGGCGGCACTCGATCCGATCCAGGGGAGCTTCTTGCTGGCCTTGGCCATCACGTTGGGCTTCAGCCGGCCCTTTCAGTGGCGCGAGTGGGCCCTGCTCTTGGTGGGGACGGCTTGGACGGCCAGCCTGGGCGCGGCCTTCCGGTGGTGGGCACTTGGCGCCGTCCTTCCCGCGGAGGAACCTGCTGGCTGGGGATGGTCGGGACCCGGTTGGACCCCTTTCGCCATCGCCTCGGGAATCCTGTCCCTGCTCGGATTGCTCCTGCTTTCCGCCACGATGAAACGGGTGTCGTTTCGAAGCCAAACCGCCCGCAACCAGACGACCCTCCTCTTTTTCTCCGCCGCCACGGTCCTCGGATTCGGGGGCTGGATCCTCCACCAAACCGGTGGTCCCCCCCTGGATTGGCAGCCCAGCTTGGCCCTCTACGGCAGTTTCTTCATGTCGTTTTGCTGGGTGTGGTGGATGCCGGGAGGGCACGGGGATTTGCCGGTGTGGGGGCGGAAGAAACGCTGGCTGCAGCGGCTTCGCTGGGGCCTGCTGCTCGGGGCCTTGGGGCTGGCCGCCTGGGCCCAATGGAGGGACCACCGCACAAGTTCTGAGGTCCCAACCACAGAATCCACCACCCCTTTTCCGAACTTTGGCGCATGAAATTCGGCGTGATCACTTTCCCCGGTTCCAACTGCGACCAAGACATGGTGCATGCGCTGCGGGACGACTTGGGCTACGATGTCGTTTCACTCTGGCACAAAGACCGGGACCTGAAAGGCGCCGATGTGATCGTGCTGCCGGGAGGGTTCAGCTATGGGGACTACCTGCGCAGTGGCGCCCTGGCCCGCTTCGCCCCGATCATGGACGCAGTGGTGGAGCACGCTGGCCGGGGAGGAAGGGTGTTCGGAGTGTGCAACGGGTTCCAGATTCTCTGCGAAGCGGGTTTGCTCCCTGGCACGCTGTTGCACAATGCGCAGCGGAAGTTCATCTCGCGCAACGTGTTCATCAAGCCCGTTTCGCGCACCGCCCCACTGACGGCGGACCTCGACCCGAACCAACCGCTCTGCATCCCGATTGCCCACGGCGAAGGGAACTATTACATTGACCCCGCAGGTCGAGAACAGTTGGAGGCAAACGACCAAATCCTCTTCACCTATTGCGATGAGACGGGTGCCTCCCATGCTTGGTCGAATCCCAACGGAACCTTGGACAACATTGCGGGGGTCACGAACGCGAACCACAATGTCTTCGGCATGATGCCCCACCCAGAACGCGCGAGCAGTCCTGTGCTCGGAAATACCGACGGTCGGGGCATCCTGCAAGGCCTGGTGGCACGTGTGATGGTGTGAACCGCACGCTGGGGGGCTTGGGTTGAACTTATTGGGGTTAGATTTGTTCCCCAGAGGCGGTTGAATGTCCCCGCGCTGAATTGTCATGCAGTCATACCCTGCCGGTCCCCATTTGTCGCGCATCCAGGAGCCCGCCGACCTGCGCAACCTCTTTGGTCATGAGGACCTCCGTGCCATCAGCGATGAGCTGCGTCAGTTCATTGTAGATGTGGTTTCTGAGAAGGGGGGACACTTCGGTGCCAGCCTCGGGGTGGTGGAGCTGACCGTTGCCCTGCACTACGTCTTCAACACACCGGACGATCAAATCGTTTGGGATGTGGGGCACCAGGCGTACGGGCACAAAATCCTGACCGGACGCCGGGATGTTTTCCACACAAACCGACAATACCAGGGCATTTCCGGATTTCCGAAGCGGAGCGAGAGCCCGTACGACACCTTTGGGGTGGGACACAGCAGCACCAGCATCTCGGCTGCGCTGGGCATGGCGGTGGGCAGTCGGATGGAAGGAAACCGGAAGCGACAGCACGTTGCCGTGATTGGGGATGGAGCGATGACGGCTGGTTTGGCCTTCGAAGGCCTCAACCACGGCGGGGTGGAAGACACGAATTTGCTGGTCATCCTCAACGACAATTGCATGTCCATCGACCCCAATGTGGGGGCGCTCAAAGAGTACCTGACGGATGTGACCACGTCCCACACCTACAACAAGGTCAAAGACGAGGTGTGGCATCTGCTGGGACGCATCAGCAAGTTTGGACCCAACGCCCAAGCCATCGCGCAGAAAATCGAGCACGCGGTGAAGTCTGCGATGCTGAAGCAGAGCAACCTGTTCGAATCGTTGAATTTCCGGTACTTCGGTCCAGTGGACGGCCATGATGTGGAGCATTTGGCCCGGATCCTCGAGGATCTCAAGGACATTCCTGGCCCCAAGTTGCTGCATTGTGTGACGAAAAAGGGCAAAGGGTATGGTCCAGCTGAAGCAGGCAGCCCGACGGAATGGCATGCCCCGGGATTGTTCAACAAGGTGACGGGCGAGATCATCAAATCCCCGGCCCAGCAGCCCGAACCTCCGAAGTTCCAGGACGTCTTCGGTCTGACGCTGATCGAGTTGGCAGAACGCAACCGACAGGTCGTGGGGGTCACTCCGGCGATGCCCACGGGTTCCTCGCTCAAGTTCATGTTGGACGAAATGCCCGATCGGGCGTTCGACGTGGGCATTGCGGAACAGCACGCGGTGACTTTCTCGGCGGGCATGGCAACACGGGGTCTGGTTCCGTTCTGCAACATCTACTCGAGTTTCATGCAACGGGCCTACGACCAGGTCATTCATGACGTGGCCATCCAAAAGTTGCACGTGGTCTTCTGCCTGGATCGGGGGGGGATGGCCGGGGCGGACGGGCCCACCCACCACGGGGCGTACGACTTGGCGTACATGCGCTGCGTGCCCAACTTGGTCGTGGCTGCCCCCATGGACGAAATCGAGTTGCGCAACATGATGTACTCGGCGCTCGAGTGCCAGCAAGGACCTTATTCCATACGTTACCCCAGGGGCAACGGATCGGTGGTGGCTTGGCGCCAACCCTTTGCGGAAATCCCTGTAGGACGGGGACGCAAGTTGCGGTCGGGCACAGATGTTGCCATCTTGAGCATCGGAGCCATCGGCACGGAGGCGGCCCGCGCCGCGGAACAATGTGCGCTGCAAGGCATCGATGCGGCACACTACGACCTGCGGTTTGCAAAACCGCTCGACGAAGTCATGCTGCACGAGGTATTCGGTGCGTTCGACGCGGTGGTGACCGTAGAGGACGGATGCATCCTGGGGGGCATGGGCAGCGCTGTGGTCGAATTCATGGCTGAGCAGGGATACCAAGCCCAGGTTCGCCGTTTGGGCATCCCGGACCGCGTCGTAGAACACGGCTCCCAGCCGCAGTTGTATGCAGAGTGCGGTTATGACGCCAAAGGCATCGCCGAAGTGGCCATTGCCTTGGTGGCAGAAAGGGCAAACCGAAATCTCAAGCCGCTGGGCATGACCCGCGCCTGAACTCCAACAGCAACCCATGACCGAAGCGGAAGAACCCATTCGCAACCGGGTCGAAGCCAGTGGCTTGGTGACGGTGGATTTGGCCCAATGGGTGCAGGTACCCACCTTGGTGGCTGTGGACTTGGCTTCGTACCTGTGGCAGGGCTGGGTGCTCAAGGAAGGGGAATTCCGGGATGCACTGCAGGCTTGGAGCGCGGAGGCTTACACGGGCAAACAGGTGGCGCTGCATTGCTCCACCGACGCCATTTTGCCGGACTGGGCCTGGATGCTGGCGACATCGCGCTTGGTGGCTTTGGGGGCATCCGTCCGCATAGGAAACGTGGAGGAAGTGAAGAACCAACTCATCGCAGACCAAATCCGTTCAAAAGATCTCTCCGCCTTCCGCGATGCGCGTCTCGTGATCAAAGGTTGTTCCGACGCCGGCGGGGCGGTGGCCCTGAGTGTGCTCATCGAGCGGCTGCAGCCCCTGGCCGCATCGGTCATGTACGGTGAGCCGTGCAGTACGGTGCCCATCTGGAAACGACCGGTTCAGCGGTGATTCCGGGGGGGACCGCGCTAACTTGCGGACATGATCACCGCTCCCGCTGAGAGGAAACTCTTCCTCATTGATGCCTTCGCCGTCATCTTCCGGGCGTATTATGCCTTTATCAAAAACCCCCGCATCAACTCCAAGGGGGTGAACACTTCGGCGGTGTTCGGCTTCACGAATGCGCTGCTGGATGTACTGGGACAGGAGCGGCCGTCGCATTTGGCCGTCGTGTTTGACGCCCCCGGGGACACGTTCCGCAATGTGCAATATCCCGCGTACAAGGCGAACCGGGACGAAACACCCGAGGACATCAAGCGTTCTGTTCCGCTGATTGTGGAGTTGCTTCGGGCCTTTGACATTCCCATGATCTCCCTCGAGGGCTACGAAGCGGATGATCTCATCGGGTACATCGCGCAACATGCGGCCCGTGAGGACTTCGATGTCTACATGATGACGCCGGACAAGGACTTTGGGCAGCTGGTCACGGACCGGGTTCGCATTTTTCGGCCCGGGCGCAATGGCGATGGGGCCGAGGTGTGGGGCCCGGAGGAGGTGTGTGCCAAATTCGAGGTCCAGCATCCCCTGCAGGTCATCGACCTTTTGGGATTGATGGGCGACAGCGTGGACAACATCCCGGGCATTCCCGGGGTGGGCCCCAAGACGGCTGTCAAGTGGCTGGCCACGTATGGCTCCTTGGAGGCAGTGCTGGAGCACGCGGCGGAACTGCCCGGGAAGATGCGGGAGAAGGTGGAGGCGAACCGGGAGTCCGCCTTGTTGTCGAAGTCGTTGGCTACGATTTGTTTGGACATCCCTTATGAGGTCGACCTGGAGGCGATGCGGATGGGGCACCCGGATGTGGGGTTGCTCAATGCGCAGTTGGAGGCGCTGGAGTTTCGGACGGTGGGACGGCGGGTGGCCGAGGTTTTTCAGGGAGGGACAGTGGCGGCGGAGCCGGAGCGGGCCCCGGGGGCGGAGCGGGCCGGCCAGGCGGCGGGGAGCCGGGGGGCACGGAAGGGGAAGGAGGGGGCGGCTGGGCTTGGGCAGCTGGATTTGTTTGGGGGGGGGGCGGCCGGGGCGCCGGAGGGAGGGGGCGCCGAAGGTCTGGCCGGGGCGGACCCGGCGGGGGACGCCGCCCGTTCCCCTGCTTGGGACCGGGGGCTCAAGCGACTGGCCGACGTTCCACACGCCTACACCTTGGTCCAAGACTGGGAGGCGCTCCACGCCGCCTTGGCGCACTGCATGGACCAGACGTCCTTCGCTTTCGACACCGAGACCACGGGGCTGGATGCACGGAACGCCGGGTGGGTGGGTTGCTCCCTCGCCACGGGCGAAGGAAGGGCTTGGTGGATCCCGGTTGCGGGCGGACCTTGGTCCCGAGACGAACTCATTGAAGCCCTTCGGCCGCTGTTGACCCATCCGGACAAAACCTGTGTAGGGCACAACCTCAAGTTTGACCTACAAGTCATGCGTGCCCAAGGCTTGGAAATCGGCAACAATCTCTGGGATTCCATGGTGGCACATTACCTGTTGCAACCCGAGAGCGGCCATGGGATGGACCGACTGGCGGAGGTGGAGCTCGGCTATGAGACCATCCCCATTGAGGCCCTGATTGGGAAGAAGGGCAAGGAACAGAGGTCTTTGGGAGATTTGGAGCCAGCGGACATCCGGGACTATGCTTGCGAAGACGCAGACATTACGTGGCAGTTGGCTGAGAAGTTTGGCCCACAACTCCGGGAAGTGGGGGCGGAAAAACTGGCCCGGGAAGTGGAGATGCCCCTCATCCGGGTGCTGGCAGACATGGAATGGGCAGGAGTGCGGCTCGATGCCGGTGCCTTGGCGGCTTATAGCTCGGAGTTGGAAGCCTCGCTCCAAGATTTGCAAGACCTGATTCATGAAATGGCCGGGCGCCCTTTCAACATCGACTCGCCCAAGCAGCTCGGGGACGTGCTGTTCGATGAACTCAAGATTCCGGCCCGCCTCAAGCGCACCGCCACGGGCCAGTACCCCACAGGCGAGGAGGTGCTCAGCAAGTTGCTGGACAAACACCCCATCGTCTCGGAGATCCTGCACTACCGCCGCCTGAAGAAATTGCGCAGCACCTACGTGGAACCCCTGCCCAAGCTCATCGACCCCAAGACCGGCCGGGTTCACACCCACTATGCCCAAACCGTAGCCGCCACAGGGCGTCTGAGTTCTTCCCATCCCAACCTCCAGAACATCCCCATTCGAACGGAAGAAGGACGGGCCATTCGAAGGGCCTTTGTCCCCCGGGATGCCGGCCACGTGTTGATTGCCGCGGATTACAGCCAAATCGAATTGCGCGTGGCCGCCTCCATGAGCCAAGACCCCGGATTGGTCGAGGCCTTCCTGAGTGGCCATGACATCCACACGGCCACGGCAGCCCGGGTCTTCCAGGTTCCCTTGGATGCCGTGGACCGGGAGATGCGGAGCAAGGCGAAGGCGGTCAACTTCGGCATTTTGTACGGCCAGGGGGCATTTGGTTTGGCCGAGAACCTCGGCATCTCACGGACGGAAGCAAAGGAAATCATCGACGCCTATTTTGCGCAGTTCACTGGATTGCGGGACTTCACAGCGCACTGTGTGGCGAAAGCTCGCGAAACCGGTTACGCGGAAACGTTGTTGGGCCGGCGGCGCTACCTGCCGGACATTTCTTCTGCCAATGCAAATGTCCGGGCTTTTGCAGAACGCAATGCCGTCAACGCCCCCATCCAAGGCTCCGCTGCAGACATCATCAAGGTGGCCATGGTGCGGTTGCCAGCTGCCCTCCGGGCTGCCGGTTTGTCCACCCAGATGACGCTTCAGGTCCATGATGAACTGGTATTTGATGCTCCGCTGCACGAAGTCGAGAAGGCTTCGCGCATCATCCGAGAAGCCATGGAAAACGCGGTGACGCTCTCCGTACCGCTGCTGGTGGACCTGCAAACGGGGCGTGACTGGCTCGAAGCACACTGAACAAGAAGCGGTGTAGAACTTTCCGGAGGTTCTTTCCGTATAGGTGGACGCAAGGGCCATTTTCGCCCTGACAAAAAGCAACCACCATGCAGCACAAGCCCTTCCTTTCTCTCCGCACCCTGTGGCTCGCTGCCCTGCTTCCGGTCATCGGAATGGGGCTCTTGACCGGCTGTGGGGACGACCAACCCGCCCAACCCACCACGGAAGCACCCACCTTCGACCCAGAAGGAATGGGCGATGCCAGCCGAACCAACACCATCAAGCAGATTTTCTATGCTGCTCCCTCACCCATGGAGACGGCTGCCTTGGTGCAGCGGAGTGGTGCCCAATTCGAGAAGAAGCACATGCACCCAACCGCTTCCCGGACCCGCTATGTGACGAGCGATCGCCAGGCTGTTGCCCTGGGTGTCTACGGAGCGGATTTGAGCTACGCCACCATCTTTGAGGAGAATTCGGTCAGTTTGGAATACCTAACGGCGGTCAAAGAACTGAGCAAAAGCCTGGGCATCAGTGACGTGCTCAACGAAGAAGTGATGGCCCGGGCAGAGGCGAACCGCGGAGACCGGGATGCCCTGGTGCAGATCGTTTCGGAGACGTTCACCTCCTTGAATGAAGCCCTCAAAGAAAACGGAATGGAAGACCTCAGCGCCATGTTGGTCCTGGGCGGTTGGGTAGAAGGCGTGTTCCTGGCTACCCAACATATCAGCCAAGCGCCCACCGAACTCAAAGCGCGCATTGCGGAGCAGAAACTCACCCTAGATGACGTCATGCGCTTGTGCCGCAGCTACGAGCCCACCCCCGAATTGACAGCGTTGCTCGCCAGCATGGCCCAGGTGGAAGCCGCCTTTGCCCAGGTACAAGTGACCGAAGCAGAAGGATTCGCTGAACAAAGTGCCGACGGCGGCTTTGTGGTGGGCGGTGGTGACGAGATCACCGCATCCGACGCCACCCTGAAGGCCATCACCTCGGCCATCCAAAATGTTCGGACCCAATGGGTGAAATGATTTCGGCGCTATGAACCCCAAGATGCCCCCAACGATGACCTCATCCTTACCCTTGCGTTCCAGCAGAGCCTGGACCCTCGCCCTAGGCCTCGCGCTCATGGCCTTTGCCTCCTTGCCCCAAACCGCTTCTGCGCAATGCCGGGCGTTCACAAAGAAGAACTGCCTGCCCATCATGGACGGCTATACCTTGAACGAGAACTACAACAGTGCCATTCTGATTCCGGGAGACCAAGCAGAACTGTTGTTGACTTTCCTCGGCGGCACCAACTACCGGCTGGCCATTTGCAGCCACCCCGTTCTGGGAGACGTACAATTTGAAATCTTGGATGCGAAAGGCAAAACCCTGTTCAACAGCGCAAAAGCAGGTGGTGCCGACAAAGTGGACTTCCGGGTCCAAACCACGCAACAACTCCGCGTCAACATCCAAGTTCCAGCCACCAAATCTGCCATCCAACACGAAGGATGCGTATCGATTTTGATTGGAACCAAGAATTGACCCCTTCCATCCTAATGCCCCGAAAAGCCCTGTCCTAAGACGGGGCTTTTTCGTGGGCCCTGGTGCCTCACTGCACCAGCCACTGGGCCGGCCTTCCCGGACTTCCAGCCGCCACCACACGCACCCAATACAAACCAGGCACTCCCCACGAGGGGGACAAGGTCAGCTGGTGCATCCCGGCGCCCAAGGTACCTGCGTCCATCGCGTGTACGAGTCGGCCGGAGGCATCCCACACCTCAACTACCACCGGTGCCTGCTGGGCCAAACCAAACCAACAAGCCGTTTCCCCTAAGGAGGGATTGGGCATCAACATCGGTGCAGCAAACGCAGCGCCCGACAGGTCCGTCAATCCCACCGCGCCGGGGGCCATGATGTTGATGTCATCCAGGTAAAGGTTGTTTCCCAAGCGGCTTTCAAACTCAAAGAGCAGACGGAAGTTGGGCGTAAAATACTCCGCCTGAGGCAAGACCAACGTGTGCGAAGTCCACTCGGAAGCGTCTGCTGGAACGAATGGGAATACATGCGGTGGCGCCGTCGGCAAATCCGTGAACCCCCGATGCATCCTGCGCAACACCCACGTCTTACCGCAATCCGATGAGGCATAGACCTTGAGTCGGTCATCGGTGTCATCCGTGCTCGCGTTGTTCCCTTTGAAGCTGTATGCCCATTTGTAGGACACCACGATCTCGCTCGCATTGGACATGTCCATGGTGGAAGAAATCAACTGCTCCTTTGCAAACTCACTGGTGTTGCTCCAGTTCTGGATGAGCAAGGACCGCGTTCCCGTTGCAGCCGCCGTTGAGGTCAATTGCCAGGTCAAACCGTCCCCTCCCTCATCCACAACATACCAAGTCGTTGGAAGCAATCCCGATTCAAAACCCTCGGCCACAGGCAAAGGCATCTCACCTGCGTCCAATACCTGAATGAAACCGGTCTCGGTTCCTGTCAACGTAGCGATGCCGTTGCCCACTGTCAACGAAACGTCGTAAATCCCAGGCTCCGTGTAGGTATGCCAGGGCGACTGAGCCCCCTCCCCTGTTCCCGAAACCCCATTGCCATCGCCAAAATCCCAAGCCCAACTGGTTACCCCGTGGTAGCTCTCGTCCTGAAACTGGACCGAATCACCGACACAAATGGTTCGCCGGCTGGTCGAAAAATCTGCTGCGCACAGGACCGAAGTGCCATTGGTGCCCGTGGCCGCGAGGTTCGCGGCTGTCCACAATTGGTTGCGCTGGGCCGTGCTGCTGTTCATGGCCGCCCGCATCCGGGTCCGCTGACCTTCCGTGAACATGCGGCTACAATAGCTGTACTCCATGTAATTCTGGATGTTGTCCAATGACCCACAAGACTCCCCATCCAGGTTGCAAGCCACCCAGCCGATGGTATTGGGCGTGTCCGAAACCAGGTCATCTTGGTCACAATTGGAATCCAATCCAGGCTCGTTGCCGTTGCCCCAAGTATGCCGCAAGTTCATCCAGTGCCCACACTCGTGGGTCAGGGTCCGAGAGCGATAATTGTTGCTCGTTCCGATGTTGCCCGTGTAATCATGGTTGACCACGATGCCATCGATGCCAGCCCCTTGGTTGCCACTGACTGACCCCGGAAGGTAGGTATATCCCGCAGCCCCTGAGGCATTTTCGACCACCCAGATGTTCAGGTACTTGTTGCGCGGCCAGTAAATCAGGTCCTTT
Source organism: uncultured Comamonadaceae bacterium (assembly GCA_964405405.1). GTDB lineage: Bacteria > Bacteroidota > Bacteroidia > Flavobacteriales_D > Sanyastnellaceae > CAMCYM01. Next base: position 3,058 of record CAYONT010000001.1, on the reverse strand, counting down.
ACGGCATCCGACCCATCATAGGTCAAGGCACTCACCACCCGGTTGATGCCGCTGTGGCAATTGCCCGATGGATCTTTTTGGGCCAAACGGAATTCAATCTCTACATCCGAGGCGATGCCCGCAAAATCCGAAACGATGGTCGATGCATCGGGATTGAGCAACCGAAAATCCCGGTTGAGAACCTCCAATGCGCTGTAAACCTGTTCATCCGAAATGTTCTCGGGTCCGTTGTTATGGATGATGTGGAAAACCATCGGAATCACAATGATCTCATCGCGGTTCCCCGACTCCACAAAATTGCGGGTTTCCCATTCCAACTGGGCATCCGCACCCTCCGCTTGGACATGCAAATGGGGGTGCCTTTCAAACAGCTTCTGCGTCATGGCCGGTTGCCCGCAGTAGCGAATCTCACCGGCTGGTGGTGCCGCCGGTTCCGTCTGGGACCAAAGAGGTGAAAACACCAAGCCCAACAAACCCCATGCAACTCCCCAACGAAGGGCAATCACAGAAATGTCAAACCGAACCATGGCTTCAATTTTGCGTCCCCCAATTTAAGCAGACCCCATGCCTTTCTGACATCCACCGGACACCAACAACCCTTTTTGGGTCTTTGGAATGCTGCCCCCGAGCACAACCCACCTCCAAGAAACCCCTTGGCGTAACCCAGGTCACATCGGCACAAGGTCCTCCGCGATAGCTTTGCTCAGCAGAACAAACCTTCTTTCACCTGATCACCATGTCCAAGACCTCCCCTTCTCGACTGTCATTCTTTCCCATGGGCCTCTTCCTCGCGGCAGCGTATTCGTTGGGTGCTTGCCAAGGCGCCCCCACCTCCGACAACGCCCCTGCGTCGCAAACGGAGGCGGTAGCAAACTCGGAGGCATCCGACACCACTGGGGTCTACCGTGATGTGGATGTGGCGGAGTTCCAAACCCTTATGACCACCCTCACACAACCCATGGTGGTGGACGTCCGAACGCCCGAAGAATGGAATGGGGGCCACATCGCAGGCGCTCAGCTCATCGACTTCAATGCACCCGGTTTCGCGGAAGCACTTGCGAATCTACCCGCTGATCGTCCCCTCCTCATCTATTGCGCATCCGGCGGCCGCAGTGGAAAAACCATGGAACGTCTCCGAGCCGAAGGAGGCCGAGAGGTCTACAACCTGCGTGGCGGCATGGGTGCCTGGCGCAATGCCGGTGCTCCCGTTGACATGAATGACCCCATCCAACCCTGATCCTTCCGCACCCCATGGCACACTACTGGGACATCTTCATCGAGGGATTCGTCGGCTACGGCCGTTATCTCTGGGGCGAACTCACGTTTGGTCACGACTGGAAACCCTGGTTTGAGAACTACTTCTACCTGCTCATCCTCGTCTCCTACGCCGTGTGGGGTTTGGAGCGATGGATGCCCTGGCGAAAAAATCAGCGGACCATCCGGAAAGACTTTTGGCTGGATGGGTTCTACATGTTCTTCAATTTCTTCCTCTTTAGCCTCATCGGTTACAATGCCGTGAGCAACGTAGTCGTGGAAGCCTTCAACCAGACCTTGGGCTTGGCCTTCGGCATCGAGAACCTCGTGGCCATTGAAGTAACCTCCTGGCCCCGATGGTCCCAGCTTCTGCTGATGTTCGTATTGGTCGACTTCATTTCATGGTGGACCCACCGCCTGCTGCACCGCGTACCTTGGCTATGGAAGTTTCACCAAGTGCACCACAGCGTCAAGGAGATGGGCTTTGCCGCCCACCTGCGATACCATTGGATGGAAACCGTCGTGTACAAGAGCATCCAGTACATTCCACTGGCCATGATCGGCTTCGGACTGCAGGACTTCTTCTTCGTTCACTTCATCGCACTGCTCATCGGCCACATCAACCACGCCAACGTTGGGTGGGACTATGGCCCCTTGCGGTACATCCTCAACAATCCCAAGATGCACATCTGGCATCATGCGAAGGCCATCCCGACAGAAGGTCCTTTGCGCTATGGCGTCAACTTTGGCATCAGTCTGAGCCTGTGGGACTACCTGTTTGGAACCTCCTACATTCCCCATGACGGGCGCGACATTGAGCTGGGGTATGACGGCGATGAGAACATGCCGGATGATTTTCTAGGCCAAACCCTCGCCCCCTTCCAGTCAAACCGCACGCAATCTTCCCATTGATGTCCCTTTCTCGATCGGTAGCCACATGGCTTGTGGTGAGTTTGACCTTGGGCCTGGCGCCGTTCTTCCCTGAACCCCACCTGTGGGGCAAGCTCCGTTGGATCGCGGGCGGCGCCGTAGGCATGGGGGCTATGGACTGGTTCGACTTTGCCCTCCACGGCACGCCCTGGGTCCTGCTCTTTCGGGCCTTGTTTCTACAAGCAAGGGACCGCATGCGGCATCGCACTCCCCACTGACCGCGCCGTCAGTGCTGCGGAAAACACCGCCCCGACCGTCCTCACTCCGCCGTGTTCACGCGGGACCGTTCCAACCGAAATCCCACATCGTGAATGCCCGGTAGCGGATTGAGCCGCATGGCATGGCGAACTTCCATCCGGTAGTTGCCCGGAATCGGGAAAGCATTGCCGTTTCGAAACCGAACCCGCTGGTCCACCATGTTGCCAAAACCCGAGCCAAGCCATCGGCCTTGTTCATCGGCCAAATCACAAGCAACCGTGTCCCTCAAACGTTTGCCGTTGGGAAAATTGACGTCCAGAAAGAGGTAGATGTTGCTAAAGGGATAGCTTTGATCGTGGCGGATGTCAAGAAAAAAATCCTGTCGCAGGGTGGTGTCTTGCACCGTCCATTCGAATGCGACGGGGGCATCGGCTTCCCAGCCGGTTTCAGGGATGGCTTCGCTCCCGGCAAAGATGGCGTCGGGCCGGCATCCTGCGCTCATCCCCCATGCTGCCAGTAGAACCGACATCCCTAGCCATCCCAGGGGCCGGCCCACGGCTTGGCGGAGGATGCCCTGGGTTCGCGGAGGCAACGGGGTCATTGGGGCGGGTTGTTGGGTCCAGCCCCATTCGAAGTGGGACGGGGGCCGCGGTCGCTGCGGGGCGCACCGCCGTCG